>JBLHRL010000001.1:0-124885 GCA_047625975.1 Arenicella sp.
CGATCGTTTCAGAATGCATTTGGTGGTCATTAACATTATCAACTCGCACTGGTTGATAGGTTCCTGCGCCTACATGCAGGGTAATTGTCTCTATACGAACGCCAGCCTGGCGAATGCGTGCAAGCAGTTGTTTGTCGTAGTGTAGCCCCGCGGTTGGGGCCGCAACCGCGCCTTGGTGCTCAGCAAATACGGTTTGATATCTATCACCGTCAGCACTATTGTCAGCACGCTCTATATACGGCGGCAATGGCATATGACCTACTCGCTCAAACCAATCGAATAAGCTGCCGTCTTGGTGAATTACCAATTCAAAGAATTGCCCTTGACGACCGCTGACAACGATCTGAGTGACCGTGTCTTGATCGGCAATGATCTGCTGGCCGATTCTCGGTGCTTTACTAGAGCGAACCTGAGCTAAGAAGCTATTTTCACCAGTGATTCGCTCAAGTAATATCTCTACTTTACCGCCGGTATCTTTCTTGGCGAATACTCTCGCCGGAATTACCTTAGTATTATTAAGTACCAACAGGTCACCGACTCGAAACTCATCAACAATGGAAGCGAACAAGCCGTCTTCAAACTCGCGATTTAGCATCACTTTAAGCAGGCGGCTATCGCTGCGATTTTCCGGCGGAAATTGCGCTATTAGCTCATCAGGGAGCTGGTAAGAAAAATCTGAAACATTCATGCGCGCGATGCTATCACTTTATTCGATGACATAAAACCGTTGAACAAACTAACCGCTTAAGCATGTTGAAAACTCTCTTTATTGAACCGCTAGCTGATTCGATTGGCTACGCCCTAGCCACAATAGGGGCATACACACTAACGAACAAACGATCAAAAAGACAGATAGCGCCTGCGGCATAGGAAACAAGACAGTGACCGTAATTAGTATCGCCAAACGCAACCATTCAAATACTCCTGCGTAATGCTGATTCTCCATTAGAGCACTAATCGAAAAGCTACTGAGAACCGCAAATACAACTATCAACATATGCTCAGGCAGACTGAGGTTGGCGAAATTAAGGGATAGGCCTAAACCGATTGCGGCCGTTGACAAGTATTGAATAATGCCGTGAGCTTTAAGAGTCGCAGGCACTTTAGTGTCATATTTTTTAAAGTTACTCAGGTCGTCACTCTTAGCCAATGGGTATGCGTCAACCACATCAGGTGGGCGCCAACCGGTTTTACGAAACCACAGCGTCAGCTTATGCCACCAATTTTTGGTGTGCAGCGCGTCTTCAAACAACTGACGATAGACTTGAAAATTGATCACAATCGGGTTCCAACTTTGAACTGCGCCACGAATGCCAAAGACTGGCTTGTCATCATCAAGCTCTTCTTGATAGCTGCCAAACATTCGGTCCCAAATGATGAAAACTCCACCGTAGTTTCGGTCGATATAGACCGTATTCTGTGCATGATGACCACGATGATTTGACGGCGTTACAAAAAATGACTCGTACCAACCAAGCTTACCAATATGACGCGTGTGTACCCAGAACTGGTAAATCAAATTCAACGCACCAACCGAAATAATCATCAGTGGATCAAAACCAATAATGGCCAACGGCAAATAGAAAGCGAACGATAGAAAGCTAGTACCTGTCTGCCTCAGAGCCGTAGTCAAATTATATTCTTCGCTCGAATGGTGAATCACATGAGCGGCCCAGAGCAAATTCATCTCATGGCCGAAGCGGTGATTCCAGTAATAGCAAAAGTCATAGAGTATGAACGCGATCACCCAAACTAAAGCTGAATCAGCTAAATCAAATAGCGCAAAATGCTGATAAATAGCGATGTATATTGTGAACGGAATCAGTGCTTTTGAAACACCAACCAGTTGACTTATCGAGCCAGCAGCCAAACTGGTTAGGGCATCATTAACGCGATAGTAATCGCTACCTTTGATTTTTCCATAGGCTAATTCGATCAAAATCATTAAAAAGAAGATCGGGATAGCGACTAAAATTAGGTTCATAAATAATCTCTGGTTTTAGGCCTGAACTAGTCAGCGGTTAAGCAAGGCCTTTTGATTTACTGAAAGTTCAGCGAATTAACGTTAGACACCTGAGCTCAACAACTTGTCTTAAGCACTAGGTCGAGCCAACCAACAACGTCGGCACGCCGATTGAGTGGCTTTTCAAAGTACACACCTGAGTACCCGGTTTACGACCTTCACGAACATCTGATAATGCTACACCAAGCTCGCTTAATCGCTTATGCACTGACTCTAGATTGTCTACGCTGTAAGCAATGCCCCAGAAAAAATCGGCTTTATTAGCGCGCTTAGGTCTATTGTCATTACTATCAGCAATAATAACCTCTAGGGTGAGCCCGCTTGGGCGATAGAAAAGCATGCGCCCTCCCCACGTCGCAACGTGTTGATCCAGCGCTAGTCTAATGCCTATTCCCTTTGCACCAAACCTCGCGTCAACACGTTCAAAGTTACTAGCATAAAGAACAATATGATCAACCCCGTTTATCTGCCTCTGAGCGGCCGCAATAGAGGCTACTGAATCAGCAGAAGTGACGACTGAAGTTACTAGGGTCGACCTATTAATTAATGAATAGCGATAGTGATTATCATCATCGATTGCCGATTGAAAACTAGTTTGATGTTGATCAGCGCCGGAATCCGAAACGTAAACAGTTTGTCTCTCGCTGAGGCTACCGTAAACCGAGTCAGAAAGTGGCTCTTCGCCGTTTTCTATGACAATTGAGGATAAACCCTGGTTGCTATCTCGAGCTGATGTGTCAAACAGCTCGATAGTAGTATTATCAAGGGCAAACCAAACAGATTTCCCTTGTTCGATAGGGACGCCACCGGCTTCAGTAAGTTGATAGTTACCCGCCCAACAAGGCATTAGACCAAAGACGATAGAATACACCTCGGCGGCTTCAAGCGCGCTAGAGCAGCAGATTTGTATTCGCTCGATACTTATATTAGACATTACGGGTATCAGACATGACTGGCATTTCGGTAGATCAGACGATAGCTTTACTAACACCTGAGCAAGTGGGTCGGTTAAATCACAGCGGCCAATTCAGTGCCCTGTTTGATTGCTCTCTTAGCATCTAACTCGGCGGCTAAATCAGCGCCACCGATTAAATGGAATGGCTTGATTAGACCGACAGACAACATTGTATTGGAGTCTTGTCCAGCACAGACAACCACATTATCGACCTCGAGTATTTGCTGCTCACCATTAACCATGATGTGTAATCCATCGTCATCAATCTTCTGGTACTCACAGCCTGACAGCATAGATACCCCCTTCTTCATTAGGCCTGCTCGATGTATCCAGCCAGTAGTCTTACCTAAGCCGGAACCGACACGTGTTGCTTTGCGTTGCAACAGCGTCACCATGCGAGGCGAGGCGCTTACAACTGGCTCTACGCCCTCAATACCTGCGCGAGCTTGCATACTTGTATCGACGCCCCATTCTTGCATGAATTTTTCAATATTCTGGCTAGTACTTTCGCCTTCATGGGTTAAATATTCTGATACGTCAAAGCCAATACCGCCAGCGCCGATAACAGCCACATTGACACCGACCGCTTTCTTATCTCGCAACACATCCAGGTAGCTAAGTACTTTGGGATGATCTATTCCGTCTATGCTGGGTAAGCGAGGTGTTACTCCCGTGGCCATTATAACTTCGTCAAAATCGCTACTATTGAGCTCATCTGTAGACACACGATGCCCAAGTCGGAGGTCGACGCCTTTGAGCTCAATTTGGCGCTTAAAGTACCTAACTGTCTCGTAAAATTCCTCTTTACCGGGGATCTGTTTGGCAATATTAAACTGGCCACCGATCTCATCTGCAGCGTCAAATAACGTTACTTGATGCCCTCTTTCTGCAGCCGATGTGGCGAACGCCAGACCTGCGGGCCCGGCACCAACAACGGCTAATTTTTTCTGTACTTCGGTTGGTGTAAGGTTCAACTCGGTCTCGTGGCATGCACGTGGGTTAACTAAGCAGCTAGCCACCTTGCCTTCAAAAACATGATCTAAACACGCCTGATTACAGCCGATACAGGTATTAATTTCATCTGAGCGCCCTTCGATTGCTTTTATGACAAATTCAGAGTCGGCTAAAAACGGTCTCGCCATAGAAACCATATCAGCATCACCACGCTCTAATACTTCCTCTGCCAATTCAGGTGTATTGATACGGTTAGAGGTAATCAGTGGAATCGATAGCTCTTTTTTAAATCTTGCGGTCACCCATGTGAAGGCCGCCCGAGGTACCTTAGTTGCGATCGTTGGGATTCTTGCCTCATGCCAACCAATACCAGTGTTAATAATGGTTGCGCCAGCTTTTTCGATGGCTTTACCCAAGGTGACTACTTCATCAAAACTACTGCCGCCTTCAACCAAATCTAGCATTGAAAGGCGGTATATTATTATAAAATTTTCGCCCACCGCCTGCCGTACACGTCGTACCACTTCTACTGGCAAACGCATTCTATTCTCATAACTACCGCCCCAATCATCATCTCGGTGATTTGTTCTTTCGGCTATAAACTGATTTAGGAAATACCCCTCAGAACCCATTATCTCAACGCCGTCATAGCCCGCTTTCTGCGACAAAACTGAAATATTAATAAAATCAAGAATTTGTTGTTCAATGTCCTCTTCAGAGGCCGCTTCTGGGACCGAGGGGTTAATTGGTGCTCTAATTGCCGATGGCGCGATCGGGTTTTTATTATAGGCATAGCGACCAGTGTGAAGTATTTGAAGACATATTTTGCCTCCTGCCTGATGAACCGCATCGGTGATTACACGATGCTCTTCACAGTCTTCGTCGGTACTAAACACTTTTTCGTGGGCGCTTGTAGCCGCACGCTTATTTGGGCCAAAACCACCAGTTATGATAAGACCAACTTCGCCAGCCGCACGTTCTGCAAAATACGCGGCAAGCTTTCTGACGCCACCTGGCTGCTCTTCAAGACCGGTATGCATTGACCCCATCATTACTCGATTTTTAAGAGTCGTGAAGCCTAAATCTAATGGTTCAAGTAGGTGTTTAAATTGATCTGACATAAAAATTCTCGTGGTTACAATGGTAGAATAAATTAGAGATTATGCTCTCTCTTTTGTTAGTCTAGTTTGTAAAGACATGGCCTAATTTAAGGCGCCTAAAACAAACCCTCTATATGACTCTATTTTTTAAAATAGACTAACCCAGATTTAACTCTGAAGCGCGTGTACATAATGTTTACGTAATATTTTTTTTAGCAATAACCAACTATTCACAAGGACAGGCCCATCATTTTGAGCGCAGCCGAAGACCTAATTATTACAAAAAGATACAGACATCCTTGGGCTACGCTCAGAATGACTCGGCATTATCACTGATAATGGCATGACATCATCGATCGGGAACGGTTCGTCGCCATAATAAAGCAACATTAAAACCAGCTCCTTTAAAGGTTCGATCAATCGTGAAAACCCGCCTCTAATTTGGCTAATTCAACTAAAGCTGGCGCAGGGGTAAAACGTGCGCCGTGAATTGATCTAAGTTTTTCAAGCTTCTCAACCACCGAGCCGGCACCAAGAGAGTCCATATATCGAAAAGGACCGCCAAGAAATGGTGGAAAACCCAAGCCAAAGATAGCCCCAATATCACCGTCTCGAGCACTTCTTAAAATACCTTCTCCGAGACAATAAGCCGCTTCATTAAGCATCGTTAAGACGATACGGTCAGTGATCTCAATACGGCTTAACTCAGTACGGCCTGCGTTAGTGACGCCCATAATTGTGTAAATACTACGATCCACATTTTTACCTTTAGAGCCCTCGCTGTAATCGTAGAACCCTTTGCCATTTTTCTTACCTTGGCGGCCGTCACCTAAAACTTTCTCGACGCCCTCTATCAATGGAACCCTGTCACCAAAAGCTTGATTTAAGGTAACAACGATATGCGCGCCGACATCGATACCGACCTCATCCATCAACTTAATCGGGCCAACTGGCATACCAAACGCTTCTAAGGCTGCGTCGACTTCTTCGATGGAAACCCCTTCGAGTAACAAACGAACGGCTTCCATTGCATAAGGCACTAAAATACGAGTGGTGTAAAACCCTGGGCCATCATTTACAACGATTACTGTTTTGCCTTGTTTTTTGCCCAACTCAACCGCTGTTGCCGTCGCCCAATCGGCTGTTTTAGCCCCTTTAATCACTTCCAGTAATGGCATCTTTTCAACCGGTGAAAAATAATGCATACCGACAACTCTTTCGGGATATTGAGCTTTGGCGGCTATGTCATCGATCGGAATTGCTGATGTATTAGTTGCAAAAATGGTCTCAGTGTCTCCACCCAAAGCTTCGATATCGGCAACCATACGCTGTTTCAGGTCTAAACTTTCAAACACCGCTTCAATCACAATATCGCTATTCTTAAAGCCACGATAATCGATTGAGCCAGTGAGTCTGGCCATTGTAGTCTGACGACTAATTAAACTAATACGTTTGCGGGCAAGCTGCTTATCAATTATTTTGCCAGCGTACTCAACACCCTTTGCAAGGCCGTCGTGGGTGATGTCTTTCAAGCGTGTTGTGATCTTCGCTTTGTCGATATTGACATAACTAATACCGGCACCCATGAGGCCAGCACCAAGCACGCCAACACTGTTGATATCATGTGCTACTGCATCAGAATCAACACCTGTGTCCTTTTTTAGTTCGGTCACTGCAAAGAAGATATTAACCAGTTGTTGCGACTCAGGTGACATCAACAATTGTCCAAAACCTTGAGCTTCGAAATCTAATGCCTTATTTAAACTGGTGCCGAGTCCTTTGTTAACAACGTCCAATATCGTCAGCGGCGCTGGGTATTTTCCCTTGGTCATTTTCAGCGCTTGGGTGCGAGCTTTTGAAATCACAAAACTACGCACCGGGCCGAATTTCATGACTTTATCGACAAAGCTCTGCTTTCTCTTAGGTTTGCCTTTACGGGCATATTCTAACGCTGTAGCGAGCAGTAGTTCGGGTAATACGACCTTATCGACCAAGCCGACGCTCTTAGCTCGGTTGGCGTTAAGCTGTTTACCCGTCAAGAGCATGTCTAAGGCTGTTGGCAAAGCAATCATTCGAGGCAATCTAGTGGTGCCGCCAGCGCCAGGTAATACGCCAAGCTGTACTTCAGGTACACCGATACGCGTCGATTTGGCTGAGCTCGCGATTCGATAATCAAAGACGATGGCAAGCTCCAAGCCACCACCTAGACACACTCCCTCGACCGCCGCTACGGTGGTTATTTTAAGATCCGCAACACGTTGAAATAATTGCTGTAATAAATTACAAGAATCTGTTGCTTGCTGCTCTGTTTCAATCCCCTGCAACAGACCGATATCAGCACCGGCGACAAAGCAACCGGGCTTGGTCGATTGAAAAACCATCGAGCTTAACGAACTGTCAGCCTCAATATTGTCAAGCACTGCTTCGAACTCTCGACCTACCGTTTCATTCAAGATGTTTTGTGGCAAGCCTTCGATGTTCATGCTAACAATCGCTAAGCCTTCATTTTTTTCGATGCTAAATATAGTCATACTGGGTGTGCTCATAATAGTTTCTCTAATGCTGCGGGATTGTTGCTAGGTTGTTGCGAGCTTAGGCCGCTTCTAAAACCATAGCAGCGCCAAGGCCGCCAGCCGCACATGCGGTAATAAGCCCATGCTGGCCACCCGTTCGCTTTAAGTCGTAGAGCATTTGAGTTAACTGGCGAGTGCCGGTTGCGGCGAACGGATGACCGAGAGAAATCGAACTACCAGAGACATTAAATTTATCAAAGTCGATCTCACCGATCGGCTCGCTTCGATTAAGCCTATCTTGGGCAAATTTCTTGCAGCCGAAGGCTTGGGTGTTTGATAATACTTGCGCGGCAAACGCTTCATGCATGTCGATCAGGTCCATATCTTTTAGCGTTAAGCCCGCTAAATCGAGTGCCTTAGGCGATGCAAACGAAGGCCCCATAAGCATTTGCCAATTAGGGTCAATTGCGGCAAATGCAAAACTCTTGATATAACCTAATGGTGTATAACCGAGGGCTTTAGCCTTAGACTCACTCATTAGTATAACCGCCGAAGCACCGTCCGTTAGTGGCGAACTATTAGCCGCCGTAACCGAGCCATTTACTCGATCAAAGACGGGTTTAAGTTTGGCATACTTATCTAACTCTGAACCGGCACGAACCAAGTTATCTTTTACGATCGGTTGGTAGTCAGGGCCCATAATCACGCTGATTAGCTGCTCATCAAACCAGCCTTCTTGCCAAGCTTTGGCGGCATTCGAATGAGAGCGATGCGCTAGTGCGTCTTGATCGGCTCGCGAAATGCGATTTTCCTTGGCCATCTGCTCGGCCGCTTGGCCCATGGTCAATTCAGACGACGGCTCTTTGATCGCGGGTTGAGTCGGTATAAGGTCTTTAAGGCCAATACCTTTAAACGCTTTTAACTTTGAACCTTTATGATAAGCCGAACGCACCATCGCTTCGGTCATCTTCTTGTTAAAACTAATTGGTGGCTGAGACATGACATCACAACCACCAGCGATGCCAACATCAATTATACCGGCTTGAATATTCATCGCTACATCGACGGCTGATTGATAACTAGATGCGCATGCGCGCGAGACACTGTAAGCGTCGGTTTCTACCGGAAGGTTGGCACCCAGAACTACTTCACGCGCAATATTAGGCGCGTCGGGCGACATCACTACCTGGCCAAATACTAATTTCTCAATCAAGGCTTTATCGATATCCGCTCGTGCGACCAATTCCGCGACTAAATGAGCGCTTAACAGTCTCGCTGGTGTGTTGCTATAACCAGTGGCGATTCTTAAAAAGGGCGTTCGCGCTCCAGCAATAACCGCGACGCGCTCAGAAGTGTGAATCATTGTATTCTCCTTACAAAAAAGTGTTGCGAATTAGTATCATTAACACCAATGATAGCAAAGTATTTATGCTTAAGACTTTATTTGATAGACTGATTGTCAAACAAATTTCAATCGTTGAAAATCAAAGTAAGGTCCGGGGTCGGGCTTTCTGCCAGGAGCTATATCGCTATGGGCAAAAATATTGTTCGATAGTATCGACGGATAACTACTTTTTAGTTGTTCTATCAAGCAATTTAATTGATCGTACTGCGCGTCCGTAAAACCGTTGATGTCAGTATCCAAACCTTCGAGTTCGATACCAATCGAAAAATCGTTAACCTTGGATTTTCCCAGACATACAGACTCACCAGCATGCCACGCACGTTTATGAACAGGTACAAATTGAATCAGCATGCCATTTCGTTCGATTAAAAAATGCGCTGAAACCGTTAGGTGTGCCATGCTTTGGAAGTAACTATGCTCGTCGGCGCCTAGCTCGTTTTGAAAGAAACGTTGTATAGCGCCATTACCATACTGCCCTGGAGGCAAACTTATGCAATGTATTATGATGACTTCGGGCACCGCATGCGCTTCACGCCCGTCACAATTGGGTGAACAAACGAAGTCTGCAGTGTCAATTAGTCCTGAATCGATATCTAGCTTCATCCTAGGCTATATAAGGTTGTGCCAAATACAATAAGATCCAGGCAAAAACGCCCGCCAAAACATCGTCAATCATGATGCCAAAGCCACCATCAACGTGCTTATCAAGCCATTTAATTGGCCACGGTTTAACAATATCAAATAGCCTGAATAATACAAAACCAAGAACCACGTTTTGCCAAGTCACCGGAAGCAGCATCATGGTAATGAAAAAACCGACTATTTCATCCCAGACAATTGAGCCATGGTCATGCACGCCTGCATCTGAGGCAGTTTTGCCACATAGGTAGATACCGACCACAAAGCCAATAAAGATGATTGCGAAGTAGGCATACGAAGTCGCCGGCATAAAATTCATGACCAGCAGATATAACGGTATCGCCGTCAATGTACCCCAAGTGCCGGGTGCCGGTTTGATTAATCCCGAGCCAAAACCTAAAGCTAAAAAATGAACAGGGTTGGATAATTTAAATTGTGCGTTTTGAGTCATGGATTTACCTTCACCGTCAAGAAAAATGTTCGAAACTAGGTGACAGAATATAGTCTTGGCCACTTAAGCTTACTGATACCGCATGTTCTTGTTGGCTAACAACAAGCCCTACTCTGCTGAGCAAGATGCCTTGTTGAGCCGCAATGTTAGCGATATTGGCTCGCTGACTTGCACTAGCAGTAAAGGCAAGTTCGTAGTCGTCGCCGCCATTCAAGGCCAAATCGAGGCTGCCGCCATTAGCCATATACTCGCGATAGGCTGTCGATACGGGAACTAACCCGGCGTCGATATTAATCGAGACCCTACTTTGTTTACAAATATGCCCAAGGTCACCGATCAAGCCATCGGAAATGTCTAAGCAAGAGTTGGCGACACCAAGCAACGACCGGCCCAGAGCTACGCGCGGCTCTGGCGTTTCTAACGCCGCCACGGTGAGTTCACGGTTCGCTTGACTCAAGCTTACTTGATCCAGCATCACCGCTAGGCCAAGCGCCGCATCACCAACATAATGAGATACATAGACGTCATCACCAAGCCTTGCTCCAGATCTACAAAGAGCTTGACCTTTTGATAGTAAGCCAATGATCGTAATACCTATATTTAGTGGGCCTTGAGTCGTGTCACCGCCGATTATCTGCAGTTTAAAACGGTTAGCCATGGCTCTGAGTGAGTCGGTAAAAGCCTGCAACCAATCAGTATCAAGTTCAGCTATAGTCAATGCTATGGTCGCCCATTTTGGCTCAGCGCCCATGGCGGCCATGTCGCTTAGATTTACAGCTAGAATTTTTTGAGCTAATTTTTGCGGGCTAACGTCAGCAAAAAAATGCACTCCAGAGACCATCGTGTCGGTGCTTATAGCAAGTTCCATTGCCGCTGGCACGGAGATAACAGCGGCATCATCACCTACGCCTAACTTGGTGTCCGCATGATCAGGGCCAATACCATGACAGAACTCTTCAATAATTGAAAACTCAGCCATCGATAACCCTTCTGCTAACTAGCCTTTCTAAGCTCTTTAGCAAGCTTATCGATAACGCCGTTTACAAACTTGTAGCTATGATCAGAGCCAAATACTTTGGCCAACTCAATCATTTCATTGATTACTACACGCGTCGGCACATCGGCTTTGTAAGAGAGCTCATAGGCACCTAGGCGAAGAATGGCCCGCTCAACTGGGTCTAAAGACCTAAAATCACGCCCTATAAAAGGAGTAATTGCTAACTCAAGCTCATCGGCAACTTTAGGTAGCTCAGCCATTATCTCGCGTAAATACTTCTTATCGATATTCTGCATATCGTGTATTTGGCTAAAGTGCTTTTCGATATCTTCAGCATCTTGTTTGGTCAAGTCCCATTGATAAAGGGCTTGTACGGCTGCTTTACGAGCATTATGGCGGTTTGATGACATGTTATAGCTTCGCTAACAGGTTAACCATCTCGACGACGGTTATTGCGGCTTCAGCGCCCTTATTACCTGCCTTGGTACCCGCTCTTTCGATCGCTTGCTCGATAGTATCTACCGTCAACACACCAAAACCAACCGGCACACCTGTCTCCAATTGCACGGAGTTAAGGCCTTTAGTACATTCTCCTGCCACGAACTCAAAATGCGGAGTTGAACCTCGAATTACTGCACCGAGTGCTATGACACCATCATATTTACCGCTAGCAGCCATCTTTTTAACGGCCAGTGGTATTTCAAATGCACCGGGCACGTTAACTACGGTGATATTACTAGTATTAACACCGTGACGTGCTAGCACGTCTATAGCGCCACCCAACAGTGCATCACCGATGAAGCTATTAAAACGACCTAGAACAATGCCTAGTGTTTGATTTTGACCGAACAATTCGCCGGAAAGTGTTGTGTGTGTCATATGAATTCTAATTGTATAACTGCTATATGGGTTGTTTGAGGTTAGCCTTTCAACTAACGCTCTATGTAATCGACGATCTCAATGCCAAAGCCTGATAAGCCATGAGTTTTGCGCTCTTTGCCCATCACGCGAATCTTACCGGCACCTAAACTTGACAGAATCTGACTGCCCGAACCAAGTAATCGCAGATGACCTTGGCCACCCGGACGCTTATTATCTTGGAACTGTTCAATGTCGTATACCACTTCCTCAGAGTTCTGAGCATAGCGCAGAATAACTACAATACCCGAGCCAGCTTGCAAGATATAGTCAACTGCTTCTCTGGCTGGAAAAGTGATATAACTGTTAAGGCCTTTGAGAACATTCAAGAAGTCGGATTCTACGTGAATTCTAACTGGAATTGGAGTTTGCGCGTCAACTTCTCCGCAAACAAATGCAACATGGGTTTCATCACGCTCAGTATCTTTAAAAACAACCGAGCGAAGTGGTCCACGGTCAGTCTCTAGTAACGTGTCTTTTACCGGCACAACAGTTGGTTCTTTTTCCAGCCGATACCGAATAAGTTCGGCAATAGAGCAAATTTTTAGGTTATGTTGTTTGGCGAACACCTCTAAATCAGACATGCGAGCCATGGTGCCATCTTCATTTAAGATCTCACAGATTACGCTCGACGGGTCGCGACCCGCTAACCTAGCAAAATCTACCCCGGCTTCGGTATGCCCAGCTCGGCTCATTACGCCACCAGGTTGGGCCATGATAGGAAAAATATGTCCTGGCATGACAATGTCGGCCGGCTTAGCGTCTGACGCTACAGCGGCTTGAACGGTTCGCGCTCTGTCAGCCGCTGAAATCCCAGTTGTAACTCCTTCGGCGGCCTCTATCGACATCGTAAAGTTGGTCGAAAAACGTGCGCCGTTATTGTCGCCCACCATTAATGGTAAGCCGATTTGCTCACAGCGATCTTCGGTTAGAGTTAGGCAAATTAAGCCGCGACCATAACGCGCCATAAAATTGATATCTGCTGAGCTGACTCGATCGGCGGCCATCATAAGGTCTCCCTCATTCTCGCGATCCTCATCATCAGTGATGATTACCATCTTACCATTTCGGTAATCTTCTAGAATTTCTTCAATGCTACTGTGAGCCATGCTAATTCCTAGTTCTATATTTTAGGGTACGATTAATCAGTTTACCGCTTAGATCGACAGTGGCATGTAATGCTGTAGTATCGAAATCGATGCCATAGCAATAACGCCAAAGGTAGCGAGCACGCCTAATTGGCGCAAAATTATCAAAGATTTAGGATAAAACATTCCAAACGTATGTGCCACTCGCGCAATCAGTAATAATGACCCTAACCAAAACACCACATTAGCTGATAAAGTAAGAGTCTCAATAAACCACAGTAACAATAAAGCAAACGGTACGTATTCGGCAAAATTGCCATGGGTTCGAATCGCGCACTCTAAACTCTTATTGTCACCATCTCCGAGCGATACCTTTGTGCCAAGGCGATGGCGCACAACATTGAGCGATAAAGCCATATACATCAAGCCAAAAATGGCCGCGAACAAAGGAGTAATAACAACCATAAGGGAATCTCTTTAAAACTAAATAAGGGTGAAAAAGGAAAGGTTAAAAGCCGATCGACTAATCAAATCCGTGATCGGCTAAAAACGCCTCGCTGAGGTTAGAACTTTTTGCTTGAGTATCACCCGTCAGTAAGCGCTCAAGATAACGGGCAATCAAGTCTACTTCGATATGCACCTGGTCTCCGGCAGACAAACCACCTAAAGTAGTTACCTCAAAAGTGTGTGGTATTACATTTATATCAAAAAGATTATCGCTGACAGAATTAACAGTCAAGCTGGTCCCATTGATGGTAATCGAACCTTTCTTGGCAATGTATTTCTTCAAGTCATCAGGCACTTCAAATTCCATCCGCCAGGAGCGAGCATCTTCACTCAAGCTTTTTAGCGTGGCTAAACCGTCAACATGCCCAGAGACCAAATGGCCACCGAGACGGGTGGTTGGTAATAAGGCCATTTCGAGGTTCACTTTAACCCCAACCTGCCAACCGCCAATCAAAGTATGATTAATCGATTCAACCGAAACGTCAAAGGCAAAGTCTGCGCCAGAATGCTCTATCACGGTTAAGCATACGCCGTTAATAGCAATACTATCGCCCAAACTGACTTGGCGCGAAGCGAAGCCTCCAGCATTAATGGTGATTCTTACGTCGCCACCAACCTTAGCGGTTGCTTTGACGGTACCAATTGTCTCTATAATTCCAGTAAACATACTGCTCTCGCTCTATCTTATCGGTAAAATTGATGTGGCTAAACTTGCCCTAGCTCGGCAAGGCTTGTGGCGTTGACTGCGCTGACACGAATATCGTCGCCAATCATTTCAGTACTGCTTACTTGGAAGTGCGCTTTACTTTTAAACGGCATAGGTGAGTCAAACTTAAACATACTCTTACCTTGGTGACCCAAAACACTGCCCGCGTAAAACAATACCAGTTCATCGACTAAGCCTGCCTCCACTAAAGCGCCACTTAGAGTCTGACCCGCTTCAACGAAAACTTCGTTACATTGCCACTTAGCTAACTCTTCTAACACTTGCTGCAAATCTAATTGACCGGCTGAGTTTGCCTCCAAGAGCACAACTTCAGCACCAGCTTCAATCAGTGCTCCGGTCTTCTCTGTATCATCAGACACGGTGAAGATCACCAAACTCTGATCTGCTCCGATAATTCGCGCTTCAAGGGGCATTTTTAAGGTGCTGTCTAACACTACCCGCATCGGTTGGCGCTGTTGATTGTCTAATCGAACATTCATTTGTGGATCATCGGCGAGCACCGTGCCTATGCCTGTAATTATGGCTGAGCATGATGCGCGTAATGTTTGTACTGAATCTCGAGCCTTTACGCTAGTAATCCATTTACTTTGGCCGTCGTAAGCTGCCGTTCGACCGTCTAATGTGGCTGCGGATTTAAGCAATACCCAGGGCTTTTTTCGCGTCATCCGACTAACGAAGCCACGATTCAACCATCGAGCTGGCGATTCAAGCACCCCTGATTTAATCTCAATACCCGCTCCTTGAAGTAATTCGAAACCACCGCCTTCAACGAGTGGATTAGGGTCTCTCATGGCAGCGACCACGCGGCGGATACCAGCATCTATCAAACCGTCAGTACAGGGTGGTGTTCGGCCTTGATGGCAACAGGGTTCTAAGTTGACATAGGCTGTCGCCCCGCGTGCCATAGGTCCGGCTTGTTGTAAGGCAAGCCGTTCAGCATGTAATTCACCTGCTATTTTATGAAAACCTTCGCCCACAACCACACCGTCTTTTACGATCACACAAGCGACCATCGGGTTAGGTTGTGTCGAATTGGCGCCCATTACGGCGAGGTCCAACACGCGCTGCATATACGCTTTGTCCTCAGAATTAAGTTCTGAAGAGGCTTGGGGATCTGACTCAAATACTTCGGAATTACTCATTCGAGAGATACTACACTAATGCCCTAACGTTTATGTGGTTTACCATTATTAACATCGGCTTGTGCCTTGGCGCGCTTGGTACGGCGGCCATGTACGGTTTGTTGTTGTAAACGCTTAATTTCATCACTGAACGCATCTACATCTTGAAAAGATCGATATACCGACGCAAAACGAACATACGCCACTTGATCGACCTCACGCAGTTCATCCATCACTAACTCACCAATTTCAAGCGCATTTACCTCACGCTCACCACTGGTTAACAGCTTGTGCTTAATACGATGTAATATATGTTCTATCTGGTCTGAGTCAACAGGTCGCTTTTCAAGCGCGCGCTCTAGGCCACGCGCTACCTTCAGTTCGTCGTAATGCTCCCTATCGCCATTAGATTTAACGATATATGGAAGCTTTAAACTGGCCTGCTCTACAGTACTAAAACGTTCACCACAGGCTTCACAAGAGCGTCGCCGACGCACCGCATCACGATCTTCGGTTAAACGAGAATCGATTACCCGAGTGTCATCATTTTGACAGAAAGGACAGCGCATTTAGTCAAGTTTGCTCATAGTCATCGTTGTTAGTAATAGCGACTGTTTATTAACTTAGTCAGAATAATCGTAAACTGGAAAACCCTTACAAAGCTCTAGCACTTCTGACTTAACTCGACTCGCGACACTATTATCAAAGCTGCCGTCTTGCTGTACAGAATCCATTACGTCGGCCATCCAGTCTGCCAGTGTTGCCATTTCAGCTAAACCAAAGCCACGCGTGGTAATCGCCGGAGTACCAATGCGAATACCACTGGTTACAAATGGACTTTGTGGGTCGCTGGGAACACTGTTTTTGTTAACCGTGATATTCGCTGCACCCAGAGCCGCCTCAGCAGCTTTACCTGTGATGCCTTTACTAACAAGACTGATTAAACTCAAATGGTTATCAGTGCCGCCAGACACTGGCGTATAACCACGAGCCATTAATCCAGCCGCAAGCGCCCTTGAGTTATCCAATGTACGTTGTTGGTATTGTTTGAATTGCGGTTGTAACGCTTCTTTAAAAGCAACTGCTTTTGCAGCGATAACGTGCATCAATGGGCCACCTTGGGTGCCCGGAAAAACCCTCGAGTTGAGGGCTTTTTCCAACTCGGGATTTGCCTTCGCCATAATCACACCGCCACGAGGGCCGCGTAAGGTTTTATGGGTAGTGGTGGTGCATACATCCGCAATTTGAACTGGACTCGGATACAAGCCAGCCGCAATCAGGCCAGCAACATGCGCGATATCACACATCATTACGGCACCAACTTTATCGGATATGTCGCGAAAACGCTGCCAATCAATAACGCGAGAATAGGCACTAAAACCAGCAATGATCATTTTCGGTTTATGCTCAAGCGCCAAAGCTTCTACTTGATCGTAGTCAATTTCACCGGTTGCTTCGACTAAGCCATATTGAACCGAGTTATACAGTCGACCAGAAAAGTTAACCTTAGCACCGTGAGTCAAATGACCGCCATGGTCTAGGCTCATGCCAAGCACTGTTTCACCAGGTTTTAAAACCGCTTGATAAACCGCGATGTTAGCCGATGAACCAGAATGGGGCTGAACATTGGCATAGTCTGCGCCAAACAATTCTTTCAAGCGCGAAATGGCTAAATCTTCAGCAACATCAACATGAGCACAACCGCCATAATAGCGTTTGCCTGGATAACCTTCAGCATACTTGTTAGTTAGCTTTGTGCCTTGTGCCTGCATTACCGCCGCGCTGGCGTAGTTTTCAGACGCTATTAATTCGATATGCTCTTCTTGACGTGTATTTTCATCAACAATGGCACTCCAAAGTTCTGGGTCTACGTTTGCTATAGTGTCGCTTTTTTTGAACATGAGAGGATTACTCCGTGAAAATTTTAAAATTCTTTCTCGACCTTAAGGGCTGCGATTAGCGTTTAAGGCACGTAGGGTTGGTCTGGCTGGTCAGCGCCTTCTTTCTCGACTATTTCAACCAGCAAATCTTCAGCCTTCGCACCAAGTGCGAGTACCGCTGGGCTGGCGACGAAAATAGATGAAAATGTACCAATCAAAACACCGATAATTAAAGTTGCTGCAAAACCATTTAGCGCATCGCCACCGTAAAAATACAGTGCGATCAATACCAGTAGTGTCGTCAATGAGGTCAAAATTGTTCTGGGTAAGGTCTGATTGATCGATACATTAATAGTTGCTTCGGTTTCGCTGTCGCGAAGCTTACGAAAGTTCTCACGAATACGATCAAAAACCACAATAGTATCGTTCAGGGAATATCCGATAACGGCCAGTAACGCGGCTAAAACCGGCAGAGTGAATTCAATTTGTAATAGCGAGAACAGGCCGACGGTTATCACAACATCGTGCACCAATGCAATTACTGACCCCAATGAAAACTTCCACTCAAAGCGAAACGCGACGTAAATCATGACCCCGATCAGAGCATAGACTAAAGCCAAAATGCCTTTTTCAAACAACTCTTTACCAAAGGTTGGGCCAACGTATTCAACAGATCGAACTTCACCAGGGCCAACCTCTGACTTAGCTAAAATTATGACCACATCGTCACTAACTTTAGCATCGCTGTTCTCCGCTGACAGAGGAATACGAATTAACACATCTTTATTACTGCCAAAGTGCTGCACAACCGCCTCTGGGTATCCGTTTGACTCTAGAGTCGATCTCATACCAAGTACCGATACGTCCTGGGTATAAACTAATTCGATTTTAGTACCACCGGAGAAATCGATACCATAGTTCAAACCTTTGGTAGATAGTGAGTAAAAACTAGCTACCAGAAAAACCACAGAAACGAGTAAAGCGAGCTTGCGGAGGCCAATGAAATCAATGACCGTAAGTTTTTTAAATAATTGCATGTCAGATCTTCCCTACTCTAAATTGACAATGAATCTAAGCGACGACCGCCGTAGAACAGGTTAACTAAAATTCGAGATACGAAAATGGCCGTAACCATCGACGTAGCAATACCAATACTTAAGGTGATAGCAAAACCTTGAATCGGACCGGTACCGAAGTTGAACAACACCAACGCCGCGATCAGCGTGGTTAAGTTAGCATCGATAATCGTTGAGAAGGCATTATCATAACCTCGATGGATAGACATCTGCGGTGCCGCACCAGCCTGTATTTCTTCACGAATACGTTCAAAAATCAAAACGTTGGCGTCTACCGCCATACCAACAGTTAGTACCATACCCGCCACACCAGGCAGGGTTAGGGTTGCTTGTAATAAGGATAATACGGCAACAATAATAACCAAGTTAAGCACCAGCGCGAAGCTAGCAACAGCGCCGAAAACACGATAAAACACGATCATAAACAACAGCACTAACAAAAAGCCGTAGAGTACTGAAGTGAAGCCTTTCTTGATATTGTCAGCACCGAGACTTGGACCAACGGTACGCTCTTCAATGATAAAAACTGGAGCTGCTAGCGAACCGGCTCGTAACAACAGAGCAATATCTTTAGCTTCTTTTTGACTACCTACACCGGTAATTTGAAAACTTTTACCTAGTTGACTGAGAATAACCGGAGCCGTTATAACTTCTCTGATTTCTCTAGTGACCAGCCGGGCATTACCTTTTGAATCAATTTTAGTTTCGCCAAGCGTCTCGACATAAACTACCGCCATACGGTTACCAATATTATCACCGGTCACGTCTGCATTGATATTCGCGCCTTTCGAATCGAGTCTAATACCGACTGCAGGCCCACCGTTTTGGTCTATCGCAACACTCGCATCAATAATGTTATCACCTGAAAAGAGAACTCTCTTCTGTAACAAAATTGGCCGTCCATCGCGAAAGAAAAAACGCTTAGAGCCTGACGGTACGCGCCCTGACACTGTTGAGGCGGTGTTATCTTCGTCAACCAGATGGACTTGAAGAGTGGCGGTTTTACCCAATATTTCTTTGGCTACCGACGGGTCTTTAACCCCTGGTAGCTGCACAACTATTCGATCTAAGCCTTGTTGTTGAATAACTGGTTCGGAAACACCAAGTTGGTCAATTCGGTTCCGCAAGGCGAGCATATTTTTCTTCAACGCCGCCTTCTTTATTTCTCTAACCGCGGCGTCAGTTAACTGCAGCGATAATGTGAACGAACCGTTGTCATCTCGCGGTGTGGCAACTAGCTCAGGATTGGCGGTAGTCACCGCGGCATTAGCTAAATCTTGAAGTTCTTCGGTCTTAAAGCGTAGAAAAATAGCACCATTATCTTGGCGGTTAATACCACTGTAGCGAATGCCTTCTTCCCTCAATAACTTGCGTATGTCTTCATAATAATTGTCATTGGCTTTCTTCTCAGCGGCGGCCATATCGACCTGCATCAAAAAATGCACGCCGCCGCGTAAATCTAGACCCAAGTACATCGGCGCGCCACCCATACTCGCGAGCCAATTTGGGGTGGTCGCCATGTCGGCAGCGGCTACGGCAAATGAATTATCCAACTTGGCGCGCAGAATGTCACGCGCGGTATTCTGCGCTTCTTCGCTCGTCAATCGAGCTCGGATCTTGCCATTTTCCAAGGTGATTTGAGTCACTTCAACACCAGCCGTCTCAAGTACACGCTTAACGCGCTCTAGAGTGCTGGTGTCAACAACAGCGTTACGTAGTCCTATTACTTGTACCCCAGGTTCAGCTTGATACAAATTTGGGGTTGCATAGATCACGCCAAACGCAACAATTAGCAGCAGAACTAGATATTTCCAGGTTGGATTCTTATTCATCACACAGTACCGCTAAATCAACTCGCAAATCGAGACTCTAGCCGTTGTCTTATTATTAGTTAGATAGTGCCCTTAGGCATCATTGCTTGAACCGACATGCGCTGCACTTTAATTTCTGTGCCCTTCGCTATTTCAACCGTAAGAAAATTGTCATCAACGTCTGTGATTTTTCCTAATACGCCGCCCATAGTAACGATTTCATCGCCCTTGGCTAAATCGGCAACCATGTTTTTATGCTCTTTCTGACGCTTTTGTTGCGGACGAATCAGCAAAAAGTAAAAGATCACAAACAAAGCAATCATTGGTAAGAAACTCATAATACCACCAGCACCACCAATGCCTCCGGTTTGTGCTACTGCATCAGAAATAAAGAAACTCAATACATCGTTCATGAGGATTTACCTATACTATTTTTAAGGTTAACTAGATTTACGTTGAAGCTACCGCCTCTATAACGGCACAACAAAAAAAATTAAGCGAGAATTATGCCACAGTTGGGTCAGTTTGACCGCGCATCTCAAAGAAATTTCCTCTGAATTCGTCAAACCCATCAACGCCAATCGCATTTCGCATTTGTTGCATCAAATTCAGGTAAAAATGCAGATTATGCAGGGTCGCTAGGCGAGCACCCAAAATCTCATTTGTCTTCAATAAGTGTTTTATATAGGAGCGGGAAAACTGTTTACAAGTGCCACAGCCGCAGGCTTCATCAATTGGCCGAGTATCCATAAGGTATTTGGCATTTCGAATCTTGACTACGCCAGTCGATGTATACAACCATCCATTACGAGCGTTTCTGGTTGGCAGTACGCAGTCAAACATATCGATGCCGTAATGAACCGCTGTCACTAGGTTCTCCGGCGTACCAACACCCATTAAGTAGCGCGGTGCGTTTTCTGGCATGCTGGCCGTTAGGTGCTTTAGTACCTTATACATTTCTTCTTTCGGCTCACCTACCGACAAACCACCAATCGCATAACCGTCGAAGCCAATATTCTTAAGGCCAGCCAGCGACTCATCTCGCAAGTGCTCGTACATACCGCCTTGAATAATCCCAAACAGCGCTGACTGACTGTCGCCATGAGCAACTTTTGATCGATCGGCCCAGCGCATAGAGAGCTCCATTGAGTCACGGGCTTCTTTCTCAGTTGCAGGGTACGGTGTGCATTCATCAAAAATCATGACAATGTCAGAACCAAGTTTACGCTGAATATCTATCGCTTCTTCCGGCCCTAGAAATATCTTACTGCCATCAACCGGCGATCGAAAGGTCACACCCTTCTCCTCAATCTTACGTAACTCAGCCAACGACCAAACTTGAAAGCCGCCAGAGTCAGTCAGAATTGGCTTCTGCCATTGCATAAAATCGTGTAGATCTCCGTGTGCCTGAATGACCTCGGTACCTGGGCGTAGCATCAAATGAAAAGTGTTGCCCAAGACGATTTGCGCACCGACTTGTTCAAGTTCACTTGGCGTCATCGCTTTAACGGTGCCAGCGGTACCAACCGGCATAAAGATAGGTGTCTGGATCTCGCCACGCGCAAACGATAGTTTTGCACGTCGAGCAGCACCATCGGTATTAAACAGGTCAAATTTCATAATTAGAATTTATTTTGAATCGCCGAATGGTCGCTCAACGAAATTGATTTCGCTCAATTGTGTCTAGTTTACTGAATGTTGCTTGGCCAGTAATTCAATCGCTTCAATGTAACCAAGCTTGCCATGCCCGGAGATCTGCGCAATACAAACATCTTTTACCATTGAAACTCGCCGGAATTCTTCGCGCGCATGAATGTCTGAGATGTGCACTTCTACGGTCGGTACTTGGCAACCGGAAATTGCATCTCGTAACGCCACCGAGTAATGAGTTAAACCGCCAGGGTTAATCACAACGCCGTCTGCCGAGGTACGATGCGCTTGTAAATAATCTATCAATTGACCTTCATGGTTAGACTGAAAAAAGTGCAATTCATGACCCTCGCTGAAACTATGCTGAGTAATCCAGCGATTCATGTCGTGTAAAGTTTCACGGCCGTAGACTTCAGGCTCACGCTCACCAAGCAGGTTTAGATTTGGACCATTAATCAGCAAAAATTTCATACTTTTTCACCTCACAGCCTGCAGGCTATCGATTATATCGTTAGACGTAACATCGGTAGAGACAATGCCATTACCAATATCATCGATCAAAATGAAATTGAGTTTGCCGTTGATATTCTTCTTATCGTGAGCCACGACTTCTAGCACTTTATCGTTTGGTACTGGCCCCAACTCGGGCAGCTCGAAACGATTGAGTAAATTTTGCGCTGACGCAAATTGGGCATCGGTAATCAAGTTTTTTTTGTGCGAGATAAAGTTCGCACATTTCATTCCATACAACACAGCCTCACCATGATAAAGGCCACCATAAGCTTGAATTGTTTCAAATGCATGGCCGATGGTGTGCCCATAGTTGAGTAGGCGTCGTTCGCCATTCTCAAACTGGTCATTAGACACAATTTGAGCTTTGATATTACAACTTTTAGCAATAATTTCACTCAATAAAGATTCATCATTCAAACTCACAAGGTCGTCGTAGCGAGCCTCCATGGTATCGAAAATCGACTTGTCTCTTATAAACCCATACTTAATCGCTTCCGCCAAAGAGGAGATAACATTTCGTTTTGGCAAGGTTTGTAGGAATCCAGGATCGACTAAAACCGCTTTGGGTTGGTAGATCGCGCCTACTAAGTTCTTGCCTGCAGCGAGATTAACCGCTGTCTTGCCGCCAATCGCCGAGTCAATCATCGCTAATAAAGTGGTCGGAACTTGGATAAATGGAATTCCACGCATGTAAGTTGCCGCAACGAAACCACCTAAATCGCCGACCACACCGCCGCCCAAGGCGAGTAAAACCGACGAACGATCACATCCGATCTCAACCATTTTGGTCCAAACTTCTTCAGCATGACGAATGTTTTTAGCGGATTCATCGCCAGCAACAATAATTACTCCGATTTTATAACCTGCTTGCTTCAGCTGGTCTATCACAGGCTTATACAGCTCAAAAATAGCTTGCTGAGTGAGTAATACCCATTGTTGGCCTTGGTTCCAAGGCTGCAAAATATCGGCGAGATTATCGCGTAGACCATAGCCGACGCTGATATCATAGGAGTGCTCAGCTAACTTTAGCGGAACAACTTGAGAAATTGAGGGATTCATTTAACTATCTTGTTGGCTTGACGCGAGTGGCGCCGATAACGGTAGTGCGACATCCACACTAAAAAACGATTGACGCGTCTACTTTATCGATTTTTCCAGATCTCTTACCAGCGCATTCATATCAACATGCGCCACTATATTACCTCCCATCCAGATTTCGACTGAGTAGACAGCTTGAGCTACTAGCATTTGTACGCCGTTCACAACTGATGCGCCCTGACTTTTTGCTTGTTGCAAAAACTTAGTCTCAAGCGGATTATAGATCAAATCAAATGCGAGAATATTTTCAGTAAAGAAATTATCGGGAAGTGGCGAGTCTTTTACGTTAGGGCTCATGCCGACCGAGGTGGTATTGATCACGCAGTCTAAATCCTTCGAGGTAGTAGCTAACTCTTCAGCCGAAACGATTTGAACGTCAACCGAAGGGTTGACGTTTAATATTGTGTTCTTTAGTTCTTCGGCACGCTCGACGGTACGATTGACGATAGAGATTCTCGCCGCTTCACCTTCAGCTAAAACCGCGGCGACCGCTTGAGCGCTGCCGCCAGCGCCTAAAATAGCGAACTGGTTACCTTCAATATCAACACTATTTTGGCGTAGCGAATACGCAAAACCCATTAAATCAGTATTATAACCGATAAGTTTATTACTTACGCGATTGATGCAATTAACCGCATTCAACAGCTTTGCCTTACTATCGACTTCATCGAGTAAGTCGATGACACTGGCTTTGTGTGGGGTAGTAACATTTACGCCGTCAAAGCCTCCGACTCGAAACCCTGTAAAGAAACTTTTGAGTCGTTCCTGAGGAAGTTCAACAGTACGGTATGACGCATCATCAATTTCAAGTTGACGATAAATCGCTTTGTGCAGCGCCGGGCTCATACTATGGCCTAACGGTTCCCCCAATAACGCAAATCTTTTCAAGTCTTACCCTGTCGCATAAACATGAGGCAATGCTTACAAATATAATCATTGCCTTCATTCTGAATTGTTAAGTTGTTGATAAATATTATTTTATAAACAACTTCTTACCTGCATTACATAGCTTATTTATGCTGTGCGTCTTGATCGTACCGCATTTGCAAGGTTTCGGCAAAGTTCTTCAGTTTCAGCCCACCCGATACAGCCATCGGTAATACTTTGGCCGTAGGTCAAAGGCTCACCTTGAACTACTTTCTGGGTACCTTCAACCAAGTGAGACTCGATCATAACGCCAAATAAACGCTGCTCACCAGAGGCGATCTGCGAACAGACATCGTCACATACTTCTCGTTGCCTTGATGGAGTTTTGAAGCTATTGGCATGACTAAAGTCGATCATCACATTTGCGCGAAGTTTAGCCTTTAGTAACATTTGCGCTGACTCTTCAACATGCGCCGCTGAATAATTAGGCTGGTTATTACCACCACGCAAAATAATGTGAGTATATTCATTGCCGGTACTATTAACGATGGCTGTACGCCCCTCTTTAGTCACCGATAGAAAGTGATGAGGATTGCTCGCTGCACCAATCGCGTCTACAGCGATTTTCAAGTTGCCGTTGGTACCATTTTTAAAGCCAACTGGGCATGACAAACCCGATGCTAGCTCGCGATGACACTGGCTCTCAGTAGTGCGTGCACCAATAGCGCCCCACGAAACGATGTCGCCAGTGTACTGTGGTGTGATTAAATCGAGATATTCACAGCCAGCAGGTACACCCATATCGTTGATAGACAACAATAAATCTCTAGCAATGCCGATCCCTTTGTTAACACTAAAAGTGTTGTCCAAGTCGGGATCATTAATTAGCCCTTTCCAACCGACTGTCGTCCGCGGCTTTTCGAAATAAACACGCATCACAATGACTAAGTCATCCTGCAATTCGTTCTTAAGCATCGCTAAACGCTGGGCATATTCTAGTGCCGATTTAGGGTCATGAATCGAACATGGGCCAACAATCGCCACTAAACGATCATCCTCACCTGCCATTATCTTCTGAATTTCATCACGTGCCTTAAAAGTAGTGGCCGCCGCCGCTTCGGTTAGCGGGAACTGTTCGTGGATTTGCACTGGAGCGATCAGCTCTTTGGTTGCGGCAATGCGCAGGTCGTCGGTCTGTTTCATACTTAATATATTTAATAGCGCTATTGCACTTCTTGTTTGCGCATTGTTACGCTTGGTGATCGACACAGTCTGGTGCCGTCGGTTGAACAATTCACCAACTGCCGAGCGCCGCGCCTTGGCAATAAAGCATTCGTTAGTTGGTAACTTGAATCTAAACCTAAATATAGCACGGCACTTCTCTAATGCTTTGCTAAAAGCGAAGTTCTTGCTGTGTTTGTTAAGTAGATCATCAAATATTGCTAGTGTCATACAACCCTAACAATTCAACACCATACTAGTGGGTTATGATTGACATAATAGCGCCGCTTAGTAATTTACTAGGTCGGATCTACTAATATTTACTTTAAGCAACTTCAATACAGGCTATAAACGAATGAGCGATCAATACCAATCGTTATTTTTACACTCAGAATTGAGCCTATTGGCTTTTAATCAACGGGTGTTGAATATGGCCGTCAACCCATCAACTCCGCTTTTAGAACGGTTGAAATTTTTGTGTATCTTTAGCTCAAATATGGACGAATTCTTTGAAATTCGTGTATCGGGGCTAAAAGCCAAAGCCGAAAGCGTAGTCTCAGGCGAAAGCTTCGACGGTTTATCGCCTCAACTCGCACTTGAGAAAATCAGTGATCGTGCACACGCGATGGTAAAACTGCAATATCAGACTCTAAACGATAGCGTGCTGCCGGAATTAGTCGATTACGGGATCCGATTTCTGAAACGTGATGAGTGGAACGAAGAACAATCCAAATGGCTCAAAAGCTACTTTAAGCGCGAAGTACTGCCTATTCTGACGCCGATTCGACTCGACCCTGCTCACCCGTTTCCGTTGACTATTAATAAAGGTCTAAGCATTGTCGTTGATTTGCATGACCCCGATCGCGACGACAAACACAATATCGCGGTGGTGCCAGCACCTCGTGTGCTGCCGCGCTTCATCAGGCTGCCTGATGAATTATGCGACAGTGAATACGAGTATGTTTTCTTATCATCAATAATACACGCCAATATCAAACGGCTTTTCTCGAATGTTAAAGTACTAGGCTGCTACCAGTTTAGGATCACCCGCAACAGTGATCTCTATGTCGACCTTGAAGAGGTTGAAGACTTGGCACGCACGCTTGAGGGCGAACTGCCTTCTCGACTCTATGGCGAAGCGATTCGCTTAGAAGTATCTGAAGATTGCCCGAAGCGAATACTCGAATTTCTAAAGAACCGATTCCAGATCGACGATAGCTACATCTATCATGTTGATGGCCCGGTAAACTTAAATCGCTTGATTGGCTTGCCTGATATGGTAAACCGCCCGCAAATTAAGTACCCAGTTTTCACACCCTCAACACCCGACAATATTGGCCTTCAAAGCAACCTCTTTGAAGCCATCAGTAACGGCGACGTTTTACTTCACCATCCGTTTCAGTCATTCGCTCCAGTTGTCGATTTTCTGCGTCAAGCCGCGGTCGACCCTGACGTATTGGTAATTAAGCAAACGCTTTATCGTACCGGCTCAGATTCGGTAATAGTCGAGCACCTCGCTAGCGCCGCACGCGCTGGCAAGGAAGTCACTGTCATCATAGAACTAATGGCTCGTTTCGATGAAAAAAACAACTTAACCATCGCCCAAAAACTACAAACCGCTGGCGCTCATGTGGTCTACGGTATGGTTGGCAAAAAGACGCACGCCAAAATGTTAATGATTGTGCGTCGCGAGGGCAGTAGACTGCGTCGCTACGTGCACTTAGGCACTGGCAATTATCATCAAGCTAACACCCGGGTTTATACTGACTATGGCTTGCTGACTAGCCATAGGGAAATCACTCAAGACGTGCATGAAATATTTATGCAGTTAACCACACAAGGCCCAAACCCAGATCTAAAGCGGCTATTTCAGTCGCCGTATGGGATCAGCGATATGTTCATAGAAAAGGTACAGCGTGAAGCTGAAAACGCCGCCTTGGGCAAACCCGCTTATGTGCTTGCCAAAGTAAACGGTTTGTCCAGCCCGGGTATTATTAACGCTCTTTACGAAGCATCGAATGCCGGGGTTAAAATTGATTTAATTGTAAGAGGGATTTGTTGTTTGCGCCCTGGCCTTAAAGGTGTATCCAGCAACATACGAGTGAGATCAGTAGTTGGCCGCTTTCTCGAACACGCGAGAGTTTTTTACTTTGAAAACAGTGACGCCGAGAGCGAAGTTTTTCTATCGAGCGCCGACTTAATGCCGCGCAACTTGAGAAATCGAATTGAGCAATGTACGCCGATTCTAGACGACGCTATCAAGCACAGTATTTTCTCTAACCTAAACACCTATTTAAAAGATGATAGCAATACCTGGCTAATGCAAACCGACGGCGATTATGTGCATGCCCGAGCGAATGATGACATCGCTGGGGCTAGTGATGACTCCACTGGGGGTGGTGCTGAAATAAAGGTAGCTTTTAACGCCCAACAAGTGTTACTTGCCAAGTACTCCGATCAATATTAGCCACAGACCTTGGCTAGCGGTGACATTTAGCTAAAGTCTAGTTTGATGCCAATCGACTTGAGCCAAGAGCTCTCTTGCTTTAAATCAGCTTTAGTTAAGGGGTGTGCCGATAACCAAAGGCTATCGAACACCAAGCTCAAGCACTGGCCATCTGCGTTTACCCTTACCGCAGTATCCAAGACTGATGCTCTGCCTCTGTGTAGCAACACCGCAATACGCAGCAATACAGCGACTCTTTTAGCCGGAGTCACTAAGGTTGATGGCAATGATTCAAACACGCTTAGCGGGAATTTGCGCCGGTGGCCAGAAATTAACGCAGCAAGCAGAAGTTGATCACGCTTAGCAAAGCCAGCCATATCAGCATTAGCAAGAACGTATGCGCCATGCTTATGGTATCTATCGTGACTAATCTGTAGACCGACTTCATGTAATTGAGCAGACCATTGCAGGGTGCTTTGAAAGAGTATGTCTCTAATATCCCACGAAACAGCAACCTGTTGATACAGCATAGACGCAGTAGAGCGAACCTTATCACCATGAATAGCGTCCACGTCCCAGCGGCTTAACATTGCCGAAACGGTGACATCACGAATATCTTCGGCGGATGATCGCCCTACCAAGTCGTACAGAACGCCTTCTCGTAATGCGATATCAGACACCGACATCTCTTGAATATCAAATAAATCAAACAATGCAATCAAAATTGCTAGGCCGCCGGCAAACACTGGCATTCTGTCGCGGCTGACGCCAGAGACAACTAAATTATCCAAGTGTTCGGCGGCAATCGCCTTCTCTAGTAAGTGATGTAAGCCGTCTTTACGTATAGTGTCTGCCGACCAGTCGCTGGCAACCATTGCAAGAGCCATTGATTTCATTGTGCCAGAGCAACCGATGGCCTGGCTCCAACCTTGCATGCGAAACTCACTAACCACTGGTTGAATCGCTAGCTCTGCGGCTAATATAGCTTTATCGAAACGTCTTTTAGATAAATTACCATCGGCGAAAAACTGACTACTTAGCACTACACACCCTACTTCTAAGCTTTCACGGCAATGTGCGGTGTCGCCCTTACCCGCAATTATCTCGGTACTGCCGCCGCCAATATCAATGACTAAACGCGACTCATCCTGGCTAGAGGACCACTTTGAAACACCTAAATAGATTAAACGGGCCTCCTCTCGACCGGCGATAATTTCAATACTATGACCCAATGCAAACTCAGCTCGTTCTAAAAACTCACTTTTGCCATGCAACCGTCTCAAGGCGTTGGTACCTACCGCACGAATATTTTCCGTAGGCAACGAAGCCAACAGTTGACCAAACTCGGTCAGACACAGTAACGCACGACTAGCCACTTCTTCAGAGAGATGGCTATTTTCATCTAGCCCTGCTGCCAAACGCACAACCTCACGCTGACGATCAATAACCGTGAACTCGCCATGGTTATATCGAGAGATAACGAGGTGAAAACTGTTTGAGCCCAGATCAACGGCGGCGTAACAATCGCGACCTAACTCAAGAGCGGCATCATCTAAAGCGGGTGGTTGCATATAGTGCTAATTAGTAATCACCACCAAGTCGGTGGTGAAAGTTAAATATGATTCTATTGTATCCAAGTTTTAACTGAATCGCACTAACCTGATTTCGATCGCCGCTAACAGCCAATATTTCTTAAGAAAATGTAAAAGATTGGCGAAATGACTTGAGTTTATAGGCAACCTTCCTTAAAGTCCGCCTAGCATTTTTAAAAGATTTTAGGTGCTCATTGATTGCTACTTAGGTAAACCTAAAAAGTTAAAAAGTACCAATGATAGGCATCCAAAAAGTACTTGGCTCTGTAGCCTAGTCACTTTTACCTCAAACTAACGTGTTGAATTTATGTTGAAAAATATCCGTAACACTATCTCTGCTTGCGCCATAATCTTGGTTGCGACGTCGTTCTCAAGCATTCAAGTTGCCAACGCGGCTGATGCGGCTAACGGCGGCAAATTATCTCAAACTTGTCTCGGCTGTCATGGTGCACCTGGTTTGCGTAACCCCGGCCCTGTCTACTCGATACCAATGATCGGCGGGCAACATGCTGAATATATTATTAGCTCGCTGAAATCTTATAAAGATAGAACCCGCGCTCACAAAACCATGCAAGCGCAAGCATCAAACCTTACTGACGAAAATATGGCCGACATTGCTGCATTTTTCTCACAAATGGAAGGCAATTCAAGACCAAGCTTAGTAAGCGCGGCCGAAGCTAAGATGGGCGAAAAAGCCTCTGCCTCATGCGCCGCATGTCACGGTAAGACCGGAGACGGTGCCCAAACAAGCTTCCCAAAACTGGCGGGGCAGTATGAGAGCTACCTAATTCAAGCATTAAAAGATTACCGTTCTGGCGATCGCCAAAACATGATTATGGCGGGTCAAGCGGCAAACTTAAGTATTGCTCAAATCAAAGCACTTTCAGCTTGGTATTCGTCTCAGGAAGGCGGTCTATCAGCTCCGCTCAGCAAAATCTTCAAGTAGTTCGCAAAGTTACCTTGAGACTAAAAGGCCAGCACTTAGTGTCGGCCTTTTTTTATGCTTTAACGTTAGCCTAGTTTTACAAAAATTACGGTTATCAAAAGCCATTTGACAAACTCGTTAGGCTCGCTAAAATCATCCTTTAACAAACACAAAATCATTGCCGATGGAGGCATCATGACTCGATTTTATAAAACCTTAATAGCCTGCGCTTTGGCACTCGGTATTAGTAGCAACGCACTCGCAACCTGTACCGCCCCAGCGGCGCCAATCATACCCGATGGCAATGTTGCCAGCCAAGACGAACTGGTTGCCGCACAGCGAGCATACAAGGCCTTTGAAAAGAAGTTTTATGATTTTCGAGACTGCTTAAGCTCAAAAGAGCAAGCAATTAGTCCAGACAGTGACGATCTAGAAGCTCAAAAAGGGCTTATTACCGCGGCCGATGATGCTGCATTTAAAGAATTGAATCGGGTTGCCAATGAATTCAACTCAGCGGTTAAAGTATTTAAAACTAGATAGAACGCTTAATAAGCCAATGTGCTTAAGCGCCAAGGTTTGGATATTGTTAACCAAACCAAGATCTTCCGCCCTGCTAAAATAAAGGCGACTGCCGATTATGGTAGTCGCCTTTTTATTTGTCATAGCCGCTAGATATAGCAGCCGAACTATTGCCTAACCTAATGCAACTCTAACAAGCCGGTGCTGCTCACGCAGTTCACTCGGCAATCGATCGCCATAGCTTTCTAGATATTCACCGAATTCGTCCATTTCTTGACGCCATTGCTCGTCGTCAATCGATGTTAGTGATTTCCATACGGCCGGGTCAATATTTAGATCAGCGATATCGACACCATCGTCGGTTGGTAAATAACCAATCGCGGTCTCCTTCGCGTCGACCTCACCTTTACAGCGTTGAATGATCCATTGCAATACTCGCAGGTTCTCACCAAAGCCTGGCCATAAAAACTCGCCTGCTTCATTTTGCCGAAACCAATTGACGTGAAATATTTTCGGTAAGGTATCAGTGCGCTCAGCAAAACTAAGCCAATGCGTCCAGTAATCGGCAAAGTTGTAACCGCAAAACGGCTTCATTGCCATTGGGTCACGACGAACAACACCAATTTCACCAGTGGCTGCAGCCGTTGTCTCAGAAGCTACGCCAGCCCCCATCATAACACCGTGCTCCCAAGACTTAGCTTGGTAGACTAGCGGTGCCAGTTCTCGACGACGACCACCAAATACGATCGCTGAAATCGGCACGCCTTCAGCTGATTCAGCCAAGCTTGAATAAGCTTTATTCTCTGTTGCAGAGACCGTAAATCGAGAATTTGGATGTGCCGCTGGCCCAGATTGAGCCGAATATTCATTGCCTTTCCAGTCAGTACTCGGCACGCCCACTTTTTTATCTTCCCACCAAGGTTGATTATCAGCGGTGGTACCAACATTTGTAAAAATAGTATTGCGCTGAATCATATCGAACGCATTGCGATTAGTTTTCGCATTGGTTCCCGGTACCACACCAAAATAACCGGCTTCTGGGTTGATCGCGCGAAGTTGTCCTTGTGGGTCCATATGTAGCCATGCGATATCATCACCGAGGGTCCAAACCTTCCAGTCTTTGTACTTCTCTGGTGGAATCAACATGGCTAAGTTAGTTTTACCACAGGCCGATGGGAATGCTGCCGCAATATAGTGAGTCTCCCCTTCTGGGCTCTCTAAGCCTAGAATAAGCATATGCTCAGCTAACCAGCCTTCTTTACGTGCCTGCCAACTGGCAATACGCAGCGCATGGCACTTCTTGCCGAGTAACGCGTTACCACCATAACCTGAACCGTAACTCATAATACTCAGCTCGTCAGGAAAATGCATGATAAAACGACGGTCTGGATCTAGCTCGCCAGTTGAATGGAGTCCCTTAACGAACGAATCTTCGGCCTCAATTCTGGCTAAGGCGAGTGTCCCCATGCGCGTCATCAATTTCATATTGATCACTACATATGGACTGTCTGTGATTTCAACACCACAACGCGAATACGGCGACTCAATAGGCCCCATGCAGTAAGGAATTACGTACATAGTACGCCCTTGCATACAGCCTTTATATAAATCGTTCATCTTCTCTTTGGCGTCAGCAACTGGCATCCAGTTGTTATTTTCGCCAACGGTTGCTTGGTCATCCGAGCAAATGAAGGTTAGATGTTCGACCCGAGCAACATCTTGCGGGTCAGAGAGGTGTAGGTAGCAATTTGGGTGTGTGTCAGAGTTTAACGACGACAGTGAACCATCGTCCAACATAAGATCTACGATCTGTTGATACTCTTGATCGCTACCATCGCACCACACAATATTCTGCGGTTGTGTGAGCATAGCAACGTCAGACACCCATGCTGCCAATTCTTGATTTTTCGTGGTCATAATCAGCGCTTTATTGGGTTGCTTGAATGAACCAACACCCCTTCCTTGTTCAAAAGCGGCGATGCTTCAATTATAGTGGCACTAATTTTTACGTTGCCTAGCGCTTTACGACGATGGTCTAGCGTTCCTCTAAACCAAGTCATTGCCTCGCGTGTTGAACGAGATCAAGCGACAAACTTCGCTGTGCCTATTATTGTTTCAGAAGTTTAACAACGTATCTCAAAAAAGCCTACCCCTGTAAACAATTACTCGGCATTCATCTCAGCAATTAAACAATCTGTACAATAAATTAAGGCTAATTAGACGCGGCCTGAAGGTAATCGCTAGTAGCGCTGCGATGGTATTCTCAAGCGCTGGCCAATTTTGATATTTGATTTCCGTGTTAGGCGGTTCGAATCAAGCAGTAAGCTACAACGAACACGATAGCTTTCGGCGACACCACAGGCCGTTTGACCAGAGCGAACTATATGCCAGCTATTATTCGATGACACTTTAACAAATTGACCGACTCGAATTACGCTACTCCTTCGCAAGCCATTAATGGCGAGGAATTCGCTACAGCGCATACCGGTGCGATCGGCGATCGAACACGATGTATCTCCGCGCACTACCTTGTATGGTTGCAGACTTGAGCTGTTTTTGCTGTGTTGAGTTGTGACCCTTGAAACAGTGCCATTGGTGGAAGAATTAGTTCGCTTGCTGGCAACGCTTATACCACCAGACTTAGTCGGCACCTTGAGTCGTTGGCCGATATAAATGACCGCATTCCGATTAAGCTTATTGAGTTTCCGCAAGCCTGAACACGAAGCATTATACTTTTCAGCAATACCGCAGGCGGTCTGCCCTCTTCTAACTTTGTGCACCAAGAAACCTGGTTTCTCAGTTTCTTTGGTGAGACGGTTCATTTGCTTAACTTGAGCCGCCCAACCCTGCTCTTTATATGGCAGCTTAATACTGTAACCACTAGGAATCAGAGCTTTGTGTCGCCAGATAATACGTTTTAGCGCGGGATTAAGGGCCTTCAGATCATCGCTATCGATACCCAACTCTTTGCTAAGACGTTTAGCCGAGGTCGATCGCGTTAACACCAGTGTATTGAATGATGCAAACCTTCGGGTGTCATCTGGCGCGACCACACCAAAAAAATGACCCGAATTCTTGGCTACATGACGAGCCGCTAGGAAACTCGCATAAAAATTCTTTACCGCCGTTTGAAAACTGGGTGACTTATATTCAAGCAATAGGCGTTCGTAATCCAGACCTACCTGCTTAATCGCACGCTGCATTCCTCGAACACCATAATTGTAAGAAGTAATCACAAAAGGGTTTAAGTCTTTGGCATTAATAGTGTCACCATTTTCAAACGCCGCCTCACTTAGAGTATCGACACTATTACGAAAATACTTAGCCGCGGCATAGGTTGCTGCTCGAGGGTCATACCTTTGGTCGATTTTAGAGTTTACCGTAAGACCTAGACCACGGCCTGTACTTGGCATAATTTGCCACAATCCTGCCGCCCCTACATGCGATAAAGCCTCGGGATTGAAGGCTGACTCAACGAACGGTAAATATTGAAGTTCTGGGGTTAGATTTTCAGACTCTAGAGCAGCTAATATGGTCGGTCGATAGATGTGGAACTGCGCCAGCGCCTCGCGCATACGATCCCTATTACCCGACTGACAACGAACTCGCTCAGACGCCGCTTTAACTTCTGCAGCAGAGGCACCTTTAAACGACGCGTACAAACGTGATTGGCCCTCAGTTAACGCACTGTTGCTGCTGAGACGCTGAGATAAAGATGATAAATTGCGTTTCAAACGTTTACGCTCTTGGTCGATCGAATCACCCTTTTTGCTTCGACGACAGCCCTCTTTTCGTTGCACCGTAGAGTACAAACGGTGAGGATTTTCTTTGTCATGAAAAATCGCAGTGCCGGTATCCCACCGGCTAAACACCTCGATCCAGAACCCGACTCGGGGTAATAACGACTCGGGGCATGAAAACGTCTCGTCGCATTGCAGCGGGTAGTTTGCTACCGACTTTGGCGACAGCGGCGCTGCGATTACAGTCTGCGCTGTAGAAAATAAAAAAACAGAATACACGACCACTGCGATGAAACGCCGGAACGTCAACCTTATTGTCGAATTAATGCCCGCAACTATCGATCTTCTAACTACCATTACTCTCTACTATAACTGTTATCAAAGGGCCTCTTGGGTCGCTAAACATAGGGTCTAAGCAAAGCCACTATTGCATTACAAGAAAACCTAAATATACCGAATAAACTCGATGGTGAGCGTGATCTAAATAGATCGTCAGGTCTCAATAATAACCACACAAAGCAACGAATGGTATCTTCATTGCGAACAATTTAAACAATCAGCAAACAATTAATCGTGATACTGCCATCGCGGCGATAACTATGTTTAAATAGCCAAGTTATAAAACCGATATGATAAAAAGATCCAGTAAAATGAGCCTCGAAAATACCAATATTGCCAGCCTAGAGCGGCTGGTAACTCCGCAACAATTCAAGCAAAATTTTCCGATCAATGACGAGATCGCAAGACACGTCACCGATAGCCGTAGAACGCTACGCGACATCCTTGATCGAAAAGACAATCGTCTAGTGGTTATCGTTGGCCCCTGCTCGGTGCATGACACTAAAGCGGCGATAGAATACGCTGAACGGTTAGTAACGCTGGCGGCTGAGTTAAAAGACGATTTATTCATCGTTATGCGAGTCTATTTTGAAAAACCGAGAACCACGGTTGGCTGGAAAGGATTAATCAATGATCCATATCTAGATGGCAGCTTTCAAATCGAAAAAGGCATGTCATTAGGCCGCGAATTAATGATTAAAATTAATCAGATGGGTTTACCGATTGCAAACGAGGCGCTCGACCCTATTTCACCGCAATACATGCAAGACCTAATTAGTTGGTCGGCGATTGGCGCACGTACTACAGAATCACAAACTCACCGTGAGATGGCGAGTGGTCTGTCTGTGCCTATTGGTTTTAAAAATGGTACTGACGGCGGCCTAGAAGTGGCTATCAATGCACTTCAGTCCGCTAGCAATGGTCATAGCTTTCTAGGTATTGATGGAGAAGGCAAAGTGTCTATCGTACATTCCTCTGGCAACCAATACTCACACATTGTATTGCGAGGCGGTGGCGGCAAAACTAACTATGACTCAGTCAATGTACGGCTCACAGAGCGTGAATTACGCGCATCCGACTTGCCAATAAACGTAATGATCGATTGCAGTCACGCAAATTCTAGCAAGGACCCAGAGTTACAACCATTAGTTCTTGATAATGTCGGCCAACAGATTCTCGAAGGGAATCAAAGCATTATCGGCGTAATGCTCGAAAGTCACTTAAAAGCTGGCAACCAGAAACTGACCAACGACAAGTCTAAGCTTGAATATGGGAAATCTATTACCGATGGCTGCATCGGTTGGCCGACAACCGAAAAATCATTACGCCAACTAGCCAAAAAACTAAATCGCTTTAAAAACTCAGTCGGACAAAACTACGTTTAGAGCTAATTTATTAGACACCTAAGACGTTGACCCGCCAGCAAAAGCATAGTTTCAAACGTATAGCGGCTAACGTTTAAGCTTGCTGTACTGACACAGCGAGCGCTTGAAGCTACTTAGATAAAGCTTCGCACAAGTAACCCTAAGACTATAACAGGGCAAACGAAACGAACATAGACTGGCCAAATTTTCCAGAAAAATGTTTCTTGCATATCAGGGCAACCTTGCTGTAGTTCGCCGAGTAAGTTGTTACGCTTCCACACCCAACCAACAAAAAAACAAAACAAGATGCCGATCATAGGTTCGCTAAATTTTGTGGCAAAATTGACCACACGATCAAACAACCAATCCATATTAAAAATAACCAGTAAACTGAAGGCAAAAATCGCTATGCCAACCCACCAGGTAGCTTTCTTACGCTGCAAACCTAGACTGTCATTCGCATAGGCCACTGGAACTTCTAGTATCGAGATTGATGAGGTTAACGCGGCTATGCTCATTAAAACAAAAAATACTAGCGAGACGATATTACCGGCCCCGCCCATTGATCCAAATAACGACGGCAGAACATTGAATATTAAGCGTCCACTCTCAATCAAGTGGCCGCTCTCATCGTAAATCACCACGCCGTTGTGCTGCGCGACATACATTGCTGGTATCACTAACATTCCGGCCAATACAGCTATACCAATGTCCATACAGGCAACGGTAGCCCCGAGCTTAGGTAAATTTTCAGACTTGCTGATATATGACCCATAAATCACCATAGTACCAACGCCCAATGATAATGAGAAAAATGCCTGACTCAAGGCATCTAATACAAGACCTGGTTCGGCAATCTTACTGAAATCAGGTTGCAAGTACACAGCCCAACCTTCAGACGCGCCTGGTAACGTTGCAATATAAATCACCAAGCTGATAATTAGTAATATCAATACTGGCATTAGCCGCGTTGACCACTTTTCGATGCCACTAACAACACCGCTGGCCACAATACCGATGGTGAGCATAAAAAATAGTGCGCAAAAAAGAATGCTTCGGCTCAATGATTCGGTAATAAACCAAGAATCGGGCTGGCCAATTAGGCCCGCCAAAGAGCCACCGGCATGAGCCATCATCCAGCCAGCAACAATAGCGTAGAAACTCAGAATCAAACTGGCTGTTAACATGCCCCAATAGCCCGTAAATGCACCGAGAGCTCGCGATTTTGGACCGCTTATATTAGTCATAGATTTAACCGTGTCTGCCTTAGCATGACGGCCGATTACCAATTCGGCCATCAATATAGGATAAGCCAGAACAAAGGTCAGTATGATGTAGGTGAAAACAAACGCGCCACCACCATTGGACGCCACCTTAATCGGAAAGCCCCAAATATTGCCTAAGCCAATAGCTGACCCTGATGCCGCTAACACAAATGCGGTACGTGAGCTAAATTCCCCTCTAGTTGCCATGCTGCTCTCCTCTGATCTTCGTACTATATTTTATTTTTATTTTTATTTTGGTGACTAAACCACGCCCCCACTTCAATCCTAGCAAAAATACGCTTCTGATTAACGCGTGATAACCTCAGCTACTCGCTGGATAATAATTGGCAGGTTCTGTTCAGACAAACCAGCGACATTGATGCGCGTGCTTTCTAATAAGTAGAGCCCAAATTCAGAACGAAGGCTTAGCACATCTTCTTGAGAGATCCCCAAGTAACAGAACATACCTTTACTCTCGGCAACAAAATCGAAATCAATCTTAGACTGTGCATCGTTTAAACCTTTGGCAAGGCCTAAGCGCAGACTATTCATGCGCGTTCGCACACTTTCGAGTTCTGCTTTCCACTCAAGAGTCAAGCTTTCACTGCTTAGCAAAAGCCCAACAATAGAACCACCGTGAGACGGAGACATACTATAGCTTCGACGTGCTGCGGAAAGAATTTGTGACTTAGCGGCTGCGGTTTGAGCCGACGTTGCGGTAATAACCAGTGCAGCACCTGTACGCTCCCGATATACACCAAAATTTTTAGAACACGAACTGGCTACTAGCACCTCAGGTAAACGTGTGGCCGCCTGACGAAGGCCATAGACGTCGTCAGCCAAGCTATCACCGAAACCTTGATACGCCACATCGATAAACGGAACAAGCTCCCGCTCCGCCAAAATATCAATCACTGTATCCCATTGAGCTTGGGTTAAATCAGCTCCAGTCGGATTATGACAACAACCGTGCAATAAAACCACATCACCTTTGGGCATTAAGTTCAAAGATTCAACCATCGCGGCGAAATCAACCGCATGAGTCTCAGGGCTATAGTAATCGTAACTCTTCAATGTTAGACCGGCACTTTCAAGTAACGGGAAATGATTGGCCCAAGTTGGGGTGCTTACCCAAACCGTAACATTGTCTCTAGACTGCACCAACAACTCGGCATTCATTCTTAGCGCTCCGCAACCACCAGGAGTCATTACCGTGGCAACTCGATCACCTAAACGACTAACCAGCTGGTCACCGAGTAGCAGTTTAGTAATGTGCTCAACAAATGCGGGATCACCAGCCTGAGGCGCATACGCCTTAGTGCTCTGCAAGTCCAACAACTGTTGTTCGGCCTTCTTCACCGCAGTAAAAATCGGCGTCGCGCCATTAGCGTTCTGATAAACACCAATTGACAAATTAATTTTGTCAGGATTAGCATCTTTCTGGAATATTTGATTTAATCCTAGAATTGGGTCGGCGGGGAGAGTTTTCAGTAGCTCGAACATGAAATTAACTATTGGTTAGCGATAAGTTGAGAGTAGGAATTTAAACACGATCTACTTTTACTGACTAGTTTAATTACCGTCAGCGCTGAAGTTATTCAGCCCGTGCCCGTTTCAGAACTGTCGGCGACCGGCGGTGCTTGCGATTCACGCGTAGTACGCTTGATTTCGGATAGATATTTAAACAGTAATCGGGCCGATTTAGGCGGCTTTGAATTTTTCAGATCTAGCGCCGCATTTCTAACCAGTTGCCGTATCTGCTGACGATTAATAACAGGAAACTGATCGATCAATTCTGTAAGCAGCTTATCATCCCCAGCGATCAAACGATCTCGCCATTGTTCTAGCTGATGGATTTCGGCCGTTTGTTGCTTGCTTGGCTGCTTCTGTCTAGCAATTTCGAACTGAATTGCTTCGACGTCTTCGTCGGCCATTAACTTTGCTATGCGACGAAGCTGGCGTTGGTATGCCCCTCGCTGAAACCGTTGACCGTCTCGGACGGCTTGACGCATGGTATCGCTCAATGGTACTTTTTTTAAAGAAGAAGGCGGCAGTTCAATCAGTTCTTTCCCTAACTGGTTGAGGATCTTGATTTCTCGTTTGAGTACGGTTTTATTCGGCCGAATCGCGTATTCTTTTTCGCTCATAAGGCAAAGGCAAGGCGTTGTATAGAGGAGTTAAAGTTGAACGAATTATGCGCCCGCAAGAGCGCCTTTACCAGTATTTTATCGGCGAATAGATACCCATTGCCTCAACACCATTAGACCATCTTACCTTTAGAGCTTTTCGACTCATCAAAGAACAGTTCTATGCGAGTTCCAGTACCGACCTCACTCTCGACTTCAACGATCCAATTAAATCGGTTGGATAGACGTTTGACGATTGTTAGCCCTACGCCATAGCCCTTGCGAGAGGTCTTGCCCGATTGCTCTGCGCGGTAGTATGGTTGAAAGATTTTCTTAGTTTGTTCAATCGTCATGCCAATGCCAGTATCCTCAATAACCACCGAGTGTTCTTTAATAATTACAGTAACCGAGCCTTCATTGGTATATAAAACTGCATTTCTAATCAAATTACCAAGCACAATCGCCACGACTTTCCTGGCAGTGAATATTTCGAGTGGATACTGCTCATCGATCTCTATGGACACCGGTTTGTTATCTAAATATATATCAGCGCTTCTAATCTCTCGCTCTACTACATTGGCAATGTTAGTTTCCTGATCCTCAAATTCTTTATCAGTTTCACGTGCAAGAATTAAAAAAGCATCGATTAACTCTTCCATGTCACGAGCCGAACCTTTTATACGCGTAACGTATTTTTTTGAATAAACGTCTAGATCTTGCTCAGCGAGCAACAGATCGCTGGCCATTTTTATGACAGTTAATGGGGTCCGAAACTCGTGGCTTGCGTCTCGAGTAAAAGCTCGCTCACGTTCAACAAACCGCTGGATACGCCGAGAATACGACGAAAACGAGGATACCAATTTTTCAACTTCCCAGTCGACATCGCCTGGTATGTTCGACAAGTCCTCCAGGCTTGCATCGGCGTGTGCAGGGTCGAACCTATCGAATTTATTGGCCAGCCAAACTATAGGACTTAACAGGTAATTGGACTCCCTGTAGACCCACCAAGCGGTGGTATAGATTAAAACTAAAACGATGGTTAAGGGCAACACCCCAAAGTAAAAGGATAGTCGAAGTACGCCCTTACCATCAAATAATAAATAGAGACGCTTACCCTCACGCTCGGTTGTATACATCAATGAGTGTGCAAGTTGTCCATGCATTTTTTTAAATCCTAATCCGTGGCCCTGCAATTCCTGCGGTATGCCGAGATTTGATCTAGAGTCAGTCAAATAGCCCTTTAAATTTTCGGTATCAGGTGGTTGAAAGCTAGCATCTTGCTGATAACCTTCCCAAAAGTGCTGAGCTTCACCAATAAGCGCCTCTTTTACTAAGAACTGCTCAATTACCACACTTGCAAAACCTATACTTAGCACAGCGACCAAGCCGATTAGGCATACTTGGAGGGTCATCTTTCGACTGAGTTTGCTACGCAAGGTAGACTGACGAAGGCTTTTCTTATGCTCCACTTAACAAACTCTCTATTTAATACTGATAATCATTTTTTGCCTACCAACCTCATTTTTAAGCGATAGTAGGTTATTGGAAACTAATTTTAAAGCCCAGTTACCAAGCGCTATAGCCAGCTTATCTATGCCGCATCGCCAATACGATAACCACGAGACTGAATTGTCTGCAGCAAGGCTTGCTCAAACGGCTTATCAATCTGTTTACGTAAGTTGTACATATGACTGCGCAAGGTATCACTGTCTGGCAGTATATCGCCCCAGATCTCATGTTCCAGCTGATTTCGACTCACAACTTTTGGCGATTCCTTCATTAGAATAGTCAGTATCTTCAAACCGATAGGCGACAAATAGATTTGCTGTCCTGAGCGTTTAACCTCTAGTGTGCCGGTATCTAATTCCAAATCACCAACACTCAATACTTCCTGTTGGGCGATCTGGCCTTTACGGCGCATTAGCGCTTTGATGCGCGCTTCTAGCTCCAAGATTTCGAACGGTTTAACCAAGTAATCATCGGCGCCCAACTCTAAGCCGGTAATTTTATCTTCTAAAGTATCGCGCGCCGTCAACATTAATATTGGCGTGCCGACCTTAGATTCTTCGCGTAGTTTGCGACACACATCGAGGCCATCCATTTCTGGCAACATCAAATCCAGTAGAATGACATCGTAATCATTCTGACTGGCCAGATTGAAGCCCATACGGCCGTCACTTGCGTAGTCGAGTTCATAGTCTCTACGTTCAAAATAGTCATAAAGCATCTCAGCGATATCTTTATGATCTTCAATAATTAAAACTCGGGTATTATTAATCATGAGTAGTTTATAGTTCTTTATAATAGCGTTATTCTAAATAATTAATAGTGAGATCAATGTGAATGATAATCACCCATAAAGCCTTGTATTTAATGGTTTTAGAGTAGAAATTTTTTTCTGATTAAGTCAATTTATTGGCCTGTGCTAGTAGCAATAAAAGAATACCATATGCTCTCGAAACCATGCAGACAACCGATCTTATTTATCATTCTGTAGCAAGCTACAATTATAAAGTGGTTGCCAACGGCTATTGAGCCAGTCTCATCAAGCGATGCGCTGACGCACCAGCGGCAAATCACTAACGCCCTGGTTCCCTAGGCACTAAACTCAAAATTGCCGGCCGGCGCCACACTTAAACATAACACTTACTCTAATTAGTAGCAGCTATCATGCTGCAATTTATATAAAGCATGACCAAGACGGCATATGAGTTTGGGCCAATGAGTCAGTAAGCCGAGTCACAAAAGACCAATTCGAGTTCGCCGCGACAGTGAAATTGCCAGCAATACACTCTGGTTAGACTAAAAGAGCAATTCGCATAAGTTTACTTAAAGCCGATCTTTCGGCCGCCCCGTCGCTCTTAACAATAACCCAAAATAGATAACTAGCCTACGTTGATTCGCTAATCATAGCCTCGGCTTGTGCCGCTTTAGTAGACGACTTCTTAGTTTTTCGTCGCCCAACAGAGTGGTGATCAACGATTGATGCGCTAACTCGAACGCATAGGCCTGGCTTATTGTTTGAAAAAGATAGGTCCAGTTTATGTAGCTTTAACACCGCAAATACTAGCGCTAAACCCAAACCACTTCCGGGCGTGGTTCGACTCTGATCCAGACGGTAAAAGCGCAACACCACTTTTTCATGTGCTTCTTCGGGGATTCCGGGGCCATTGTCGGCAATCTCTACATACCAATTAACACCCTCTTTGACAGAACGAATGGTAATTACACCATGGTCTGGTGTGTATTTAATAGCGTTATCTAACAGGTTCGCAAAGGCTTGGAATAGCATATCTCGGTCAGCCGAAATAACCATTTTTTGGCTAATATCAATATTAAGCCGTTGGCCCTTCTCTTCGATTAATGGCTCATATAACTCAAGTAAATCGTATAAAATTGAGTTCAGTTCAACCGAATTAAAGCCTTTTCGTTGCTCGCTATACTCAATTCTGGCAATTCGTAGTAAGGCGTTAAAAGTGGCTAGCAGACCATCCGCCTCATGAATAATTTGATCGACGGCAAGTTCTTCTACTGGCCTGCCTGCGACTGTGTATTTGAGTTCCTCTACTCGGTTCTTCAATCTAGCTAAAGGTGTTTTAAGATCATGCGCGATATTATCGGACACCCTTCGAACGCCCTCCATGCCATGCTCAATTTGGTCTAGCATGCTATTTAAATTGCTAGCCAACTCATCAAATTCATCGCCGGTTCCACTGGTCGCAATTCTACGCCTTAAATCGCCTTGCATTATTTTACGGCTAGTTTGATTGATCGCGCCCAAGCGGCTACTCAGGGTGCGTCTCATCATCAAGCCACCAATAATAGCCAGTGCGACAGTCAGCATTAAACCCCAAATTAGGGCACGACCAACCAACGCTTTAAGTATGGTCAGGTCTTGCATACCTTGGCCAACAAGTAAGTTGTATCGGTTGTCTAATAAAACCGCTCTAGCTCTAGCGTTAAACTCCTTGTCGCCTCCCTCTCTGACATAACCTAACTTAAAATCAAGCCAGCCTCCCTTGCGATCGACCGACATTCTCGGCCACCCGGTCATATTACTAACCAACGGTTGAAACTGATAATCTGCGAGTAAATACAGAGTTGGGTCACCTGGGCGAGGCTGAACACGCTCAGAAAGCAAGGTCACTAAACCTGGATAACCTTTACGGTTATAAACATCGGTTAGTTCCTGAATTTCGGCGTTTATATCAACATCCGTCTGATTAGTCTTGTAAACGATGGTGGACCAGTAAACAAACCCCAAAATAATCGAGACTGATAGGCCGAACAATAAGACATAAACCAGCGTAATACGAAACGCCGAGCTTTTAAATGGGCTAATCTGGTTCACTCAACATATAACCTGCGCCACGCACGGTATGCAATAAAGTCACTTCAAACTCTTTATCGATTTTACCGCGTAGACGACTTACATGAACGTCAATAACATTAGTCTGTGGGTCGAAATGATAGTCCCAAACCTTTTCAAGCAACATTGTGCGGGTGACCACTTGACCACTATGGCGCATTAAATACTCAAGCAGCCGAAATTCACGCGGTTGCAAATCAATCTTTTGTTCATTTCTACGAACTTCGCGCTTTAGTAAGTCCATCTCCAAATCAGCCACCTTGAGTACGGTGTCGGGCGACTCTGGCTCGGCGCGACGCACTAGCGCTTCAATTCGAGCTTGTAGCTCTGAAAACGCGAATGGCTTGACTAGATAATCATCGGCACCGGCTTTTAATCCAACTACGCGGTCATCGACATCACCCAGTGCACTGAGCATCAGAATAGGCGTTCTATTGCCACTACCACGTAGAGTACGGGTCATCGTAACGCCATCAACTTTAGGTAACATGCGATCAGCAATAATCGCCTGATAATCGGTAGAGTCAGCCATCAACAAACCTTCTCGACCATCCGACGCGTGGTCTACTATGTGACCACATTCGGTTAAACCTTTGACGATGTATTTCGCGGTTTCATTGTCGTCTTCAACCACCAGTACTCGAATCATACTTTTCTTATTCATTTTTTAATTTTCATCCATTTTACGCTATTTAAGATTTGACTCCCACTAAATGCGTCACTTTCGAGCATCTTTATTATTCAGCTATGGGAGCGCGATTTGCGAATCAATATGGCATTCACACATCCAAATTAAATACTAAAAAGCCAGGGTTACCGCGGCGGTTAATCAGTACCGCTACCGAACTCTGCTCAGCTTTCTTTGCGGCCATTAACACTTTGGTAATCTGTTCAGGACTCGTAATATTTTTGTCGCTTCCGAACTGTACTATCACGTCGCCGGCACGAAGGTTATTCTTAGCCGCTAAGCCTTCTCGCTCGACCGCTTCGAGTAATACGCCATCGACACTCTTGGCAATCCGGTACTTAGAACGGTTAGCGTCAGTTAAGCCCGCCATTTCAGCACCTAGAAGCTGGTTCATTTCAGGCTCAACTTCTTGCTTAGCCGCGGCAGCAACTAAGGCTTGATCATCTGACGGAAACGGCTCGGTTGTTATCTTAATATTTTTAACCTTGCCATCGCGCCAGACCTTCATGTTGTAGCTATTGCCAACCTGCGACTGAGCAACTTCTTTGGGAAGATTTCGCATCTCTTTGATGGGCTCGCGATTAAACTCCAGCACAATATCTCGCGCTTCTAGCCCAGCTTTGTCTGCGGGTGAGTCACTCATCACACCTGAAATCAAGGCGCCTTCTTCGTTTGGTCGGTCTAATAGTTCGGCAAGTTCTTTTGAAACAGAACCAATCGATACGCCAATCCAACTTCGTTCAACTTCGCCTGAATCTTGTAATTGACTGATCACACCTTTAGCCAGGCTCGCGGGGATCGAAAAACCAATACCGACGCTACCACCACTTGGCGAATAGATCATCGAATTGATTCCGATAACCTGCCCTCGCATGTTGAACAAGGGCCCCCCTGAATTACCACGATTAATCGCCGCGTCTACTTGAATGAAATCATCATATGGACCGGCTTGAATGTCTCGCCCAATGGCCGAGATAATGCCAGTACTGGCAGAACCACCTAGACCAAAAGGATTGCCAATCGCCAGCACCCAATCGCCAACTCGGGATTGCTCATCATCGCCCCATGGCACAAACGATAAACCACTAACGTCTTTTAACTTCAGCAGTGCTAAGTCAGTTTTAGGATCACTACCCTTTATGTCTGCCTGGTATTCAGTACCGTCGGTAAGGGTCACTATAATTTCGTCGGCACCCTTGATTACATGATGATTGGTAACAACGTAACCATCGGCACTAATAATGAAACCCGAGCCAATGCCTAAGGGCCTAGTTTGCTTATCTGACGGCTCTTGCTGCTTATCAGAGGGGGCAGCCTCAGGTTGATCTTGACGAGGATTATTTTGCCCGCGACGACCCAGAAAATCGTTAAAGAAGTCCTCTAAGCCTTGAGGGCCTCCCTGACGCCCCATCCTGCGACGCTCAATAAACCCTGCCGTGGCAACGTGCACCACTGCGGGGCTAACGTCCTCTATTAAGTCGGCGAAGCCATTTGCTGGTGTCCAAGGCATGTTAATGCTTCGAGGGATTACCAATGCGGCCTCAATCGGTGCCACAGTGATTGCGCTAGAGATCGCGGCGGCCTGTTGTGCTTTAGCCATTTTGTGCCCATCGGCACTGGCCTGAATTGAAATAACTATGGCGGCTGAAATTGCCGCAACCGAGGTCCATTTAAGAATCGGCATGAATGAATTTGATATTGCTTTAATCATTAATTTCTCCAAAAATAATTGAATACGTAGAATTTTTTTCATCTAGCGATGAACGGCCAATTAGCGCCACCATTATTGAAACTCAACATTACTTGCAAGACAAATGCTAAATAAAAAAATTCTTACATGCAGATAGTAAAGGTCGGTTGATTACCTTCAAGTGAACAGCTGATTACGTTTTAGTAATAGGAGCAAAAAAACGGCGCTTTACAGGTCGGACGTCAACTAAAGCCAAAAAACAATTAACGCCAGTCAAAAAAAGATAAGGATTTTGATTGTCTCAGGCAGGTAAATTATAAGGCTGTATGCAAACTAGGCATTAACACCGATAAGAAAATTGACATTAATCTGGCTTCCTTGCCAATACCGTTACCAACAAAAAACACCGAACTTGGCAGATCCAAGATCGGTGCTTTAGTTAGCACAGCTAATATTAGTGGTGGTCTCGAACAAAGATTCTACTAATGTCAACACTACTGGGGTTTACTACGATTCGAGGGTAAACGTTAAACCCGCATTATCTTCTAAGCGCTTTATAAGCTTATCGCCTAGAGCCGGAGCGGTGGTCCAGATACCACCCGCGGTATCTGATGCTTCTTTAATCAAACAAATTGCGCTTTCTGCAATCATTTTTGATGTTGAGCCGTAGCCGGGGTCACGATCCCCTTTGACTGAAAATACCATTTTACCGCCGTCGACCGTATCACCTATATACATGATGTCGTAAAAACCGGTCTCGCGCTCCTCTTTACTTGGGCCCTCACCCGGTTTAGGCGCATCTGGGCCAGCCATCGGGTTAGTCGTTGCCACGTGTTTAGCAATCGCTTCACCTTTCTCACCATCGCCCGTTAGCATCATCTCATCGTAAGTAAAGTCTTCACCATATGAGTGACCTAGCAGCGCATTGCTACGATGTACGTTACGGGTGTTAATTGCCGCCATCACAAACGGGGCTACCCAACTTTTCAGCTCTTCTGAGTAGTTAACTTTATCGCCATTGGGTTGATTTACCCCTTCAAAGCCTGGAACTAAGGAGTATGGATTAATCGCTAATTTGAAAATTTCTGGGTCACCTTTAGCCGCCTTAACCGATTCAGTTAAGCTCGCTGCTGTGCCTCCTGAAAACGTGCCTTTCATTGACCGAACGCGTCCGCTAATATGTTTGCAGGCACTACCGGTTTTCTCGATTGCTAATTGCTGCAAACGGTATACACCTAAATCAAAGGGAATCGAATCGAACCCACAAGAAAAAACGATACGCGCACCCGATTTTTTGGCCGCCACTTCATGTGCATCTATCATGTGACGCATCCAAACTGATTCACCACATAAATCGACATAATCAGTTCCCGAATTAGCGCATAAGCCTACAAGTTCAGAGCCATAGATTTGATATGGGCCGACGGTTGTAATGATTGCTTTAGTGCTATCAACCATCGATTGCATTGACAAAGTATCGTTGGAGTCAGCGATAACTAAAGGTGTATCTGCTGGCAACTGCATCTCATCGCGCACCGACTCTAGCTTTTCTAAACTACGCGCGCCCATTGCCCACTTGAGATCCCCTCCATTGCCGTAACGTGTATTTAAATATTCGGCGACTAATCGACCGGTAAAGCCAGTTGCCCCGTAAACAACGATATCGAATTTTTTGTCTGTCATGCTTTTATTCCTAATTATTTTTATAAATCTTCAAATCTATGACCGTATGCAAGATTTGCCAGTCTGGAGAAGGTAACACCAAACAGAATAAGCAACGTGACAGCGCCCAATAGTAAGGCGCTCGTCGGCAGCAACTCATAATTGCTAATGACATGAATCACCACATGGGCCCAACAGCTAAACACAAAAAACTAGCAAGGCACCAATACCAGACTGGATACCGCATTAATATTAAAAGAATAAAACTAAGAACGTAAAATACTACCGGTAGTTAAAGCTGACTTGTTAGTGCATTTAAAGTAAGCACTGCCGGTAGCCGCTAGGCCGTGTTATTGATGCCCGTTTCCGGTTTTTTAAAACCTGCTTTGCAGTCTAGAGACTACATTTACCATCAAGTATTACTATAAAAATTGGAATCGTTAACTCCCCAGAAGCGACCAAAAAATTTCAATTGATCGCCTAAGAACCCCAGAGTATGAGGGCTTGGTTAACCAGATCGATCAGCTCAATAAAGTTGGTTACTTAAATGCCAAACCATCAACGTACTTGCGTTTTAGACAATGCTTGGCTAAGTAATTTTGAGGTAATATCTACGATTGAAATAACTTCGTTGTAAGCCATTCTAGTCGGCCCTACTACGCCTAATGTGCCTAATATTTTGCCGTCGACGTTGTAAGGGCTCGCAATCACACTGCACGCACCAAGAGCGCTGTAACCCGATTCTTCACCAATAAATACACTAACGCCGTTAGCCTTCATGCTTCGATCAAGTAAGTCGAGCAGGTCGCGCTTAGTCTTAAAAGCATCGAATAACTTCTGTAAGGTTTCGATCTGACACAAATCAGGGACATCCAATAGCTTTTGCTCACCGCTCAACATGACATCGCCTTGCTTACTGGCCTCTTCTTCAGCAATAACTTGGCTTGCTGCTTGCATCGCCTCTTGATTTAACTGATGCATTTCATCGTTGTCTTGACGCATATCGTTAACCAGCAAACGTCGAACATCGTCGAGCGTATTACCTTTGTATCTGCCATTGAAGAAATTTGCCGCAGAGACCAATTCAGAATCACTAAAACTATCCGCCGTGGTTAACACTCGGTTTTGAACTCGGCCGTCCTCAGTAACTAATATTGCCAATAGTCTCGAGTCGGATAGGCGCATAAATTCAAGCTGATGAAAACGTGTGACCGACTGGCTTGGTAACAACACTACTCCAGCAAATTGAGTCAACTCAGATAACACATCAGAAGCATGTGCTAACAATGCTTCTGGGTCAGTTTCTTGATCAAAGCGAGCCGATAACTCGGCAACAGCGGTTTGCGTTAAAGTCGATGCCTTAATCAAGCTATCAACGAATAATCGATAGCCTTGAGATGTCGGAATCCGGCCAGCGGAGGTGTGTGGCGCAGTAATTAGCCCCAGATCCTCAAGATCGGACATCACATTGCGTACCGTTGCTGAGCTAACACCGAGCTGCGGCAACCTAGAGAGTGTACGCGAACCCACCGGTTGACCTTGCTGAATATAGGTTTCAACCAGATTCTTTAGTACATTCTCAGCTCTACTATCTAATACCATTGGTTTTTAACTCGGGTAGCCACGGTCACGGTGTCGGTTATTGTCGACATTTGCCATTTTTTAGCCCACAGGGTTGTCTATATACTGGACAAGCCACGCGCAAATTGGCGACAATGCAAAGCTAACAATCCTAAATCATATCCTATATGTTTAAAACTATTGGCGTGTTCGGTAAATATAAAGACCCTAGTGTCGAAAAACCGGTTAAAGCACTAACCGCTCACCTCGAAGCAAAAGGTTTGACGGTAAAACTCGGCTACAGCACCGCGTCTGAAATCGTCCGCGATTTGCCTCAAGAGCTATTGCATGAAGAGTTGCCGCAAGACATCGACCTTGCGATTGTTATTGGTGGCGATGGAACGATGCTGCATGTCGCTCGCCGTATGGCCGAGGTTGATATTCCAGTTGCTGGGGTAAACCTCGGCAGACTGGGGTTTCTAACCGATATACCTCAGGCCGACATGCTCGACGAAATAGATCAGATTATTAACGGTAAATATCAAATCGAGCAGCGTATGATGCTCAATGTTCAGGTTCTCGATGGTGATAGAGTAGTACACCAACAGACAGCACTGAATGATATTGTTATTGGTCGCCATTCATTAGAAAAACTGATTAGTTGGCAAGCGCACGTTAATGGTAACTTCGTAACCGCGGCGCGTTCAGACGGCGTCATTCTTAGTACACCTACAGGTTCAACAGCCTACGCCTTGTCAGCAGGTGGCGCCATTATGCACCCTGGAACGGATGTAATTTCTATGGTGCCTGTCTCACCTCATACATTGTCGAATCGGCCGATAACCTTACCAGCAGCCTCTGAGGTCACTTTCTCGATCCATAATAGAACCAAAAATTGCGCGTATGTATCTTCTGACGGGCTTATTGGCTTTAACCTTGCTGGCCACGAAATTGTTAAAATAACTCGTTCAGAATACCCAGTTCAACTAATTCACACTGAAAATTATGATTACTTTGCCATGCTTCGAGCTAAATTAGGCTGGGGCGGAGCACAAGAATCCTGATAAAAGGTTTATACTCAGTGTATGACCTTATTTATCTTTAGCGTATGGCAATAATAATTAGCGTATGGCATTAACAGAAATGACAATTCGCAACTTTGCGATTATTAAACAACTCGAGCTCGAAGTAGATGAAGGCTTAACCGTTGTTACTGGCGAAACCGGTGCGGGTAAATCTATTGTGCTCGGTGCACTCAACCTGATACTCGGTTCAAGAGCAGAAGTGGATATGATTCGGCACGGCGAAGATCAGTGTGAAATTACCGCATTATTCTCGATAAACGGTCTAGGCAATGTTCAGTCTTGGTTACAGGCGCGTGATTTAGATAAAGCCGCAGACAATAAAAATTACTGCCTAGTGCGTCGCGTTGTAAGAATTAATAAGCCGACCAAATGCTACATCAATGATCAGCCGACTACCTTGACTAGCTTGCGCGAACTTGGCTATATGTTAGTTGACCTGCATGGCCAGCATGAACATCAGTCGCTAATGCGTTTGGCCGAGCAGCGACGCATTATCGATCAGTTTGCTGATCATAGCGACTCGCTAAAAGTAATGGCTAATCTGGCGGCCCAGTTCCATCGGCTCGAGCGAGAGCTTAAATCGGTATCGCAAAACCAAACCGACAATGCAGACCGCATGGAACTGCTGTCATTTCAACTTAACGAGTTAGACGAGGCCAGTATTCTCGACGGCGAGTTTGAAGAACTCGAACAGGACCATAGTCGATTAAGTAATTCCAAAAGTTTAATTGATGGTATTGAGTCGGCTATCGACTCGTTATTTCAGAATGAAGCCAGCAATGTTAGTGCCGAACTAGGCCGAAGCGTTAATCAGCTTTCGCCGTTAATCGAGTTTGACTCGAACCTTCAAGCGGCTAATGAGCTGCTCAATTCGGCATTGGCACAAGTGGAAGAAGCGCAAGGTGCGCTGGAGTCAGCAAGAGCGAGAATTGATCAAGACCCTGAGCGATTGCAAGAAGTAGAGCATCGACGCGATACTCTGATTAACCTGGCTCGAAAACATCGTTGTGCCGAGAACACACTGCCAGAGCGTCATGCAGCACTACAAACCGAATATCAGCGCTTAGAGTCAGCTCATACTCAACCTGAGCGCTTGCAAAAAGAGTTAAATGACCTTCGAGACCATTACACCAAGGTAGCCTATGAGGTGTCATCAAACCGACAAGCCGTTGCCGAAACGCTATCCAAGTCTATTTCGGAGCAAATGCAAGACCTTGGAATGAGTGGCGGTGAGTTGGCAATTAACGTAGAACCACACATCAGTGATAATATCATTGTCTCGGAATTTGGCCTCGATCATATCGAATTCATGGTAAGCACTAATCATGGTATGCCGTTGAAATCGTTAAATAAAACTGCCTCGGGTGGTGAAGTATCACGGATTAGTTTGGCGATACAAGTAATTACTAGTGAGAAGTCTGACACGCCTACCCTAGTATTCGACGAGGTCGACGTGGGCGTCGGCGGTAAGGTAGCTCAAATTGTCGGAACGCGACTCAGAAAACTAGGTCGCAATGCTCAAGTAATTTGTATAACGCATTTACCTCAGGTGGCATCTCAAGGAGATCAGCATATATTTATTGATAAAATTTCGAATGATAGTGAAACATACTCGACCTTGATCAAGCTAGATGAAGAAATGCGCACGACTGAGATAGCACGCATGCTCGGCGGCGAAGTAATTACCGATCGCACCCGTGCTCACGCTCAAGAAATGCTAGCTGCGAATTCATAGGAATTTAAATTGAGCTTTAAAAATAACTCGACGCGCAAAGCGATCGTTGCAGATGGATTAAATGTGTCTGAGCAAATAGTCGTAGTCCACGCCATAGCTAGCGATGTGCCTAGAATTCAGAAGCTATTAAATCATTACGCGGCCATGGGCGATTTATTGCCCCGCACAAAGACCGACATTGTTAATAACCTGCCACACTTTAGAGTGATTAAAAAAGACGATGAGGTCATCGCCTGCGGTTCCTTGGAGCACTTCACAGATGAATTAGCCGAAGTTCGTAGCTTAATGGTTGCATCTGACATTAAGGGTGGTGGGCTTGGCCGCAAGATCGTTGAAGACTTGATCGATACAGCGCGCGAGCGTGGAGTCACTCGAGTAATGGCGCTAACCTACGTGCCCAAATTTTTCCACAAACTTGGGTTTATTACTGTTAACAAAGATATATTTCCCGAGAAAGTCTGGGGAATTTGTGTAAACTGCTACAAGTTTCATAACTGCGACGAAATTGCGGTGCTTTTAGAATTAAAATAACAACAAGCAGATTTGTTGCAACCGCGACAGACACCCGTTCCGAATTAGAACCAAAAAATATATACGCATGAATAAAAAAACTTCAATCGTTTTAATCGCCTGCTCATTCGCACTTAGTGCGTGCATTCGGCCATATCAGCCCAATGTTCAGCAAGGCAACATTATCAATAATAGTGACTTGAGTGAAATTCGCTATGGTATGAGCAAGCAAGAGATCTTGTTTATCCTCGGTACACCAATGGTGATTGACCCATTTAATGAGCAGCGTTGGGATTATTTTTACTCAAACCGCGATCAACGCAAAAAAGAAACCACTCAGCGTTTAATTACGGCTCTATTCAATGGCGATAAATTGGTCGAATTAACAGGTGACGTTGATTTATCTAACGTACAGAATCTAGAGCCGAGCACCGAAGATAAACAGCATGGGGGCACCGTTATTACCGAGCCAACACAGAAAGAAAAAGGTCTATTTAACCGTCTAGGTCTATTTCAAAAGAAAGATAAAATCAGTAGCAAAAAAGACAAATAAGTTTATCTAGGTTGCGGTGACACAAAACCGCAACCCGACTTTCTTCACTTCCGTCTATGCCCTGCTTTTAGATCTAGAATTTAGCTAAAAACTTCTCAATACGTCTTGCGTTTGCGCCAAGGTCACTCGTACCAATGCGTGATACTGAGCGCAAATCAACGGCTGTTTTGCCGTCGTTCTCAGTGATGCGCACAACTAAGTCATCTTTAAAACCCCAAATAGTAGTGGTCTCAGTTGCTTCGATAATGCCGTTGCTTTGATCGGAGTTTACCAGCTCTAATCCCATCGACTCGACAACCGCCTTGGCTCTCGCGTGTGCGTCAATAGGGCTCAACTCGGTGCTTAAGGTTTTTACGTTGGGATATGCCTGCGTTTGTAGACTAGCCAGATTAGCAATATTGTACTCAAGGGGGTTTGTGTATTCGCCGCGCAAGGCGACTACCTTATCAAACGCAGGAGGATTAACCACATCGGTTGAAATATTATGGATACCGGGTACCGATTTTGCAGTAAAAACTTGCGTTCCCAAACCGATCAAGGGTAACAGCGCGATCATTGCGGCAGTACGAGCAGACTTTGCAGCGCCACGGTCTGCTCGCATAACAAAACCGACCACCATACCAAGCACAAAAACCGCGGCCGACAAATAAACCGTGTAGGTCAATAGCTGGAAACTAATAGAAAACGGAAAAGCGCCGAGTCGAAAACCAACAACCGCTATCGGAAAACCAAGAAGTGCTAAGGCAGCCAAAAGCTTCAATAATTTAATCATTTTTGTTCTCTATATCGTATTAATAATATTTTCGTAGGTTAGACGGTATGCTTCGATAATCAAGCAATAACATATCACCGTTGCGTTAAGCCTGAACCGAGCTTGGTTTAAGTGCCGCTAACCTAGACAGCTTGGATGACAACACTTCGTTTGGTACAAATTCAAAACCATCTAACAATTGGTCGGCGAGCTCCGGTTGATTACACACTAGCACCATATCGCAACCGGCGTAAATTGCACGTTGAGCACTTTCAACAATTGAACCATATCCGCCATTCGCGTCTATCGCGCCTTGCATGGTCAAATCATCACTAAATACTACACCATCGAATCCGACTTCTTCACGCAATACCTGCTGTAACCAATAGCTCGAATAAGTAGGGATTTGGGCATCACATTTATCAAACAGCACATGCGCTGTCATCACCCCTTGAATTTCATCGACTAACGCCGTGTATGGCTTCAAATCATGATCTCGAATTTGGTCAATTAGACGACTGTCTTGCGGTAAGCAATGATGAGAGTCACCGCTAACACCGCCATGACCTGGAAAATGCTTTGCAATAGCCACCATTCCAGCTGCGTGCATGCCGTCGATATAAGCACCTAATAACTCGGTAGCGGTATCGGGGTTTGAATCAAAGCAACGATCTCCGATCACCTCGCTTTCGCGGGAGGTAATATCGAATACCGGGGCAAAGCTAAAATCCACTCCGACCTCTATTAGTTCAGAGGCCATTGTAAAAGCCGATTGATAAGCAACCATCGGAGCCGCCTGTTTGTCTTCATTCCAGTGATCACCAAAGCTCTGAGCCGCAGGCAGACGCGTAAATTGCTCTTGAAAGCGTTGAACTCGTCCGCCTTCTTGATCCACCGCGACCAGTAATGAGGGCGTTCGTAAGGCTTTGATCTCAACGATCAGCTTAGAGACTTGCGCCCTACTCTGATAATTTCTTGAAAAAAGAATCACCGCACCAACGCTTGGGTGTAACAATCTCACACGTTCTTGATCTGAGAGCTGAAGACCGTGTAAATCAAGCATCACCGGTCCAAGTAATGATAGTTTTGAAGCCACTTTTTGATTTTGCATTTTATTCTTTATTCGTTGATATTTACGATTGTTCCAATCACCACTTGTTCAAACAATTGAATGATATCGCTGTTGCGCATTTTAATACAACCATGCGAACTTGGCACCCCCATGGCGTGTGAGTCTGGAGCGCCATGGATATAAATATAACGCCGTTGAGTATCGACCTGACCGCCGCGATTACCACCAAGCTGATTACCACATAACCAAAGAATTCGGCTCAAAATCCAATCACGACTAGGGTGCTGCGCTGACAAATAGTGGGTGTAAATTTCACCACTCGGCCGACGCCCAATAAAAACCGTATTTTCACTCTGCCCAGAGCCTATCTTAGCTCTAATTCGGTGCTCACCCAAGGGCGTACATTCGCTACCGTTAAGGCTACCGGTGCCATTTTTGGCGGTCGAAATTTGTGCTTCAAATATCATTTGATTAGCCGCAGAATACGCGTGCATCATTTGCTCGGAGACACTAACACTTATCTTCTTAATGGTGGTCATGTTTATAATTTAAAATATGTTCAACCAGCGCATCACAGCCAACTTCGACCAACCCAAACACATCATCAAAGCCTGACTCTCCGCCATAATACGGGTCGGCGACTTGCCGCTCTGATGTCAATCCGGCTTGGTTTGCGAAATCCAAAAATAATCGAACATCCGCGTGACCACTTAGTGGTGCATGATCTTGAACTAGCGTTAGATTCTCTTGATCCATGGCCAAGATATAGTCAAACGCATGATGATCGAGCTGAGAAATCTTTCGCGCCCTTATAAACTCCATGTCGATACCTTTAGCGGTCGCCGTTGCACACGATCGTGGGTCTGATTTTTGGCCAACATGATAACCATGAGTACCCGCCGAATCGACACTAATACGCTTATTCAAGCCGCGTGAACCGACTTTATGCCGCATTACCCCGTGCGCGGTTGGTGATCGGCAGATATTACCCATACAAACAAAAAGTACGTTTATCATTACTGACTCATCAAGTTGATTACACGCACAAGGTCTTGCGCTGTATCAACTCCGATGCCAGTATCATAGTCTACCGTTTCAACCATAATCGAATCGCCATTATCGAGGACTCTGAGCTGCTCAAGGTTCTCGGTTTGCTCCATCGTACTGAAAGACAGTTGGTCATAACGCTTAAGGAAAGACCCTCGGTAAGCATAAATTCCTATATGATGCCAAGCATTAGCAACGCGCTGATCTCGAGCATAAGGAATCGGCGCACGTGAAAAATAGAGAGCTCTGCCCGAGCGGCTAAACACCACCTTGACGATATTTGGGTTTTCAATATCAGATTGATTATCGATTGCACTGGCCGCAGTCGACATAACCGCATCACCTGCGATTTCAAGAGCCTTGGCCACTTGATCTATCAGCTTGCCGGGAATCAATGGCTCGTCTCCTTGCACATTGACGACGATCTCTTGGTCCTCAATCTTAAGCTTCTTAACAACCTCAGCGAGTCGATCGCTACCAGACTGGTGATCGGCTCTAGTCATACAGACTTCGCAGTCTAAGGCAGACACCGCCTCTGCTATTCGTTGATCGTCGGTCGCTACAATTACTCGCGATGCTGACGACTCTCGGGCTCGGTCCACCACATGTGCGATCATTGGCTTACCCAAAATATCCACCAAGGCCTTACCGGGCAAGCGACTCGAGGCATAACGAGCTGGTATAATTACAGTGAATGACATTATTTATGTCACCAGCTCACGCGCTTCTTCTTCAAGTAACACAGGTATACCATCTCTGATTGGGTATGCTAACTTGGCTGAATTAGAAATTAATTCATTTGCATCTTTATCTAAAACTAACGGTCCCTTAGTAACTGGGCAAACCAACATTTCTAATAATCTACTATCCATTTTCTTCTCTATTACTAAATTTATTTCTGACGGCGGAGGCTACTGCTTCGGTAAAACCATCACTTAAGGTTGCATCGACAGGCAGATACCAATGCTCATCGTTAGCGATTTTTTGACATTTTACCGCGTCTTTCTCAGTCATCAAAACAGGCCTATTGTCAAAACTGATATCGTCTAGGCTAAACAAGTGATGATCGGCAAAACTATGCTCTGTAAAAGTAAAGCCAAGCTGTTTACATGTATCGAAAAAACGCTCAGGTTTACCTATTCCAGCAATCGCATGAAAAACAGTATTTTCGGGAAATGAAGAGCGGTTATCAGCTTTAACGGGCAATGGTAATGCTGGCTTAAGATGCATAGAGAACTGATTATCAGCATTGCCGACATCACCACCATGGCGAACGATAAAGTCGACACTCAAGAGTCTAGAGAGAGGTTCGCGATAAGGGCCTGCCGGAAGCAAATTCTGATTTTCATGCTCTGCTGTATCGTCTATTAAGCATATCTCAATATCTCGCTGCAAGGCCAGATGCTGCAGCCCATCGTCGCTAATAATGAGATCTATTTTATAATGCTTAAGCAGCATTTCTATAGATTCTCGTCGATTGGGCCCGACCGCCATGGGTACCCTTGTGCGCTGCACAATTAGTGCTGGCTCGTCGCCCGATTGCTCGACCGATGTTTTGCCGGTAACCAACAAAGGATAACTATCCGCCGCGCCACTATAGCCTCGGCTTATAACCCCTGGAGTAAAGCCTTGCAGCCTTAGTTGCTCGACTAAATGTACCACCAAAGGCGTTTTCCCAGTGCCGCCAACGGTTAGGTTACCGACCACTACAACCGGCACTGGAGCTTGGTAACGATCAAACAGGTCACGTTTATAAGCGGTTCCTCGTAATGCAAATACGCCTTTATAAATCAACGACAAAGGTCGCAATAACCCTGTCAATGCATTTGGCTTATTCCAGCTTTTTAGGAGAGATTTTTTAATGCCCATAGAGTTAACGATGTTTTCTTAATAGGGCTTAGCCCCGTTATCAAAAAAGCCTTTATCGACTCCAGAAGAAAAAGCCTTTCTTCGGTGAATCAGAATTAGATTGAGCTCTGTTCAGCTCGGCGTAAACCCCACCCTTTTTCAGCAAACTCTTATGTGAACCCTGCTCAACAATTTTGCCCCGCTCTAGAACTAAAATCTTATCTGCATTTTCAATAGTGGAGAGCCGATGCGCGATCACTAAGGAGGTACGCCCTTTCATTAATGTTTCTAGCGCATCTTGAACAAAACGCTCGGACTTATTATCCAGAGCCGAAGTAGCTTCATCCAAAATAAGTATCGGCGCATTTTTGTATATAGCGCGAGCTATTGCTACGCGTTGACGCTGACCACCGGATAAACGTAAACCACCCTCACCGACCATAGTGTCTAAACCAAGAGGCATTTCATCAAGGAACTCGTCAACATGAGCGGCTTTAATTGCTGCCTGTAAGCGTGTCTCATCATATGCGTCGAGCATACCGTACATAATATTTCGACCAATAGTGTCGTCGAATAGCGTAGTTTCTTGACTGACAAGAGCAAATTGTGAGCGTAAGCCCTTTAAACAAAGATCATTAACGTCAATGTTATCAATCGATATGGAGCCCTTTTGTGGCTTATAGAAGCGCAAGATAAGAGACGTGATGGTAGATTTCCCACTACCAGACGACCCCACCATAGCAACTCGCTCACCCGGCTTAATCTCAAAATTTATATCCGATAAAACAGCTGACTGGTCGTTATCACGATATTTGAAATCTACTTTATCGAACTTTATGCTGCCTTTAGTATCGGTGATAAGGGTCTTACCATCATCTGCCTCAGGCTTTTCATCAATTACATGAAATACACTATCCGCTGCGGTAACACCAATTTGAATTTTTTCGTTAACCTTTGCCAAGCGCTTCAAAGGGCTCATCAAAGCGATACAAGCCATAATATAAGTCGAGAATTGCACCACCGACTCAGGCCCAGTCCGCAGATAGTTTAAGAAGATATACAAAATCAGCGCAATAGCGGGAGCCACAAGCAATATGGTTAGTGGCACAAGGCCTGCAGAAACTTTGGCTCGTTTCAAGTTTTGTTGTAAATTAAACTTATTTGCTCTATCGAAATTTTCAACTTCTTGAGCTTGGCCATTATAAACTTTGATAACTTTATGGCCGACAACGGCTTCTTTGACAGTGTCACCAATACCACCCATAGAGCCTTGAATTTTCTTACTTGTTTTACGAAAACGTCGGTTAGTATAAGCCGCCACCAACACCACTAATGGAATGACTAATATGAAGATCAATGTAAGGCGCCACTCTGACCAAAACAAAAAGGCTAATAGGCCAATTGCTTTAAAAGACTCACGAAACATGATCGCCAAAGTGTCGGTGATGGCGGTAGATGTTGCTTCAACATCATAAATCAATTTTGAGATTGTTTGTGCCGACGAATGGGCATCAAAATAAGGTGATGGCAAAGAAATCATATTACCGAAAATATCTTGGCGTAGCTCAAAGATCACCAGACGCCCAGTCTTTGACATGGTGTAGTTACCTAAGTAACCGGTGATAGCTCTAGCCGCCAAGATACCCATCAATAACATTCCGGACCAACGGACATACCAATCTTCGCCGTTCAGGAAGCCGCTTTTCAAAATCGTATCTATCGACTTTATAAAAGACGCCTCAATCATTCCTGTCGCTATAAGAAAAAATATCGCAGTGAACAACAGAGTCTTATGCCTGAATAGGTAGAACATTAAGCGCAATAACGTAGCACGCACCTCAATTTCCTCAGGGTTCCTAGTGTTGCCTTGCTTACGCCGTTTAGCGCTAGAGGTATTTTGGCTAGCTAACATAATTTTCTCTAAACAGGACCAATTTCAGTGAGCATAAATAGCCGTACAACTATTCGGTAAACTGCTTAGTTGCAAAAGTAACATTGGTCAAGCCTAATTCTTGCGCAACATCCATAACCCGAATCACCGCCTCATGTGGTGCTTTACGGTCTGCACGAATGATCAATAACAACTGTTGTTGTGATTGGTACTCGGTCAAAGCACGTTTTAATGACTCTCTGTTTGAATTGATCAACGCTTTCGCAGCTCCGTCAGAGTGAGAGGCGATAGCATACTGCGAATCGGCGCCGATTTGCACTTCAACACTTAACGGTTGCTGTGCCGTCGCCTCACCCGTCGACTCGGGTAAATTGATCTTTAATGAGGTTTCTTTGGTAAAGGTGGTCGATATCATAAAAAAGATAAGCAACAAAAACACCACATCGATTAATGGCGTAAGTTCAATATTAGTTTCATCTTGTTCTTCTGAATGCCCGAAGTTCATATTAGCGCTTCTGCGTATCGAGTAGCGCAAGTGCATTTTCTTCTAACACCACCGCCAGCTCGCTGATTCGACCACGAAAATGTCGATAAAACATCAAGCATGGAATACCAACCGATAAACCGGCCGCCGTAGTAATTAGCGCTTCGGATATACCACCAGAAAGAACTGTCGGGTCGCCAACACCACTGGCGGTAATCGCAGTAAACACTTTAATCATTCCGATAACCGTACCAAGCAAACCAATTAGTGGTGTGATCGAGGCAATCGTGCCTAACGTATTGAGATAACGGCCGAGCCTATGCACGGTCTGCTTGCCTGCTTCTTCTAGGCCTTCGCGCATAGCCTCAGGACCATATTGAAGGTTATCTAAACCGGCGGCAAAAACAGCACCCAGTGGGGAATGGCTGCGAACAACGGCTATTTTATCAGCCGTCACATTAGCCGATCTAGCTAGATCTAAAATTTGTTGTCGAAGATTGGCAGGCGCAACCTGTTTGGTCCGCAAGGTTAGTAGGCGTTCAAAAACAATGGTCAACGCTACCAAAGAACATAGGAGGATAACCCACATGAGCGGTCCACCCGCTCGGAATAATTCAAACATTAAGTACCCTTTAACTCACCATGGAGTTGTGTTTACCCTAGAGAGGGTTGATTTAGTCGAACTGATAAGCTGTCAATGATTGGACGAATAACACTAACGGCAAATATATTTATCTTACCACCGAAATTCTACCAAACTATGCACTCCTATTGGGTACTTTTTGATAATGCCAGAATCGTCGGTATCGCTGACGATAAAGCACTTTGGTCCAGGTGTGTGAATTAATTTTAAGCAATACAGAGCCGTGTTCGATAGTCGAGAGCAAATCGATACTTCTTTCGTTATAGCGATCAACTACCGATGAATGTGGGTGCCCATAGTGATTCTTGTAGCCTGCCGCCAAAATACCAATCTTTGGCGAGACAGCATCTAAGAATGCGGCAGTAGAGGATGTTTTACTTCCTTGGTGTGGTACCAGTAAAATATCAGCCGCAAGAGGGTATTTAGTTTTTCGCAATAAAAAGCGTTCGACCTGTTTTTCGATGTCGCCCGAAAGTAGAATATTAATATCAAAATGTTGCAACATAAGTACGCAGGAATGATTATTACTGCCATTTGGCGTATCCACTTGTGGGCTAATAACCCTAAAAACAGTATGGTCATACTGCCATGATTGACCGGCAGTACACTTTATAGCACCCGCTACTTTATCCAAGCGACTACTCACTGTACGCCCAACATCAAAGGCCTCAAGAACCTTGCTAAGTCCACCAATATGATCGTTATCAGCATGACTGATTACCAGCGTATTAATACGGCGAACACCACGTTGGCGCAAAAACGGGAGCAGCACCGCCTCAGCCGCGGTAAAACCAGTACCGTAACGCGGGCCAGTGTCATACACCGTTACCGAATTCACCGTTTCGATCACCATTGCTAAACCCTGCCCGACGTCAAGCAAAGTCACCTGCAATTCATCTTCGGCAAGTTTGTTGGCAGTATTGATGAATACCGACCCTACAAGCACTGCCCCGCAGATGAATTGAATCCGAATCGGCCTAAAAAAGCCGTACATCACAAGCGCGAAAAGTGGCCATTGCCACCAAACCAGTGGCGTCGAGTATATTTTTGCAAACTCGAGTTGACTGGCGCAGAGTAATAAATCGAATATGCTGTCAAATAGTGTACTTAGTCGCGTCATGCACCATACTCCTAAGGCTTTGAAACCGACGCCATACAAGAATACTGACAATAATGTCGCGGGTATCAACAGAGCACAAAATAAGGGCACAGCAACTAGATTTACCAGCGGTGAAATTAACGAGATCTTACCAAAAAAAATCACGCTTAATGGCAACATTCCGAGCCATAGCACGGGCTGGAGTCGCAGCAAATTTAAATTCTTGCTTGGCTCTTTGCTAAACGTTTCACTCAGCTCTTGATTACTCTCGGATCTTGACTTAGTGGATACCAAGGAAATAACAGCGACCGCTCCACACGAAAGCCAAAAGCCAGTATCTAAAATAGAAAAGGGGTCAACGATCAGCAATACCGTAATCGCTATAAGCAATACTTTGATAAGCGCTACATCGCGGGCTAAAAATTTACAGACTACGTAAACCGTTAACATTATCAACGCTCTCTGAGTCGAAACGGAAAATCCTGCTAGCGCGGTGTAAAAGGTGGCTGACAACAATGCTGGCAGAAAGATCAGTTGTTGCCGAGGCCAATATTCAAAGATGCGCGCAATAGGCCACATTAGCCACTTAAGTAGCAACGCCACGCCAATAAATACTAGGCCGACATGCAAACCTGAAATTGCCATCAAATGACTTATACCCGTGGTCTGAAATACTAGCCGCTGTTGATTACTGAAACCACTCTTAACGCCGATTGACAATGCGGCAATAATATTGCTTCCTACTCCTAGGCCAACAACTCTATGCAGCTCTTCAAATAATGCCTGACGCCATAAATCAATTGAACTTGGCGCCGCGACTAGCCGAGTATTGCGACTGTTCAGACGTACATAGCCTTTAGCAATAAGACGATGCCTAAACAGATACTTCTCATAATCAAAGCTACCCCAGCTAGCATAGCCGTGCGGTCGCTTAACCCTGAGCGTAAAAAGCCACTGCTCACCCGATCGAATTGACAACGGGCATCGATAACAGCTGATTTGTACTCGCTGACCGATCAGCATCGAGAGATCGTTATTCGCAACTGAACTGACTCTGAACTTAAACTGAATATTACCTTGCCTGAACGTTGGTAAACCTTCAATAATGCCGTTAGCAATAAAGTCCACTCGTTCATATTGATCGGGGAAGCGAATATCTAAAAAAGCTTGAAAGCGATAGCAAGCCCAAGTTAGGCCCGCCAAAAAAAACAGTAAAAGGCGTAAGGTCCGGTAACGAACACTCAAAACCATAATAATAACGGTCCCCAGCAGCAGCCATTTTAGTGAGGGTAACGGGTATAACCAAAGCGTCGCGCATACTCCGAGGAAAAACAGCACCAAACAGTAGGTGGACGAAACGGATAAGCCATACAGGCGCTGGTACAATAGCCGTCGTGAACTCGACGATAATGATCTTAAATGCAACAAAACACCTCCTTATGATTGCTATACTGACGATTGGGAAACGTTTTCTAGCGCGGATCAACATCCTGTTAATCAAATTTAATTGCGTGTTATTAAAGAACTATAACACTCATCACATCAACCACCTATAATAGGAATAATGTAATTGAATCGATTAATAGCTGGACACTTTGAAATTTTTTAATAACTTACGCAAATACCTACCAACGGTTAAAGAGATACAGCAATATCGCTATTTGCATATCTTTGGTGACAGTTTAAAACAGCAGGAGCTTTGGACATTTAATCGCCAAAGTACCGCTAAAGGCGTGGCTATAGGAATATTTTGCGCGTTTTTACCAATGCCATTTGAAATGGTACCAGCAATATTTTTAGCCGCATTAATGCGTGGTAACCTGCCATTTGCGATAGCTGGAATTTGGATATCAAATCCAGTTACATGGATACCGCTTTATACGCCATGTTACTTACTAGGCGTCAGTATTCTTCAGATAGAGCCTGTTGCACTGCATCAAATAACTATTTTTCAACTTGGTTGGCACTACGTTGCTCTATGGCTAGGTTGTTTAATTGTAGGTATAACACTGAGCGTCTCTGCGCACTTCTTAATTAGCTTTGTCTGGCGCTCGCAAATTCGGCAGCGTTGGAAGCGTCGTTCGCAACAGCGGAAGGACGAAAAATCAGCTCAACGATGAACCCGTTTTTACATCGCCTTTAAGCCCGCGGAGAAGCCAGCATTAGCTGTCTGAAAGTGCACCAGATTCGAGGTGATAGCGCTTGTCCATTTTCGCTGCCAAGCCAGTATCGTGAGTCACCATCACCAAGGCTGTACCAATACGCCGATTCAATGACATCATCATATCGAACACACTCTGCGCGGTACTTTCATCTAGATTACCCGTTGGCTCGTCGGCCAGTACCACGTTCGGCTCAGTTACCAATGCACGCGCAATCGCCGCACGTTGACGTTCACCACCTGAAAGTTCGATTGGTCGATGTTCTAAACGGTGACCGAGACCAATTTCTTCAAGCAGTTCAGAAGCCTTTTTCTTTGCGGCGTTGGTATCATCGCCACGAATTAGTAACGGCATAGCGACGTTTTCAATGGCGGTAAACTCAGGCAGCAAGTGATGAAATTGATAAACAAAGCCCAAGTATTGGTTGCGGATAAATCCGCGTTTTTTGTCCGACATGCCGGACAATTCTTGTCCATCGACCCAAACTGAGCCTGTAGTCGGTAAATCAAGGCCGCCAAGCAAGTGCAATAGTGTGCTTTTACCTGAGCCAGATGAACCGACAATAGCAATCCTCTCGCCCTCTTCTATATGCAAATTTATATTTGAAAGAACTTCAACATCGTTTGGGCCTTCGGTGTAGGTCATACCCAATTGTTGACAGCGTAAAATCCCTGATTGACTCATAATTGCTCGCCTATTCGTAACGTAGCGCTTCGGCTGGTTGTGTTTTTGAGGCGGACCAAGCCGGATATAGTGTCGCCATCATACTGATAGCCAAAGAAACCAATACAATTATCCAGACATCGTCCCACCTTAATTCTGCCGGAAAATCAGTAACCATGTACACGCTGGCTGGTAATAATTCGTAACCGATTAAGCCTTCTATAAACGTAATAATGTTGGCTAAATTTAGTGCTGTCAGGACACCCGCTACCGCACCAATGACGGTTCCAATAATTCCAGAACTAACACCCTGAACAAAAAAGATACCCATGACTTTAGCCGGCGACAAACCAAGCGTTCGCAATATTGCAATGTCGGCTCGTTTGTCAGTAACAACCATAATTAAGGTAGAGACAATATTAAATGCGGCGATACAAACGATCAAAAACAATGTGATAAAAACCATCAGACGCTCAACCTCTAAAGCGCGAAAAAAGCTTTTATGTTGGGTTGTCCAGTTATTGACAAAAAAACGATACCGTAATGTATCAGCAAGTTGTCTAGTTACCTCAGGTGCTAGGTCTGGATCATAGAGCTTGATCCTCAAACCACTAATACCGCCCTTAGTCTTGTATAGTTTGGCGGCATCGGACATATGGATATAAGCCAACGAACTATCAAATTCATCGGGCCCCAAACCACCAAAGATTCCAATCACCGTAAACCGTCTCAAACGCGGCATTAGTCCAGCCGGTGTTGATTGACCTTGCGGTGAAATAAATGTGACTTTGTCTCCTTCGCCTGCGCCGACTTTAGCCGCCAAACCACGGCCAAGGACGACATTATATTTACCTTCTTCGAGTAATTCAAAACGGCCGGTATCCATATGATCGGCAACCTCGGAAACCTTGAATTCTTCCTCAGGTAACACACCTTTCACCAAAGTGCCTGTCACCGCACCATTCAATGATATTAGCCCTTGAGCATAGATATAAGGCGCCCTTCCAGCGACCAAGCTATTATCGTCTACAACGGTCGCGAGCGACCTCCAATCGTTAAGAATGTTGCCTTGACCCGTGATAGTTACGTGCGGCGCGACGTCTAGTATCCGCCCCCTAAGCTCATTGCCGAAACCATTCATTATCGACATAACCGAAATTAAAACCCACACACCAATGGCAATGCCAAGAATGGATATAGCGGAGATGAAAGATATAAATCCGTTTCGACGTTTAGCGCGCGAATATCGCGAGCCAATCATCATCGGTAAATTAGTTTTTGCCATTCGTTAGGGAGTGTCTTTGAGCTTTACGATCTTTGTCGATAATATAGTTAGCTTGGATCTACTTCTGGTCGCATATGAGGAAATAGTAATACATCACGAATCGATGGGCTGTCTGTAAACAGCATAACCATGCGGTCAATACCAATACCCTCACCTGCCGTTGGAGGCATTCCGTATTCCAGTGCACGAACATAATCAGCGTCGTAGTGCATTGCTTCATCGTCGCCGGCATCTTTTTCAGCAACCTGCTGCTGAAAACGCTTGGCCTGATCTTCAGGATCATTTAACTCAGAGAAGCCATTGGCTATTTCGCGCCCAGCGATGAACAATTCAAAACGGTCTGCGACAAACTCGTCGTCATCATTACGACGCGACAAAGGTGATACTTCAACTGGATAAGCGGTAATAAAAGTCGGCTCAGCTAAACGATCTTCAACCGTTTTCTCAAAAATTTCGATTTGAACTTTGCCCAAACCAAAGCTGTCTTTGATCAACACCTTCAATTCTTTCGCGTAGGCAACTAAGGCATCTCGATCTTGCAAATCGGCTGGAGTCAAACTCGGATTAAAGTGCAAAATTGATTCGGCCACTGTCATGCGGTTAAAGGGCTTATTAAAGTCAATGTCTTGCCCTTGGTAGTGCACCACGCCGTCATCAGTAATAGACTCGGCAACACCTTTAAACATTTGTTCGGTGGTGTCCATCAAATCATGGTAATCGGCGTAAGCTTGATAAAATTCAAGCATCGTGAATTCTGGGTTGTGCCGAGTGCTTAAACCTTCGTTTCGAAAATTACGATTAATTTCGAATACTCGCTCAAAACCACCGACCACTAGACGCTTTAGGTAAAGCTCTGGAGCGACGCGCAAGAATAACGTCATATCCAAGGCATTGTGATGAGTCATAAACGGGCGAGCTACCGCACCGCCAGGTATAGAATGCATCATTGGTGTCTCGACTTCCAAAAACTTTTTTTCAATCAAAAAGTTACGAATATAATTAACGATGTTCGATCTTATAGTGAAAACCTTACGACTCTGTTCATTAACGATAAGATCAACATAGCGTTGGCGGTACGATGTTTCTTTGTCTTTTAAGCCATTGAATTTATCCGGTAGTGGCCTAAGTGACTTAACAAGTAACTCAATATGACTCACTTTTATACTCAGCTCACCCTTATTAGTTTTAAATAGAACACCTTTTACGGCGATAATATCGCCGATGTCCCATCTTTTAAATTCTTGGTTATAAAAGCCCTCAGGAAGTGCATCACGAGAGACATACACTTGAAGTCTGTCGGTGCGGTCCTGCACATGAGCAAAGCTAGCCTTACCCATAATGCGACAGCTCATCATTCGCCCAGCAACCGCTACTTCGACTGCAAGCTCCTCTAGTGCCTCTTTTTCAATCTCGCCATAATGAGCAATCAACTCGCTTGCCAGGTGCTCTGGTTTGAAAGTATTCGGGTACGCTTGGGTGGTCTCACGCCATGCATCAAGCTTTTCACGGCGTTGACGAATCAGTTCGTTTTCATCAACCTGAGGTTGGTCAGTAGTGGTCTTATCGTTCACGGTATTGTTTTCTTTATAGGGTGAAAATGTTCAAAATTTAGACTTAAGCTGAGCTGTGGTAACACTTAGATTCCCTGCTTCAAGCTAGCCTCAATAAACTGGTTTAAGTCGCCGTCTAAAACAGCTTGGGTATTGCCAGTTTCGACATTAGTGCGCAGATCTTTAATTCGCGATTGATCTAGCACATAAGAACGAATCTGAGACCCCCAACCTATATCAGATTTTTCATCTTCTACCGCTTGTTGGTCAGATCGTCGTTTTTGCATTTCATGCTCATATAGCCGAGCCTTCAACATTGACATCGCCGAATCTCTATTGCGATGCTGAGATCTATCACTCTGGCATTGTACGACAATGCCAGTTGGTTCGTGTGTAATTCGAACCGCCGAATCGGTTTTATTAACGTGTTGACCGCCTGACCCGCTAGCGCGATAAGTGTCAGTGCGTAAGTCCGATGGGTTAATGTCTACGTCAACGCGGTCATCAATCTCGGGGTAGGCAAATAGTGAGGCAAATGAAGTATGCCTTCGACTACCAGAATCAAAGGGTGATTTTCGAACTAAGCGATGCACTCCAGTTTCGGTACGCAAAAAGCCGAAGGCATATTCACCTTCTATTTTTACGGTTGCACTTTTGATACCAGCAATATCGCCTTCAGAAAGCTCGATAATTTCAGCCTTAAAGCCTTGAGAATCAGCCCAACGCAGATACATACGTAAAATCATATTAGCCCAATCTTGGGCTTCTGTACCGCCTGAACCAGACTGAATATCTATAAAGGCGTTGTTCGCATCCATCGGCCCTGAGAACATTCGCTGAAACTCTAAAACAGCAAGCTCTGCTTCAATTGCAGCCAAGTCGCCACTTATCTCATCAGCTAAATCTTGGTCTTGCTCTTCTGCTGCAAGTTCTAACATTTCCAAACAGTCAGCAACACCCGCTTTTACTCTACTAAGAGTCTCAACAATTTTCTCTAAGGCCGACTTTTCTTGGCCGAGTTGTTGAGCGAATTCTTGATTCTCCCAAATGGATGGATCTTCCATTCGGCGTAACACCTCTTCTAGGCGCTCAGCCTTGCTATCGTAGTCAAAGGTACCCCCTGAGCAACGCACCGCGTTGATCTAGATCTTTAACTTTTTCGAATAAAGGGTTAAGTTCCATAATAATTTGAGTTGCTTTTTGCAGCTTCGAAAGATACCCGAAAAAACCGAATTACACTAGCTCTTAAGGGTAAGCCTTGCGTCAGTTGATTTTAAATCGGTGGCCAGTAACGTAATTAAGCAGAGTCTATCGCTGGGTGATTTTTTGCACACTCTCCCACGTTCGTAACCATGGCCCATGCTGTTGCATTGTCGCACCAAGGTTTTGGCGTGCAAAACTAGCTTTGTCTTTAGTACTAAACGAACCATAAACCAACTTAAAGAACACTTCCCCACCCCTTACTTCAGAGAAATAGGATGCTTTAGTCTGCAAACTGTTCTGATCAATAAAAGCTAAAACTTGTTTTTTGTGTTTAAACGCTAGCAGTTGAATAGTCCAATACTGACTAGGCTGCTGGTTGATCCAGCTATCGGTCCGATAAATCGGACCTGACGAATTGGCTCTATTCGGTTTGACGCTAGACCGAGCGACAATCGTTGATGTGGTATTGGCGGCTAAATAGCGACGTGCCGGCGCATAACCGACACTCGCTGCTCGCTTTATCAGAGATATTGCCTGATCATCAGAGCCACCACGCTCGAGCATTCTTTGCGCTAAGTGGTAACCGGCTGGCGCGTAACCATTATCGGCCGCTAGCTGATACCAATTAAGCGCTTTATCGTTGCTAGAGCGTGGCAGCTTACTTTGTTCATGCAGCAAGCCGAGATTAAACATCGACGTCGCATCTTTCCTGTTCGCTGCAATCAACCAGTGTTGCCTAGCTAGCTCAAAGTTACCGTCGATATAAGCTTTTAGACCATTTTGATAATCACCCGCCCAGGCTGAATTAAACCAACAACTAGCCAGGCAAGCAATAAGGCTAAGAAATTTGACAGTTATCGAACGAGTATTAGGCATAAATATCAGTAGCAAATAAACGGATAGGGTAAGACGGGTTAGCAAGCAAAAAAAGAGGACGGTTAACTACCGGCCTCTTTTTACAAACGAATAAGAAAGCTAACAAAAACCATTTACATATTATAGCCCGTTTCGCCATGTTGGGCTACGTCTAAGCCCTGCACCTCTATTTCTTCGTCGACTCTTAACGATGTTATCAAGCCAATCAGCTTTAATAACAGATAAGAAACCATAGCGGCGTAAGTGCCGATCGCAAAAACACCTAGTATCTGTACCCCGATCTGACTATTAAGTGTCATACCCTCAGCATAGCCAGTACCGCCGTAGGCCGCCGAGATAAAAACCGCCGCTAGAATGGTACCCAGAGCGCCACCAACACCGTGTACTGGAAATACATCGAGAGAGTCATCAATTTTTAGCCTGTTTTTTATCAATTGTGTTGCAAAGTAACAAATCGTGCCGCCGCACAAACCAATGACCACACCGCCAATTGGACCTACAAAACCCGATGCAGGGGTAATAGTGCCTAAACCAGCGACCATGCCAGTGACAATACCGAGCACGCTTGGCTTACGGAAGCGCATCCATTCAATCGTCATCCAAGCAAGCGAGCCTGCGGCGGCACTCAAGTGAGTGACCAACATAGCCATGCCGGCACTACCGTTAGCGCCAAGCGCCGAGCCTCCGTTAAAGCCAAACCAACCAAACCAAAGCATGCCGGCACCAACTACGGTCAAGGTTAAGCTATGCGGCGTCATTGGCCTTTGTGGGAATCCTTTGCGGTTTCCAAGAACCATCGCGGCTACCAAGGCACTGACACCGGCGGTAACGTGCACTACCGTGCCACCGGCAAAATCAAGCAGACCTTTATCGGCAAGCCAACCGCCACCCCAAACCCAGTGGGCAACGGGCACGTAAACCATCAAGCCCCATAGCACCGAGAACATCAACATTGCCGTAAAATTCATTCTCTCGGCGAAACCACCCACAAACAGAGCAGGAGTAATCATAATAAAGGTCATCTGAAACACGACAAACACTGACTCGGGAATGGTGCCCGTCATCGAGTCATAGCTCACGCCAGACAAAAACGCCTTATCTAAGTTACCCAGCAATGCGCCATCACCACTAAAAACCAGACTATAGCCAACCGCAAACCAGAGCAATGACATGGCACAGGCGATGGCGAAGCACTGCATTAATACCGATAGTACGTTTTTGCTACGCACCAAACCGGCATAAAACAATGATAGACCAGGTAATAACATAAACAAGACAAGTGCTGACGAGGTCAGCATCCAAGCGGTATCTCCGGTGTCTATTTGTTGAGCCAATGCGACAGATGGCAACGCAAGACTTACAAGCGCAACGATTAAGCTATTGCAGAACTTCATTCGGGATCTCCTAACTTTGGTCGATTTGAATCTACTTTGATTTACTTTAATCGACTCTAATTATTTACAGTTTTAATTAAATCGCTTCAGCGCCGGTCTCACCAGTACGAATGCGAACGACATTGTCGAGTGTAGTGACAAATATTTTGCCATCTCCGACCTTATTGCCCTTGGCTGATTCCACAATTGCATCGATAACCGTATCTAAAACGTCGTCAGCAACCGCAACTTCTATTTTTGTTTTCGGGATAAAGTCAATAGCATACTCGGCACCACGATAGATCTCGGTATGACCCTTCTGACGACCAAAACCTTTAACTTCTGATACCGTCATACCCATAACACCAATGGCTGATAACGCGTCTTTAACATCGTCTAATTTAAACGGGCGAATAATAGCGGTAACTAATTTCATACATGTTTCCTTTCTTAACTGTTGGTTCAACTGTTAACTTAACTGCAAATTCAACTTACCAAATTATTGAATTAAGGTAAATTACAGCAATAATTTAAGATCGCCGATAGTAATAAATATGCGCCTATTTTGATAGGCGCATACGCCAGCTAAGCGTTAATTCGTTGCTTTGCAGCTGTATATTCCGTTTTTAATTGCGTCACTCGATCTGAAACCGACTGAATTTGGTCAACCGCGCCGATACCTTGGCCGCAACCCCAGATGTCTTTCCATGCTTTGGCATCGGAATCTTGATCAGTCAATTTTTGCATCGCCGCAATATCACCCTTGGGTAAATTACTCGGGTCCATACCAGCGGCTTCGATACTTGGGCTAAGGTAGTTGCCCCCTACGCCAGTAAAATAATCAGAATAGACAATATCGTTAGCATCACTATCGACCACCATTTGTTTATAAGCCTGTGCCGCATTGGCCTCTTGAGTGGCAATAAAGGCTGACCCTATATAGGCAAAATCGGCGCCCATTGCCTGTGCCGCCAGTACCGAATCACCAGTAGCAATACAACCCGACAGGGCGAGTGGCCCATCAAACCATTCGCGGGTCTCTTGAATAATCGCAAATGGAGACAACGCTCCGGCGTGTCCACCCGCGCCAGCCGCAACCGCGATCAAACCATCGGCACCTTTTTCGATCGCTTTCTTGGCAAAGCGCTGGTTAATCACGTCATGCATCACTATGCCGCCATAAGAATGCGTAGCCGCGTTGACTTGTTCATTTGCACCTAACGAAGTGATAATAATAGGCACTTTGTATTTAACACACAAATCCATATCATCATACAGGCGCGCATTCGTCTTAAATACGATTTGATTTACCGCAAACGGTGCGGCAGGCGTATCTGGATTAGCTTGATTATAACGATCTAATTCTTCAGTAATCTCTTGCAGCCACTTCTCAAATTCACCCTCGCCTCGCGCATTTAACGCTGGGAATGAACCAACGATGCCAGCCTTGCATTGCTCTATCACCATTTCTTTACCCGAAAGAATAAACATTGGTGCCGCAATTACAGGTAACTGGAGGTTTTTAAATACTGATGGAAAAGACATAGACAACTCTTATTATGGTTAGCAAAAATACAATGCTTAGTTTTATAACAGCTACGTCAATAGGATAAAAGCAGATTAGTTTTGACTGCCGTCATTAATCTCAATATTCGTTATTTTGCAGATAAATAGAGCCAAAATAGCTCGGAATCTGAATCGCAGCTTGAAACAAAATTTGTTAGATTTATCATTAAATCATTGCTTTAATGTCACCAATGTGACAAATTAAGCCTGAGGTTATCCCCTAAACCTCATTTGGACAGAGTCGTACCCAGACTACCCCTACCCTATCTTTCTGGGTACGACTCAACTCTCTATAGCAGCAACTCAACGCTCTATAATGACCGCAATCGACTTAATTAACCCCGCATTGATTGCTGCTTGGCTAATTCAAATTGATGGTGAATCTGCTGCCCCTTGTAGTTATGCCACCAACCGAGGCATCCTCGATGAGTAGCTCGCCATTGTAAGCGTCGACGATTGCTTTGACGATATGTAGGCCAAGGCCGTGACCTGGCGTTTGACTGTCAAGACGTACTCCTCGCTGCGAAATAGTCTGCTTTAAGTTGTCATCTATGCCGGCCCCGTCATCTTCGACAATTAGAGTTAACGCCTGACGGTGGGAATCACTATCCTCAAGAGGCGAATTCTTAACACTGACAACCACCTTCGACGAGGTCCACTTAAAAGCGTTATCGAGCAAGTTTCCGCATAACTCCATCCAGTCGCCGTGATCACCATAAAACACCGTCTCGTCACTGATTAAAAGTTGGCACTTAATTCCTTTTTCAAGGTAAAGCTTTTGTAGCGTGTTTACGATTTGCTCAGTTTTAGCTTGAATTTTTATAGGCTTAGCGAAGCGCATGCGGCCGACCGTTGATACGCTCTGTAATTGGTAATCAATAATCGTCTGCATCGCCGTAATTTGTCGCCTAGCGTCTTCGTCAGTGTCGGCCGAATACTGTAAACCGCTTAACACCGCAATTGGCGTTTTGAGGCTATGGGCCAAATTGCCAAGGACTTCTTTTTGACGGGTAATTCGCTGCTCATCGAAGCTAAGCAATTGATTGAGATTCCTTGTTAAGCGACTGACTTCCATCGGATAATCTTCATCAAATCGTTGCCGGCCTCCCTCTTCTATCTCTCCAACTTGTTGCGTGACTCTATGTAATGGCTTTAGCGCCCAGCTAAGCAAAGTAAGCAATAGCCCTATTAATGCGCCACCAAAGACCAGTAGCCAAAGGCCAACCTGTCGTTGGTATCTGGTTAAACGATTGGTATAGACTTCTGAGTGTTCTGCCACTTGAACGGTAAACAGAAAATCGCCTTGCTCGGTTTCCCATGCAACCCCTAAGGAAGTAACATAACTAGAGGCTTGTTGCGGCCAGTCAAATCTATCGTAGAAGCTAAATTCTCCAAGCCCGTTGCTTAGCTGAGGCATTTCTTGATCGAGCAATGATGCCGAGCGCCAGACCACACCAAGATCTTTAACTGAAACTTGAGCAAACAAGCTCGAATCAATTTGTCCAAGACGAGGTTCAGGCTGTATATCGAGCACCTCTACTTCGCCATTAATGACCTCGACATTTGCGATCAAAAGCAAAACTTGGTTACGTAAATTGTCTTCAGCGTTACTTAGAACGCTGCGCTCAAACGCGCGATTTAATGCCACTCCCATAATGCCAAGAAACAGCAGTAGCAGGAGTGTCGCAATTACTAGCAGACGGCGACGTAATGAATACACGTAAATACCTACCTTGGCTTAAGCCGGTGCGTCACGAGGAATCCTAAACCGATAACCTCGCCCACGCTGTGTTTCAATCGGTTTTAAGAGGTTGTCAGGATCAAGCTTTTGGCGGAGCCTCCGAATGAAAACTTCGATGGTGTTGCTATCCCGGTCGTCGTCTTCTTCGTAGATATGGTCAACCAATTCACGTTTAGAAATAACCTTACCCGTATGCATCATCAAATATGATAGTAAACGGTATTCATAAGCGGTGATGGTAGTCTGCACGCCTTCAATAAAAAGCTGTTTTGAAGAGGTGTCAATTTTGATTGAACCACACACTAGGGCGTTATCAGCGAGGCCAACAGCACGTCTGAGCAAAACGTTAATTCTTGCAAGCATTTCTTCAGGATGAAAAGGCTTGGTTAAGTAATCATCGGCTCCTGCTTCTAAGCCTTCAACTTTCTCTTGCCAGCGACTACGAGCGGTCAAAATTAATACCGGATAAGCCTTGCCTGCCGCCCTTAGGCGTTTGATAACCTCGACACCATCAATTTTAGGTAAGCCTAAGTCGATAATGGCCAAATCGATCGGATACTCTTCGGCAAAATATAAACCCTCTTCACCATCACTAGCAACGTCAACCACATAATCTTGCTGCCTCAATGTGTTAGCTAGTTGGCCTTGCAAGGCCAATTCATCTTCTATAATAAGAATGCGCATCGGCAGGTCCTCATTGGGTAGGTAAAATTCAAGGTAATCCTATTATCGAGACTAGATTAGCGTCGTGCACTAATTTGCAAATTACGCACTTTTCCATTTGGCATCAACACCCTAACTCGGTATATCTGCTGCCTCTGATCAAGTGTTATTTTTAACACTTCGGCATTGTAACGACGCTTAACTTCTTGCATCACGTCACTGCGCGAGCGTAAATTTGCGTTCTCATTTTGACTGTATTTTAGAGCGCCGAATTGCTTCACATAAATGGAGTGCAAAGCTTCTGACTGCTGATTGAGAGCGCTAGCGTAAGCAAATCCATGCACGCCACTGACGACTGCAAATTGCAGCGCTATAGTCAGTAAAAAACGATAGGCAATGTGTCTTGGCATACGACTCGAAATAGTTCTCGGAAATTTGATAAGTAGTGATTTGTGGGTAAGTGAACACTAGCGCAGTAAACAACAGATGATGTTCTGCCCTAGTGTTCACACAGTTAGTCTATACCGGATTAACAGTAACCTTAACCTTAATTTTATCACCAGGGTGTTCGCTCATTTGCGTATAAAACATATCTCCTCGATATTTGTAGGCAACATCATAACCCACAACTTGCTCCCTAGTGACGTACGAGTCTTTTACTTGACAACGCTCAACGGTCTGGTAACCGACGCTCTGATAACGGTCATCGTAGCGATCGTGATTTCGACGGTTACTGTTCTTGCTATCACGACCTATAGATCCACCGAGCACGGCACCAGCAATCGTAGCAACATCTCTAGCCTTGCCACCGCCACGCTTACCAACTTGATTGCCAATCAGGCCACCAATAATAGCGCCTAGCACTTCTGGGGTTCGGCTTTTACTTCTTGTATTCTGCTTATATGAATAGTGTTGTCGAGTTGCAACCTTTTCATTCCAACACTGCTCAATCGGCTGATTTACTTGGTAGCTTTCAACCACGGCATCAACCGTCACTACGCGAGCATAATCATAGGTTGCGTTGTCGTAAGTGTTACCGCGATGCTTACCCGCGACAACTGGCAAGGAAATAGCGCCCACTACAACCACCACAATTAATCTTCGGGTAAAGGTTTTTAGAGTGTTTTTAGTAACTGAATTAATCATCGTTAGACTCCTATTTTTTAGCAAATGCTAGTTTCGATGTAGCCACTTTAAGCCAATGATACTGAATGGAAACTGAATGACTAAAATAATGGAAATTAGTTATCGACGATGTTAGCGGCGCTAACGGCAAAAATAGCAAAACCTATACCTGTGAAGGTGATAACAATAATTTAAGGGGTGTATACCCCAGGTTCTTTAAGCTTAGCCAATAAAACTTCGCCCACTTGCTCTTTGCGCCAGCCTGAAAGCAAACGTTCAGACTGACGATGCCGAAACAAGCTTTCAACATCTTTACGCGTACCAAGCAGCCCTTGGGCCACGCCTAGGGTTTCAGAAATAGTGCGTAGCTCTTTCATTAAACCACTACAAATTCCTTTTTCTTGCTTAGTTAGAGGATCAACTTTTCGCCATATACGCTCATCGGATACAGTTACGTTACTCATTATTTCTAATGCTAAGGGCGCTAAGTAAACTACCGACTTTCGCCCAAAAATATCCATATCGCGGATCTCTTGCTCTGTCTTGGGCTGCTGAGTCACTAAGTCATAGAGATTCTCATCACGCATTACCCAAGACCTAGGGATATCACGTTTTTGAGCCGTCGCCTCACGCCACTCAGCCATAGCCTTAAGCATATATTGTTGCTTGATTTTTAAACTGCCGCCAGAAAGCCGCTTATAAGCCAGAGCCGGATCGATAACGTACTTGTCTAACTCGTAATAAGTTTCTATTTCTTGTCGGTACCAGTCTACGCGTTGATTTTCTTCCAATAACTTCTGAGTCTGGCGATAGAGCTCCTCGAGGTGGGCTACATCATCTCCCGCATACTCAAATTGGTCAGCCGACAATGGGCGACGAGTCCAGTCAGTTCGCGACTGTGTTTTTGCAAGCTCAACCGAGGTTCGTTCGAGCACCATCGCACCGTAGCCTTGCTGCATATCGCCACCACAAAATGCACTGGCTAACTGAGTATCAAAAATCGGTTTCGGTAACACATTAAGAGTTTGATAAATAACCTCCATGTCTTGTCGCGCAGCATGGAACAACTTAAGAATTTTTTGATTGGAAAATAAATCGATCAATAACGACAAATCTTCAATCGCAAGCACGTCAATGCAGTATTGGTGTTCAGCAATACCAAGCTGCACTAAGCACAATTTAGCACTGTAAGTTTTCTCACGTAAAAACTCGGTGTCGACTGCTACGATACCCGACTGCTTGCTCAATTGTTCAAACAATGGCTCGAGGTCGGCGAGCTGTTGTTGCTCCTCAATCAGGTAATTCATATTTTTTTCGGTAACACTGCTAATTTTATTAGGCGATGATGCTAACATGCGGCTCATAACTGAGCCATTCAAATAGTGATTTCGGCTTAAATTGGAAACTCTCTGCAGCCGATCAAACGTCCGTTCACCATGCAAATAATAAAACAATTAGTTCAAATTTCACTTCGTAAACGCGAGCCCCAAGACCTCGAATACAGTCTTCAAGCCGCGATTTTACTAGCAATGAGCATCGTATTCTTACGATATATCTCATTCTTATCGATGACCTCCCTAAGCAACCCCTTCGGTTATAGTTTAGTGTCGATCATCGGCGAATCTTTGGCCATTTTTGCGTTGCTGCGCAGTCAAAATAAAACGGGACGCTTTGTACAAACAATAACCGCGTTGTTTGGTATCACCGTTATAGCAACAATGGTTTCAGTGATCATGTCGATCACCGTGATTCTACAATTGGCATTGCCGTTTCTGCTGGTCTGGAGCATCTACATTATGGTTCTAATTCTGCGTTCTGCACTTGATAGCACTATGATCGGATCTGTCATGCTAACGATTGGCTACAACGCTATCGGCTATCTAGTTGTGATTTTACTATTTCCAAGCTTTCAAGCTGAAATGCTCATCGAATGGGAAACAATAAAAACCTCTATCGAGTCGGCACAGGCAGCGGCTCAGACAAAATGAAGATTCATATTATTGGAATCTGCGGCACCTTTATGGGCGGTGTTGCTCGTTTGGCAACCGATCTTGGCTTCACTGTAACCGGTTCGGATGCGAACACTTACCCACCAATGAGCTCTCAGCTGAGGTCATTGGGCATCGAGCTATCGGAAGGTTATAGCAGCGATAATATCCCCGAGAATATAGATTTGGTGTTGGTCGGTAACACAATATCGCGGGGTAACCCAGAGCTTGAATCAGTGCTCGATAAAAGCTTGAGATATACCTCTGGCGCGCAATGGTTAGGCGAGCATGTGTTACAAGGGCGTTGGGTATTGGCGGTAGCCGGTACTCACGGAAAAACCACCACTAGCAGTATACTGGCATGGCTACTCGAGGATAACGACTTAGCGCCTGGTTATCTAATCGGCGGTGTGCCTGAAAATTTTGGTGAGTCGGCTAGACTTGGCACCACCTCTTTTTTTGTGATCGAGGCTGATGAATACGATACCGCCTTTTGTGATAAAAGATCGAAGTTCGTTCACTATCAACCGCGCACCCTAATCTTAAACAATTTAGAATTTGACCACGCCGATATTTTTGACGATTTAGCCGCAATCCAAACGCAGTTTAATCATTTGCTAAAAACCGTACCACAACATGGCCAAATCATTCACAACCAAGATTCTAAGGCACTCGATGAAGTGCTCGAGTTAGGTTACTGGAGCGAACTAAAAAGTTTCAATACCGACAGCAGCGATTGGAGTACTGAAAAAGTCGCCGATGATGCCTCCCAGTTTTATCTTAAACACGGCACAGAACGGCATTTAGTTAACTGGTCTTTAATTGGCGATCACAACATGGCTAATGCACTGGCAGCCACCGCCGCAGCTCATCACGTAGGCATCCCGATCGCCAACGCGGTTGAATCGTTGACCACCTTTAAGTCGGTAAAAAGACGTATGGAAGTCATATGTGACCAAGACGATGTCCGTGTATTCGATGACTTTGCGCATCACCCAACTGCAATCGCCGAAACCCTTGCTGGTTTACGCCGCAGTGTTGGCGGAGAAAAAATTATAGCGGTACTGGAACCCCGTTCCAATACGATGAAACGTGGCGTTCATAAGCATCTATTAAAAGATGCCTTACAGCACGCTGACAGCGTCTTAGTGTTTGCAGATGAAAATGTCAAATGGGATATTAGCGAGTTAGAGTCCGACTCGACACACGCATTTAGCGACACTGACAAGCTACTAAAGCAACTCACCACCTTGATAAATGACGATGATGGCCGTACCAACGTACTCATTATGAGCAATGGCGGTTTCGACAATCTTTATCAGCGATTAATTGACCGCCTACTAAGCGGCGTATAAAATAATTAAGCTGGTTAAAAAACCATTCAGTCTTGAGCGCTCCAGTAAATATCACTGAAGCGGCCATGGCTATTCAAGTCGTTATTGCTGTTGATAAAATGTACTATCGCGATCGCTGTTAGCCTCTGAAATAACATAAGCCCTAATCGCCTCAACCGTACCTGATTCAAGCACACCATCATAATTCGGCATTCCCTTACTGGCTAATATACCGCCTAAAACAGCCGCCTTAAACGCCGCTGCATCTTTGGTATAAGCGGAGAAACGTAAGTTGGGTATCAATCCTGATGAATAGGCTTGATCACCGTGACAGACAAGACAGTTACTTCCATAAGCTCGCGCGCCTTTAGCCAGTACTTCGGCTAAAACGACAAGCGGCTCAGGAATACTTATCTGTATAGATTCTACAACCTCAATCTCTGGCAATGCCGCCTCGGCACCAAGCTTAAACACCATGACTCGACCGACGTTAGCATTGCTACCCGTCGGAAACACGCCACCGGCGCTAAGCACGTATGAACCACCCCAACCTGACGCAACCGCAACATACTGCTCACCATCGAGCTGGTAGGTTATTGGCGCTGCGACAATTCCGGTTTGCGTAAAGTACTTCCATAGCCGCTCACCAGTGCGGGCGCTGTAAGCGGCAAAGTGAGCGTCAGCGGCACCCTGAAACACCAAGTCGCCAGAGGTAGACAAAACGCCTCCATTCCAAGGACCACCATGTTCAAAGCTCCAAACTGGCTCCTGCTTAACTGGGTCCCAAGCAAGCAAACGCCCTTTCAGCATCGCTTTTAAGGCTTTAAAAGTTGGCTTATCGGTGGGTAACATCGCGTAAGTAAACTCAGTTCCGGTATTCCATTTACCCTTTGTCAATTGGTAGTCCTCTTGATCGCTGTATACATGAGGAGCCTCTTGCGCCGGTATATAAACTAAACCAGTATCAGGGCTATAAGACATAGGGTGCCAATTATGCGCCCCTAACGGCCCAGGTAATTGCACACTAGGTGTTTTACCAGAGTAACGAGCGGCTTCGGTCTCAACCGGTCGACCGGTCTCAGGGTCGATGTGCGTAGCCCAGGTTACCGGCACAAAATTGTTAGCCGATATAAATTCACCTGTTTTACGATCTAACACATAGAAGAAACCATTTTTAGGCGCCTGCATGATCACATCGCGCTGCTTGCCTTCGATTTCTAACTCGGCCAAAATCATGTGTTGGGTTGCCGTGTAATCCCAAGTTTCAGCCGGCGTGGTTTGATAATGCCAAACGTACTCACCCGTATCGGGTCGCACTGCCACAATCGAAGACAAGAACAAGTTATCACCACCTTCGGGGCTGCGAATATTGTGATTCCAAGGCGATCCGTTGCCGATACCGACGTAGAGTAAATCTAGATCCGGATCGTAAGCCATTGAATCCCATGCAGTTCCTCCACCGCCGGCGGCCCAATACTCACCAGTCCAAGTCTTAGACGCCATTTCCATAATATCGTTTTCAAAACCGTCAGCGGGATTCCCTGGAACAGTATAAAAACGCCAAATTTGTTTACCAGTATCAGCATTGTAAGCACTGATATAACCACGAACACCTAACTCGGCTCCGCCATTGCCAATAAGTACTTTACCCTTAATAATTCTAGGCGCTCCTGTGATGGTGTAGGGCTTTGATTTGTCAATAGTATTGATGTCCCAGTTTTTGTCACCAGTTTTAGCATTTAAAGAAATTAACCTACCGTCGATGGTCGCAGTAAAGACACTATCGCCCCATATAGCGACGCCTCTATTGACCACATCACAACAGCCTTTAGCACCTTGAGCCTTATCGACTATAGGGTCAAAACTCCATATTTTATCGCCCGTTTTGGCATCCAGCGCATGCACGATATTCCAAGTCGAGGTGACGTACATTACTCCGTTGTGAACAATCGGTGTCGCTTCGATACCTCGACTAGTGCCGAGGTCATAGGACCATTGTAAGCCGAGTGTTGAAATATTGCCTTTATTGATAGCCGTTAACGGTGAGTGACGTTGCTCTGAATAGGTACGCCCGTGCGATAACCAGCCGCTTGATTCGGCGTTAATAATCGACTCTGATGTAACTAGCATTGCTGGTTGCTCAGACACTACCTCATCAGACTTTTTTTGTGCAGTCTCAAGACCTACTTGACTTTGCTGCGGGTTGTCACAAGCGACAAGCGGCAGCAACAAAAAGAGCAATGAAAATGTTAATCGACAATTTTTTTTATGCAGCATTTAAGACACCAGAAATGTGAGTTTATGGACTTATTCTAACTCACCGCGGGGCTCAAAGGGAAACAAGATTTGCGCTAATCGAGCTATTCAAAATCAAGTACAAAGTTAAAATATAAAGTAAGACTGCGTCGATAAATACATTATTCAATGGCTCACGAAAACATACGACCGCCGCTCTCTGACAAAGCTGAAATGGCATATTCGTTAGCTCCGAGACAACAATTAGACCGTCATTACACTACTCCAGCAACAAGACGATAGTCCATTAAAAACTCTGCTGTTGCGTTTTCACAAAAACATCGTTACAGTTTTTATTAGTCACCTGTCAGATATGCTGATGTATTTAAGTGAAATCAGCCACTGGCCGTGCAACGTTTTTTCTAATTTAGAAGAAGCGATTTCTAACGTCAAAAGGGGGATTTTCGCTTGAATGAAGCTGCGATAGGTCACGCTACAAGTTTGCAGCTATGGCCGCTTGTTGTGTATTTTGTCGCGGTTATTGCGCTGGTATTAACGATGTTAGGTTTGTCTTGGTTGTTAGGCGAGCGCCGAGCAAATGCCGCTACCAACGAAGCCTTTGAATCTGGCATTGTATCGGTAGGCAATGCACAAGGACGTATCTCCGTCGACTTCTACCTAATCGCAATTTTCTTTGTAATTTTCGACCTTGAAACGGTTTTCATTTTTGCCTGGGCCATCGCCTTTTTCGAATTAGGTTGGCAGGGCTATTTTTCTATTCTGGTATTTGTCGCTGTGCTCGTGGTCGCTCTCGTCTACGAATGGCGTTCTGGAGCATTGGACTGGGGTGTTAAAGCTAGAACAGACTTTGACGGTCGCCCGACGAATGCGCGCTTACGAAGTGGCCTCCCTGTGGAGGGCCACCCCAAGGCCACAATGACACCGGTAATTCCTAGCAATCCAGTTAACCAAGAGGAAAGTCGTTGATGGAATGGAACCTTACTCGCCCAGAAGAATCATCTTCTGCACAAACAGATGAAATGATTGAGGAGCAAGTTAAACGCAATGTGATGTTTGCCAATCTTGACGATTTAATCGCTTGGGGAAGAGCCCATTCTTTATGGCCTTTTAACTTTGGCCTGTCCTGTTGCTATGTAGAAATGGCAACCTCTTTTACCTCTCGCCACGACATTGCCCGCTTTGGTTCCGAAGTAATTCGTGCCACTCCTAGGCAAGCAGATTTAATGGTGATTTCGGGTACCGTATTTCGAAAGATGGCGCCAGTAGTGCAGCGTCTGTACGACCAATTATTAGAACCTAAGTGGATCATCTCAATGGGTTCATGCGCCAATTCTGGTGGCATGTACGATATTTATAGTGTGGTGCAAGGCGTCGACAAGTTTATTCCTGTGGACGTATATGTGCCCGGCTGCCCTCCTCGTCCAGAAGCCTTAATGCAAGGTCTGATGATGTTGCAGGAATCAATAAAACAGGAACAACGACCTTTAAGTTGGGTAGTTGGTGAGCAAGGGGTTATAAAACCGCAAATGCCGAGCCAACGAGACCGTTTACAAAAACAACGTAATGCGGCTACTAAGTATCGACCGCCAACAGAAGTATGAGGATAGCCGTACCCACAAATTAAATAGTAACAAACCTAAGTAGTACTGAACCTAAGTAGGATTAATATGCTGGCAGTTGAACAAACTACAGGTCTGATCTTTGTCGCTAAACTCTTTGAAGAGTTTGGTGAGGAGGCATTTGCAGTTCAAAAAACAGTCGACGACATTCCTACACTTTGGCTGCAAGCCGACTTACTGCAACCCGTTCTTAAGTTTCTAAAACCTGATTTCCCAATGCTGTACGACCTATTCGGTATTGACGAGCGACTTCGAGACAATCGCCAAGGCCAACCTGAATCAGACTTCACCGTGGTCTATCACCTACTATCGCTGACTCATAATTTAGATTTCAGACTCAAGCTAGCGGCACAAGCATCGGCCGAGGCCGAATACGCAGTGCCGACAATTACCGAACTATGGGCCAACGCAAATTGGTACGAGCGTGAAGCATGGGACATGTTTGGAATCAGTTTTACCGGCCATCCAAACTTATACCGAATTTTGCTCCCGCCAACTTGGAAAGGCCACGCATTACGTAAAGACCATCCCGCTCGTGCGACTGAAATGGAGCCATTCAGCCTAAACGAAAGCAAACAAGCCGAAGAACAAGAAGCCTTACGATTTCGCCCCGAAGAGTGGGGAATGCAAACTAGCAAAGACGGTACTGAGTATATGTTCTTGAACCTGGGACCGAATCATCCCAGCGTACATGGAGTGTTTCGAATTGCCTTACAACTGGATGGCGAAGTAGTTGTTGATGCCGTGCCTGATATCGGTTACCACCACCGCGGTGCTGAGAAAATGGGCGAACGCCAATCATGGCCTTCTTACATGCCCTACACCGATCGCATCGACTACCTTGGAGGGGTAATGAACAACCTGCCCTATTGCTTGTCAGTTGAAAAACTTGCCGGCATCGAGGTGCCCGAAAAAGCCAAAGTAATTCGCATCATGTTAGCGGAGCTGTTCAGAATATCGAGTCATTTGGTGTTCTACGGTACTTTCGTGCAAGACATCGGTCAGATGTCCCCAGTATTTTACATGTTTGCAGACCGAGAGCGCCTATTTGGCATTATTGAGGCGATTACCGGCGGTCGAATGCATCCAGCTTGGTTTCGAATTGGTGGAGTCGCCGCTGACTTGCCCAATGGATGGGAGAAGTTGGTCCGCGAGTTCATTGACTCAATGCCCGCACGGCTTGATCACTACGACAAAATGGCAATGCAAAATAGCATTCTAAAAAATCGCACCATTGGTATTGGTAAGTACTCCGCAGAAGAAGCAGTTGAATGGGGAGTTACTGGCCCTAATTTACGAGCTACCGGTGTCGACTGGGACCTTAGAAAGCAGCGACCCTATGCGGGCTACGATCAGTTTGAATTTGAGGTGCCGATCGCCCATAACGGCGACTGCTACGATCGTGCAATGGTGAGAATAGAAGAAATTCGTCAAAGCCTGAAAATTGTAAGGCAATGTTTAGATAATATGCCAGAGGGTCCTTACAAGTCCGACCATCGACTCACCTCACCACCGCCAAAAGAAAACACAATGCATGATATCGAAACATTGATTCATCATTTTCTACACACCAGCTGGGGACCCGCTATTCCGACTGGCGAAGCCTGTGTACCGATCGAAGCGACCAAGGGATTAAATAGCTACCACTTAATAAGTGACGGCGGTACTACCTCATATCGCACTCGAATCAGAACACCGTCATTCCCACATTTACAGCAAATACCATTAATCAGTCGAGGTTTTATGATCCCTGATTTAATTGCCATTATTGCCAGCATTGATTTTGTAATGGCCGACGTAGATAGGTAAACAGAGATTATGAATCACAGTATTGAAAACGACACAGCACAGCATAAAGCTCGAGTAATAAGCGCGTTTTTGACAGCCCCCGAACTCGCCGAGATAGATCATGAAATCTCCCATGCGCCCTATCGTTCTGCGGTGGCAATTGACGCTCTAAAAATTGTTCAAAAACATCATCGTTGGGTCTCAGATGAAAGTTTGTGTGGCCTTGCGGACTATTTAGATATGTCGAGTGCAGAGCTTGAGGGCATCGCAACCTTTTACAGCTTAATTTATCGCAAACCGGTTGGTGAAAAAGTAATTTCGTTGTGCAACAGCGTGACCTGTTGGATCAAAGGCTATGCACAACTGGAAAAGCATATCAGCCAACATTTAGGCGTCGACTTAGGCGAAACTACCACCGATGATCGCTACACGTTTTTGCCTACGCCTTGCCTAGGCGCCTGTGACAGAGCACCGGTAATGATGGTTGGCGAAGAAACTCACTTAGATCTTACCGAAAAAAAGATAAACCGAATACTCGAGACTAAAGGAGGCGAAAAAGAATGATTTCTACGTTGCCACTAACTCAAAACATCAACGCTGCACGTGACCCAGTGTCATTCGAAGCCTACCAAGCAAACCATGGCTATAAAGCGGTTCGAAAAGCAATTCACGAAATGTCCCCAGCCGACTGTCTAAAGGTTATTCAAGATTCAGGTTTACGCGGCCGCGGTGGTGCTGGTTTTCCAACCGGTATGAAATGGAGCTTTGTGCCAATGACCGATGACTCTAAATCGGTTCAAGACTCCAAATCGGTTCAAGACTCTGAAGGTCACAAATATCTTATCTGCAACGCAGACGAGATGGAACCTGGAACATTTAAAGATCGCTTACTGATGGAATGCGACCCTCATCAGCTAATCGAAGGTATGATTTTATCGGCTTGGACAATTCAAGCAGACGTTGCTTATATATTTATTCGTCATGAGTACCACCTCGCATCAAAACTTCTACAACAAGCCATCGACGCTTGCTACCAGAAAGGCTATTTGGGTAAAGATATTCTCGGTAGTGGCTTTAATCTTGAGATCTATGTGCACAGCAGTGCCGGACGCTATATCTGCGGTGAAGAAACCGCACTAATTTCATCACTCGAGGGCAAACGAGCAAACCCACGTGCTAAACCACCATTTCCTCAAGTTAGCGGTTTATGGGGCCGGCCGACTATTGTCAATAATGTAGAGACCCTATGCAATATTACCCACATTATTCGTAATGGCGCCGAGTGGTATAAAACACTTGGCATAGGTCAAGACCATGGAACAAAACTGTTTGGTGTTAGCGGTCGAGTTAACAACCCAGGCTGCTGGGAACTGCCTATGGGTACGCCAATTAGGGAGTTAATCGAGCAACATGCTGGCGGTATGCAAGATGGATACAAACTTAAAGGTTTTTTGCCCGGCGGCGCATCGACTGACTTCTTAGTTGAAGAACATTTAGACCTAGCAATGGATTACGACGTGATCGGCAAGGCAGGCAGCCGTCTAGGAACCGGCACCATGATTATCCTAGATGATAAAACTTGCCCGGTTGGCATGACTAAAAACTTAGTTGAGTTCTTTGCCCAAGAGTCCTGTGGCTTTTGCACACCCTGTCGTGATGGGCTGCCATGGTCGGCCCAAGTGTTAGACGACTTAGAGAGCGGCAACGGCATACCGGCCGATCTGAATACACTAAAAAACCAAGTGCGCTTTATTGGCGCGATGGGCAACACACATTGCGCATTGGCACCTGGTGCAATGGAGCCGCTGGCCAGCGCCATGAAGTACTTTGCTGATGACTTTGAGGCACACGTTAATAGCAAGGCTTGCCCGTATGAAAGGCAACAGGGCTCTAGCAAAAACGATTCGCTCTCGACTAGCGTGGGGGTTAGTTAAAATGCCAACCATCTATATCGATGATACAGCCTATGATGTTGCTGAAGGAAACAACCTGTTAGAGGCCTGCCTCAGCGCCGGCATTGACCTACCCTATTTTTGTTGGCACCCGGAAATGGGGTCGATCGGCGCTTGTAGACAGTGTGCGTTGGTGCAATTCCGTGATGCCGATGATGAGCATGGGCGCATCGTAATGGGCTGCATGACCCTCGTTTCAGAGGGTGCTCGTTTTTCGATGGATGATACGAAAGCCAGTGAGTTTCGTAAAAATGTTGTCGAATCACTGATGCTCAACCACCCTCATGACTGCCCTGTCTGCGCCGAAGGTGGCGAATGCCACTTACAGGACATGACGGTCATGGTTGGTCACCGTAACAGGCGTTACAGAGGTAAAAAAAATACCCACAACAATCAAGATCTCGGCCCACTTATTAATCATGAGATGAACCGCTGCATTACCTGTTACCGATGTACCCGTTTCTACAATGACTATGCCGGAGGTAAAGACCTTTCAGCACAAGGCGCACACGACCACGTCTACTTTGGTCGACAACAAGATGGCACTCTTGAAAGCGAGTTTGCCGGTAATTTAGTTGAGGTCTGCCCCACTGGTGTATTCACCGACAAACCATTGGTTAACGACTACACGCGTAAATGGGATATGCAATCGGCGCCCTCTATCTGTACTGGTTGTGCGCTAGGCTGCAACACACTGCCAGGCGAACGCTATGGCAAGTTGAAGCGTATTCACAACCGTTTTAACAACGATGTTAACGGCTATTTTTTGTGTGACCGAGGCCGATATGGCGGCAGTTATGTTAACCACGAGCTACGTGCTAAATTTGCTGGCTTACGCTCTGACGATGGCCGCTATAACGCTATCGAAACGAGTGATGCTATCGAGCTCTTAGCGAGTTGGTGCGCCACGAGTAAGGGGCTGGCGGCAATCGGTTCGCCACGAGCCTCTGTTGAAACTAACTATCTATTGAGAAGAATTGTAGGCGGCCGCAATTACAATAGTGGCATAGGTGATCATGAAGCATTACTGGTACAAGAAATCAGCGCCATTATGCAGAGTGATTCGGTCAACACGCCATCGTTAAGACAAGTTGAATCAGCCGACACCGTATTAATTCTCGGTGAAGATGTTACCAACACAGCCCCGAGATTAGCGTTAGCGCTGCGCCAATCGGTTCGAAACTTGGCCAAAAAAATGGCCAGCGATATGCGTATCGCTCCATGGCAAGACGAAGCCGTTAGAGTGCTGGCACAAGACCGCTTAAGCCCACTTTATATTATCTCAATGTCAGCGTCGCGCCTCGATGATGTCGCCAAGCAAACAATCCAGATGTCGCCACCGGATATCGCTAGGTTTGGCTTTGCTATCGCCGCCGAGCTTGATCCATCACTGCCGTCGGTCGACGACCTCGGTGATACTCAGTCACAACTGGTTAAAGCCATCGCGTCTGATCTCAAATCAGCTAGTAAACCGTTGGTCGTCTCGGGCACGGGTTGTCAAAGTCAAGCGATCATACAAGCCGCTGCAGTAATCAATAACGCGCTAGATAATTCGCTAGGCATGCTCAGTTATTGCTTAAACGAAGCAAACAGTTTAACGGCATCGTTGCTGCAAGACGGATCAGAATCATCGCTAAATAAACTTTGTGAGCGTGCATCTAGGGGCGAAATCGAAACCCTATTGATTGCTGAAAATGATCTGTATCGACGTGCCCCACGCGAACAAATAATGGCATTGTTAAATGACGTTAAGAACTTGATCGTGATGGATTGTATTGACACGCCGACGCTGTCGCATTCAACACTGGCTCTGCCTTCAGCTTCCTTTGCAGAGTCCCAAGGCACACTGGTGAGTAGCGAAGCTCGAGCACAACGTTTTTATCCCGTTTTTCAGGCCATTGAGCAACGGCAAGCATCTTCGCATTGGCTACGCCAACTCGGTCAGAAGATGAGTTTGCCAAAATTCGAAATGCTAAGCAGCTTCGATGCCATAACTGCCGCTTGCGCCGCAGATTTCCCTCTGCTGGCCGACATTGTCGAGGCAAGCCCAGCTAGCGGCTTTCGAGATAGAGGTATGAAGATACCTCGTCAAACTCATCGCTATAGCGGCCGCACAGCCATGCGCGCAGACATATCAGTGCATGAACCGAAACAACCGGTCGATGAAGATACGCCATTTTCTTTCTCCATGGAGGGTGCAAATGGTAAACAACCGGGCGCGCTGATCCCCTACGTCTGGGCACCGGGCTGGAACTCAAATCAATCGGTGCATAAATTTCAAAGTGAAGCGGGTGGTGCGTTGACCGGAGGCACACCGGGCAAGCGTCTAATGGATATGATCTCAGAACACTCTGCTGGTAGTAGATCCACTCGTGGAACCAAGCTTAGTAAATCTACAATAGCCGCCGCATTCGAACCTAAGCAAGGCGAATGGCGGCTATTACCCGTCTATTGTATTTTTGGTAGTGATGAATTGAGCGCACATTCAGAGGCAGTAAAGGAATTAACCGCAATGCCGTTTGTCGAAATATCGATTGAGGATGCTGAAATACTAAAAGTGGTTGATGGCGATGGGCTTACTTTATTCCTGAACGATGACCTACGCTCTCTCGAAGTCATTGTAAAAGCATCAACTCCAATCGGATGTTTAGGCTATAGCGTAGGGTTGCCTGGCGGCGTATGGGTCGCGCCAAACACGTCGGTGCGCTTACAAAAAGACAACGCTTGGACAAATACTAAGCTAGCAAATAAGGTAGACAATATAGTCACTGAGGCGGGAGTGTTGAATGTCTGATTTTTGGATCGTCGTGTTCGCTATTTCAGTCATGCTAGGCGCTGTCGGCGGCGCCGCGGTGGCCACATGGTTTGAGAGACGTCTACTTGGGCTTTGGCAAGACCGCTACGGCCCCAACCGTCTAGGCCCGTTTGGTATAGGCCAAGTTGCGGCCGATATGATCAAACTACTTACTAAGCACGATTGGGTACCACCATTTGCCGATAAATGGGTGTTTATTTTTGCCCCAACCGCAATCGTGGTAGCCATGCTATTAGGCTTTGCGGTGGTTCCATTTGGCCCTAACCTACAAATCATCGACCTTAACATAGGCTTATTATTCTTTCTTGGAATGACCTCCTTGGCTGTCTATAGTGTGCTCCTTGGGGGCTTGGCATCGAATAATAAATACGCTCTCCTCGGCGGTTTACGATCGGCTGCTCAGATGGTCAGCTACGAAGTCTTTATGGGCTTATCACTGATGGGCGTAGTAATGTTGACTGGCAGCTTCAGCATGGTCGATATCGTTGAGGCTCAACGCGATAGCTGGTACTGCTTCTCACAATTCTTAGGCTTGTTCGTATTTGTAATAGCCGCGATTGCTGAGAGCCATCGCTTACCATTCGATCTACCCGAAGCCGAGCACGAACTCACAGCTGGCTTTCATACCGAATACAGCGGCATGAAGTTCGCCATGTTTATGCTTGGGGAATACCTAGGCTTGATACTAATTGCATGCATGATCACCACCCTCTTCTTCGGCGGCTGGTTAGCACCATTTTCGCTGACTATTATTCCTGCCGTCATTTGGTTTTCACTGAAAACCTTTTTAGTGATTTGCTTCTTTATTCTTTTGCGTTGCGCAATACCTCGGCCACGCTACGACCAACTGATGTCATTAGGTTGGAAGGTTATGCTGCCCATCACCCTGATTAATCTAGTCATAACAGGCGCCGTCGCGCTGTGGATAGCCGGAGCCTAATATGCTTGATTTAATTGAATCTCTAGTCAGCCAACTTAGAACTATATGGCGTATTTTATTACATACCTTTACGAAGCCCGAGACAGTTCAATACCCCGAGGAACAGCCCTACTTAGCACCACGTTATAGAGGCCGCATTGTTCTCACTCGAGATCCTGACGGTGATGAACGTTGTGTCGCCTGCAACCTCTGCGCAGCCGCCTGCCCTCCCGATTGCATCTCGCTGCAACAAGGAACTCGAGAAGAAGACGGTCGTTGGTACCCAGAGTTTTTCCGAATCAATTTCTCTCGCTGCATTATGTGCGGTCTGTGCGAAGAAGCCTGCCCAACTAACGCTATTCAGCTTATCCCAGACTTCGAAATGTGTGAATACGAACGCGAGAGTATGGTGTACGAAAAAGAACACCTTATGATCGACGGACCTGGAAAATACCACGACTATAATTTCTATCGCGTTGCTGGCATGGAAATCGATGGTAAGAAAAAGGGTGAGGCTGAAAACGAGACCGCGCCAATTGACGTTAGGAGTTTGTTGCCATAATGGAATTAATACTCTTTTACATCGCCTCGACAGTCGCTGTTCTGGCCACCGTATTTGCTCTAACACGCAGTAACGCCGCGCATGCCTTGATCTATCTTATTGTGTCGCTACTAGCTGTCGCGGTTATTTTCTTCTTACTAGGTGCACCTTTCGCCGCCGCACTTGAAGTGGTTATCTACGCAGGCGCCATTATGGTGCTCTTCGTATTTGTAATTATGATGCTCAATCTTGGTCAAGAGGGCGACGCGCGTGAACGCCAACGAATGCATCCTGCCGTTTGGATTGGGCCATCAATTCTCTCCGCCGTGCTATTGATCGAGATGTTACTGGTTATCGCCAAGCTAGACGGCCTTCATTCGGGCGCCTTAATCGGCCCAAAACAAGTTGGTCTAACACTCTTTGGGCCTTACGTATTGGCGGTAGAAATTGCGTCAATGCTGCTATTAGCTGGGCTGGTCGGTGCCTACCATGTTGGACGTAGGTTCCGAGTAACAGAGCCTAGTGAGCAGCCACCGCAAAATGGGGGTGCGTCTTAATGGAAGGATTAGCAATACCTCTAAATCATGTACTGATAGTCGCATTACTACTATTCATAACCGGCCTAGCGGGGCTTATGTTTAGGCGTAACGTGATATTTATGTTAATGGCACTTGAAGTAATGCTTAATTCAGCCGGTCTGGCTTTTGTGGCGGCCGGCACCGCATGGCAACAAGCCGATGGCCAAGTAATTTTTATGCTGATCCTCGCCGTAGCGGCGGCTGAAGTTTCAGTTGGGCTCGGATTGGTATTACAAATACAACGACGCTTTAGAACGCTCGATATGGATCAAGCTAAGAGGTTAAATAGCTAATGCTGAACAACGTCTGGCTAGTCCCCCTGCTCCCATTTATAAGCTCAGTGCTGTTGATATTATTCGGCCGGCAACTACCACGTAAGTTAATTGCCACAATGGGGGCCGGTTCAGTCGGCTTTGCCGCGGCCTTGGTCTTGATCGTTGGTTTGCAATTCATGCAATCGCAAACATCCTATACAGTGCACCTATGGAGCTGGATGCAGATTGGAGATTTTTCACCCAATTTTTCTTTCTATATAGACCAATTAACTATTGTGATGATGTCAATCATCACCGGCGTAGGTTTTCTGATTCACCTGTATTCGACCGAGTTTATGCAGGACGACAGCGACTACAGTCGCTACTTCGCCTATATGAATATGTTTGTCGCCGCGATGCTAATTCTGGTGCTTGCCGACAACCTTCTACTGTTGTACTTAGGCTGGGAGGGCGTTGGTGTCTGTAGCTACCTACTCGTTGGTTTTTGGTATCAAGACCCAGCTAACGGTGCGGCATCGCGCAAGGCATTTGTAGTAACCCGAGTTGGTGATACCGCTATGGCATTGGGTTTATTACTGCTCTTCACCGAGTTAAGAACACTGGAAATTCAAGCCATGTTAGATGCCGCCAACACTGCATGGGGCATTGGCGATACTATTCCGACCATAGCCGCACTACTGCTATTGGGCGGAGCGGTCGGCAAGTCAGCGCAATTACCGCTGCATACCTGGCTACCAGACGCGATGGCAGGCCCAACGCCGGTAAGCGCATTAATCCATGCGGCAACGATGGTCACCGCCGGAGTGTACTTAATTGCACGAACACATGGTCTTTTCATACTGGCTCCCGGTGTGCTAATGCTGGTAGCGGTTATTGGTTTAGCAACTCTGTTGATAGCCGCCTTCACCGCCTTAAACCAAACCGATATCAAACGTATTTTAGCTTATTCAACTATTAGCCAAATTGGCTATATGTTCCTCGCCTTGGGTGTTGGAGCTTGGAGCGCAAGTGTTTTCCATCTAATGACGCATGCATTCTTCAAGGCACTATTATTCCTCGCCGCCGGCGCCATAATTCATTGCCTGCATCATGAGCACAATATATTCAGGATGGGAGGTCTTAGACGAAAGTTACCAGTGGTATTCTGGAGCTTTCTGATTGGCTCTGCAGCGTTGGCGGCATTGCCTTTCACCTCCGGTTTTTTCAGTAAAGACCAAATTCTTCTATCCGCCTTCGAACACCATAGTAGCTTGACATTGTTAGGTTTCAACTTAGGCTCAAGTATCGGGCCATGGTTATGGGCTGGTGGTCTTTTAGGTGCATTGCTAACCGCGATTTACAGCTTTCGCCTAGTGTTTATTGTGTTCTTCGGTGAGGCGCAGACAGAGCCTAATAATCACCTTGGTTGGCGTATGGCTTGGCCACTCGCCTTACTCTGCTTACTATCTCTTATCGGTGGTTGGTTCACGCTGCCCATAGCAAGTGTTTTTCCTGCGTCAGCCGAACATCAGGTGAGTCATTTGATTGAAGGTATTTCAATCGCTATTCCACTTATTGGGGTGCTTATCGCATGGCTGGTCTACTACAAGCACAGCCTATCGTTCTCTAGATTTACTAACTTTTCTAGTGGTCAAGCACTTCGCCGCTTCTGGAAAGGCGGCTGGGGAATAGACACGCTTTATAATGCCATGCTTGTATCGCCCTATGTAGCTATAGCGAGCGCGATGCGTGGCGAGTGGCTAGACAAAATTTATCACGCCGTCGTTACTATTAGCGTGTCCCTGCATCAAGTACTGAGTGATTCTCAAAGCGGTAAGATGCGCTGGTATATAATCAGCATGGTGTTTGGTTTAATCATTTTAGTATCGATATTGGGGTGGGCTAACTGATGTTAATGATCAACCTAATCGTTATCTTGCTTATTGGTGGCGCCCTTAGCTGGTGGTCAGAACGTTTTGGCAGCCATACTCCACGTTTGGTGGCCATAGCAGTTATTCTCGCTGATCTTAGCTATTTACTAGTAGCCGCATCTAATCTACCCACCGAGACAATTGCCATTAGCACAGGGTCTGCTAGCTCATCGACGTGGCTATTAAGTTACCAAATCGATTGGATACCCAGATTTGGCATCAGTCTGCACCTAGCGATGGACGGCTTAAGTTTACTCTTAGTTATCCTGACCTTGGTACTCGGCACAATTGCCATAATCTCATCTTGGAATGAGAACAATCAGCGACAAGGGTTCTTCCAAGCCAACATCCTGTGGACCTTGGCTGGCGTAATTGGCGTTTTCTTAGCCATGGACCTATTCTTATTTTTCTTATTTTGGGAAGTAATGCTGGTACCAATGTATCTACTAATCGCTATATGGGGGCATGAAGGCCGAGCGTACGCGTCGATGAAATTTTTTATCTTCACGCAACTTAGTGGTCTGGTGATGTTAGTAGCCATCTTAGTCTTGGCCAACTTACATCACAGTTCAACTGGCATTTACAGCTTCAACTATTTTGCGCTGCTTAATCTCGAGATTGACAGCACTGTAGCTTACTGGCTAATGCTAGGCTTCTTTATCGCATTCGTGGTTAAGTTGCCAAGTTTTCCATTTCATACCTGGTTGCCAGACGCTCATACCCAAGCACCTACCGCTGGTAGCGTGATTCTGGCTGGTATTCTATTGAAGACAGGCGCTTATGGACTAATTCGCTTTACGGTACCACTCTTCCCTGATGCCGCTCTTGAGTTCGCTCCGATTGCGATGGCATTGGGGATCGCCGGTATAATTTATGGTGCGGTGTTAGCCTTTGCTCAATCGGACTTTAAGCGATTGGTGGCCTATAGCAGCGTCAGCCATATGGGGTTTGTTTTACTTGGGGTGTTTGCATGGAACGCGCTAGCCCTGCAAGGTGCCGTCATGCAAATGGTGGCGCACGGTTTTAGTACCGCCGCCTTATTCATGATTGCCGGGGCACTGCAACAACGGCTACACACCCGAGACATGAATAAAATGGGCGGGCTCTGGCATCACATGCCGCGCATGGGTGCAGTTGCACTGTTCTTCGCGCTAGCATCACTAGGCTTACCCGGTTTGGGAAATTTCATTGCTGAGTTCTTAGTCTTAGCTGGCTTATTCGCGGTAAGCCCTTGGACCACCGCTGTGGCGGCACTCGGCCTCATTACGGCGGCCATTTACTCACTTATCCTGATACAAAAAGCATTCTACGGGAAGCCGACACCAGACTTACAGTTAACCGATTTCGGCTCGCTCGAGATGGCGGCGATGGGAGTAATGGTTATTGGATTAATCGGCTTAGGCTTATACCCTCAACCAGTTTTCGATCTCGTTCAGCCGATGATAGATTCACTGCTAGCTCACACCGCGGAGGCTGCGTAACAGTTATGGACATCACAAACTTCGCAAGCAATGTTCAGGCGATGCTGGCACCAATAATACTATCGATAGCGATTCTAAGCATGATGTTACAGATTGCGTTTTGGCGCCATGCTATTACCTCGTGGCTAATTTGTTGCCTAACGCTTATAGCCTCGATAGCCGCACTTTATTGGTCTTCATTAGCCGTGCCACAGAGTGTTTCGGCAATTTTAGTAAGCGATGATTACAGCTTGTTTTTCAGCTTGCTGATTTTATTTTCAAGCCTAATAACAGCGCTACTGGCAAAGGACTACTTAGCCAAGCGCAGCGGAGAAAATGAAGAATTCTATTTACTATTAATGCTCTCTACCTTGGGCGGTTTAATCCTCGTTTCGTCAACTCACCTAGCATCATTGCTGCTCGGATTAGAACTATTGGGAGTCGCGCTCTATGCCTTAATCGCCTACCCTGAACGCGGCCATATTCCGCTAGAAGCAGCGATTAAATACTTAATACTGTCCGGCGCGGCGTCGGCTATTTTGCTGTTTGGTTTCGCCCTTATCTACGCCGCTCTAGGAACTCTCTCGTTCGCTGAGATTGGCCAACAGTTAAGCCACAATATCGCCAGTGATAGACAATTACTGGTACTCATTGGCACGGCTATGGTGTTTGCTGGAATCAGCTTCAAACTATCCTTAGTGCCTTTTCATATGTGGACTCCAGATGTCTACCAAGGCGCACCCGCGCCTGTCACTGGGTTTCTCGCCACTGTTTCTAAAGGCGCAATATTTGCCGCGCTGATGCGACTATTTATTGACGCGCAGCTATATAGATTCCCGAGCTTACTACTAGCCCTGGGTGTGGTCGCGGCGGCCTCAATGATCATTGGTAATTTATTAGCCCTGAAGCAAAATAATTTAAAACGATTATTGGCCTACTCTTCAATTGCCCACATAGGCTACTTAATAATCACAATCGTTGTCTACGGTTCACTACAAAAAGCAAATCTGGCGGTCGAAGCCGCAAGCTTCTACCTAACTGCATACATGGTAACCTCATTAGCGGCTTTTTCGGTAATCAGTATTCTTTCGACTGATCCAAAATTCAATACTGACGAAGCTGACGCCGATAGTATTGATTCAGTTCGCGGCTTATTTTGGAATCAGCCATTACTAGCATTGCTGCTTACGATCGCCTTATTGTCGCTTGCTGGCATTCCACTTACCGTCGGTTTTATTGGTAAATTTTATATCTTTACGGTCGCTATTGAAGGCGCACTTTGGCTGCTTATTATGGCATTGGTAGTCGGTAGCGGAATCGGCATTTACTACTATTTACGCATCGTATTTGCGATGACCGAACAACCCAATCAAAAACATCAGGCCGCAATAAGCACGGTAAGCATCTCGACGCTAGCAAAGATTGTCGCAAGCCTACTTATTTTCTTAATGTTAACCCTAGGCATATTACCGCAGCCGTTAATCGAACAAATTGCCAATCTTTACTAACCTAAATACAGGAGTCAATGATGTTACGTTCAGTCGATATGCAAGACTATATGTTGAGCAACCCAGCAAAAATTAAGGCTGATACGGATGTATTTGAAGCCATACACCAAATTTTAATTTATAAAGTATCAGGGCTTTGCGTAGTCAATGACAGCGGCATCTTAATCGGTGTGTTATCAGAAATGGATTGTCTAAAGGCGATTCTTAGCGCGGTCTATAACGAAACACCGGCGGTCGGGATCGTAAGTGATTTTATGACCAAAGAAGTGATTAGCGTTTCTTTGCATGACAATATAGTTGACGTCGCCAATGATATGTTGAAACATAAACATCGCCGTCGCCCAGTAGTCGACCAAAACGGCCGATTAGTTGGCCAAGTTACCTGCCGTCAGCTTCTGCGTGGCGTGAAAGAATTTGTATCGCCTGAAGATCCTAGCGAGCACTAAGCTGAAAACCCCATTAAGCTCTAGACGTCAGCCAGCGGCCTTGTTTAACCGCTCTATCTTTATATTCATAAAAGCAAATAGTAATGAGACTATCGGGTTTATTAAATTAAAGAAACAGTATGGTAAATAAGCAATTGTCGATACAGCCAATGTGCCAGCCATATACACACCGCAGGCATTCCACGGAATAAGCGGTGATGTTAGCGTCCCAGCGTCTTCGAGAGTACGCGATAGGTTAACGTTAGCTAAGCCTCGACGTTCAAACTCAGATTTCCACATTTGCCCAGGCAAAACGATCGACATGTACTGATCTCCAGTCAGCACGTTGACCCCAAAGCACGTTGCCATCGTTGAGGCTATTAGTGAACCGGTTGAACCAACAAGCCTAAGCATCATTCGCATTAACACCGCAATAAAGCCGATTCGTTCAAGGATACCGGTCATCATCATCGAGGCAATCACCAGCCAAGCCATATTCACCATCGACGCCATACCGCCTCTAGATAACAGATTATTTACACTCTCATTATCAGTGCCTATATTAAATCCGTCGTATAGCACTCGCCACAATGCTTTGACAATAGACAATAAATCACTGTTGTTGGCAAATCTAATTAAGGCCTCAGTTTGAAACAATACGGCAAACACACAGGCCAGAAGAGAAACTCCCATGATGGCTAAAAATGCGGGTACTTGTTTAACCGCGAGCCATAGTAATATGGCCACGGGGATCAAGTTTATTGGCGAAATAGTAAAGTTTCCATCGAGTGTTTGGATGAATGCGCCGATGCTCTCTTGGCTACCAGAATTGGCCGATTCATTAATACCAATGATGAAAAAAAGCGTAACGGTGATGGCAAAGCTCGGCAGTGACACCCATGCCATATAACGAATGTGGGCGAACAAATCACTGCCAGCGATCGAAGGCGCCAGGTTGGTGGTCTCTGATAGTGGCGACATCTTGTCACCAAAATAAGCTCCAGAGACTATCGCCCCAGCGGTGATGTCAGGCGATAAGGAGAAACCATAGGATACGCCAACTAAGGCAACGCCGATGGTCGCCGCGGTAGTCCAAGAACTGCCAATACAAATAGCCACCAAAGCGCAAATTAAACAGCTTAATGCATAGAAATAAGTCGGTGACAGAAGATTCAATCCGTAATACAGCAAACTAGGTACCGCGCCCGAGAGCATTAACACCCCAATCAGTGCTCCAATTGACAAGAATATTAAAATTGGCCCAGTAGTTTTTGCCGATGAAGCAATAATACTCTGCTCTATTTGCGCCCACGTAAGGCCATTTTTAAGGCCGATTAGCGCGGCCAGAAAGCCGATTATCATCATCGCAACCTGAGTCGCACCAGCCAATGCATCACTACCAAAGAGAGCGATCACTCCACCCATCAGGCCCAACAGAATAAACGCGACTATGATTGCGTCGAGGGACGCTAATGGCTTGATATCGTCAGTATTGATAAGCGTTGCTTCCTATTCTGGTGTTCCTATCTGGCAATTTTAGCCTACATATCCTTAATTATTTCGCGCGCTGCATTGTGACCTGGCGCACCGGTAACACCGCCACCAGGATGTGTACCAGCCCCACACATATATAAACCTTTTATCGGCGAACGATAGTTTCCATGTCCGAGCATTGGTCGCGTACTGAACATTTGATCTAGACTCATATTACCATGCATGATGTCACCGTTAGTCAGCCCGAAGGTCCGCTCTAAATCTAATGGACTCATAATTTGTCGGCCGACAACCGAATCAGCAAAACCTGGTGCAACTTTTTCAACTTGCTCGATGATCAAATCTGCAACCGATTCGCGATGGGTATCCCAATCTAAATCGGGGTCAAATTGCTGACAAAACAAACTGGCAACATGCTGACCTTCTGGCGCCAGAGTATTATCTAGGGTTGAAGGAATTAACATTTCCACAATTGGTTCCTTAGACCAGCCGGTTTGCCTAGCGTCTCGATAGGCTTGATCGATATAGTCGCAGGTGGCGCCAATAACGATTCCGCCGGTTAAGTGGTCTTCAGTAGCTCGAGTTTGAGCTTGCATGCAACTGAATATCGGTAACTGGTTAAGCGCGACATTCATTCGGAAAGTGCCTGAACCATTTTTGTAATGCTTCATTCTGTGGGCAAAATCTTTTGGCAATTCGGCGGTATCAACAAGTTCGTTAAACAGCAGACTAGGGTTAAGGTTAGAGGCCACTACCTTTGCTTCGATACGTTCTCCGCTGTGTAATTCTACACCGTAGGCTTTACCCTCTTCTACCAGCACCTTAGCCACCGCGGCATCGGTCTGAATATCAACACCCTTGGCAATAGCCGATTTTGCCATTGCTTGTGTGATTGACCCCATACCACCAATAGCATGACCCCAGACGCCCTTCTCTCCGTTGACTTCGCCAAAAGCATGATGCATCAGAACATACGCTGAACCCGGAGTTTTAGTATCGGCATAGTTGCCAACAATTCCGTCGAAGGCGAACGCGCCCTTTACGTATTGATTTTCAAAATACAAGTCGAGAAAATCTGACACGCTCTTAGTGAAAATATCCAGCACGATACGCTCGTCTTCAATCGATAGTTTGCGCAGGCGGTTACCAAACTTAGCGGCTTTGAATAGGTCTTTCAAGCCTCCACCGACGTTGGGCGGCGTCTCTAAGAGGAAATCACGAATCAGGTCAGCGACCATTCCGGTATCTCTAAAATAGCGATCTAAAGCATCAGCATCGTTACTGGAAAACCTCGCTATTTCTTGTTTAAGCTTGTCTGAGCCAACCACAAAGGCTAAGAAGTCGTCGCCTTCTGTGGGCCAAAAATTATTTACCTTACGATGCACAATCTCCAAGCCGTTGGCGTGCAGTTCTAGGTCTTTGATAATTTTGGGATTTAGTAAACTCACGGTGTAAGCGGCGACTGAATTTCGAAAACCAGGATGAAATTCCTCGGTGACCGCAGCTCCGCCAACAACCCCTCGACGCTCGAGCACTTTTACTGTTTTGCCGGCCACAGCCAGATAGTTAGCGCAAACTAAACCGTTATGCCCGCCGCCAATGATAATCACATCCAACATCTAAAACTCTTCTTAAGGTTGTAAATTTATTGTTGACGAGTATTGAACAGACACCCGATACTGTCAACATGATCGACGAGTCTGATGCTTTCAAATTATGTAGCAATGGCTGTCCTCAACACGCGGCTAACAACCTTAGCTTAAGCTAAAAATTGCCAACCAAGGGATTCAGTTTATAACGAAATTCTGCGCTATGATCGAATAAAATAATGTGTCTCTAACTAACACTAACTCTCGGTAATCACCCATGAGCCTAATTCTTACGCTTAATGCTGGTAGCTCTTCAATTAAGTACTCGGTTTACCGACAAGATGATGATGAACCCAACGAGCTTATTGTTGGTCAAGTTGAAAACCTTGGTCCAGCCGCTCGACTTTCTATGGTCGCTTCAGGCGATCATAACGACCACGATATTAGCATCGAAATAGGTGCTGCAAATCATGCGCTTGCGGTCAAAGCGATTCTCAAAGCGCTCGAACCTTATTTACGCGACGAAGAGGTTATCGGTGTTGGCCATCGAGTAGTCCATGGAGGGGTCGAATTTGATCAACCAGTTCGCCTAAACGAGGATATTATTGAGCGCCTCACGGCGCTTAAACAACTAGCCCCTCTACACCAGCCTCACAATCTTGCCTGTATCAACGCCGCTATCGCTACTTTTCCTGACGCCATGCAAGTCGCTTGTTTTGATACCGGCTTTCATCGGGGTCAGCCGTGGGTTAACGATACCTTTGCGATTCCCAAGCGATTTTACCAGCAAGGTGTTCGCCGCTACGGTTTTCACGGTTTATCTTACGACTACATCAGTAGTGAGTTAACTCGCAGTCACGCTGATATCGCCAACGCAAAAGTCGTTATCGCGCACCTAGGTAACGGGGCATCTATGTGTGCAGTTGTTAATGGTAAAAGTGTCGGCTCAACCATGGGCTTTTCAGCACTCGATGGTTTACCAATGGGAACACGCTGTGGCCAACTCGACCCCGGGGTAATATTATATCTAATGGACCAAGGCCGGAGCAGCGCTGAAATTAGCCGAATTTTGTATAAAGAAAGTGGAATGAAGGGTCTATCTGGTCTCACTTCTGATATGCGCGAATTACTTGCCAGTGAGCTTGAAGATGCAAGTAAAGCGATTGACTATTATGTATTTAGAATACAACGTGAAGTTGGCGCAATGGCGGCTATTTTAGGTGGCTTAGATGCATTGGTCTTCTGTGGTGGTATCGGTGAGAACGCAGCTGAAATTCGCTTTCGAATAGTCGAAAACTTGGGCTTTCTAGGCTTAGAAATTAACCGCACTGCGAATGCCAAAAACGACACCGTAATAAACTCTGGTGTGACACCAATATTGGTGATTCCCACAGATGAAGAACGGGTGCTTGCGAGAGCCGTTGACCAATTGACTAAATAGCGTCGAGCAATAAAGCAGCCCTGCGTGATTTAGCCTTAAGTAAAAAAAGTGAAAATCAAAAGCCAATTTGATGTGCATATAGCGCCAGGCCTCTTGCTACCGAGGTAGCTCGGTCACCATCAACTATTTGTGACTCTCCGAATTGTTCGACTACCTTATCGTGCAAATGCTTTATCCCCATGCTGCCGCCGGTAACGTAGACCGTATCAATTTCGTGACCTTGCAAACCGGCTAACTCAACCGCCTGCTTGGCATTGATAATAATGTCGTCACACATCGCGTCGATCAGACGGTGGAAAGTTTCTCGGTCAGTTTCGACTTCAAGACCATGTTCGAGAAAGCTCAAGTCAATTGTCGAACCGTGATTAGCACTATAGGTCTTTTTCATACGTTCAACTTCAGCCAAAACGTTATGCACTTGCCGAGAACTCAATAAGGTCAGGAATCTGTCGATTAGCTCAGGTTTAAAGACTTGCGGACTAATCTCCTGCATAGCCGTGATTACTTTCCGGTCGTAGAGCAAATCAATTTTGTGCCATGACGAGGCATTTTGATAGTAGTGATTTGGCACTTCCAATTGTTCGCGACGTTTAAAGCACTGTTTGTAGCCAAATAAGGGCATCGCTTGATTAAGCGCAATTACCTTATCAAAATCGTTACCGCCAATATGAATACCGCAATTTGAAATTACCTCAGCTTTGCCTCGATTAGCCGCAGCGAACCTTACCACCGAGAAGTCAGAAGTACCGGCACCAATATCAATAACCAGCACCAGCTCCTCGCTATTGACGCTAACACCATAATTAAGTGCCGCAGCAATTGGTTCGAGCTGAAACTCTACATTCTTTACACCAAGGTTAAACATAATGTCACGCAGCGAGTCTTCGGCTCGACTATCAGCCGCTGGATCATGATCGACAAAGTGCACTGGCCTACCGACGACTAGATTGTCGATCGGCCGTTGAAGGCAAACTTCTGCTCGCGCTATAGCAATGCCAAGATACTGCTCAATAATATCTTTGACACTGTAGCGATTCCGTTTAATCTGAATTTCATGCTCTAGTGTGCTGGTACCCAGCGCACTCTTAAAAGAACGCAAAAATCTCCCTTTATCGCCAAGATAATAGCGCTCGTATGCTTGTTCACCGATATAGGTGATATCGTCTTCAAAATCGAAGAAAAAAGTGCTTGGTATTGAGACACTCAGTGCTGAGTCGCCTGTCTGGTCGAGACCGAGCACATCGGTATTAGCCCCATCACTCACTGCGATCGACGAGTTGGCTGTGCCAAAGTCTAAGCCTATAGATTTCATAACAATTGAATTTTGTATTTATAGACTGAAAAGTCTAGGCGCGTCGCTATCAAAGCGTCGCGTAATTGAAGATAAACCGAATGCCTAGCTAGCGCCCTACGATACCGCGCGCGACAATCTCTTTCATAATTTCAGAGCTCCCGGCGTAGATGGTTTGCACTCGTGCATCACGATAAAAACGAGAAATTGGGTACTCATCTGTATAGCCGTAACCGCCAAATAGCTGGAGACACTCGTTAACGGCGCGAAGTTGCATTTCAGTAGTCGCATATTTTACCACCGCGGCATCTTCAACGGTCATTTCGCCACGATCAAACTTGGCCATGTACTTCTCAACTAGGGCTTGGCAAAGCTCAAGTTCAATTTTAACTTCTGCTAACTTGAAGCGGGTATTTTGAAATTGACTTACCTTCTGACCGAATGCTTTACGCTCGGTTACATATTCTGCGGTGATCTCTAATGCGCCTCTGGTATGGCCGAGAGCTTGCATTGCGCAACCCAAACGTTCACGCGGCAACTCTTCCATCATATAGGCAAAGCCATAACCTTCTTGACCGAGTAAGGCATCAGCTGGCAAGCGTACATCGGAGAAAAATAGCTCAGCGGTATCACTACTATGCTGACCCATTTTTTCAATTTTCTTTCCCTTTGAAAAGCCAGCTAGGCGGGTATCAACCATAAATAACGATACACCTTTAGCACCTGCCGTTGGATCAGTTTTAGCCGCCACAACAACCATATCGGCATGTATGCCATTGGTAATAAATACTTTGGAGCCATTAAGCACGTACTCATCACCATTTTTAATCGCTTTGCTACGCAACGCGGCGAGATCACTACCTGCACTCGGCTCAGTCATCCCTAAAGCAGTAACCACTTCACCGGTTACCATACCCGGTAACCATTGATCGCGCTGAGCTTGGGTTCCAATATTATTGACGTACGGAGCAACTATGTTAGCGTGAATATTGTAACCAGTTGCAAGCGCGTGATAACCCGCGGCACACATCTCTTCCTGAACCATCATAGAAACATCAAGACCGGTATTGGCTGCGCCGTATTGCTCCTCCATATCGACCAATAAGATTCCAGCGTCGCCCATGGTGCGCCAAAACTCTTTGGGCATTAGGTGATCATGCTCCCATTGATCGTAGTTAGGCTCAACTTCTTCTTTTAAGAAGCGCTTAATCATGTCGCGAAACATCTCTAGCTCTTCATTTTTCGTATCGGTCATATCAGTCTCTTGCGATTTACTATTCATGGCTGGCTTTGAACACAAGGCTTTTGCCCCATGGATATTAGTCTTCTTTCCACGATGCGTAGAAATCGGGCATGTCTTGTGAAACACGCTGGCTAAACTCCGGTGGTCTTTTTTCGAGGAAGGACTTTACACCTTCTTTGCCGTCATTCCTACTGACATGAAGCATTGCCAACGAATCTACGATATGCGCACCCATCGGGTGTGCTAACACACTATTTCGGTACATCATTTGTCTGGTCAGTGCGATCGCAACTGGGCTTTGCTGGGCAATTTTTCTAGCAATCGCATAAGCCGCCTCAAGTAACTCATCTGCGGGCACAACAGATTTCACAAACCTCGCATCTTTCGCTTCGTCAGGTTTAATGATATCACCGCTATAGCACCATTCTAAGGCTTGAGAAACACCAACGATACGTGGTAAAAACCATGATGAACAAGCTTCTGGAGTGATTCCTATCTTATTAAATACAAAACCAATTCTTGCATACTCTGAGGCAATTCGGATATCCATAGCGCAAGTCATACTTGCGCCAATACCAACCGCCGCACCATTAATAGCAGCAATTACAGGTTTATCACACTGGTAGATCGCAAGCGTTACTCGGCCACCCGTGTCTCGCACACCATCAATAAACGCGTCTGACTCGAGTCCGGCTTCTAGCTCTTCGAGTGTCGGGTTCAGTGACTCATTTAGCGCGAATACATTATCCGAATCGAAACCGTTGTCCGCTTGTTGCAGATCCATACCAGCGCAAAATGCTTTACCTGCGCCAGTAACAACAATCGCTCGAACCTGATCGTCACCACTTGCCGTATCAAACGCATCGATCAGCTCGTTGGCCATTTCAGCGGTAAATGCATTCATATTGTCTGGGCGATTTAAGGTAATCGTCAAGATCGATTGATCTATTTCATATTTAATCGAGTTGTACATTGTGTTTTTTCCTAAAGATTAAGTTTGGGCTATTTTTGTAGTAAATCGCCGGCACGATCAGTAAATTTTTTCTCTTCAGCTTTGACTTTTAATTGCTTAGCCAAATCAAACGGCACCACGATGCCTAACTGCATACCAGGCTGATCGCGCATAGCCATCATCCAGCGTTCTAAGTTATCTAAACCATCTATCGACACGCCAGACCATTTGTAAGTCCGAACCCAACACCAATTGGCGATATCAGCAATCGAGTAATCACCCGCTAGCCATTGCTTATCGACTAAATGGGTATCAAGCACAGCGAATAAACGTCGGCATTCATTCTGATACCGATCAATTGCTGGTTGGATTTTCTCGGGGAAATAACGATGAAACACATTAGCCTGCCCCATCATCGGGCCAATTCCACCCATTTGAAACATCAACCATTGAATAACATTAGCCCGACCCTTCACGTCGGTCGGCAATAAGCGCCCCGCTTTCTCTGCTAGATAGATCATGATTGCGCCTGACTCAAAAATCGCGAGATTATCAAACTCTCTATCGACAATCGCTGGAATACGGCCATTAGGGCTTTTCGCTAGAAATTCTGCTTTATGTTGCTCGCCCTCACTTATGTTGACGAAATAGGTTTCATATTCGATCTCTAAGGCTTCTAGAGTACATGAAGCTTTATGGCCATTTGGCGTCGGTGCGGTATATAATTCAATCATAGTATCAGCCTAAATCGATAGGCTTGGCCGTTCGGCCAAGCCGATACGCCAACGAATAATATTTTGATGATGCTCTTGCGGTTTAACCCTAACCACACGCGCAAAATCCACCGCCACAACGGCCGAAATATCAGCTACCGAAAAACCATCAATAGCAACAAACTCTCGCCCTTCTAGGTGGTTGTCGAGGGTATCAAAAAAAGCATTAAGACGAGCCAAGCCTCGTTCGGCGAGTTGAGGGATTTGATCGTAGTTGGCCGCTCCAGTAATTGCCCGTCCCTTCATCATCGGCGACGAATTGCGTAACGCTTCGGCAACGGCATAAAGACCATCGAATTCAATCTTCGAATTCCACGATGCAACCAAACCCTTCTCAGCGTCAGTAGAGCCCAATAAGGGTGGGTTTGGAAAAGCACTTTCAAGATAGGCTGCGATACCTGAATTCTCAGTAAGTATGGTGCCGTCATCTAACTCGAGAACCGGTACAGTGCATGACGGATTGATCAATTTAAACTGATCAGACATCTGCTCAGACTTCATTAAGTCGATATTTACAACCTCGTGAGGCGCTTGCTTCTCACGCAAGAAAATACGCGCCCGTCGAGGGCTAGGTGCGGTTAGACAATCGTAGAAAATCATACTTGTTCCTTATGAATAGAGGTTTGCAAAGCGTTGCTTAATAATCACCTCAGCATCAGTCATAATTCCAGAAATCAGCTCGTTGACGGTAGGAATATCGTTTATCAGACCCGCAACCATACCGCATGACCAAGCGCCAGCATCCATGTCTCCGTTTTGCATTATCTTCGGATAAACACCGGCAACTTCATCAATAATGTCTTCAAACTTCAAATCAGCGCCTAACCTAGCCTCTTTTTCTAACAGACGTTCAACCGCGGGGTTGTTGAGTACTCGCTCAGTGTTACGTAGAGGGCGCATTACCAATCGGGTATCTAATTCTGAGGCGGCAACGATCGCGTCTTTAACATTTTGATGCACTGGCGCTTCTTTAGTAGCAATAAAACGAGTGCCCATATTAATGCCATCAGCGCCCATCGCTATAGCACCAACAAGGCTGCGAGCATCGGCCATACCACCTGATGCTACGAATGGTATTTCGAGCTCATCAGCGGCACGAGGCAGTAAAATAAAGTTAGGGATATCGTCTTCACCTGGATGACCACCACATTCAAAACCATCTACTGATACGGCGTCACAGCCGATCGACTGAGCCTTTAATGCGTGGCGCACAGCGGTACACTTATGAATAACCTTAATGTTAGCCTCTTTCAACATAGGCAACCATTTAGCCGGATTATTACCAGCCGTCTCAACCACTGTTACACCACAATCAATGATCACTTCGAATAAGCTTCCGTAATCTGGTGGCGTTAGTGTCGGCAAAAACGTCATGTTAACGCCAAACGGCTTGTCAGTCATAGCTTTACAGCGCTCGATTTCGGCTCGTAGCTTTTCTGGCGTACCCAGAGTTAAGCCAGTAATCATGCCTAAGCCACCAGCGTTTGAAACCGCCGCAGCAAGATCGGCTAAACCAACAAAATGCATGCCACCTTGAATGATCGGGTGTTGAATATTAAACAGTTCGGTAATACGGGTTTTCATTATTAAATCCTATTAAATTATAATTAAGTTGGCTTATTTATTTGTTTGTCCGTCGTCTGCTTTGACGATGGTGCCAGTCACACATTCTGATGCGGGTGAACTGAAAAACAGTAAATTGCTGTCTAACTGCGGCGGATAACCAATTCGCTTACGCAGAAAATATCCAGCAAGATCGCCCATTCTCACTTGCATGCCGTCAACCATTTCTGAGGAGAACACTCTAGGAGCAATGGCATTTAAATTGATATTGAATTTTGCCCATTCGACCGACAAAGCCTTGGTCATTCTCGCAATCGCAGCCTTACTCACGGAGTAAAGCGCCGCTCCATTACCGTCATATTGATACGCCGCCATACTAGCAATATTAATAATCCGACCAGGCTTTTTCTCAGAGATCAATCGCTTAGCCACTTCTCGACTGAGAACGAAAGGCCCTCGAACATTGGTATCTAGAACACGGTCAATCAGCTCAAGATCCATTTTTTTTGCAAGCTGAGCATCGGGTATTCCCGCGTTATTAACTAAAATAGTCAACATGCCAAGACTCTGTTCTATCTCGGCAACCACCGAGACAGTCGCAACGGCATCAGTCATATCAAGCACGAAAGAAGCGCAATCACCGCCGTCTAGATTAATTAACGCTGCCAGCTCAGTTAAACGCTCTTTGCGCCTGCCAGCAATCGCAACCTTAGCGCCAGCTAACACTCTCGAAAAATGCCAGCCTAACCCTGAGGTCGCACCGGTAACTAGGGCGACCTGCCCGGTAAGGTCGTGAGAATTGTTTGGCAACGGAAAATCGTGCATCTGTGCACCATAAGGTTTTTATTATTTTAGATCAATATTAAACTTAGCTAGGTCTATTTTTCGTTAGTGTCTAAAACTCAACTCTAGCCTCTAAGTAGCAGTAACGCTCCGATTGTAAAAAATCGATCAATCATAATCTAAAATAACTGAATTTGATTACTCGTGATCGTGTCAAAGTCATAGCCAATGAAAGGCAGCACAGCGTCGGCGATCGGCTTGATTTGTTTTTCGATATAATGATCATAATCTAGCTGACTAGTATGGTACTCGATCGGCTCAGGCCCATTAGTGGTCATTACATAACTAATCCAACCCTTGTTCTGATAAAGCAACGATTTACCAAGCAGGCTATTCTGTTGGTCTGCAAAACGAGCGGCGCGCACATGCGGCGGTACGTTCTTGACATAGAGCTCGAGCTTGCGGCGAAGCTGCTTACGATAATTGAGCTTAGCATCACACTTGCCTGCAAGGGTATCAACAACCACGTTTTTTACCAGCTCCGTTGGGTCTCGATCGTGAAACACGTGATCAAAAAGTTTCGCTTGAAACTCTTTGGCAAGTTCAGTCCAATCGGTTCGAATATTTTCTAAACCCTTAAAAATTATTTTCTCATGCTGAGTCTTCGAGTCAATAATCAAACCCGCATAACGCTTTTTACTACCCGCTTCAGAGCCTCTAATGGTCGGCATGAAAAAGCGACTAAAATGAGTTTCGAATTCGATTTCAAGTAAACAATCTAATTGATAATCGTCGGTCAATTTTTGGGCCCAGCGTTGATTGATTAACTCGACTAGCTGGCCGCCAATTTGATTGCACTCGACTGAATCAAGACTATTGTCTAATGATACAAAGGTAGAGTCAGTATCGCCATAGATCACTTCATAGCCTTGGTCTTCAATCCACTTGCCAGTTGTTTGCATAATTTCGTGGCCACGTATGGTTATAGAGCTTGCCAGACGAGTATCGTAAAAACGGCAGCCGCCAGATCCAAGCACGCCATAAAATGAGTTCATAATAATCTTGATCGCCTGAGAGCGAACCTTATCGCCGTCGCGCTTGGCTTGGTCTCTTTGCACCCATAGGTCGGTAATGATTTGCGGCAGATAGTGCTTTTCTCGATCAAAAGTACCGCCGCGAAAGCCTGGAATACTATCTTCAGGCTTTGCTAAACCTTCTATTAACCCCATAGGGTCTATCTTAAAGGTTCTTATAATCGATGGGTACAAGCTCTTAAAATCGAGCACCAAAACATTTCGATACAGCCCAGGGGTTGAATCCATCACATAACCACCAGGGCTGGCTAGGCCGCCGTCTTGTGGTAAGTTTGGCGCTACGTAACCACCGCGGTGAAGTCGCGGCAAATAGAGATTGGTAAAGGCGGCAACTGAGCCACCGGCTCGATCTAATTCTAAACCAGTTATTTTACTCCTTAGGATTAGATAGTCGATAATTTTAGTATGTTCAAAAATATCTAAAACTAGACGACAATCTTCTAAATTGTAGGCCGCCAATGCCGCTTTATCGTGATGAAAATTATGCACGATTTCGGCCACTCGGTCGTCGACACCTTGCTCAACTTTTTTACCTCGGCCCAATAACCTCTGAGCGACATTCTCTAATGAAAAACTGGGAAACGTCCAAGTAGCCGACTTAAGCGCGTCGATACCATCGATGGTGACACGCCCAGCAATGGAAACGTAGCCTTTACTAGGGTCGTTAACTTGGTTTCGCCAACTTGCCTCACGGTTTCCTCGGCCCAAACGTAACTTTATTTTGTGGTGCTCGGCGCGCTCGATAAGAATTCGCATATCAAAGTTAATCACGTTCCAACCGATAATTAGATCTGGGTCGATTACGCTAATGCGATGACAAAGGCCGAGCAGCAAGTCTTTCTCGTTGTCGAACCACAAAATATTACTTTCGCAATCGACTTGTGGATCGCCAATCATCAGAACTTCAGAAACTATCTTATCCATTGTGGCTAACCCGACCGAGAATAACTCGCCATCCATCGCGCATTCTATGTCTAAGGAGACAGCGCTTAAACTAGCTTGATAATCAGCACTTTTAAGCTTTGCATGGTTAAATTCTAAGAACCCTTTACGTTGCTTAAGCTCACCAGTGAAAGCGACACTACCGTAGGCAAAGCGCTCCATAAGGTAACGATCATGGGGCCGAATATCAGCTTCATGCAATTCTATATTGGCACGCTTTAACGAATCTTGAACATGGTATGCATCGCTTGAGGTCGCGGTATACACCGCTGATACTGGCCTACCTTCAAAGGTTTTTAGATCTAGCGGCGTAACCTCATAGTCGGCCTTACTGGCATCACGGCCGAGCCCTTTCAGCGAGGTTTCAGCCTTAATGCCATGCTCTTGCGCGATGAAGAACAACGGTCGTTGATCAGCAACCGTCAACAGCACCGGTCCCAAGTCGCTCGCCAGCCAATATTCGATGTCTGTTCGACCATAGCGGCTAACACTAGAGCGTGTCAGTAAAAAGCCAGTGTGAATCTCAGTCATAGTATTAGCTAAGGTTATCTCTTGCGTATCAGAGGGCAATGCTACCTTAAGATTGTAAAAGATTCTCTGCATCTAAGGCATACGGTCACTTGCCTTATCTTCGCCAATGTAAAATAATTACAGGTGAATTACTTATTTGGCTGATCACCTATTGGTTATTCGATTAAACGCCACACTAACCTTCAACAATAAAAATTCAGGACAAGTTAATGAGTTATCAATGCTTTACAGTGTCATTTGAACAAAACGTTGCCCATATACAATTGAGTCGACCCCAAAAGCGCAATGCCATGAGTCCCGAGTTTTGGGATGAGTTGCCCGCAATTATCAGAGACATCGATGCTAATGTGAAAGCTCGCGCGATTGTTATTTCGTCTACCGGCCCACATTTCACTGCGGGTATCGACATTGGTTCATTTTTAAATCAAGGCGACGAAGGAACCGATAAGAGCCACGCCGATCACGGCGTTCGTTTTCACCAAAGCGCACGCTTAATGCAAGAAACATTTTCCGTATTGGAAAACTGCCGCATGCCCGTGTTAGCCGCAATTCAAGGAGGCTGCATTGGCGGCGGTGTTGACCTTACAACCGCCTGTGACATGCGCTATACAACTGAAGATGCGTTCTTCTCTGTACACGAAACCAATATCGCTATGACCGCCGATGTCGGCACTTTCCCACGATTAGTGAATCTAGTTCCCGAAGGTATCGCTAGAGAAATGGCGTTCACCGGCAACCCATTACCCGCCGCCGAAGCGCTACGATATGGTTTGGTAAATCGAGTTTACCCGAACCAAGAAATGATGCTGACTGAGGTGATGAAGATTGCCCAGCAAATCGCCACACAAGCACCATTGGCCGTCTATGGTTGCAAACGAATGATTAACTATGCGCGTGACCATTCAACCACAGACACTCTCGATTACGTAATAACGTGGAACGCTAGCATGCTCAGTGTTGATGAAATTGGCGAAGCTATGCTAGCAAAATCTGAGAAACGAGTAGCAAAATTTACAGATTTACCGCCGATACCAAGTAGGATAGGCCGTTAAAAAATGCTGATTAACTATTTCTAAATTCGCCTGCGGGGTAGCCATCGCAACCAAGTTTTGAGTACTCTGCTGGATTCCAGAAATCGCTCGACTGATAGCCGTGAAGAAAAAGTATGGCGTAGGCTTCACATCGCTCTCTTTGGTCAGTAATAATGTCGTCGACGGCTAACTTAGCTTTAATATCAGCGACATTGTTGCGTACTTCTTGCATGCGCCGACCACCGTCGGCGTTAGTATCTAAAACCATTACATTGGCGCCCTCATCACTCCAGGCTAACCATTCAGGTTGCTGGCCACTAAAACCTTTACCAGGGTCTCCGTTGTGGGCAAATTCAGCCCAGTAATCCATCATAGAAAGCGATAATTCCTTTCTGCCAGGTGCGTTATTTTTATTTAAAAGTGGTCCCATGGCTATGCCACCCTCAAAATCACCAAACACGAAGTTAATTTCAAGCCCGTGCCCAGCGCCAATAAGAGTTGGTAAATCAACCAAAATATTTGAAGGTGACTCGTCCCAGTCGAACCGATACGAAAAAACCTTTGGTGCATTGGTTTTAGCTATAATTTTAGCTGGTTCATCGACCGCACCTGCCTTCCAGTTATTAGAAACATACTCCGACACTCGATTATAGTAAGCGTCGTCTTTGGGCCTCGGAAATAGGCCGAGTAGATTGTCGATATAACGAGGGTCACCGGCCATAAATAGTTTATTCTCATCGCGGTTAGCACCGAGCATTAGCGGTACGCTATTGTAATTTTCAACCGACTGAAACAGTTCCAAGGTCGAGATCTTTGGTAACACATAACCATCACGGAGAACTCGGGCTATTTGTATGTAGCCTGATGAACCATTGTCTACGGCGAGAGTCATTAATTTTTCGGCCTTAACATTGCGAAGCGTTGCCAACAACTCGTTGGCCTCTGTACTGGCTATTTTTTCACGCACTTGCTCTTTAGAAAGACTCGGATCAATATCAGATAAAACCAACGAAATCAGTCCATTGGAGCTATTTTTTAAACCAGAGATTGGTTCGATAAGCTTATTGTCATCAAAATCTTCGGCTAGCGTCAAGAGCGTCGTATCAGGAGATCCACTCTGCGAAATAGCACGGTGAAATAGGCTTTTAGCCAATGGTGAAGCCAGCAACGAATAGACGTTACGGCCACCGGCCGATTCACCTAAAATAGTCACGTTCTCAGGGTCACCACCAAATTCGGCGATGTTTTGCTGTACCCATTTTAAACCCTGAATAATATCTAAGGTTCCGAAATTACCCGAGGCATCTTCTAGGTTCGAAGCGTTAGCACGTATGGCCTCGTGACTAAACCAACCAAGCATGCCAACACGGTAGTTAATAGTGACAACGATAACCTCTTTCTCGCCCGCTAAATGGTGCCCTTGAAAGAGCATTCCAGTGCCAGAATCATTGCCGCCCCCGTGAATCCAATACATCACTGGCAGCTTAATATTATTTGCCAGTGCAGCTTTAGGCGCCCATACATTCAAGCTTAGGCAGTCTTCGTAACCGACCACTTGACCTGGCTCAGCTTCAATACCAGACAACTGGCCTGATAACTGAACACATGGCTTACCGTACTCGGTTGCTTGTAAAGTATTGGCCCATCGCTTTAAGCCCTGGGGAGCCTTCCATCTAAGTTCACCAATAGGTGGTTTCGCATAGGGAATACCAATCCAAGCAAAGGTGTTGTATGAATCAGTAAAGCCGACTATTTTACCGGCACGGGTATCGACTTCGCTCTCGAGATCAATAACGCGCTGAGCGGTATGATAAGCCCCAGCAACACTGGACTCGAACAATTGAGGCGACTGATTGACAGCGACAAAGGCAAAGCCAGATATGGCTACAACAACAATAAGCAGCAAAAGCCCTAGCAATAATTTCTTTAACATTTCACTCTCTTTTTATAATTATGTTTTATATTTTTCAGGGTCGCCAATCGCTTCAAGAGGCACCCGCTACTAAGACCGGGCTAAGTGCTTTCGCCTTTCCTTTAGCCAGCGTTTCTCATGCTTGAGCAAAAGTTTAACCGCCGAAAATACTGATAATGATCGGTCTGCTTGGCCACTTCTAGCAATCGCCAATAGCTGAGCGTAATACCAATATTGAACCGAAAACGATGCTGCCGTTCTAATCAAAGACAGTTTCTGTATAAATCCGGCCCAAGCCGGTAATAGTTGCACCGTTGTTTCATAGCGTTGTAACTCTGCAGCACCGCCTAACAACTGATTCGGCGCATCGGTATCAACACACATTGGCCGCCCTAAACCAATGATATCAGCGGCTCCACCATCAAGCGCATCTTGCATTACTTTACGTTGACGAAAACCACCTGTGACCATCAATGGAATAGAGACCTCTGCCTGCATTGCTAATGCGAAGTCAACGAAATAGGCTTCGCGCATCAACGTAGATTCGGCTACCTTTTGTGGCTCCACCTCCTCAATACCTTCGAGACCAAGCAGCTTAGGTTGCTCATAAGTGCCGCCTGATATCTCGATTAAGTCTACGCTAGCATCTTGTAACCACTTTGCCACACGAATACTGTCTTTAAATGCAAAACCACCCTTTTGAAAATCGGCGCTGTTGAGTTTTACTGCGAGCGGATAATCAGCACCCACTTCGGTTCGTACTTGAGCCACTACGTCCAATAGCAAGCGAGCTCTATTTTCCAAGCTGCCAGCATAAATATCGCTTCGTTGATTCGACCGCGGGCTGAGAAACTGCGAAATAAGATAACCATGCGCCGCGTGCACCTGAACCCCAGTGAAACCTGCCCTCTTAACCACTCGAGCACAACGCACAAAACCCTCGATTACCGAATCAATATCGGCCTGCGTCATCGCTACGGGTTGTCCGAATTGTCCGCCTGGCAAGCCGAGCTTGACGCTTGACGGGGCTTTTGGCATTGGGTTTACCGCTTTCTGAGTTTGTCGGCCTGCATGGCTAATTTGTGCCCAAAATTGATTACCATTACGTGTCGCGGCACTCGACCAATCTCGTAATGACGCCAGCATTTCGGGGCGTGGCTCTTTATCTATGATCACATTCCCTGGGCGCTCTAAATGATCACCATCGATTAGAATATTACCTGATATCAGTAAGCCAGCACCGCCGTCAGACCAGATCCCATATAAGTTAGCTAAATCGGTATTTGGCTCTCCGTTGACGTCGGCCAAGCCTTCGGTCATTGCTGCTTTGGCTAGTCTGTTGGGTATCTTGACACCACACGGTAACGTCAATGGATTGGAAAGTTGTATAGTCACGGTTATAAATTCACGGTTCGTTTACTTAGCACCTTGGGTCAGAGACGATATCGTTTCAGCAATCATCTGCGCTTAAAAAGAATACTTTCGAGCATCTAGCCGTAGTGGTAATATTTTGGTTTGGACTTAATCATAACAAGATCTATGTTGTTTAGAGTATTCAAATTTAGCTTTTGACAATTTCATCAAGTGCCTGTGAAGGAAGTACGTTCGTTAAACAGAACCGAGTTTGACTGCCTTTTAATGATAAGCGGCCTACCGATGATCCATAGCATTTTTAATAAGATCTACTTTTTATCTGGGTGCTATTTCAAAATCTAATCAGAATGCATGGTGATGGGTATAGACTCTTTCATAACAAGCGAATCCTTTTTGCTATTGCCCTAGACTAAACCGATCTCTTACTCGACCCCAAACCTATTACATTGTGTAATCAAAACCTGACTTATTTTTCTAAAAAAGGGAGTCTAATTTAGATAGCTATAACTCATATTGACTGATTTTACCGTTGATCGTGCTGAGCTTAATAATTGCGCTACTGCCACCAAAGCTCAATAGTACCAAGCTTTAGCGGGCAACGTTATCAATGGTTCTAGCTTGGGTGGTTATATTTGTAATATCAGCCGCTTAGATTTACTCAAACGGGGGCGTTACTGTGTTACGCGCTTCTTGGTGCAAATATAATGATTGCCATTCCGAGAAGAGCCACTAAGGTACCGGTAATATCCCAAGCAGTGGGTTCGATACCATCAATCGCCCATAGCCAAAGTACGGCGGTAAAAATGTAGACTCCTCCGTAAGCAGCGTAGACTCTACCGGCGGCCGTCGGGTGAAGAGTAAGCAGCCATACAAACAATGAAAGGCTAAGCGCTGCCGGAATTAAAAGTACAATACTTTTATCTTGCTTAAGCCACAGATAAGGTAGGTAGCAACCAACGATTTCAGCAATGGCGGTTACAAAGAATAGTGTAAGTGTTTTTATCTCGAACATTGCTTGGTTGGCTTCTCGGTTGATATAGGTACAGTTTTAAGAGGCAGTGAGGTTATCGGTGACTTGAGTTCGGCTGATGCTTGAGAAGTTTACTAACAGTTAAAAAATTGATACCCCTACGCTTTAGTGGCCAAATAATGGAGGCACTGCAAGCATCGATTCAATGTCACCATGAATTACGTGAATGGTAATAATTGAACTAGGCTTAGTACCGTTGACAGCACCTTCAATTCCTCAATCAACACTGGCCAGCCACAACCTTCAAGATGCAAGTTCATCGTCCCAGGTAATAGTTTTAATATTATTATTGCTTAGATGTAACGACAGGATAACTAATTTCTTCCCATAGGGTAGGCGAAAATATACCGCCTCTTGACAGGCTAAGTCACGAATTATTTTCTCTGTCGACTCGAGTTCTCTCGTCACTTCTGAAGAGACCATAAAAGCCACGCGCTTGATGGCAAGGGTCAGGCTTTCTAGCGAAAAAATTGCCTTCTAGTTGCTTGGTGATTCTAACCGTAATATCAAACCCATCTTTAACCATATCTATTTTATGGTCATCGAAGTTTAGGTCAATTTGTACTTCAGGATAAAGATTGACGAACTCGTCAAGCAACGGCGAAATATGCAGAGCTCCAAAAGATAAGGGAGCGTTAATTTTTAAGCAACCCCTTGGAGTGTCGTGCAAGGAGGATACTGATTGTTCGGCGTCACTAATTTTATCCAGACCTTCGCAGACGCCGTCATAAAAAACTTTTCCGAATTACGTAAGCATCCACCGTCGAGTAGTTCGAGTGAGTAACTTAACACCTAGCCTATTTTCTAAACGACTGACATATTTACTGATGACTGATTTAGAAGTATCGAGCTGTTCAGCCGCTGCGGTAAAAGACTTGAGTTTAACAACACAAACAAAAGCGGCAATATCACTTAACTGAGAAAATATACGGTATTAGTTAATACACAAGAACTATTGCTTAGGTTTTTTGATATTTATTGAATATAGAGCAAACAAGAGTGTATATAAGTTGCTTATTTGCCGCCGAAAACGTGCATTAACTTGCCCTAGTCTGAGTCATACCCCAATAGTATCCGCGTGCTAATTGATAACGTCGTTAGAAACATAATCGAGAGATCTGTTGCTAATTATTAGATTCTTCGGCTTTGCTCAGAATGACGTGATCGGCGCAAGGCTATAGCCTGTCGGCTTTTTTAAACCCGAGATACTGGCTATAATTAGTTTTCCTCGCTCTGCGGTCTATTGTTACTCACGGCCTTCTTAGGCTACTAAAATATCGCAGTTAGGCTAAGCAATGAACTGCCCCCTAATATTGCTGATCAGAAAGGAACTCAGACGCTTGATATAATAGCGTCAAAATTAGCGTTCTAATGACGCGGTTAATAGCCTTTTTAATCAAATTATATAAAGGTTCAAAAGGCCGTCAGTTGTTCTAAGCGGCATTGGTAATCGCGATCGAAGTCATCATTAGCGCAGCCGAAGGATCTCATAATTAAGAACAGATCCTTCGCCACACTAACAATAAATTTATCAAACTAAAGCCTCGAAATCAGATATTAGGTCACGCAATACATTGCAATGGCGGGTTCGAAATAACGATCACTTAAATCAAACCAGATAGAAGCTTTTGAGACGGTTGACTGCCCAAAGCATCGACTAATAACCGCGGTCTTACCTCGTCATTCTAATAGATATTTAATTACTATTTTCGTAAGCTTATCGACCAAATAAAGCTGCCAATGAGGCCCTCCATTATAACCATGACCCAACGTACGTAGCATACCAATAAAAATAACAGTAAAATCTAACCATCGATATGAAATCAAAGCAGTCAGGTATTTGACGAAATAAAGCCTTTTGAAATAAAGTTATAGGTATTTACCATGAATAGTATGAATATGTTTCATCTCAATATTCGCGTGCTTAACGAGCGCTACAGTGATCTACCCAGACTCCATAATTAATGCAAGTGCCAATCCATCGTCGGTTAAGCTGCTGGATGGCAGAATTTTAATTTTTGGAGGCCATTCGAACTGAGATACTGACGATGAAAATAGGAACGGGGGGTGTATACGTGTTTCAGAAATATACGACCCCATCTCAAGGAAAGTCGCTCAAGTTGGTTCGTTAAATAATCTGATTGGCAGACCACAGCAAAATGTCACAGTAAATGAAAATGGCCACAGACTAACATGTGTCGTTCGCTTGAATGCTGACGGCAGTGTCGATCAAACGTTCCCCCCAAGAGAAGGAGCAAATGACCATGTGCTGTCGATCGCTGTACAAGCCGACGGTAAAGTGATTATTGGTGGTAAATTTACTAGGTGGACTTGGCGGAAAGTATTCATCCCTTTGTGTTTCGATAAAGGCAACTAACAGAAAAACAGCAACGATTTGTCTATAGGATTATTGTAGTGCTCCAATCGAATATAAATTATAGTCGTCTTCGATTTGCAGTAACATTGATGTCAGTTAGATACTCAACCTGCGACTGCTTCGCATATATTTTTGCGTATCATAAAGTAAAGCTTATGCGTTAGAAGCGCCTAAGCAACCACTGGTAAAGGTGATAGAAGTCATCCTCCACATGACCGAAGGATCTATCCCACTTAGAGTTGCTTAGCTAATAACTAAATAAATGGAGTCAGAGAGATGCAAACAGAAATTGTGATGGTGACCGGCGCGTCATCTGGAATCGGCGAGGAGCTAGCAAAAAATTTTGCCAACGGCGGATATGACCTTGTGTTGGTTGCACGTAGTGAAGACAAACTAACGGCATTGGCGCATCAACTTAGGCGTGATACTAATGCAAATGTGTGGGTCGAGTCAGCCGATTTATCGCGGCGCAGCACCGCTAAAAAACTATCCACAGTGTTAAAACAACAAGGTATTGATGTTGATATTTTGGTCAACTGCGCTGGGGTGCTTGAGAATGGTAATTTTGTTGATATACCTGGCAACTCGCAACAAGGCTTGATTGATCTTAACGTTTCTGGGCTAACAAATATGTTGAGTCATTTTCTACCGCCGATGGTGGCTCGAGGTAAGGGACGAATTCTTAATGTGGCTTCTATTGCCGCATTTCAGCCAGTACCTGGCTTAGCGACGTATGCCGCCACTAAAGCTTATGTACTCTCACTTACAGAATCACTTGCTAGCGAATTGTCGGGCACCGGCGTTTCGGTTACCGCTCTGTGTCCTGGTGTTACAGCCACTAATATGGTTGCCACTGCGCAACAAAAAAGTGGAGGATTCAATCTGCCTGCGTTTATGATCGGTGAGGTAGAAAAAGTTGCTACCGAAGGCTATAAAGCCTGCTTGAAAGGCGATGTTATTTGCATACCGGGGACTGTAAATTTGGCCGCTACGGTAATAGGAAGAGCCACGCCGAAATGGTTGTTACGTCGTATCTCAGGCGCATTAGGCCGCTATACTCTTGGTGGTGATTGATCCAAGACCTGACAGCCCTTACTCACTGTTCAATAAATGACCCATCTAAGGTTCAAAACGGAACATATAAAACGTTAATGTAAATGCGAACAATTAGCATTTACATTTCCATTGATAAGTGATAACTTAAGCCCATTAGAAATAACCTTTCGTTAATCACATGTTCGTTTGTTTATGTAAAGCGGTCACAGACCACCAAATCAAAGATGCTGTTGAAACAGGTGTCAGCTCGTTTGAAGAAATGCAATCTCATTTAGCCGTTAGTACTGTTTGCGGCGGCTGTGCATGCGAAGTAAAACGTGTAATTGAACAAAAACTCAAGAGTGAACTCAGTTCACGAGTTTCTATGAGCTCGGTAAACAGCGGACTACGAATCTAGTCGACTTTATAACTGTTGGCTTTACTTTGGTTCAGAACTAGCAGCAAACTAAACAGATTTCACTATCGCATTTAAGCAGTTGATACTGAAAAGTGAAAAGCCATAACGCTTGCGGCGCTATGGCTTTTTTTATGGCTAAATTTGCAGCTATATTATGGCTTTTTAAACAACAAAGTAAAACGATCAGTGTTGCCGGTAACTGATTTTCGCGCTACTTCGTAACGTAGCTCATCATCAGGTTTACGGTGCAAATCTGAATAGCCTTCGAATACAAAACCCGAATCAAGCAATTCTTTGATAATAGTAACGGGGTCAGCACGGCGACGATTTTCTGAAGTAATCGGCTCCATATGGCGACGAGTATGATCGACGATACCGTAAATTCCACCTTTCTTTAAGCTTTCGAACACGGCGTCGTTAATATTTTTACGCCCGGCGGCATCAAAATTGTGCATATTTCTAAAGGTTAGCGCCGCATCAAAGCCTTTTTCGCCTATGGTAAACTGGTCAATAGTACGAAGGTTATCTACGCCCTCGCCTATCTCGACTTTGGGTTCAAGCACCTTAATTTTATCTAGCCCTATCATCGGCAATAAATTCGATTTGACGCGAGAAGCTCCAATGGCGACATACAACTCACCTTTGTCACGCAATACCGGCGCTAATAGTTTGGTGTACCATCCGCCTCCAGGGATTAGCTCCAACACTTTCATCTCAGGCGTAATTCCGAAGAACTCAAGAGTCTCAAGCGGACGTCTATTGCGATCCCGTTCAACTTCTGCATTGGTACGATTTTCAGATTTTAATGCTTGATTAAGCTGAGTAGACATCACGGATTCTTGAGCCTGAAGGGAGAAGCAAGCTAACAGCGCACAGCTTAGGAGAAGTTTATTTCGCATATCTTTAGTACCTTTGAACTTTATATATTGGAGTCATCCTGTAATGTAGGCAAATCAAAATTACAAACAGTTCTAATCGCTATGGGCATAGGTTAACACTTAAACTCGTTGATAAGATGAACACATCGACCAAGGCATGACTAACGCTCGCACCACACACTTTCAGAGCGGGTAAATACTAGTGCTAACTGCAATTTTTTTGTAGTACTAACAGAGTTGCATTCGGACTTTATGCTCAGTGGCCGTTCGTCGTTATAACTACCTTCGCAGATGAGATGCGGCATGGCCATACCGCCATGATAACTGGCTACCAAAGGACGTATTATGACAAAAAACGACGGAACTACCTGAGGGCCATGGCTTTATCTCTTGTCGATTAATTATGTTGTGTAGCGAACCCTAACCGCTATTCAATTCAATTAGTATGCATAGCAATTATGGTTTTAGTGTCCACCCCTATAGTGTTGGCGATTGTGGAGTGACTGCTGGGTTGATGATAATTACCTTTATATTTATATCTGAATGGTTTTCTACAACGCCCAAAACTATATTAGATGGTTACTCGCTGGAGGTTAATTTGTAAGGTTGATATTCGGTGTTAGTTATTAGTTGTTAGAATCAATTTACTTTCCAACTCATAAGCTGGTTCGATTTAATCGTAATTTTAGTACTTACCGTAAGTGGTCAAGGCTTGTTTCTAAGTTGTCTTAAATCGTCTAAATCTCTCGTCTTGCAACTCGACATTAGGTAACTTCCAGTCGCCGCTTAAAAAACTTTTTTTTGGGCTATACAACCGCATGGTCAATTCAAAATTGACGCTTTGCAAGGTAACCAATTGCTTGCACCGCGAGCTGGCTTGGTTGCTTGGATTAAGATATCAAGCGAGCCATCTTCATTAAATTTCAAAGTATCTCGGTCGCCAATGGAGTAACGCTTTAGCTTATTATCAGTAAAGAAGCCTTGCTGGTTTTACATGCTTAATGACAAAACGTATCTACAGGCGGAGTTTACCCTTTATCAAAGTATATTTTGTAACGTTTATTAGCCGTTAGAGGTCGCCCTTCAGAGTCGACTTTTATGTTTGGGTAGGCCGCTCTTCTGGTGGCAAGGCACCTAGCCCCACTTTCGCCACTCCAGCCCTAAACGTACAGTCAGTGCCGAAATTACCTATTACCGAGCGATGAACTGCCCAGCCACTTTCTAATTCAGACCGGTTTTTTGTTCTATCACCTAGCCTTTGTTGGGTAATGTCTATAACGGCGTTAAACAACCAGCTATCAATTAACCCTAGCCACTCATAAGGTCTATTGGCGGCAATACCAAGCGCAGATAAATTATGCAATGCAGCCGAGTCTTGTTCTAAGCTGGCGTGCTGACTCAATAGCGTTGCTAACATTGAAAAATAATCGTTTGCCTTAAGAGATTCAACCATTACCATTGGATTTTAGCTCGCATTACTAGCCGATATAATGGTCGCCTCAAGCCTCGAATTGGAACCCCATAGACTCAGCGACGTAAGTGAAAATTGATTCTGCAACTTTGCTACCGTGGCAATATCACTATTGCCGTTAGTTTGTATACGACCAATCAACCAGACCATATTAGTTGGCGATTTAATTTCGGTTACACTTTCGGGTAACTCAAGGTTCGATTCTTAAGACCACTTCGGCCCTACAATAGCCTAATCTCCTGCTTGTGAACCTGTAGTGCGTCGACCAACCATTACGAATACATTAGATCAGCATCCATCAACGGCATTCCGTAATAACGCCCTTGGGTGTCTGGCACGCTCAATATTAATGGCCCATCACCAAGATCAAGCGATGCGATGCTATGTGAAGTATCATTATTTGGCCTAACAACATTACGAAAATCATGATCTGGAAATTGTTGTATGTGATTTAACTGATTAAGTTTGCTGATCAGCACCCAAAAAGGTTAAACGTGACTGGTCCATCGTCAGCAACGGGTCGCCGTATAAATATCCAGCAGCGGCACTCTTAATGTTTAAGATAGCGTATCCGCCAGCAAGCTCAAATAATACTAAGCCAATTAGTGAATCCTTTAGCCAAGTCTTGATACTAACTCCCATTGTGAAATTCTTGCCAACAACAAAATCGCATTAGTTAGAATCCGCCGCCTTGCTGGCGTAATACTGCTCACACATGATGTCAATAGACGCTTGTTCGTACTCACGTAGACCGCTCAGTACCAGTCGCTTAAGACCTGTACCTATTTTCTTATCGCCATTGTTAAGATCGAAGTGAAGTTCGGCATTACCACGCTTACCCAGTACTTCAAGCTCAGTTCTGCTCAATTCAATATTCAAGCTATCAAAATCAAGACTGTCAAAGCTCAGCGACATGCTTTGATAAATGACCAACGGACGCGCCGGATTAATCATTACATTATGCTGTTGCATCAACGGCACCAAAATATGTGGGAAATTTTGGCCCGAAAACACGACATAGCTACGAATCAGTTGTTCGACTTTCTCGATCTGGTAAGAACTATCACCACTGAATTCAATTCCTAACACTGGCTTGTCACGATCGCAAGTGACATCAAATTTAGCGCTTGATTGGCTAACGTCAGGATAGTTTAATTCAGTCTCGGCTTTGATTAGCTCGCGAAACTGAAAACTCATCGATTGATGCAGACCATAATGCTCTAAGGCGATCGCAAACAGTAAATCGCCTGGCACACAGAAGCGCTTCGATTCAGTATCGTGTATGGGGTTAAAGTCATCAGCCACATTCTTGGCAAAATTATTCCCTTGTTCAGCGCTAACCGACACCTGATTGTCATTCCAGACTGAATAAAAATTTGATAGAAAGTTCATAATTAATATAAGCGTGTTTGATAAAACACAAAATAGCGATTGAATTTACGTCACTACTTTACCTTAACTGCTAAAATACCAGTAACTAATTATGTTATTAAATTGACCATGCCAAAAAAGAGATTCAAACGATGTTAGGTGGTTTATTAAAATCCGGGTGGCAAAGTAATTCCCCTGAA
>JBLHRL010000002.1:0-116863 GCA_047625975.1 Arenicella sp.
GCTGCCATATGCTCTATTTTGTGGAGCCATCACAATTGTGGCTTATATTGTAATGGGCTTAGTCGCCGTGAGTTAGCTGATTCGACATATTCGCAAATTCGGTAATGTTGCGCGAAGCGTGGCACCTCACTAATCAGGGTTCAGCATAAAGGACACATTTACTGAGCCCAGTATGACCGCAGCTAAGGTAGGGCCTTAAGGTATTCTCAAATGTCGTCATGTTGAGCGAAGTGAATTATCTCACCGCCTCAGTTAACGTAGTCATGAAACTGATTTCTAGTTTTATTGACTTATGATCAACATCTTCACTTCTCCTTAGTTTGAAGAGATTGAGCCTGCACTCTTTTAGTGCGTGCTTGACCCAATAGCGGGTAAGTCATTCAGCGGCGATGCACGATTATGGATAATCGCTACGCACTACATTATTGCTTCATATGTAGGTCAGTTATATTGAGAATAAAAATTCTTCATTATTAAAAATATTGTCAGCCGATTACTATTTAGATGTGGCTGCAATCTATGTCACATAGACGTAGTTTACTGCAGTTAAATATCAACTTAATCAAAATGCTATCGCAGGGTTTTTTATGTCTTATTTTCGTACTATTGTTGTTTCTACAATTCTCCTCTTAAGTATTTCTAACGTGTACGCTACCAGCGCGGATAACGATCTTCAACGTTGTGCCTCGGCAGCACTGCAAGATCGCGAGCAATCAGCGAATATTATTTCTATCAATAATAGCGGCCTAACTAAGTATGACCTTGACCATGATATGTCGGGCCGAACCTTGCAATACCGTATGCGGATTGTGAATAATGTCTCCGGCGAATATTTGGGTAGCGTCACCTGCACTCTGAGTAATTTAGGCGACCTTATCTCATCGGTCTTCGATAGCTAAAGTAAAGATAATTGATTGCCAAGGTGTCCGGTTTGGACATCTTGGCATGATGTTTTTCTTTGAAGTGGTGTTAGGCATTATGTCTAAAAAGGCTGCAATTCAGTTATCTCAAGTTTGAGCGAATATCATTGTCGCTCGATCTAGTTTATGTAGAAGGATTAGACGATATGGTTAAAAATAATGGTACATGCAAAGAGCTTTATGGAGTTTCTAGGATTGATTGCGACCGACAAAACGCTCATGCATGGCGGGTTAGCTTGCGCCGCTACGGTAAGCGCTACGTTAGAAATTTCACCGATAAAAGGTATCAATGCCGAGAGCTAGCGTTAGCTAAAGCGGTTGAGTATCGGGATCAATTTTTGCTCGAAAATCCGCCTATTAGTCGTAAGGACTTCTGCAGTATTAAACGTCGCAACAATAAGACCGGAATCACCGGTGTTTATAAATATCGAAAAACCTATGAGCTCAAAGACGGAACGATCAAAGAATCTTGGTACTGGGAAGCCAATTGGCCTGATCTTGCCGGCGTAAGCATTAGCGAGTCTTTCGCCATCAATCGATTTGGAGAAGTACTAGCAAAAAAAATGGCGATTGAAGCAAGAGAGAATGGCATGAGAAAAGTCGTGGGCACATTCTGGGCGGCAGAACGAGGTGACGTTACGCCATTAGATGCCCGTTAAACTCGATTCTTAAGTTCGCTAGCCTTCTAGCTCTTCCCAGCGAACAAAGCACTGATCTAATTGATCTTGTAATTGTTTCAACTCGGAGCCAGTCTGAGTAATATTTGATTGCTCTTGCTGATAAAATTTGGGCTTTGCCATCGCTAAGGTAATCGCCTCGATTTTTTTCTCTAGTGCGTCAATCTCCTTTGGCAACTGCTCGAGCTCTCGCTGTAAGTTGTAGCTTAGCTTTTTTGCTTTAGGTGCGGCGACTGGGGCAGTTTCTTGCTTTTTCTTTGGCTTGGTTTTTTCTGAGTTATCACGCTTTTGGCGTAACCAGTCTTCGTAGCCACCAATATATTCATGTACTTCACCATCGCCTTCAAATGCGATAGTGCTAGTAACAACATTGTCCAAGAAGGTTCGATCGTGGCTTACCAGTAGTAATGTACCAGTGTAGTCCATCAATAACTGCTCAAGCAACTCTAAGGTTTCATAGTCTAAATCATTGGTTGGCTCATCGAGCACCAGAAAGTTAAACGGCTGGGTAAATAGTTTGGCTAGCATTAGTCGATTACGCTCGCCACCAGACAACTTAGCCGCTGGCGCGCGAGCACGAGATGGGCTAAACAAGAAATCTTGTAGATAGCCCATAATGTGTTTTGTTTGGCCGTTAATGGTGATTTCGTTATTACCAGAAACGTTGTCTTGAACGCTTAAGTCATCCCGAATCGCTGAGCGATGTTGGTCTAGGTAGGCAATTTCTAAATTAGTGCCGATCTTTATTTTGCCCCCATGTGGTTGGTTTTCGCCGGTCAGTACTTTAATCAGTGTTGACTTGCCGCAACCGTTAGGGCCGATAATGCCAACCTTGTCACCGCGTAAAATACGGCAAGAAAAGTCGCGCATAATTACACGACTGTCAAAGCTAGCGTGGAGACTTTCAGCTTCTATAACGACTTTGCCCGACTTGCCGCCGCCGGCATTCAAACTGATATTAGCGGTGCCTTGGCGCTCGCGGCGTTGGCTTCGATCATCACGCATCTGCTTTAATGCACGCACTCGGCCTTCGTTTCGGGTTCGTCGAGCTTGAATGCCTTTACGAATCCAGACTTCTTCTTGAGCAAGGCGCTTGTCGAATTTAGCGTTAACGACGTCTTCGTCTTCTAGTGCTTTGGCCTTCGTGGCAAGGTAAGTTTGAAAGTTGCCTGGATACGACGTTATTAAGCCGCGGTCTATTTCAATAATGCGGGTAGATAGTTTGTCGATGAAACTACGATCGTGCGAAATAATTATCATGGTTACATTGAGACCCAGTAGCAGTGTCTCTAACCATAGAATTGTCTCAATATCGAGATGGTTGGTTGGTTCGTCGAGCAACAAAATATCGGGTTGTTTGACCAATGCTCTGGCCATTAGTACTCGGCGCTTCATGCCGCCCGATAAATCGCTAAACTGGGCATTTGGATCTAGGTCAAATCTGGAGCAAAGCGTTTGAACTTGTACATCAAGCCCCCAAGCTTCGAGCTCGGTTACAATGGTCTGCGTATCGATGTCACTTTCGCCAGCTAAGTAATAGTCAGCTAGTGCTTGGCCGAGGGTGTCATCGCCTAAGGCGACCACACTGCGAATATCAAAATCTAAATCGCTGGGCACCTCTTGCACTAAACGACCAACGATGGTGCCCTGTCGAATCAATAGTTCGCCGTCATCAGGCAATACCTTGCTGTCGATCATTTTTAACAAGGTTGACTTACCCGCACCATTTCGACCAATCAAGCCAATACGCTCGTTAGATTCGATAATTAAATTGGCTTGGTCTAAAATGGGGTCAGCGCCGAAAGCGACGCTTACGTTTTTCAAGTTTATTAACGACATGTGATGGCTATTGAAAGCGGGTATGTGAGTGGCAAAATCGGCCAGAGTGTATCACTAAACGCCAGTTTGCACCTTATACCAGCAGTCATCTCTTAATCATCCATTGTCGCCCATTATTAGTAAGGAATCATTATGTTGGTTGAACAAATTGCGGTAAACAATAGCCTCAGAAATTACATGTACTTGGTGGCCTGCGCAGAGACGCGTGAGGCGGTGGCGATTGACCCCTTGGATCACAGTCTTGCCTTGAGTCGGGCTAAGCAACTTGGTTGGGATATTCGAGGTGTGATCAACACTCATGAGCATCACGACCATATCGGTGGCAATGAGCCGGTAATCGCGGCGACTGGCGCTAAGCTTTACGCGCATGAAAACGCAACTGACAAGATACCCAACGTAGACGTCGGTTTGCGTGCGGGCGATACGGTTCAGGTTGGTACAACCGTCGAGTTGATAGCTCTAGATACACCGGGCCATACATTTTGTCATACGTGCCTATATTTTATGGGCGATAGCGATAAAGCGCCGGCTCTGTTTTCTGGAGATACCCTGTTTAACGCTGGAATTGGCAATTGTCATAACGGCGGCAACGCGCAGACCATGTATCAAACCTTTAGCCGACAAATATTTGTCTTACCCGATAAGACCAAAATATACCCCGGCCATGATTACATTGAAAACAACTTGCAGTTCACTCTAAATCGCGAGCCTGGCAACGCCGCCGCTAATAGTCTACTTGCGGCCATACAGCAGTGGCCGCGCGATAAGCACTTCATTTCAAACATCGCTATGGAGCGTTTAGTTAACGCTTTCTTTCGTTTAGAAAGTAATGAAATCATCAGTTTACTAAAACAGCGTTATCCTGAAATCGGTGATTCACCAGACCAAGAGACCGTGTTTCTGAAACTGCGAGAGCTGCGTAATCACTGGTAGTTCATTTTTGGTGCTACTGGTTTATTGCCGTTCAGTTGACGCAGTTAAAAAATTAACCGCCTATCTAATTCAAAGCTTTATAATAGTTTGCCTAAGCGGTTTTTCGTCTAATGTAATCATTATTCGCAATAGCAGAGTGACTATCTGTACATCATTTGTAATAGAATAAGGGCTATAGAGAAATAATTTTATTTAGACAAGTTTCGGAGAGAAAGCAATGTCGTTTGAAGATCGTGATGGTTTTATATGGATGGATGGTGAGTTTGTTGATTGGCGCGATGCCAAAGTCCACGTACTCACCCATACATTGCATTATGGCGTTGGTGTGTTTGAAGGCGTACGCGCTTACGCTACCGATAAAGGACCCGCGATTTTCCGTTTAGATCGCCACACCGAGCGTTTGTTGCAATCGGCTAAGATTATGGGCATGACTATTCCGTTCTCAGTTGACGAGATCAATAAGGCGCAGATCGAGTGTGTTGCAAGAAACAAGTTGGAGTCCGGGTATCTAAGGCCGATGGCGTATTACGGCTCTGAGGCAATGGGTTTGCACGCCAAAGGGTTAAAGACTCACTTAATGGTAGCGGCTTGGTCTTGGGGAACTTACCTTGGAGACGAGGCTTTGGAAAAGGGCATTCGGGTCAAAACATCATCGTTTAACCGTCATCACGTTAACAGCACTATGTCTAAGGCCAAGACAAATGGTCATTACACTAATTCGATCATGGCTTTGCAAGAAGCGGAAAATGCCGGTTACGACGAGGCGCTGATGCTCGATACCAATGGTTATGTAGCGGAAGGCAGTGGCGAAAATATTTTCATAGTTCGTCGTGGCAAGGTTTTTACACCGTCTTTAACCTCAGCTCTTGAAGGTATTACTCGCGATACTATCGCCGAACTACTGCGAGATGACATGGGCATGGAGATCGTCGAGAAGCAAATTACGCGTGATGAGGTTTATACTGCCGATGAAGCATTCTTCACTGGCACGGCGGCTGAAGTTACACCGATTAATTCACTCGATGACCGTATTATTGGCGACGGCAAACGTGGTGCGGTAACTAAAGAAATTCAAACTCGATATTTTGATGTAGTCAACGGGCGTAACCCAGACCGGCTCTCTTGGTTGACACTGGTTTAACCCGAACTAGCGTATTTAAAATGTCTTCGTTAGCGAAAAAATACCTGATCATTGGTCCATCTTGGGTTGGCGATATGGTGATGGCTCAGAGTCTGTTTATTGATATTAAGCAGCGCCAGCCAGATTGCCAGATCGACGTGCTTGCTCCTGCCTGGACCGCCGCTTTGATTGACCGAATGCCAGAAGTTACTAACCTTATAGCAGGTAACTTTAACCATGGGAAATTAAGCTTTGGTGAGCGAATCAAGCTGGCTAAAAGCTTACGTTCGAATGGCTATACCCATGCTATTTTACTGCCTAATTCGCTAAAGTCGGCGCTGGTGCCTGCGGTAGCAAAAATTCCCGTACGCACTGGCTATATTGGTGAACAACGATGGGGTTTTCTGAACGATATTCGTAAGCTCGATAAGCAAGCGGCACCGATGACGGTACAACGTTTTGTTGCGCTCGGGCTTGAGAAAGGCGTTGATATTCGTTCGGTTGAATCGATTCCGGCCCCACAATTAGTAGTTGAGCCTATTGCGGCGCAGGAAGTGCTTGATAAAAATCAGCTAAGTATTACAAAACAGGGCATAGAAAAAAAGGTCTTAGTGCTCTGTCCTGGTGCCGAATTTGGGCCATCAAAGCAGTGGCCAGTAACCCATTACGCCGAAGTGGCCAATTATTACTTGAAAAAGGGTTGGCAAGTTTGGTTGCTTGGGTCCGATAAAGACCTTCTGGTTTGCCAAGAGCTCGATGCACTATGTGGCCATAACACTAGAGTTTTAGCTGGTAAAACGTCGTTGCCTGAAGCCGTCGATTTAATATCTTTGGCGTCACTGGTGGTGGCAAATGATTCTGGTCTAATGCACATTGCCGCCGCCTTACGGAAGCCATTGGTGGCTATTTACGGGTCAACTGACCCCAGCCACACTCCGCCATTGAGTAACAACCATGCAATTGCCAGACTAGACTTAGATTGTAGCCCTTGTTTTAAGCGCGAATGCCCGTTACAGCACCTTGATTGCTTACGAAAGCTCGAGCCCACCAGAGTTTTGTCGCTCGCTGAGGGGCTTTAATGAGGCGTATTAGCTGATGAGAGTATTGGTTGTAAAGCTCACTTCGATGGGGGATGTGCTGCACTTGATGCCAGCGCTGTCTGACCTAGTGAAAGCTAAGCCAGATGTAGTTATCGACTGGATGGTGGAAGATAGCTTCGCCGAGATACCCGCTTGGCATACGAGCGTTGATCGTGTGATTCGAGTATCGACCCGTCGTTGGCGAAGCCTGACGTGGACAAATATTCAACAATTTTGGTCATTTGTTAATGAGCTTCGTAGTGAAACCTACGATGTTGTAGTGGACGCCCAAGGCTTGATGAAAAGTGCTGGTTTTGCACGTTTCGCTAAGCTCAAAAATGGCGGTATGCGCGCGGGCTTTAGTGGCTCGTCAATCAAAGAGTCGCCGGCGGCGATGCTGTATCATAAAAAAGTTGATGTAGCTCGAGAACAGCATGCTATTGAGCGGCTACGTCAGTTATTTGTTGGCGTGTTCGATTATGCCGCACTCACTGCCAAACCCAATTATAACCTTAGCTTGCCTAAGCCCAAGGTCAATCAAGTCGATACCGTTATGTTGTTCCATGGTACTACTTGGGCTACAAAACACTTGCCTGACACTCTATGGGGTGAAATTGCTGATTTGGCTTGTGACGACGGCTATACCGTATTGCTTGCGTGGGGCAACCAAGTAGAGCGCCAACGCGCGGAGTGGATAGCGCTAAATCGACCAGATGTAACCGTGCTCGAGCGAACAACATTAACCAATCTGGCGCAGACCATTTCCGGTATTTCAGGCGCGATTGCTGTAGACACTGGCTTAGGCCACATGGCAGCGGCGCTCGGAATTCCCTGCGTATCGGTTTATGGTTCGACTGATGCGACATTAACCGGCGCCGTGGGCCAGCATCAAACCTTGATTCAAAGCAGCTACTCATGTTCACCTTGTTTGCAAAAGCAATGTTCAAAGCTAAGCAGTACGGTGCCTGAACCTCCATGTTATAAGGTTACTAAAGCTAATTCTAAGCTTAGCGCGGCCTCTATTTGGCAAACTCTTTACCGCCAAATAGCCTAGCTCGCCAAAACTTCTAAAATTGCTTAGCTTTAGGCGTATAATTGAGTTTACGTTAGAGATACTGATCAATTATGCACTTCGCCTTCTGCCTATATAAACACTTCCCTTACAGCGGCCTGTCGTTAGACATGTTGCGTATCGCCAATGAGTGCACGCAACGTGGTCACAAAGCCACGGTATTTACAGGCAGCTGGGAAGGTGACGTGCCTGACGGCGTCGAAGTGGTGATTATCAAGCACTTTGCACTAACCAACCATACCCGCGCTCATGCCTTTCATCGTAAGCTAGTTAAGCTGCTTGAAACTCGAGAATTTGATGTGGTTGTTGGGTTTAATAAAATTCCGGGTATGGATATCTACTATTGCGGCGATTATTGTTACGTTGGCCGTTCATTTTTGAGACATTCCTTTTTCTATCGTTTCACACCACGCTTTTTATACTTTTCGAGTTTCGAGCGAGGGGTGTTTCAAGCATCGTCACAAACGAATATATTGTCATTGTCTGATCGTGAAAAGTTGATCTATCAACAGTACTATCTAACCCAAGACTCACGTTTTCTTTGTTTACCGCCAACCTTAGAAAAAGCTCGTTGGGCTAACTTAGACGAGTTACCTGACCGCGTTACGCTGCGTACCTCTTTAGGCATTAAGGAAGACGATAACTTGGTCTTATTGATCGGCTCAGGCTTCCAGACAAAGGGTTTAGATCGAGCGATTTTAGCTCTCGCTGCCTTGCCTAAAGAGCTGTTATCGAAAACTAAACTATTCGTTGTAGGCCAAGATAAAACTGATACTTTTCAGCGTTTAGCTAATCGCCATGATGTCGCTAGTAACATTCATTTTTTAGGCGGCCGTAAGGATGTACCCACGCTAATGAAAGCGGGTGACATGTTGTTGCACCCAGCCTACGCCGAGACAACGGGTGGCGTATTATTAGAAGCAATCGTCTCAGGTTTACCGGTTTTAGCAACGCCGGTTTGTGGTTACGCACCGCATATTAAAACCGCCGACGCTGGCGTGGTACTGCGCAAACGATTCTCGCAAGATGAGCTGAATGAAAAGCTTGTAGAGATGCTGTTGTCAGATCAAAAAGAGCAGTGGCGTCAGAACGGTCTAAAATATGGCCAAAACCCTAGCCTCTATGTGATGCCGCAGCGCGCGGTAGATTTTATTGAACAAACGTGTGTTCAACACCGTTTGTATTTGCCCGGTGAAATGCGTCAGAAGAGTGATGAATCTTTATACATCACCAATGAGTTGCGTCAGTCACTGAAAGGCGAAGATTCATTTTATCAAATGATGAATATCGAGGGTAAGGTCTATAGAGAAGCACTCGGTCGACGAACCTTGCGCTTTACTCGCGGTAATAAAGACTATTTTTTGAAGATGCATACTGGTGTAGGTTGGGGTGAAATTATCAAAAACCTTACCTACCTTAGGGCGCCAGTGGTCGGTGCCTTGAATGAGTGGCATGGAGTACATCGCCTGAAAGACTTAGAAATCGATACGATGACAGTTGCCGCCTATGGTATCCGTGGCAATAACCCTGCCACCAAACACTCTTTCATCGTCACCGAAGCGTTACCCACTGAAACTAGCTTAGAAGATTTTTGTGGTGAATGGAAAGAGAACCCACCAAGAACATTAAAGCAAGTACGGCTAAAGCGATGGATACTCAATAAAGTTGTTGAAACTGCACGAGTGATTCATGAAAACGGCGCCAACCATCGTGACTTTTATCTGTGCCATTTTTTACTTGACGCACATTTCGAAGCTGATGATCAAGTGTCTCCTGAGAGTAAGCTTTATCTGATCGATTTACACCGCCTACAAATGCGCCGTAAAACACCTGAACGCTGGGCGGTTAAAGATATTGCTGGTTTGTATTACTCGAGCAAAGATATAGGCCTTACCAAGCGCGATTTGTTGCGCTTTATGAAACTGTATCGCGACAAGCCGCTACGTGAAATTTTACGTACTGAGACAAGTTTCTGGCGCAAAGTTCAAAGCCGAGGCAATAAGCTTTACGAATCTGAAAAGCGCAAAGCACTGGTACTCGAAAAGTTGCAGCACCAGCATAGCCAACAGCCAGAAATTATAGAAGGTGATTTTTCCGAGACCGGTGTAACTACAACAAAGCATTCTGAGATAAAGGCTAGGATCGACGACGAAAATTCGACTGAGCCTCGACATGTTGCTGGGAAATAGTCGAGTGTTTGTCGAGCGAATTGATTGGGCTAAACGGCCTGTAACCCGAAGTATCGATTGGAACTCTCGTACTTGGGTGTTATCAGAGTACTTGGGGCTGTTACCAAAGAATGCAAAGCTGTTGAATCAGCTCTTGCTAGACACCGATGCTGCGTTTAAGCACGACCGCACTACCACCGTGTCTCGCGTTGAGTTAGCTGGCGAACTTATGGTTTTGAAGCGTTATAACCCACGTAACCAATGGCATAAAATCAAGCGCGCTTTACGGCGTTCCCGTGCTCGCCGATGTTGGCAGATGAGTTATGCTTTTTCTGAGGCCGGTTTGAACGTCGCAGCACCAATACTGATGTTAGAGGATCGGTTTGGGCCATTTCGCCTGAATGCTTATTTTGTTAATGAGTTCTTAGAAGGGCAAGAGCTAATGACCTTATTGCCGAGCATGGATGACGCGCAACAGTTGAAAGTAGCCGAGGCGATCAACGATGCGTTCGAAAAATTGAAAGCGGCGCGTCTGACACATGGTGACCTAAAGGCGAGTAATTTGATGTGGAGTAATGACCGGCTTTACTTCATTGACTTAGATGCGGCTCAGCAACATCGAAACTCGGTCACGTGGTTGAAAGGCCACAACAAAGACCGAAAGCGATTTTTAAAAAATTGGCAGGGAGATAGCCGATTACTGGCTATTTTTAATCGCTAGTTTATCGTTCTAAGGTTATCACCCCACGGTCGCCCAAGCGGGAGGTAGATTGGTTGCTCTTATTGACGCATTTAATTGCCACCTCACGATCTAACTCAGTGTCTTTTGCTAAATACAACACACTCATGCTACCACGACCAAGTTCGCGTACTAACTTGTAGCGACCTAAAGATCCCAATTGGTTTAGAGATTGGTCAATTGATGCAGCCACTAACTTTGTCTAACGGCTTCTTTATAAATTCGATATTCTTGATGTTGGCTTGCATAGCGCCGCGCCGTCGTTCGATCAATCTAGAGTGCCCGGTACTCGAGGTTAAGGTCGCAGCAACTTGCTTACATGCTCGAAAAATTTGGATGTTCATGTGGGTTTCTTCCAAACCAAGCTGCTTCATCAATAGCTCGCTATCGAGCCAGCCTAGGTCATTATCTTGTTCGGCACGGTGACGTAGAAAATGCAATATAAGATAGTGATGCGAGCGCTCACCAAGGTCAATCTCGAGCCTGTTTTCAATTAACGTGAGGTTGGTGTTCTACTCGTCTTGGCTAAGATCAAAGCGGAATAATAACCGATCTAGGCTTGTTTGCTTGGGCTTGAATTCGGTGGTTGCAAAATCCGTTTGCAATAAGTAAAAACCGCCACTGCGCGTTACTGAATTTTATCAGGTAACCATGTTTGTATAGGCCGGCTTCAATACCTTGCGCCACTCGCTCGGCGAGCCATTGCTCGCGATCAGGGCAGAGGTAGAGTGCAAGACCTGGTCGCTCTTCGCTTGGCAATAAAATTCTTTCGCTAATCTCGATGGTCTCGTTTGGCGAGGTTTTGTTTACTAACCTCTGAACTGGTGCGTCGAGGTTGTTAATTGTGAGTATCACTTCACCCTTGCCAGCGAAATCGAAAGTATCATCTAACTTCAATATTATCGGTTTTGAGCGAGTATTATTTTATTGTTCAGTTTTAGACCATTTTGTGAAGCGTCTTTGAGTAGCCAATTGTGCTCTAGCTACTCAATAACGGAGTGTAATTTGGATATATATAAGTAGTCAACTACGGTATCCACGGAGCTCTCACGGCGACCAAATATACGGTAGTCACGCAGATGCTCCAAGCCATTATGAATTGGGCTTTTGAAATCAATAGATGCCACTGTTTCTCTCAGTTTTTTTGATACTGGTTGGCGATATAGTTTGAAGACTGATGAGGCCGACTAGGTATAGATCATTGGTATGTATCAATCGACTGGGATAGCGTCATATTGATACCTTAAACATGGCTGACAATTGATAAATAGATTCGCTCCAGATAGCCAGCGTATTTGAATGCTGATGGGTAGTTACTTAACTACCATGAAGACGTCAGCGGTGTTACTTGGCTTATTATTTAGCTGACTAAATACTCGTGCTCGCACCTTATGTTTGCCGGTCTTAACCGGCCAATGATAGTTAGCCGATGTGGTAGAGGCGACCATCAAGCCGTTAATATACCACTCTACTTTGTATACACCTCGATGGTCATTTAGCTTGAATTCTATCGCTTCCATATGGTCAGGTATACGCGGGTCCATAGCGACTTCCATTTGATCAATTGGGAGTGCTAATTGATAGCTCTTCTCGGTTGCAGGCAATTGCGAAGTGATCTTTTTCTCGGCGGCTTTTCTTTGTCCTGCTCTAAACCACTCATCCCGAGTTCGGCAGTGCTGATCCGCCGGGCGGCCGCTGTCGATGCAAACCGTTGTTCTAAGTAGTTTGCGACTGAGATACAAAGGGTGGGCCTCAGTATTTCTATTTAGCTCGGCAAACATCGAGCGTAAAACCAACGCTGGGCCACTCGAGCCCGTGACCCTGTCCATCGGCTGATTATCTAGGTTGCCCATCCAAATACCGACCACATAGCGGTGGTTATAACCGACGACCCATGCGTCACGATAGTCATTTGATGTGCCGGTTTTTACTGCGGTTTGAATTGGCATATGTAAGCTGCCGCCGCTCCCAAATTCTAATAAGCGAGCGCTGGGGTCAGATAATATATTGCCAATGATCGAGCTTACTTCGGGGCTAAATACCGAATGCGATGCTTGTTCGACTTGATCGTTTGTGACGCGAAGGCGTCGGTACACACCTTGCCTAGCAAGCGTGGCGTAAGCGGTCACCAAAGACACTAAATTAATCTCAGCGTTGCCCAATGCGATGCCATTGCCATAGTCGACCGAGCGCAAATCGAGGTCTTCAATGCCAAGCTTATCGAGTGTGTTGATCAGCGGCTCTACGCCGACAAATTGAGCCGCTCGAATCGCTGGAATATTGAGTGAATTCCCAAGTGCATTACGTAACGATAATTGACCATAGTGAGTATTACTGTAATTGCGATACGAGTGAACGCCGCGGCCGACCGCTTCTGACAGCGGGCTATCGTCGATCATGGTTGCGGCGGTCCAGCCTTTTTCCATCGCCGCTGCGTAGACGAATGGTTTTAGCGTTGAACCCGGTTGGCGTTTAACTAATAGACTGTCGTAGCCTGTATCTTGCTGATCTTTATTTTCGCCCACGGCCCAAACTAGAACTTCATCTGTTTGGTGGTCTACCACCAGCATGCCAGCATTGGCTACTTGTCGCCTGCTCAAGGTTTTTAGGCGCTGGTTCAATAGTCTCTGCGCAACACGCTGAAAGTTGCTATCCAACGTGGTTTTAATCTTTTGCTGACTGCGGTCACTATTACTATCGCTATGGTCAGCTATATAACGTGCGAAGTGCGATACATTAAGCAGTTCTTCTGGTTTGCTCAGGGTAAGAATACTGTTGCGTACGTGCTCAATGTCGGTGACTAAGCCGATGTCAATAGCTCTCTCTAATAGAGTGTCGAGACGGCTCTCTAGTCGGCGAGTGCTTTTGTATAAATCAAAGTACGACGGTGCCCGAACTAGCACCGCTAGTGCTAACATTTCTTTTTGGTTTAAGGTCGATACCTGTCGATCAAAGTAATAACTAGCGGCCTGCTGAACACCTCGGCGTTGTGCGGCGTAGGGAACCTGATTGAGATAGAACTCCAATATGCTGGCTTTGTCGACATTAGCCTCGAGTTGTCGAGCTTCCCAGCCTTCTAGCCATTTTGCCCAAATAGTTCGAGGCCGTGTGTGAATCATGCGCACTACTTGCTCTGAAATAGTGCTTGCTCCGCGTAACCCTTTGAGCGCAACCGAGTTTTGCCACACCGCGTTGAGTCGCGCCAGCCAGTCGATCCCGGAGTGTTGATAAAAACGCTTATCTTCAGCCAAGATAAACGCTTGCTGCAAGAAATCAGGGGTACGATAAAGTGGGGTTACATCATGCGCGTTCCAGTGGTTCTGATAGGTAATGGTTAATGGCTGATCATAACGATCAAGTAATTGAGGTTTGATCGATGCTGTTGTAAGTTTGCTCAAATCACTTGGCATCGGTCGCATGTCACGCAGGGTTAAGCTAGTCACAACGACAATACTCACCCCAGTAAGCACGGCGATGCTTGCGAGGCTTCGTTTGACTAAGCGTTTACTCATCGAGTTATCGAGCCTGTTATCGCATTAGTCGCCTGGGTGGTCAACCCTAAGCATTGCCGGTAAGCCTAGGCCGTAGACATCTGGGTCGTACATTTCTTCAACCTTAACCGGCATTACCGAGAACTCGCCAGCGGCAATAGCTTGAGCCGTATAGCTAAGATGGTAGTCACCCAGCGGCAGGTAGTCTGAGTAAAAGCGCGCCGAATCATGGCGTAATTCTTTGTGGTAAAAGCTCCAGCCGTAATGACCATATGGGCTCCAATTAGTGTTTGCAAACCAATGAGAACCCGGCGTTGGGCTATAGCTTGCATCAACACGCGATGCGGTTGCTAGATCTCGGTTTACCGGTTCTAAGCCACCTGGAATAGGATCATTAATAACTACGAATTGGCGTGCTGTTGGACTAGAAACAAATAGGTCAACGCGAACTAACTCGCCTTTTTTCAATTGCATCGGGCTTTTTATCAGCTGCCATTTGTCATCGCGTTGAACTGAATACTCTCGTTTGACTTGAATGCCAGCGTGAATCGGTTCTGCACTCTCTTCGGTCTTGGCGTAGTTCATTCGCATACTGTAGTAGACGCGTCCAGTACCTTGCTTGCTAAGCCGCATTTGGCCACTCAAGCCTGCCTCCACTGGTAACGCTGAGTTTGCCATGGTTACCGCGCTTGCCCGAATGTCGTCAAACTCGGCAGAGCCAATGGTCTGGATAGCATATTTTTCGCTTACCGACTCCGCTTTAAGTTGAATGTTGGGTGGCTCGCTCTCATAAACTTGAGAGAAATTTATCAGCGCATTGATGCAGTACAGATTCTCTTGAGTATTACTCCAATAATCTCGCCCCCCACGTGTTTGGGTTATCGCTCGCACCTGCTTAAAGGGAACGTCACCAATAATCGAGAGGCTTTTTTTGGAAGTGCTGCTTACCTCTAAAAGACTTGTGAGGATTGCGCAATTACTGCGCATCGGCGTGCTGTGTATAGACGATGCTCCATAAAAAGACGCTTGACTAAATTGGAATTTACCGCCCGACTGGACGCTGTACGACAAAATGTCTTGGCTTAGGTTGAGCAGTGTTTGCTCCTCCAGTTTAAGCGAGGTCGCCGCTTGTAAATAATGAGCTTTGCCAAATAAATCCATATCAGCGACGTGCGATTGGTAGCGAATTAACTCCGCTTTGTCTATCTTTCCGTTAGCGGCTAGCGCGGCTAGTGCGACTGCACGTACCGATGCTTGGAGGCGACGAGTTGATTGTTGGTTAGTCGAGTCGCTTTTAATATCTTTACGCAAATAGTGTTTAAGATACGTATGCAACTTGTCTTCAATTTCGCTCGGCACTTCGTAACCTTGGTCTCTTAGCCAAACAAAACCAAGTGCCGTATAGGCACTCAAATAAGGGCTTACGTACTGATCTTTATTGATCCAGTAGGTCATTCCGCCATTGGGTGCTTGAAACTGTTGTGCCGATAGTAAGGTCTGCTCGGCGAGTGTGGCGCTAGCTGGCCACTCCAACTGATCAGGTAAATAGGCTTTAAGCTCGCCGTATTGAGATGCCGCTAAGGCTTTACTCAAACGTTGTTCCCAAGAGCCGTGTGGGTAATCGCGAAGGTATTGAAATGCCCCCGCGACGCTGCCGATGACTGACGGCGACACCTCTATGCTCAAACCGCCAACGTCCGGGAAAATTGCTTGCGGGTAAGAGAAGTTCTCAGAAACTGATTCAGCCACCGTTGTACCGTGGGTCGCGGCCGTGATCAAGGAGCCGCGCTTGGTAACAGGTACATGATGTTCGACCGCATCTCGGTCTAATGAGTCGCCCGCTTTTGCCATCAATGCCAGCTCGCCTGGGCCGTCGGTTTTAATCTCTAGCCATACGCGTTTTCGTTCGAAAGGGGCCAAGGTTACATCAACTATTTTCGTCAATGGCGTTTGCAATGCGCTACCGGCGGCTCTTATTTCTACTTTTAATATACGTGCTTTCTTGGTGCGGTTCATTACACTAAACCCCGCTTGAACTTGGTCGCCTTCGGTCAGTTGGTTGGGCATTACCGGGCGCAGTTCTGTCGGTCTGTTGACTTGAAAGTTGGTATCACCGAGCCCCATTTTTTCTTCTTTAGTGACGGCCATTGCGAATACTCGCCAGCCCGTAAGGTTGTCTGGCAGCTCAAAGTCAAACTCAGTTCTCCCCTTTTTATCGAGCTTAATCGCCGGATTCCAATACGCCACAAACTTCATTAAGTTACGCAAGCTCGGCCCGTCTTCACCACCACCACCACCACCAGGGTTGGCGCCCTTTTTCTCAAACTTCTGGCGGCCAATAAGGCTCATTAGCAGGTTGTAGTTGGCAACACCTAGATCATCTAGCGTATTAAAACCTTTAACTGGGTCATAGTAGGCTTTGCCGCTGAGGTTAAGGTCAAAAACGGCTTCGTCAATGACTACTATTGCCACTTCCATCGGTTCGAACTTTCCGCTGCGAGGTTTGGCTTTTAGTTTGATGCGGACTTTCTCTCGAGGTTTGTAGACCTTTTTATTGGTCTTGAGGCTAATATCAATTTCTTTTTTACCATCGTTTACGGGCACCGTTACATAGCCCATTTTGAATGCTGGTTTGCCAAGGTCTACATTGCCATCGGCCAGCGGTGCAGCGACTCTAGGAGAAGTAACAACAACCGATAAGTAAATGCCTGGGTAGTCATCGTCTTCGATCGGCACTTCTATAATTGGGGTGTTGCCAACCAGTGTTTTACGCCAATGTCGTTTCACACCATAGCGTTCAACGGTGATTAAAGCCTCGGCACCGGGATACGGGTTTTTAATTAAAAATTTTGCTACATCACCTATCTCGTATGACTTTGCGTCGGCAATTATTTCGATTTGGCTGTCGTTTATTGACGCCCAAAGAACCGCTCCTTTGCCTACCACCCAGGTTGATAGGCTAGCTTTGTTTTCGCGTCCTTTGGTATCTCGGATGCTAGCCGTTACTCGGTAACGGCCAGGCTCTTTCGGGGTAAATTCGCAGCTTACGCGCCGATCCTTAGAGCTTTGTTTACAGTCGGCTGTTTTTACCCACTGTGACGTATATTGGGTGAGGTAGGCATTGCCAGCGCCCTTAACTCTTGCCGCTCGGGTAAGGTGATGCTCGACTATTAGCTCAACCTCTTGGCCATCTATTGGCGTACCTTCGGCGTCTACAACAAGGTGTTCGATACTGGCCTTCTTGCCAACCTGATGGGTCCACTTAGTATTGCGCAAACCGACGAAGCGATCACGGCCAAGGTAGTCGGCTGATGCACTGCTTGCGACGTATTTGCCACGATCATCGCGCACTGCACTCTCTACTTTGATACGGCCAAAATGAAAGCCAAGGTCGGCAACCTTGAGTTTGAACTCGGTAAGCAGTTCACCGGCCTTATTGACTGAGCCAGTCTGTTGATGAACTACTGAGGATGCATTGTTATCGCCGCCGTGGTCGAAAGAAAAGCCCTTTGCTTTAGGATGATTGCTGGTGAACCGTCTCGAGCTAACTCTTGCTGTTACGCGAGTCTCTGCATCGGCGTACGGACCACCGGCATGCATCTTGGCAAGCGTAGTCACAGCGACTGCATCGCCGGCTTGAAATTGATCCCCGTTTAAATCTGTGTTGACTCGGAATGGAGATGGCGTGAAGTCGCTGACCAAGACTCGCATTGGGTAATGTTTGAATGTTTTATCATTGTCGGTATAGCTTAGTACAAAGCTGTACCACCCTACTGAGGCTGATGTGGCGGTGGTGAGTTCGCCATCAAAACTACCGAAGTCTGATAAGTTAATATTTTCGATGTATTGAACGCGCTGACCTTTGGGGTCTATTACCTCTAAACTATAGCCTTGTTGTGGCGCGGCCACCCAATGACGATTATCTTGGTTGCGCACCCATAGCTTGTATTGAATCGCGTCGCCTGCTTTGTAAACCCCTTGAGCTGTAGTGCCCCAGGCGTGTAGGTATGAATTCTTAGTTTGCAGATAGTGTCGAACTTGTGACCACGATTGATATTGATAATCGAGCGGTAGCAATGCAAGGTCATCACCTTTTGCCAGCTTCAGCATGATTCGACTCTGCGTAAAATTGTATTTGTTTAAGTGCTCAAGCTGGGGATCTATCGCTTCAATGCCTGGCAGTACGGCTACCCCATCTAGGTCGGTTTTAATCGCACTTTCTTGATCGCCGAACGGCTCGATCGAAGGATAGTCGTCGACCTCTAACTTAACTGCAACGCCCTCAATCGGCTGGCCGGTACTCATGTCGGTGACCCATGCGTATGAATTGAAATGGCCGAATTTAAAGTGCACTTGGAATGGTGTGACTTGCGATACGAAATGATAGTAATCAGGCGAATAGTCGTTCGGTAGCGGGTCGCTCGCGAGGGTTCCAACAATAATGCCAGAGTCAGTATTGAGCATTTTACGAACTCCTAACGGTACTGCATAGGCTATGTCCTGAACATCTTCTAATGTGTTAGTAAACTCGGCCACATCATCGCGTCGTGTTGATGTAGTACGTGAGTAATTATTGACCTTGAGTGACTCTAAATTGGTGACCGTAATCGGTACCTCAGTCTGCATATTTTTTTCTAGTACCGAATGCTGGTGACTGTAGTGTAAGCGTGGGGCGCGATGAGCCGTTAGAAAACTCATGTTGATCGGCGATTTAGTTGTACGGCTAAGTTCATCAACTAAGTTGCTATTTGATTTAATCCGATACTGCTCAAACGCTTTTAGTGATTCAGGTAGACGCATTAGGTACGGGTCGTTATCACCATAGTCGAAGCGTCGAGAAAAGAAATTGCGCAAATAGTATGCGTCGTTACGGGCACCCCAAGGGTCGTATTCACTGCGACCACCCGCCAAATCAGGTGAAATATCTAAGCCGTCCCTGGCGGTTTGATAGCTAACTGGAGTACTAAACACTAAGGCTATTTGATTTAGCGGGTCGCACTCTTCAATTGAGTGCTGACTGTTTTCGCCATTGCCGGTTCGCATTACTTGCTCTGAAGAATACAGGGGTTTAATGTTAATCGCTGCACGGCTGATGGACTGGCTGCATTGCACGCCTAAGAACTCGAACGGTGGCAATGATTTAAAACGGTGAGCCGCTAAATCAACAAGCCCAAGCTGATCACCAAAAACAGACTGAATGCCGGGCAAAACATCTACTCTAATATTGGTGTTTTCGGGCAACTCGACTGCCGGTGTTATATTCCATATTTTTCGCGCTTGGTCGTAAGCACCCGCGCGCTCGCTATTGGCGCGCTTGATTGCGTCGACTCGGCTTTCATGACTGTTGCCTAGAGGTATCGCATGTAGTTCAACAAATGGACTTTTGATGTCGGGCTTACGATAATGCCTATCGGTCAACGGGTTTTCTTGGCGCTCGGCGATTACTTGAATCGCTAGTCCGTTATTGGTCTGAAGCTGAACATGCTTCTCTAAAGAAGACTTAGTAATAGGTTGATTAAAGTAAAGCGATGCAACTGGTTTATTCTGGTTCAGCCAATTGGATAAATAAATGTTGTCTAATTTTGGTCGTTGAGTAATAAACTCATGAGTCAGTTGTTGGCTCATCGCCGAGCCGCTAACGGTTGTGATGCCTGGCTTCAGAGTGATCGAATACTCAGTTGCTTGTTTTAGCTGGTCTTCACGCTTCAGTTGGCAAGCTAAAGAACTGCTGTCAAGCCAAAGCCACTGGCAGTTAATCACTGGCGTGATGGTTACCGGGATTTGTGCGGCTAATCGTTTCATATCGCCAATAGAGACTACTGGCTGGTTAAACTTGAATACGATTTGACGGTTGCTAGTTGCTACGTCTTTACCTTGCGGGGTAATTCGAAGTACGTTTAGCTCAGTTTCGAGTGGATTAAAGGTGGCCGTATCATTGGCCTCTTGAGCGAGGGAGAGATTATCAGCGGCGAAAATAGTGGCGATGCTGAGTAATACGCTCAAATTCATATTCGAAATAAATTTCATTTTTACTCTCAATAGTCAAAAACCGATTGGAGCCATTATGCCAATTGTAGAGCAAATATTCATGGGGATTAGGTGTTATTTGAGTGATAGGCATGCACAAAAAAAACCGGCTCCAGTTTTTCTGGGCCGGCTTTATTTTCGCTTCAGGTTTAAAATAGTTGATGTTTGCTACTTTAATCCTGAATCTTCAGTCACTTATTGGGCCAATTTCTTACTGAACTGGTACTAGTACAGTATCGATAACGTGGATTACTCCATTACTGGTTTCAATATCGGTTTTAAGTACGTTCGCATTGTTAACTTTTACGCCTTCGGCCGTCGAAATAGCGAGAGCAGACCCTTGTAAACTAGTTGCAGAGTCCAGTGTAACGACATCGGCCGCCATTACTTTTCCGGCAACAACGTGGTAAGTCAATATTGATGTTAGTAACTCTTTGTCGGCCAGAATATCTTTCAAGGCATCGGCAGGAATCTTGGCGAAGGCTTCGTCGGTAGGTGCGAATACCGTGAACGGGCCGTTACCTTTTAAAGTGTCTATTAAACCAGCTTCGGTCAAAGCTGCAGCAAGGGTATTGAAGGATCCAGCCGCGACGGCGGTATCGATAATATCTTTCTTAGCTTTTTTCTCACCGTGGTGTGCGGCAAAACCTTGGCTTGAAAAAAAACTTGCTGAGATAATTAGTAAACTGGCGATTAGGGTACTTCGGGTAGTGTTAGCTTTCATGCGTAATTACTCTGTTGATTTGTTAGTAGTTTATCCTAGCAACTCATCAATGCTAACCATGTGCAATTTCGATTACCATTAATTGATCTTAGTGATAGGCCGCTTCACGCTCGTGAAATTAGCGTCACCTAAGATTTATGGTTGTCGCTGTTAGCCAACTACGAGCGCTGTAAATCGGCCAAGCAGGCATTTTATACGCATGGGACATAAACAATTAATCTAATCAATGCTTGTATTTGTGCTGAAACTAAAATACTGTATAAAAAAACAGTTATTGTGATTATGCGTTTATTCATTGCTGAAAAGCCAAGTCTTGGACGGGCGTTAGTTGATGTGCTTCCCAAGCCTCACCAAAAAGGCGATGGCTACATTAAAGCCGCAAATGGTGATGTGGTAACTTGGTGCATTGGTCATCTATTAGAACAGGCAGAGCCTGAAGCTTATAATGCAGATTATAAAAAGTGGGCTGTTGAGCACTTGCCGATCATTCCCACCGAATGGAAGCTTGTTGTAAAGCCACAAACTAGAAAACAATTCACGGTTGTTAAGAAGCTCATAAAGCAAGCCGACGTTTTGGTCAATATGGGTGACCCAGACCGCGTCGGGCAAATTTTGATCGACGAAGTGATCAATCATTGCGGGGTCTCTAAAGCTAGAAAATCAGAAGTGTTGCGTTGTTTAGTTAGCGACTTAAATCCTGTTGCCGTAACAAAATCACTGAATAATTTACGTAAAAATACTGATTTCATTCCTTTAGCAACCTCGGCGTTAGCTAGGGCAAGAGCTGATTGGCTTTATGGCATAAACATGACTCGTTTATGTACGCTGCAAGGCCGTCAGTTTGGTTACAACGGCGTTTTATCTGTTGGCAGGGTGCAGACTCCTGTTCTTGGTTTAGTTGTTCACCGCGACACTGAGATCGGAAACTTTGTTTCAAAGCCATTTTACGAAGTTCTTTGTGATCTGATAACGTTACAAGGCGAAGTGTACCAGGCTAAGTGGCAGCCTAGTTCCGAGTATGAGTCTCATATGGATAAAGACAATAGGGTGTTATCTAAGGCTGTGGCACAAAAAATTGTTGCCAAAGTACAAAATGGAACAGGCAAAGTCGTTAACACTCGACAAAATAAAAAAGCCACGCCGCCGCCATTACCCTATAGTTTATCGACACTGCAAATTGATGCCGCGAAGCGCTTTGGAATGAGTGCGCAAACAGTGCTTGATACCTGCCAAAACTTATATGAGCGTTATAAGTTAATTACGTATCCTCGGTCTGATTGTCGTTATCTACCTAGAGAGCATCTAAACGACGTTAATCAGGTTACTAATGCAATCAAAAAGACATGCACTAAATTGAGCAAAGCCGTTGAAGGTGCGGACTTAAATCTAAAGAGCAAGGCCTGGAACGATTCGAAAGTAAGTGCGCATCACGCCATAATACCTACAGCTCAATCTGTTGATTTGAGTCGGTTGTCATCGGCAGAGAGCAATGTTTACCAGTTGGTTGCTAGACAGTATCTCATCCAGTTTTATTTGCCATTCGAGTTTATGGATAAGCAGATCGATACCGAAGTATCAGGTGAGCTATTTGTTGCGAAACAAAAAGAAGTGGTCTCACAGGGCTGGAAAATCTTATTTCCGACCAAACCTAACGCTCAAGATAAAAGTGAATATTCAAGCGTTAACTTTCCTGTTGTAAAAATTGGTGATGAAGTACGTTCACAGCAAGTGGCCATAAAAGAAAAAAATACTACCCCGCCAAAATACTTCACTGATGCTACATTGCTGTCAGCTATGACCGGTATCGCACGCTATGTGACAGACCCTTCAATAAAAAAGGTACTTCGAGATACTGACGGGCTAGGTACTGAAGCAACAAGAGCGGGCATTATTGAACTGCTTTTTAAACGACAGTTTCTAGTACGCAAAGGCAAAGATATTTTAGCCTCTAAAGTAGGCATTCAGTTTATTTGTTCTTTACCTGAACGAATGACTACACCGGATATGACAGCGCATTGGGAATCTCAACTTGAATCTATTAGTCAAAAAGAGATTAGGTATTTAGATTTTATGGGGCCTATTAAAAATAACCTAGGTGTATTAGTTGACGAGGTTAAAGCAGTTTCGTTTAATGGTTTAGAAGGGCTGGGTAAAGTATCTTTTAAATCAAAATCAAGCTTTAAACGTTCAACAAAACGTAAAATTAAGAGTTAGATCTAAAGTTGGAGAGCAAGTCAAATTTTGAGATCCGCTAAAATTTGTAATTGATTAGGTTTAAGACTAGCTATCTGTCAGCCTAGTTGATGATGAAATACTCATTACTCGTATTCATCCGTTTTTACTTGATCTCTAACTTGCCTCGGAAAAAAGCGTTTAGTTGGAACCGATATGATTAAGAAAATATTGAATTTATAATTTTATTTTTCATGTATTTGTAAATGGAAGCTTTAATTTCTTAAAAAGAAAATCACTATGGATAAAAAAATGAAAAATCCTCGGCAAAACGCTTCAGCATTTGGTGAAGAAATAGCCCTAAAAGGGTTTACTAACCCATACTTGGTTGCTGCTGAATTGAGTTATAAAGCCCTTAAAAGTAGTGATTTCAGATACATAATCTTAAAAGATTTTCGAGCCGACCTAGTCGATCTAAACGCCACAGTTTATGCGACTCAGTTTGATGACTTTATTTATCAGTCAAACATCGGTGGTATTGAAGATGATTTTCCTGTGCTGCAATATCAGCAAGGCAATGCTGACTTCGTCGGTGTGGACTTCTAGGTGGCTTTTAATCTTTCGAGTTTTTTTGTCGGCGATTTAGGTTTAACCGCGACATTCGATATAGTTTCAGCTGATGTATAGTCACTAAGCAATAACAAGCAATCTTTGCCGATCGTCAGGGCTTGGGCGTCGCTTGGGATAATGATGTTTGCCGAGCAAAGCTAGACTTTAAAAATGTCTCTTCGCAAACCTACGTTGCAAGTTTTGAGTTGCCAACTGATGCTTATACTGACGTAACCTTGAAGATCAATCGATGTATCGATTTAGCGGCTGGTCAAGTCGATTTATTTATTAATGGTCGAAATCTTGGTGATCAAGAACAGCGTCAACATACGTCATTTGTTAAAGACTTTGCACCTGCGCCAGGTCGCCGAATAGAAATTGTCGTTCGCTTTCAGTTTTAGTACTCATTGCTGCTGTGTCAGATCTAATCGCGACCTAGGCGGTCGCGATTAGATGGTGTTTAGCTTGTTCGCCTTAAACTCAATCGCCGCAGTGAATTGTTCGGCGTAAGAATAATGGCATTACCGAGAAGTACTAATGCGAAGCCGATGAAGGTGTTATCAGTCCATGTGAAATCTTCAAAAATACTGCTCAGCACTACCGCCACAATGGGAAATAGCACGATCACATAACTGGCTTTTGCTGGGCCCATATCATTGAGCAATACATAGTAGGTTGCAAATGCAATGACGGTGCCAAAAATTGCGAGGTATAAAAGTGAGGCGACGTAGGACGGTTGCATTGAAAAGCTAAATTCAGCGTCACTAACGAGCACAAGTAAGGTTAGTATGATTGTGCCGTAAAGCATACCCCATGCATTGACCGCAAAAATATTCATATTGGCTCTTGAGTTACGCACACTCGCCATATTCCCCAATGACGCGATTAATGCGCCGGTAATCACCAGTCCTAAGCCCCATAGAGTGTTCGAGCCGTCAACAGCGACTGACAGGTCGTCCCAAAAAAGTGCGGTAATACCGAGAATGCCTAAAGCTGCTCCAACATAGGTCTTTATGGTGATCTTAGTGCCGAAGAAGAGTCGAGTATTGACGATGTTCATTAACAGCATCGTAGAGAATGCTATCGAGCTCATGGCTGAACTCAAGTACTGTTGGCTAGAATATATTACCGCATAGTTGATACTGAAATTGGATATTGCCAGCAGTAGAATAAAGAAATGATTTCGAGCTGAAAAAGTCATAGGCACGTTGGCCCAACAGCAGTATCCCCACATCAATACCGCAGAAATCATAAATCGGTAAGCAACCGAGGCCGGCACGTCAACGTCCCCTAATTGAAATTCAATAGCTAACCATGTTGAGCCCCATATCAATACGGTAACAATATATAGGACAGTGTTTTTCATTTTTAGAGTATTATTTGCTCAGTGTCACCGAGCTTAGCTTATTAAATGATGTGATGTAAGTTTAGTGGTTTATTGGCTGTAAAACAGAGAAAAATCTGTAAAGCTCCGGGTTAACCAAACCCGCGTTGCTCGCAGTTAGGTCGTCAAGTTAAACGCGTTAAAGTTGAATGATTCTCGCCCAGTGTGTTGTTGATAGTTAACAATGAGTTCAAGTATCATATTTAAATGGCAGGTGGCATCTGATCGACGATCGTATCGGAAGGTATGATTACGGTGGTCAGTTGGTCGTCAACTTCTAAATAGTTAGTCATGCGAGCTAAATATCAAATAATTTGTTAACAATGTTAGAGATTTGAAGCTCTGCACTTTAATCATTGAATGCCTTTCGAGTAGAATACTCTACACATTTTTCAACCACTGCTGGCGATCGTATTTCCTGTGATAGGTAAACTCTTTATTATTTCAGCTCCTTCTGGCGCAGGCAAAACCAGTCTGGCTCGAGCACTCATCGCCAATGCGGCCAATGCCAAAATGTCGGTCTCTCACACCACGCGTCCATGCCGTGCTATCGAGGTTGATGGAGCGGACTATTTTTTTGTCAGTCAGCCTGAATTTTTAAGCATGGTCGAAGGAGGTATTTTTCTTGAATATGCCGAAGTTTATGGTAACTATTACGGCACTTCTCGAAATGCGGTCGAAGATATGCTCCTCAAAGGGGTTAATGTGTTACTAGACATCGACTGGCAGGGCGCTCGTCTAGTGCGAGGGCAAATGCCTGAAGCGATCAGTATTTCTATCTTGCCACCGTCTATTGCCGAGTTAGAACGACGCTTGCGCAGTCGCGGCACGGACAGTGAAGGTGTTATCAAAAGCCGCATGCGTCAAGCTTACGACGAGATGCGACATAGTGACGAGGCTGATTTTCGTGTTTTAAACGACGATTTTAACCAAGCTTTGAACGATTTAACCCTGATACTTAGCGACGAAAGTGATAAGCTACGTCCCCTTACCGTGAATCTGACAAGTCTGTTAGCAGGCTCGCAGGATCAAGAATAGGCATATGTCTATTTTAAAGGCGCTTTAAATAGCGGCGCGGCAACCCCATTTTAATTAATTGAACACATTGAGGAGTTAGTAATGGCTCGAGTAACGGTCGAAGACTGCTTAAATAACGTAGATAACCGCTTTCAACTTGTCTTGGTCGCCACTAAACGTGCGCGTCAAATTTCTTTAGGTTCTGAACCTTTTATTGACCAAGAAAATGATAAGCCCACTGTTTTAGCCCTGCGTGAAATCGCAGAAGGTTTGGTTACCCGTGATATATTAGATGACACTATTGAAGAAGAAATTTTTGAGATGGTAGAAGCCGACGAGGTCGAAGGTCTAGAGGCATCTGAGGGAAATAGTGAGCCTTCGGAACTAGATGCTCTGACCGCGGCACTACAAGCGGAGCTTGCCAGCACCAGCGAAGCGTCAGAGTAATTTCTGGCGGTTTACCGCAAGGATAAAAGCTGAGACCGTTGCATTTCTTTGATGCAGATAGGCTCAGCTTTTTGTTTCTAGGCAATACCAATGAGCGCATGCTGAGTACGATCTACTGCTCAGTTCAGTATCAAGCTCTGCGTCGGTACTTGATTATGCAAGATTTTTAGCGATGAGTAGGGCTACGCCAATATTAGTAAGATCATATTACCAGTGAGTACCATCACACCACTATGAGTACGACTACGCCACCTAAGCGCAGATTTTTTTCACCATCACCTGAAAAAGCCATTCGCACAGTCTGTAAAGGAAGATTGGCCGCCTACTTATCCGAAGAGGCGATCGAAGACGTTTACCGTGCATTCCGCTTTGCTGAACAAGGCCACCGAGGTCAAACTCGTCAATCTGGCGAACAGTATATACATCACCCGATTGAAGTGGCCGATACGCTAGCCGAACTTCAAATGGATTCGCGCACCTTGATGGCTGCGTTACTGCATGATGTGATTGAAGATACCCCTGCCACTAAGAAAGAGATCGTCGATACATTTGGTGAAGACGTCGCGCTGTTGGTTGATGGGGTTAGTAAGATTGGCCAAATAAGGTTCGATACCAAAGAGCAAGCCGAAGCCGAAAATTTCAGAAAAATGTTGATGGCTATGTCGGAAGATGTGCGCGTTATGATCATCAAACTGGCCGACCGACTGCACAATATGCGTACGCTCGATAGTATGGCGGTTGAAAAGCAAAAGCGTATCTCAAAACAAACTCTCGAAATATACGCTCCGATTGCTGAGCGCTTAGGCCTTTATCATTGGGCGCGTGAGCTGCAAGATTTGTGTTTTTTGTATCTGCATCCGACTCGCCACCGTGCGATTAGCAAGGCAATCGAACATCGGCAAGGCAACCGAAAGTTGGTGGTGGAGAAGCTTAAAGGCTCATTAGAAGAAACCTTAAGTGGCTCCAATGTAGAAGAATTTAAGGTCAAAGGCCGACAAAAGAGCGTCTTCAGTACCTATAAAAAAATGCAAAAAAAGAAGCGCTCATTTGATGAGCTGTTTGATATATACGGTTTTAGAATTATTGTTCAATCGGTTGATGAGTGCTACCGGGTGTTAGGCATTATTCATAACGCCTATAAGCCGATTCCTGGGCGTTTTGCCGATTACGTTGCAATACCCAAGGCCAATGGGTATCAGAGTTTACACACGGTTGTATTTGGTCCGTTTGGCGACAACATTGAGGTGCAAATTCGAACTCAGCAAATGGATCAAATAGCCGAAGCTGGGGTTGCCGCACATTGGATCTATAAGTCAGATCAGGCTACTAACGAAAATTCTAATCACTTAGCCCGTCAATGGTTATTGGACCTACTTGATCCCGCCCATCAGACCGAGAATGCGATTGAATTTCTTGAACATCTGAAAATGGATTTATACCCAGATGAGGTCTATGTTTTTACTCCTCGGGGAGATATAAAAAAGATGCCTCGCGGTTCGACTGCACTGGATTTTGCCTATGCTGTTCACACCGGCGTAGGTACACATTGCACCGGCGCACGAATTAATAAGGCATTGGCTTCTTTGCCATCGGTGCTGCACAATGGTGACAGTGTTGAAATTATCACCTCGGAAAATGCGTGGCCCACTGCTTCATGGCTAAATTATGTGGTGACCGCAAAGGCTCGCACGCAAATTCGTAACCATCTGAAAGCGCAAACTGAAGAAGACGCATTGCGATTGGGAAAACGTTTATTGGCGGGAGCAACGAAGCAACGCTTGTTCGGACGACGCAAGATTCCGGCTAAGGTGAGAGTTGCATTGCTTGATCAGTTTCAGTTAGATACCTGGCCTGAACTATTGATTGATATTGGTTTTGGAAAACGTATTCCAGACCTCGTCGCCAGACAAATCGCGCTGCTAGCGGACCAAAATTATGAAGGTAAAGTCATTGGCCAAGAAGCCTTGGTTATTAAGGGTTCAGAAGGAATATTAGTAACCTATTCAAAGTGTTGTAGTCCAGTGCCTGGCGATTCGATTGTCGGTATTTTAACCGCCGGTCATGGCTTGGTCGTGCATGGCTTTGATTGTCCTAATTTGTCTGAGTTGCGCAAACAGCCAGAGAATTTTTTATTAGTTGATTGGGACCAAGAAATCGATCAAAACTTTCAAGCGCGCCTACAAGTTAAGTTACACCATATTACTGGCGCCTTCGCCGGGGTAGCCACGGCGATTGCTGCGAATAGCTCAAATATCAACCATGTCGATTTGCATGAGGGATCTGACAGCGTTCGCCAGATTGATTTCGTGGTTGACGTGAAAAACCGCCTGCATTTATCGAGAATTATTCGTGCAATCTACCGCTTGCCCTCAGTTAGCAAGGTCATGCGACAAAAAGGTTAGCATCGCGCACCCTTTAGGTCGTCTAAGTGAACGGCGAAATCAAATATTGTTTAAAGCGCAAAGCAATGCCAAAATGCGTGCATGATAAAAGAAATAATTAATACCGATAAAGCCCCCGCAGCCATAGGCGCATATTCTCAAGCGGTAAAAGTCGGAGATACTGTTTATATCTCAGGCCAAATACCGTTAGAGCCGATTAACAAAGTTATTGTAGGCGACCAATTTGTCGATCAGGCGCATCAGGTCTTCGCTAATTTGAATGCTGTTTCGGAAGCCGCTGGTGGGCGTTTAAGTGATGCCGTTAAACTCACTGTCTATGTTACTGACTTAGCTAATTTTTCAATACTCAACGACGTTATGTGTGAGTACTTGCAAGCACCGTTTCCGGCGCGAGCTACGGTGCAAGTTGCCGCCCTTCCGTTGGGCGCTCTGGTTGAGATCGATGCAGTGTTGTGTTTATCTTAAAGCCTCAAGCATAGATCATGACTTGCTCCTTCGGGTTGATGGAATCAGCCACAAAAGTGCTGGCCCAATGAACAAAGATACCACTAAAAAGAGTGACAATGTATTGGTCATCAGCCTTAAGGGTGTTGGGCCTCAAATGGCATTGAAGCTGGCCAAGGTTCACGTGCATACAGTTGAAGATGTGCTGTTTCATTTACCGCATCGATACGAAGATAGAACCCACGTTACGGACCTAGGCGCACTGCTGCCAAATCTCTCGACAGTGGTGATGGGTCAAATCGACCTGGCGCAAGTGGTGTTTGGGCGACGACGTAGTTTGTTAGTACGAATCAGTGATGGCACCGGTTCCTTAACTATTCGTATGTTCTACTTCAATCGCTCACAAGAAAAGAGCTTTCAGCGAGGGCTCTGGGTTAAATGTTTTGGCGAGGCCAGGTTGGGTGCTAAAGGTTACGAGATGATTCATCCTGAGTATCGTATTACTCAAAGTGAGCCAGAGGGTGGCCTAGATACAACGCTTACGCCAGTCTATCCGACAACAGAGGGTATTAGCCAAGCGCTGTGGCGCAAAATCACCGATCAGGCGTTGCAGAATGAACTTCCCAAGCTGCAAGAGCTAATTGATATAGATTGTCTGCCCGATGATATGCAAGGTGTGTACCAAGCATCTAGCTTGCAAAATGCAATTAAGGCGTTACATAGACCTAAAGCCGGAGTTGACCTGGGTAACATGCAGCAGGCGGCTAGTAGCGCCCATCAACGCCTGATTATGGAAGAGTTGATCGCTCACCATTTCAGTTTGCGCAAATCAAGAGATGCTCGAGCACATGAATTAGCGCCATGTCTTGAACTAGATCAAACAAAAACTCAGTCGTTCCTAAATAATCTCGGATTCACACTAACGGGCGCGCAAAGCCGTGTATGTGCCGAAGTCGAAGCAGATCTATCACAATCATCGCCGGCAATGCGTTTAGTCCAGGGTGATGTTGGCTCAGGCAAAACAGTGGTTGCCGCGTCGGCAATGCTGCAAGCTGTTTGCTCCGGTGTTCAATGCGTGTTAATGGCGCCGACCGAACTATTAGCCGAGCAGCATTACCAAACTCTCGGTAAGTGGTTTGGTGACCTCGGCATAGACGTCGGCTGGCTGGCAAGTAAAACGCCGTCAAAGCTAAAGAGAGAAACATTAGAGCGCCTCGCCAACGGTCAGTTATTGGTTGCGGTGGGAACGCACGCGTTAATCCAAGAGGCGGTACACTATAAGCATTTAGGCTTAGTAGTAATCGATGAACAACATCGGTTTGGTGTAGAACAACGTCTTGCGCTTAGATCTAAAACACCCGTAGGTCAAGTTCCTCATCAGCTAGTGATGACCGCGACGCCAATTCCAAGAACCTTAGCAATGACCTTTTATGCTGATTTGGATGTGTCTAGTATTGATGAGTTGCCACCCGGCCGAAAGGTCGTAGAAACCGTTGTGATACCCGCTGAAAGTAAGCGTGCTGAGGTAATTCAGCGTGTCAAAGCAGCGTGTACCGAAGGTCGTCAAGTTTATTGGGTTTGTCCGTTGATTGATGAGTCAGAAGCGCTTGAAGCTCAAGCGGCCACCGAGACTGAGCAAGAACTTAAAATCGCTCTTAGCGGTTTACGGGTAGGTTTAGTACATGGCCGGTTAAAGTCAAAACAAAAAGAAGATGTAATGAATGACTTTCGTTGCGGAAAAATTGATCTGCTAGTGGCTACCACTGTAATTGAAGTTGGGGTTGACGTGCCGAATGCAAGCTTGATGATTATTGAGAACGCTGAGCGTATGGGCTTAGCTCAGCTGCATCAGCTGCGTGGCAGGGTAGGCCGAGGCACTGAGCAATCATTTTGCATTTTGCTGTATCAAATGCCACTCAGCCAGCATGCCAAATTGCGGTTAAAAACGCTACGCGAGACCAACGATGGTTTTGTTATCGCCGAGAAAGACCTTGAAATTCGTGGTGCCGGTGAGCTTCTCGGTACCCGACAAACAGGTAGTATTACATTTAAAGTCGCTGACCTTATTCGCGACCAGCATTTGTTACCGCTTATAGAGCAAAGCGCGATCAAGTTAGCCGCGAGAACACCACATCTGATAGAACCCTTGATTGATAGATGGATTGGCAGTAAAGAAGAATACGTAAATGCTTAAGCAGGTAAACCGATCAATCAAAACAATGATGCAGATTAACTAAAGCACAAATACTATGGCCAGCGACTTTAAACTAATCAATGACATTCCACATTACTTGGCTTTGATGCGCTTTGAGAAGCCAATAGGGTCACTGCTATTGTTATGGCCGACTCTCTGGGCTCTATGGGTCGCATCCGATGGCCAACCATCAGCCAATTATGTCTGGATCTTCTCGCTCGGCGTGATTGCCATGCGCTCGGCTGGCTGTGTGATTAACGACTATGCTGATCGAGATATAGACATCAACGTTGACCGCACACAATCTAGACCACTTGCCAGCGGCGCTCTGAAACCTAAAAACGCATTGATTTTATTTTGTATGCTAGGTTTGGTAGCCATCAGTTTGCTACTACAGTTGCCTACAAGAGTCTGGCCGTGGGCTATTCCAGCCGCAGTTTTGACTATCATCTACCCGTTCATGAAGCGTTACATTCAGGCGCCCCAATTGGTATTGGGCTTAGCCTTTTCGTTTGCTATACCGATGGTATACGTAGCTTACGATAAAGCTTTCGATGCGGTCTTTTGGATCATGTTCACCGCCAACGTTTGCTGGGTGGTTATGTTCGACACTCAATATGCCATGTCAGATAGAGACGACGACTTGAAGATCGGAGTTAAATCAACCGCTATTTGGTTCGGGCGATTTGATATTTTAGTCATCGCTTTACTACAAACTGTTTGCGTATGGGCGATGCTGCTGCTAATGGTTTTACTTAATCTCTCGCATAGTTTTATGCTTAGTGTGTGCATTGTTGCTGGTATGTTCATGTATCAACAATGGCTAATTCGCGAGCGCCAGTCGGGACCATGTTTTCAGGCTTTTCTAAATAACGGTTGGGTAGGCGCTATTGTTTGGTTCGGCTTATTGACCGCGTTTTAGATGCATTAAAAACTGCGTCGCTCGATAGGGTGCTCGAGTTCCATTGCCAAAGTACTGATATGGCTGTTAATCAGAACGCTAATAAAACGTATCGACCTACCAAAAGAAGTTGAGCCGTTACCGCCGGTTGCTAAGCAGGTAATGCTGATTGAGCCTGCTCTCATTGTCTCGCCACTAGCCCGGGGCTATCAGACGCCCGCCGACTTAGGTGGCCGTGTTATACCGCTCGCCAATCAGCTTACAATTGCGAGTGTCTTTCCACCAGAGTACCCGAGTAGGGCTTTAATGCACGGAATCGAAGGTTGCGGCATTGTCGGCTTTAATCTCAGTGCAGCAGGATCGGTGGGCCAGCCGCTTATATTAGAGTCTGAACCCAATCAGGCATTTGATCGTTCCTCGATTAACGGCATCGGTAAGTTTAAATACAGGGCTAGAAAAATTGATGGAGGCGCCGTAAGCACCGATGTTCAACCCTCTATTTTTATTTACAAACTAGATTAGCGGAGGCATCAATATTTGACGAGGTTACTAACTAAGCGAGGCTGAAACCCCATTGCTAATGTTGGCGATCTCAATTTTTTCTTTATGGAATTTCATTATCTCATGAACACAACTCAGACCTAGCCCGGTACTTTTACTGATCATTTGCACACTATCACCTTGCGGTAGCGAGAAGAAACGGTCGTAGAGTTTTGCCTTAGCGAAGTCTGGTATCTCTGGGCCTTGGTTAAAAAGGAGGCCCTAGTCTGGTGGGCTAGTGATTCGAAGAAAATATCAATTTGCCCATCGTTGTTGCAAAAACGAATGGCGTTATCGAGTAAATTTGCAACCGTTTGATCAATTAATACGCGGTCGCCAGTACAGCTAAAGTTTGCTTGCTGAGGCAGGTTTATTTTTAGTTGACGCTCATCAATGGTCGACCAGCGCTCTTGCAATAATCACTTGATAGTTGATACTAAATCGAATTATTCACGCCTTAGTAATTCGGTGGTGCTCCCATACTGGCTCAAAACCTTCTGATGAAAGTGCGTAGTTCAATGTGTCAGCAATTTCTTTCTCGTCTTCGAGGATTAGTCTGGTTGGGTTCACACAAATACCGCGGTTAAGGCGCTCAGCCTATTTTTAGCTAATTTGGCAAGCAGTCAGTCGCCCACTCGCCGGCATTGCCGTACTAAAAAAGCCTAAGAGGTTTTTAAGGTTTTGCTAAGATTTGGCTAAAAGTCTCAAAAAATAGTATGATATGCCTAATAAATGTCCCTTTTAACTGCTCGTCGAGGACGAATATATGCGTTCAATTTTGGTTGTAAACCCCAAGGGTGGCTGTGGCAAAACGACTATTGCTACTAATTTAGCGACCTACTATTCAGTGTGGGGCATGTCGACAGCGCTGGTAGATCTGGACCCTCAGCAATCAAGCATGGCCTGGTTGAGTGTACGACCGAAAGACGAGAACCCAATTCAGGGATTTAATGGGTTAAAGGGGAAAATTTATCCACATGCTGACACCGAGCGCGTGATCTACGATTGCCCAGCGAGAACCGATAGTAAAAAAGTGGCTAAGCTAATCGATTTAGTTGATGTCGTTATCATTCCGGTGATGCCCAGTGCGATTGATATGCGCGTCGCGGCATCGTTTATCGCAGACATTGTTGGTGAGGTAAAGGCTGCGAAATCGACCGCTATTATGGGCGTGGTGGCAAATCGAACTCATAAAAATTATCATTCTTACGGTGCCTTAGTCAAGTTTCTCAAGGCCCTAGATGTACCCTTTGTTGGGGGTTTACGTAGTTCTCAAAATTATATAAAGGCAGCCGATTCAGGCGTCGGAATTTTTGAAGTGGCGCTAAGCGAAGCGAAGCAAGATATGAAAGAATGGGCGCCAATCATCCACTGGATAGAGGGCAAGCGTGTACTATCCGTTTGATGTATGAACGACGTCAATTTGATTGAACTAGTGCCGTTAGCGGCATTGATGCTTTTTTTGCTGCTGCAAACACTATCCCCTCGCCGATCCCTGGCAAAAAGTGGCCGTCGGAGAGGCTTTCATAATGTCATGTTGTTTGCTTTAAATAGCGTATTATTAAAAGTATTCATACCGCTTACCCTGGTCAGCGTATCGCACTGGTCTGCTGATCACTCTATTGGCATTTTTAACTGGTTTGTATTGCCTAACTGGTTAGCTACCGTAGCTTGCCTTTTGCTGCTCGATTTATCTGTTTATGGTCAGCATGTAGCCACCCATCACTTCGCTGTATTGTGGCGTATACATAAGGTTCACCATGCGGATACGGATATGGATGTCACTACCGCCGTTCGCTTTCACCCCCTAGAGTTACTACTATCTTTGGCTTACAAATCAGCCGTGGTGCTAACATTGGGGGCTCCGGTAGCGGTGGTTCTAGGATTCGAATTATTATTGTTGCTTGGGTCTGGTTTTAGCCACAGTAATATAAAGTTGTCGGCCTCCCTTGATCGAACCTTACGATGGGCGATCGTTACGCCGGACACGCATCGATCACATCATTCAATCATTAGCGAAGAACAAAATACTAATTACGGCTTTTTTCTAATTTGGTGGGACAAGGCGTTCGGCACCTATACGGATATACCCATTTGGGGACACCAATCTATGCCAATTGGTTTAAATCGGGATGACGATCAATGTGATCGTGTTGATCAAATGTTGAGAGTCCCATTTCGTTAGCATTGGCTAATTCGGCGCTCAGTTTCACGAGAGGATTTGCAGATGAAAATAGATGTTACTAAGTTATTAGTTACAACTTTTATGGTGTTGGTATTATCAGCCTGTGCCACTAACCCAGTCACCGGGAAGGCTGAGTTAGCTATGTCCGAAAGTTGGGAAAAAAACGCCGGAGCCAAGTACCACCAAGAAATACTCAAGCAATACCATGTTTACGACGACCCTGAGTTGCAAGAGTACATTGATGATATAGGTCAACGCTTGGTTAAGAAGAGTCATCGACCGGACTTGCCGTTTACCTTTACGCTGCTAGACAGCCCCGATGTAAACGCCTTTGCGCTGCCTGGTGGTTATGTTTATGTGACGCGCGGCATTATGGCGTACATGAATAAAGAGTCTCACCTCGCGGGTGTTATTGGTCATGAAATCGGCCACGTAACTGGTCGCCATGGAGCTCAAAGAGCGCGCCAACAACAAATGGCGCAGATGGCTTCAGTCGCGGTCGCGATTGGTACCGGTAGTGCAGAGCTCATGCAAGCGTCGCAAATGTTAGGCGGCGCTCTGATGAGTGGCTATGGTCGTAATCAAGAATTAGAGTCTGACCGTTTAGGTGCAGAATACATAGCGCAAAATAATTATGCCCCTGAAGACATGATTGACGTGATTGGTATCCTCAAAAACCAAGCGTTGTTTGCCAAACAGCAAGCTGAAGACGAAGGACGTGAGGTTCAGGCTTATCATGGCTTGTTTTCCACACACCCTCGTAACGATCAGCGCTTACAGGGAGTGATCAAGGCCGCGGAACAGTTTAGAGACCTGAGTCTGCCAGTTCCAGACAATGGTCGATTCTTACAATTGAGCGAGGGTATGGCGTTTGGTGAAAGTGAATCTCAGGGTATCACCAGAGGAAACAAGTTTTATCACAAGAGTCTGAATCTATTTATTGAATTCCCAAGCGGCTGGAAAATCCAAAATACCCAATCGGTGCTCGGCGCAACCTCAGCCGATGGCTCCCAGGTAATTAAAATGCAAATGGATTCGATTGCGCCTCCGCTTGACCCATCGAGCTATTTGAGCTCAAGATTTAAAACCGTTAGCGAGGTGCAAAGCGTCTCTACTACCGAAGATCAGGCGTTTACTGGCATTGCTACCACGCAAGATCCAAAAACTGGTCAGCAACAACGCTATCTTGTCGGCACTGTAACCCGCGGTGATCAAGCATTTGTTATGACCGGCATAGGCAAAACTGAATTGCCGGATCAAACATTTTTTGCGACCACTAAGAGTATACGTAAGCTTAAATCAAGTGAGATTAGCTTTGCCAAAGGCCGCAACATCAAACTAGTAACGGCGCGTCGAGGCGATACCATTGCATCGCTCGCGAAGAGTTCAAGTCTAGATAAATACGCCGAAGCGCACACTAGGTTGATTAATGATTTATACCCAAGCGGCGAGCCGAAAGTAGGTCAACGTATTAAGATTATTAAGTAGCAGAACCACTTGGTGACTTTGTCTCAACAGCCGTCCTTGGCGTTTATGTGCTAAGTCTTGTGGTTCGGTATTCGGTTTAGAACATAACGATGGAGCTAGGTATACATTTAGGCTACTATTAGTCAATAATGTATTTAAAGCAAAACGTAGTCGTTTTTAGCTAATTAGGCGCAACGCGTCATTCAATAAATTTTTGCAGAAAGATAGTAATTAAAGCTAGGGTTGGAAGACGTTGAAGTTTGAATTTGGGTGGGCAAGTAGTGTTTACAATGTATGCAGTTTGGTATGACGGTTTTAGTTTTCAACGTATTATTTTGAGACTTATGTATTCTTTTGTCCTAGCAATGTTGCTCATAATCTCTATATGGGTGACTCCCGCGTGTGCTCAACAGCAGGATAAAGCGACGATTGTTATCGAATCAGTATCAAACTCGACGGCGACTAGGGGTAAGAACTTAGAGGTTACTTACTATCAAGACGAACAATGTGGTCGGCGTGGCAAGAGTGATAAAGTTTTTAAACAAAACTATGTAAAGGATCTACATACTTTTAATCGATTAGAGGTTGAAACTGATGTGCGGTTTATCTTCCAAGTAAGCTATCTCGAAAAACGACGAAGCGAGACTAGGGCATGCGCCGCTATATCGAGTGTTGAGCTCAAGCCGAATCGTTCGTATAAGGCTGTTTTTCAAGTTGTTGACGACGTAGTAGGCTGTAATATTCGTGTCTTTGATGTGACCGATATCATTCAAAATCCGGTCATGCTCGCTGCTGCCGATCAGGCTGATGCAAGTTCCCAGCTACAATTTTTGCAAGTTCCAGTAATCGATGTAGAACCAGAGTCAAGCTGCTTTAAAGTTGATAAAATAGGCTACAAAAGTGGAACCCCAGTTTACAGTTATAAAGATAGGCTAGGCTGAACGAGGCATCTCTTCTAACCTTTTTCGCCGCTAGCGCTTAGTTTGTTCGGCCTGCCATCGTGATGTTATTTCCAATAGCTGATCTAAACCATCGGTGAGTGCCGCCGGCCCTGGCTGTAAAATGTAAGCTGATTTTATTTCGAATATATGGTTTGTAACTACCGCTGGAACCGCACTCCAGCCGACCCGTTGCCCAACCTTGTCAGGGTGAAATTTTTTACCACACCATGAGCCGATAATAATATCGGGTGCTTTGGCCACTACTTCCAGTGGCTCGGCAACGATTCGATCTTTACCTCCTTGGTGCTTGGCATTTTCGGCGTAGCAATCTTCTCCGCCGGCTATTTCTATTAGTTCACTGACCCAACCAATGCCGCTAATAATCGGCTCATACCATTCTTCAAAATAAACCTTAGGCTTGGTTTCCCATTGACCCGTTTGCTCTCCAATCTGTTTGATTCTATCTTCGTAAGATGATGCCAAAGCGTCTGCTTTATCGGCGGCGTCGACCAATCGACCTAAAGTACGAATCATTCTTAGAATGCCGTTTACCGTTCGATGGTTAAAGATATAAACTTCAATACCATGTTTTATAAGTTCAGCGGCGATGTCCGCTTGAAGGTCGGAGAAACCTATCACTAAGTCAGGCTTTAGCGCTAAAATTTTAGGTATCTTGGCACTGGTGAATGCTGATACTTTAGGCTTCTCTTTTCTCGCCTCTGGCGGCCTAACAGTGAAGCCTGAGATACCAACAATGCGGTCTTGCTCGCCTAACAGGTAGAGCGTCTCGACCGTTTCTTCGGTCATGCAGATAATTCGTTTGGGCCAATTCATGTTGGGTTAAGCTGTTGATTAAAACTTAACCTGAGTTTACTTTATTTAGAATGCTTTGGTTTGTTTGTTAGACAGAGAACGCCGTAGATATGAGTGCGCTTAAAGGGACTTCAAGCGCATAGAAAACTGACACAAAGCTCAGTAATCAATGGTAATTAGGCCCTAGGCTGGTCATTCGGTAACTAATCTAGTGTTGTTAAGCACAACTGGGTATTCGGCTGCTTAACGACAATAATGTTTGACGTAACCTGGCCTCTGATAATTTCAGCTAATGAACTAATAAATTTTCTAAAAGAAATTATGTTTGTGGATAAAACTCAAGCGGTGCTCTATATATGAAATTAGGTTTGACAGGTCCAGAATTAGGCGCTGTTTGATATGTGGGGTATCTCGAAACAGCAAGTGATGCCTTTTTTTTGCGATGAGCATGAAGGTGGGCAGTGCAAAACAAACGCTATTACGTAAAAAGCGGGTGATTAAATCGATTCAGGCAGTCAAATTAATTTGATTCTTGTTAAACTTTGGTCTTTAGAACTTAAAATGACGTAGTAACATAGCCTCCTTTGTTATTATGTAATTGTTGCTAATCAATAAAATCGTGCAACGCAGAATTAAGTTTAGTCTCTGCACTAAACTATTCATCCTTTAATTTTGGTTGACAATACCTCGAGGTTTACATGGCTATTGAACAGGTCCCATTCATTGCACTGAATCGTTTTGAAAACGGTTTCAAAGAAAATTTCCTTTGCGAAGTATCCGAACTCTTTGATAACACTCAATTTGTAGGCGGACCTCAAGTTGCAATGCTAGAAAAGAATCTGGCGGAAAAATCTGGCGCAAAGTTTGCTGTTGGTTGTGCAAATGGAACCGACGCAATTCAAATCGCTCTTCGCTCAGTTGGCGTTCAGAGAGACGATCTAGTGTTGGTGCCAGACATGACGTTTTGGGCTACCTTCGAGGCGGTTGTCAACGTTGGCGCATCCCCCGTTACAGTAGATGTGAACCGGCAATCGTGTCATTGGGATATCAATATATTCAAGCAAGCCGTCGACCAATTCAAACCGAAAGCCGCTATCTTGGTTCATCTTTACGGCTGGGCTAGCCCCGATACTGCGGCTATCAGAGATTATGCAAAAGAAAACAATGTGCTGCTGATAGAAGATTGCGCTCAGTGCTTTGGCACAACCTATGATGACTTTTCGGTTCTTGCAACAGCACTCATAGCAACCACTAGTTTCTACCCAGCTAAAGTACTTGGGGCATCGGGAGACGCTGGAGCGGTCTTTACTAATGATAAAGAAATTGCCGAAACGGTAAGAGTCCTTTGTAACCATGGAAGAACAGATCATTACTCACACGGCCTCGTCGGTTGGAACTCTAGGATTGGTTCTTATGAATCACTGTTTCTGAATCATTCACTAAAGCATATTGACGCCAGGCTGGAAAGCCGACTTACGGCTATCAATTATTACCAAGATCACCTTACCGGTTTATCGCTTGAGGTGGTTAGGTCGTCAGACCGAGTTAAAGAAAACGGTTATTGCGCCGTCGCGATGATCGAGCCAGCGCTTAGAGGTGGTCTTATTAAAAGTCTGCAACAAGCCAATATTGGTTTTGGAACAATTTATCCCGGAGCAATGAGTTACCAATCTGGCGCTACGCCTTTCTTAAAAGGAAAAATCGATTATGGCAACGCAGATTACATATCAAAATCGGTATTGAACTTACCGTGTTTCGCGTACATCACAGAACCAGAACTGGCATACGTTGTTAAAACAGTGAATAGTCATTTTGGTTAATTTGATGATTGTCGCGCAATAAACAATGGGAGAACAAGTAATCTGAGGCTGCCAAACTACGGTCATATTCGGTTAGGATAATTCGGTTAGGATAACTCGACTTGATTACCGCCTTAAAACGTAAAGAATAGGTGCTGTTGGTTTGGGCGAAAACGCTAGATGGGTTTCTACTATCCATTGTTGGTTCAGTGTTTCAAGCCAATCTAGGATTGCATGCCTTTCAATTGCACCTGATGGGTGGCCGGGGTAACACATTAGCGAGATTAAACCATTAGGCCTGAGTAAGCTTGCCGCTATCGAAATCGCTTTAACGCTACTCACTGCATCGGTGACTATTGCTTTATCTCCAGTCGGAAGGTAACCAAGATTAAACATTACACAGTCTACTTCCGAGACCAGATAGTCTTGCATTAATGTATGACTCGATAAGGCTAATTCGACGTTTTCAAGACTAAGTTTTTTAAGCCTTTCTCTAGTGGCATTGATGGCGACCGCTTGAATGTCAAAGCCAATAACGCGTTCAAAGCCAAGTTCTGCTAAAAACTGTGTGTCAAAGCCGTTGCCACAGGTAGCATCAATAGCCACTCCTTTTTCCCGGCCTTCGAAGTGGTCGCGCACTAATTGATGCGCATCGTCGGTTAAAGCCATTGGTTAAGCTCTTTAGGTAATAGAGTATCGTTGAGTAGGTGATCACATAAAAATTCGGCATGAGCTGGAATGGTCAAACATCCTTTGCTGCCAAAGCCGTTAAAACAAAATGCCCTTTCTTGGTTACTAATACTGCCAACGAAGGCGTGACGGTGAGTGGTTGTAGGGCGAATACCCACTTGATGGTTTAGTACTGTCGGCTCAAGACCAGTTTGATCTCTTAAACTGTCGAGTAATTTTGTTCGCGCCGTATCAGACGGTTGCAAGTCTGTATCGTTCCAAGCGTAGTTGGACCCTAACTTAGCAACATCGTTAGTGCTGGGTATTAGCCAATTGCCCCAACTCATCATTGACTCGTGATTAGATTGTCTTTCAATTGTCAGAATTTCACCCTTTGCGAGCTTAAACGGTAAGTCTTTTAACCATGGGTTATTAATTGCTTGATAGCCTTCGCAGAAAATTACCCGATTGGCTGAAAAGTCTTGATAGCTAACTTCATCGACGGCGAATCCCAATTCACTATAGTCAACAAACGTATTGCAGTAGGCATTTCGGTCTACTAACCATTTCTTAAAGGTTTGTAGTAATAGTTCAGTATCTACGATGGATGTCTGTTTGATTTTAGCGGTGCCGTATTCTGTATTCTTAAACAAACTCGCCTCTTTATTCGTTTCAATAAAGTCGACATAATCATCTTGATCGAGGCGTTTGTGAAAATAACTAGCTTGCCCTAGATTTTTTAATAGTCGAACTTGATCAATTTTTCTGATCAGACTTACTTCAAGAGTTTGTTCAAGTTGCTGGTAAAGTTTGGAGGCGCTGGAATAGTAGTCAACAAATCCATCCGTTAAGTTTAGCCGATGCCCCGTTATCGGGTTGATAATGCCAGCGGCCACCTGGCTAGCGCTGCCTTTATGGTCATTGTCGATTACCATCACTCGTTGCCCGCGGGCGATAAGTTGAAAGGCCAATATCGAACCAGCTAGGCCTTGCCCAATAATTAGGTAGTCAAATTGTGGAACAGGCATATCAGAGTTTGTATTAGGTTTGTGGTAGTCTTTTTATTCTATACGATAATTATAACAAAGCAGACGCGCTAATTTGTGGGAATACGCTGACCATGGCAAAACACTTAATTACCGAACGACGTTTTCTACCGTATTTTTGCACGCAATTTTTGGGGGCATTTAATGATAATGTCTACCGCTACGCCTTTGCGATTTTAATTACTTACTTTCTGGCCGAAGAACATCGCGGTATTTACGTCAACTCGGCTCTAGTCGCCTTTATTTTGCCGTTTTTTCTATTTGGCGCGATCACCGGTCAGCTAGCTGATAAGTATGAGAAGGCATGGCTAATTCGGCAGATCAAATTGGCCGAAATTGTGATTATGCTTTGCGGTTGTGCCGCTCTGTATTTCAACAATGTCCCCGGCATGTTGGCGGTGCTATTTGCCTTAGGCGCACAGTCTTCCTTTTTCGGACCTATTAAATACAGTATTTTACCGCAGCACGTTAGACCCAACGAAATTCTAAGTGCCAATGCCTATGTTGAAGCCGGCACCTTTATAGCGATCCTATTGGGGCAGATTCTTGGTGGCGCTTTGAGCGAGCAGCAAGATTATTTACCCTATCTAATGACAGCTATTGTTGGCTTTGCAGTACTTGGGTGGTTGTCAGCGAGAATGATTCCAGATGCGCCTGCGGCGTCGCCAGATTTGAAACTGTCGTTTAATATCTTCACTAAGACTATCGAGATAGTTAAAATGGCGCGTGCAGACCAAGGCGTATTTCGGTCAATTCTTGCTAATTCATGGTTCTGGTTTTTTGGTGCATTAATATTAACCTTGTTTCCAGTGTTTGCGATTGAAGTCTTGAACGGCACTCCTAAAGTGGCAATTGCTTTGCTAGCAACCTTTACCATTGGTATCGCATTAGGTTCGCTCGCGTGTTCGATTTTTTCAGCCGGCCGAGTTGAGCTTGGTTTGGTGCCAATCGGTGCCTTAGGCATGAGTCTATTCACTTGGAACTTGAGCTCGGCGTCCATCGACCCTGGTGATCAAATGCGCACCTTAGTACAAGTATTGGCTGAGCCTGGTGTACTTATGGTGTTGTTTAATTTGGTTATGATTGCGTTCTTCGCTGGTCTGTTTATTGTGCCTCTGTATACCTATATGCAGACCAAGAGCCGCGAATCTGAACGCTCACGGATTATTGCGGTCAACAATATTATCAATGCACTTTTTATGATCGTTGCTGGTGGCTTGGGTATTGCCTTAGACGCCGCCGGCTTTAGTGTGATGGAGATTTTTAAAATCGTTGCGTTTCTTAACGTCATTGTCGCAATTTACATATTGGTAACAATACCTGAATACTTTCTACGCTTGCTGAGTTGGCTGTTAGCGCATTGTATTTATCGAATCAAAAAAGAAGATCTCAATAAAATACCGGAGACTGGCGCAGCGTTATTGGTCTGCAATCATGTCAGTTTTTTTGATCCGCCAATATTGCTCGGAATATTGCCTCGACCCGCGCGTTTTGTGATGTGGTATAGCTTTTATGAATTACCTATTATTGGGCGTCTATTTCAATGGTTAAAGTCGATCCCCATTGGTAATCGCCGAGAACGCCCCGAACTGGTAAAGCAAGCTTTTGATACTATTGCGGAAGAGCTCGAAGCGGGTAGGCTAGTGGTAGTGTTCCCTGAAGGATCGATCACTCGAGATGGAGAAGTGAGTAAATTCCAACCGTGCATTGATGAAATTGTTAAGCGTACTCCGGTACCGGTTATTCCATTGGCCTTGCGTGGTGTTTGGGGTACATGGGCGAGTCGAAAGCGAGGTTCGGCATTGAAAGGTTTGCCGCGCGGCTTTATGAAAAAGCTTACCGTGGTCGCTGGTGACCCAGTTGCACCAGAAGATGCCACTCGATTAAGTATGCATGCCAAAGTTACGGCCTTACGTGGTGATGAAAAATAATGTTTCGGCGATCTAAATGTCAGAGGTAATTCGTTGTCAGTGGTGTTCGAACGATGAGCTATATCAGCAATACCATGATCAGGAGTGGGGGGTGCCAGTTTATGACGATCGGGCGCTATTTGAAATGCTACTTCTGGAAGGGGCGCAGGCTGGGTTAAGTTGGATCACCGTGCTTAAGAAAAGAGCCTATTACCGAATAGTATTCGACGGTTTTAATCCTGAAAAAATCGCGAAATACGACTTAGGTAAACGTCAAGAATTACTGTCTGACCCCGGCATTATTCGAAATAAACTCAAGGTTAATGCGTTTATCGTTAATGCGCAGTTGTATTTGGATATGCAGGCTGACTTATCGAGCCCAAGCTTTTCGGAATATCTATGGTCTTTCGTTGGGGGTGAGCCGGTTATTAATCAGCCAAGATTATTGTCACACGTGCCATCGACTACCGCACAATCAGAGAACATGAGTAAATCGCTAAAAAAACTCGGTTTTAAGTTTGTCGGCAGTACTATTTGCTATGCTTTTATGCAAGCTGCCGGCATGGTTAATGACCATGCCAAGGAATGCTTTGTAAGCAATTGCCGCTAGAATTACTACCGAAACAGAACGAACAAAAGGACTTATAAGCATTGGCTCAATATAGTTCACTGCCCCGTTGAGCGGTCTAAAGCATGACAGTCTGGGGGGTAATCAACGGTATGAATGCGACTGATTTTTCAGCGCGTATTTAATAATCAGCCTAATTAAATACACCGTAGAAAATTTGATTTATCAACCCGCATCTCACTATATTCGATGCAATAAAAGAATTTTTCGCAATCAATTTGTTAACCAAGATTAGGCTAACACTATTTGCCCGACAGTGGCTCTTTTACTGCGGAGTGCTATTTCGGTGTATTAATGATTGACCTTATACCCAAGCGACTACCCGCCGCCACTACAGCCAGCCATTTTCTCTAGCAAGTCTGGCAGCTTCGATACGGTTGCCGGCGCCAAGTTTCTGTGTAGCTTCGGCTAGATAATTGCGTACAGTGCCAGCACTCAAGTACAACTCTTGAGCAATTCTCTTATTACTCTTACCTTGCTCTGCGAGCCTTAGAATGTCTCTTTCACGGTTACTTAGCGGGTCTGGTGACGCCCATGCGGCTTCGGCTAAGCCTTGTTCTATGACTAGCTGACCGTTTGCTACTTTTCTCAATGAGTCGGCTAAGGATTCGCTAGGTGCATCTTTTAAAACATAACCGAGTACGCCGGCCGATCGTGCACGCTCAAGGTATCCCGGCCTAGCAAATGTTGTCACAATCATGACCTTAGTTAGCGATTGAGCCGCTTTGAGCTTTCGAGCGACGTCTATACCCGAGGCTTTAGGCATTTCAATGTCGGTTAGCAGTACATCCGGAGCATACTGTTCAACTAAGGCTAGTGCATCAGCACCATCAGCAGCCTGAGCGACAACCAAGATATCATCTTCAAGTGACAATAGGCTGGCAAGCGCGCCGCGTAACAAAGATTGATCTTCAGCAATTATAATTCGAATCATTTTAGGAGGGGCTCCAATTAGGAATTAGCATCGATACTTTAAGGCCCGGGGTCAATTCTAAGCTAGTTTGACCGCCTAAGTTCTCAACCCGTTTACGTAAGCCCGAGAGGCCAGAGCCTTCATCTATCGGTTCGGCTAAGCCGTCGTCCTCTACTGTGAGGCGTAAGCTTTGACCTGCTTGTTCGATCAACAAGCTGGCCGATTTTGCTTGTGAATGTCTTACTATGTTGGTCATAATTTCTCTAATCGTTAAGCCTAGTACTTGGTCAACTTCGGTTCTTAACTTTGGAATCTCGCCTTTTACGTTAAGTGTAACGCCCGCTGAGGTCAGTATTTGACGCGCTCGTTTTAGTTCTGCGCTTAAGCTTGTTTTATTCATTCCGGCAACCGCTTCACGAACGTCTTTTAATGCACTGCGTGCGGCATCGCGTATTTCTTCTAGTTCTTGCTTAGCTTGTTCAGGCTTCTTTTCAAACAGCTTAACCGCCACCTCTGATTTAAGCGCTACCATGGTTAGAGTTTGACCCAATAAATCATGCAAGTCTTGAGCAATACGCTCTCGTTCGCCGACCGCCGCGAGCTGTTGGTCTAATTTTCGGGTGCGTTCTAGATGGGCATTCTTCTCGATTCTTGCGGCTGTTGTTATGGTGCCGATAGCCGTCACAATGCCCATAAATATCGGAAAGCTATAGTCCCACCAACTTTGTTCTGTGAACCAAGAAAATAGACTGAAAATCAGCGTCGTGACCAAGGCCGTAATCCATGCCAGTCGTGGCGGCCGAATAAAGCCAGCTTGGACCATTGCGTATATGTGAAACACACCGTGTGCGCCAAAAAAAGGTGATACTGCGAAACCGATAGCTGACATAGACACAACGTGTGGTACTCCCTTAAGACCGGCTTGTTTACCGCCATGAAAGTAGATAGGGAGAAACACCGAAACTGCTACCACCGCGGCGATAACGTCATTATTGCTAGGCGTTTCGAACAGCCAAGGAAAAAAGTAGAAAAGTAGATAAACCAAGTAGAATTCTGGTCTTTCACCGATCGGCTTTTTCCAATAGCGATTGTTTTTAAGTCTCGAGCAGGTCATTATTTAACTAGCTTAACATCATCAAGGTAATACTCAAATTTGCCTTTATTAGGGCCAGCAACAATCGCTAAACCAGATAATTTCGTTCGATCTAGGCCGCGAAAGCTGGACAATGCCAAGTTAATGGTTTGCCATTCGCGGGTGACGGTAAATGTCTGTGATGGCGGTGGCCCAGGTTGGGCTCCAGAGAATGTCATTGCTTGGTATTGGCCGTTGTTGCCTCGAATTTTGAAACTTAATGTCTCATAGCTAGAGATGTCATTTGTATTGTCTCCGAATACCGCCGCGCCGGCCCACGGAAACATAAAACCCTGAGCAACAGTGGCACTTACTTTCAATACTCCTTGGCTAAGCTCGATAGATGCGGTTGACGAGCCATTGGTCATAGAATCATCTGTTTTTGACCATAATTGATTGTTCTCCGTGTCTAGGCCGGTACTAAAGTTACTTAATCTTGGCGAGTTGATTGCTTGATTGTGATCAATATCACTATTGCTAATTCGTTTTACTTTTAAGCCATTTTTGTAAATGCTTTGAATATCTCTTGTCGCTCTAATATTGTTCAACGGGGATGAGTTTAGAACAATAAAATCAGCTCTGCTACCGACAGATAAGCGGCCACTCCTACGGTTTCTAGTATTATCAACCGCATCGAAAATTGAGCCGAATGCCTCGATGATATTACTCGACGCAGCGTTAATTAAATCAACTGTGCCCAAGCCTGCTTTCGCTAGGAGTTCAAGTTCCTGATGAATCGAGGCACCATAGCTTGTGCCAGGGTTGGGTGCGTCGGAGCCAGCAAGAATACGAATTCCTGCTTGATGCAAACGCCGTGTATTTTCGATCGCAATGGGTAGTTCGAAACCGGGTATCTTGTGTCCGCCAAAGCCCGCAGCCAATTGTTGCTTTTGCTCGGAGTGAAGAAACTCGGCAATGGTTGGATCTTCGGCCAGCTCATCAGCCAGCCTCACTTGTCCCGCTGAGGCGATAACAGATAGCGTTGGTATCACGAAAATATTATTGCTCTTAGCAAGGTCTAACACTTCTTGGCTTATTTTTTGATCAGCGAATATATGCACAAAACCGTCAATCCCCTCTTCTAACAACTCTTTGGCGGCACGCTGTGAGGAGATATGCGCAACCACAATCAAGCCTTTTATATGAGCGGCGCCAATAATCGCGGCCGAGGTTGCTCGATCTACGCTATTGAAATAACCGGAGTAGGGCATATATACTAATTTGATAAAATCTGACCCTTCGTCAATTCGTCGCTGCACCCATACTTTTGCTTGCTCTGGTGTCGATAGAGTTTCTATAGGTATGCCAAATTGAGTGCCATGGCCGCCATCATTGGTTGCCAGCATGCCCGCGCTGAATAGATCGGCTTGTTTAGCTTGAGTGACATTTTTTCGATTTTCAATCTCATTACTTAGAATGCTTGGCGCGGTAAACATATCAATCTGTGCTGTAACACCAAAGTTGAGCGCTAACGGCAAGGCTTCACCGAATGAATGAGTATGCGCATCGACTAAACCGGGAATGATGGTTTTCCCCGAAGCGTCGATACGTCTCACCGCTGACGACTCTAGATTTTCTCCGATAGCACTAATAGCGCCATTAGTGATCTCGAGATCAGTATTCTTAACAAACACTTGGCCATTAAATACGGTCGCATTTTTGAATAGTAAGATAGCCGAATTTGTATCGATGTTGGATATTGTCTTAGCCGGTATTGGCAATACTGACAGCAGTAGCGATATCGCTAAAACCGTACCCAAAATGCTTATGTAGAAGGTTTTTTTTAACATTGTGTTCTCCAATTTAGCGCTGACTTTGCCACGCTGAAATAGCCATAACTAATAGAACCAGGCTGATAACTAAAACACTCAGTAGATTAAAACTAGTGGCGTGCTCGCCGCCCACACCGACGATTGCAAGTGCTAGTTCGGCGAGGTGGTGAGAGGGTGTGAATTTGGCTATTGTTTGCATCAACTCTGGGAATACCGTGACCGGAATCCAAAGGCCACCGAGAATTGCCAAGCCTAGAAAGGCGATATTCGAAATTGCCACAGCCCCGCCGGAACTTAGCGAGAACCCTAAGCTAAGACCAATTAATACAAACGGTATCACCGAAATTAGATGGAGACCAAAGAGACTCACCCAGGTTTCGCGTTGCAATTCAACACCCCCTAAGAAGCCAGCGATTAAGTAGATTGGAATAAGTGCAAGGCCTGCGAACAGCAGCGTAGTAACGATTTTTGCGGCAACGTAGTTGTAGGGCGGAGCTGGAACCGCTTGCTTGAGCTGCAGCCAACATCGATCGCGCTCATTGGCAACGCCAACCCCAAAGCCGAATATGGCCGGCCCCATTACCGCGAACACACCATAGGTTGCTAACAGGTAGGTTGCATTGCCACTACTATTGTTAAGAATTACACCAAACAAGCTGTAAAAGGCACAGGGCATTAACATCGTTGGTAGTAAAAATTCGGGCGCCCGAATCGCCTTTAAAATCTCAGCGCCGGTTTCGTTTATTAATGAGTTCATGATGCGGCCTCGGCTAGTTTTGAGTCGTTGGTGAGTTTTATGAATGCGTCTTCTAAATTTGATTTACTGACAGTCAGGTTGGCTGAATTTGGATCCAGAGCTAACAGAGCTATTAGAGTAGCGGTGGGGTTGTCGCTTAAGATCTCTAGTTGTCGACCGCGTATTTTTGCCGATCGTACATCGGTTAAAGTTTCAATAACGCTAAGATCTAGACTGCTTTGACATCGGATTACGGCTCCCGTAGTGGCAGCTCTAATATTCTCTGTAGAGTCGTTTGCAATAATATTGCCATCGCTCATGACGATGGTGTGGTCGGCCAAGGCGTCGGCCTCTTCAATATAGTGTGTCGTCAGCAGTACCGCTGTACCGGTATCTCGTAATTGGTTGATAGTATTCCAAACAAGGTTTCGAGCGTCGATATCCAAACCAGTTGTCGGCTCATCTAAGAATACGATTTTGGGTCGACCTAGAATTGCCAGCGCGAATTGAACGCGACGCTTTTGGCCGCCAGATAAGGTTTTGTAACGCTTGTGGATAAAGCGCTCTAAACCACATTGGCGTGATAATTGTTCTAAGCTGAGCGGGTCGGGATAGTAAGTACTGAACAGTTGAATGTGCTCAGCGGCGCTCAATAAGTCGGGTAGATTTGAGTCTTGTAACATTACGCCTATCAACCTCTTCGCTGCAATTTTTCCTGGAGTCTCCGAAAATATTTTAAGCCTACCCGAGCTGGGCTTACACAGCCCCAGAGCGCAGTTGATCAAAGTAGTCTTACCCGCGCCATTGGCGCCGAGCAGTGCGGTAACGCCGTTAGACGGGATCGAAAGATCGATTGAGTTAAGCGCAACTTTGTCACCAAAACGAACGCTTAATTGAGTTGTTGTAAGTGCAGTATTCATAGTGCCTCGTTGTTTATGAGTTCACTATAGTGGGGTGTTTCTCTAGCCGCTATTGACGGATATCATCAATCTAGGGTGACATATGTCATGTGCGGTAATGATGCTCAGGTCTCAAAATTCATATCTTGATCGCTTCATAGCCGCCGATCAGGCAGGCATCGAGAATTTGTTGGCAGGTTTGTTCGAGCTCGTCTAGCTCTGTCCCTTTAGCCACAAAAACGACTCTATAATCGCTGATAGTCGAACCTTTGTCTTGCGGGTAACTACCAATATCAACATTAGGGTGTTGGTTTTGAATCGCTTCTAGTGCAGCGGCGATCTCACCTTCACCGACATTGGCGTGGACATAGGCGTTATGGATGCTTAGACCGGTTTTTAAATGACTGATAACACCGTCCAACATGTGTCGCATAATTCGTGGTACACCGGCCATTACAAAAACGTTGTCGATTCGATAACCAGGTATGATTGAATCTTCAGCACGGATCATTTCGGCGCCCTCTGGAGCATGCGCCATTCGTTGCGCGGCTAATGTAAATTTAATGCCCTTGGCGTTTAAGTACGTTTCAATACCATCAAATACATCTTGCACAATTACATTTTTTACGCCAAATGCCGCGGCTATTGAGTCAGACGTAATGTCGTCATGAGTTGGGCCAATACCGCCGGTAGTAAATACATAGTCATATTTGGCTCGCAGGGTATTCACCGCATCGACGATGTCGCTTTCGACGTCGGCAATGATTCGAGTTTCACGCACACGTATGCCTCTAACTTCAAGAGTTTTGGCTATATGTGCCAAGTTTTTGTCTTCAATGCTGCCTGACAGCAATTCATTGCCGATTAAAATAACGGCGGCCGTTAGGGTATTATTCATAGATTCAAGGTTAAGTTTTATGATGCCTGATTAAAGTACAGTTTAACCGTTTAGGGTGACGATGGTCAGGACATTAAAGGTTTAAAATGCGCTTCGCATTACTGGAGGTCGTTTCGGCGATAGTGTCAATTGAGCAGCCTTTAATGGTGGCAAGTGCTCTTTGTACATAGGGGAGGTATTCGGGACTGTTGCGTTGACCTTTGTGCTGAGACACTGTCATATCCGGCGCATCGGTTTCTAATACTATGGCGTTCAGTGGTATCTGCTCGGCAAGCTTACGTAGCTTAGTTGATCGCTCGAATGTGAGCATGCCACCAAAGCCTAATGCAAAGCCAAGCGAGGCGTATTTTTTGGCCTGCTGAATATTGCCGTTGAAGGCATGAATGATACCGCCACGAGTGTTTTCAGAGCTAAGCAGTTGTATGCACTCGTCGTGGGCCTTACGATTGTGAATAATAAGTGGTAAATCATGTTGTTTTGCTATAATCAATTGTTTAGTGAAAAAGACTATTTGCTTCTCTTTTAAGGTGCCGCTTATTAGCTGTTTTTCAAAAAAGTCTAAGCCTATCTCGCCAACTGCTTTTGGTTTGTGCTGGCTGATTAATAAGTTGAGCTCGATCAAATCTTGAGGTTGATGCTGGTCAATTAAAACGGGGTGGAGGCCTAACGCCAGTTCGAGGCTTGGGTAGCGAAGACAAATATCGATAGTGCGTTGAAAACTAGCCGAGCTAATGGCAGGGACAACAATTTTTTTTACGCCGTTATTGGCGCATCGTTTTAACACTGCATCACGATCTTGGTCAAAATTTGGGGAATCTATATGGCAATGCGTATCAATCATCTTTTCAGTTTACACTTGATTTTAAATGTCACAATCAGAACTTGAACCTTCAATGGTTAATTTAGAACGACGCTTTGGTGGCATCGCCAGGCTCTATGGTGACGACGGACTAATGCGCCTGTCGTCCGCTCACGTATGCGTTATCGGTATTGGTGGCGTCGGTTCGTGGGTGGCTGAGAGTTTGGCTCGCAGCGCGATTGGTTTTATCAGTTTGATAGACTTAGATATTGTGTCTGAATCAAATGTTAACCGTCAGTTGTTGGCAACCAGTGATAATATCGGCCGTGACAAAGTGTTGGTAATGAAGGACCGAATTGAGCAGATTAATCCACGATGTAAGGTTAATGCAGTTGATGAATTTGTCGGCATAGATAATCTCAGCGAATTAATTAAACCTGAGTTTGATTATGTGATTGATTGTATCGATGACTTTAGAACCAAGGCGGCTCTGATTAACTATTGCCGAAAGCAGAAGATTAAGATACTCACGGTCGGCGGTGCAGGGGGTCAACTCGATCCGCTAAAAATTAAGCAAGTCGACTTAAGTCGCACCAAACAAGATGTTTTATTAGCCAGAACACGAAAGTTACTACGCCAAGACTACGGTTTTGCACGTAATTTAAAGCGTAGTTTCGGTGTGCCATGCGTGTATTCTGACGAGCAATTGGTTTACCCTGACGGCGATGGTGGTCTGAGCCGTCAACGGCCAACTGCCAGTGACGACTCTGCAGCCAAGAACAATGCACTCAATTGTGCGGGCGGTATGGGTTCGATAACGCATGTCACCGGCACGTTTGCGTTTGTTGCATCGGGCTTTGTTATCACTCAACTCGCCAATGGTTAAATCAATGGCTATACCCGCAACCTTTTATAGAACTCATGCTAGCTAAACATATACAAGCCCAACAAACTGACGTCTTATTGGCAACATTGAACGCGCGCTACATTCATAGCGCTTTTGGCCTACGGTATCTCAAGGCAAACCTAGGCGAGTTCGAAGATCGTTGCGATATCCACGAGTTTACCCTTGAGTCACGTCCTGAAGACATCGTCGAACAACTGCTACTAAGCTCACCCAAGGTTGTGGGTTTCGGTGTTTATATTTGGAATGTGGTGCAAACAGAATGCGTGGTCGCACTACTCAAGGCCGTAGCGCCTGAAGTCATCGTTGTTTTGGGTGGTCCTGAAGTTAGCCATGAAAATGATGATCAGGCGATCGTTGGTTTGAGTGACTACGTAATAACTGGCTGGGGTGAGACAAGCTTCCGGGAACTATTGGCTGAATTATTACCCAGTCCGGTGCCTAGTGCCAGTAACGTTACGGAGGTTAAACTAGCGGCCACATCGAAAATAATAGTCGGTAAGCAGCCAAAGCTTGAGCATATTAATATGCCCTACTACCTCTATAATGACGATGATATAACAAACCGAGTACTCTACGTTGAGGCGTCGCGGGGTTGCCCCTTCAAGTGCGAATTTTGCTTATCGGCCTTAGATAAAACTGCATGGCCTTTTGACCTTGATGCCTTTCTTGAGCAAATGGATATCTTGCATCAACGAGGCGCCAGGCACTTTAAGTTTGTTGACCGTACTTTCAACCTGAAGATAAAGAATAGTCTACGTATTCTTGAGTTTTTTCTAGCTAGGATGAGTGACGATCTGTTTTTGCATTTCGAAGTAGTGCCCGATCATTTACCTGAAGCGTTAAAGGATATGATTGCTAAATTTCCTGCAGGTAGTCTGCAATTCGAAATCGGAATCCAGACCTTTAATCCCGAGGTGCAAAGTCGCATTAGCCGCCGACAAAACAATGAGCAAGCGAAGCTTAATCTTGTGTGGATCCGAGATCACACTAAGGCCTATGTGCATGCTGATTTGATCTTCGGTTTACCCGGTGAGAGCGTTGATAGTTTCGCCAGCAGTTTTAATCAGCTTTATGAGTTAAAGCCACATGAAATTCAGGTTGGTATCTTAAAGCGCCTTAAAGGCTCGCCGATTGTTCGACATACTGAGCAACATCAATTGGTGTTTAATCCGAATCCGCCATTTAGTATTTTAAGTAGTGATACAGTTGATTATACGACGGTCCAGTTCGTTAACCGTTTTGCTCGCTACTGGGATCTTATTGGCAACTCGGGGCGCTTTAAAAAGTCCTTACCTTTGCTACTCGGCGATGCCCCATTTGATCGTTTTTCTGTGGTGGTTCGTGCGTTATTTGAAATTACCGGCCAAACGCATAAGATATCGCTACTGAGGTTTTACGACCTTATTCATCAGATTGGCTTAGATTACTTGGGCTTAGATCCTGTTCAATTGATTAACGCGCTGCGGCTAGATCATGCCGGTTCAGGTTTGAAGTCTGCGCCAAAATGTCTTGTTGCTGCGGATCGTTTGGCTGCCAATAGGAGTCAGACGAGCGGTCAAAAAGTCAATAAAAGCCGTAATTCAAGACAAGCTCGCCACTGACGCTTAGAAACTACTTTTTGTCACCAAGCTGACAAAGTGCGCGGTTACTTGACATTATTTGTCATTAAATTTTATTTAATATTATCAGTCACTTAGCTCTACTTTAATGCGATTGAAAAGTTTTTAAAAACCACTTGAATCTTAACCCTCTGCTGCGTATTAATGACCTCTAGGCATTAATAAATCTTTTTGTTAGCCCTGAGTGAGTAGATTAGGGTCTAAAGCTCAGAGTGTTGGTGGTGGGGTAGCCTAATACGAGGTATCTATAGACATTGATACCTCGTGTTAGGTTTTTTTCTAGGGCTTGTAGTCTCGCTACGGTTTGAAATGTATTGCCTTCCCCTTTATTACGAACCTGTTTTTGTTGCTACTCCATCCCCCGCTAAGCTTTGGTTGCTAACCTCCAGCGCAAATACCTATTACTCAGTTTATCGTAACGACAAGCTAAAAAGAGAGTGCTATCGATTGTTCCTATAAGCGATAGAGTGATGTAGCTATAAAAGCGCATCAATTAAACGATATTTTTAATCTCAGCATTTTTAATCACCGATTCGAACAGGCATAATCCGCCAATAATTAACGCGCTGGGTAGAATTTTTTCGTACCGCGCATAACAGGCACTACTCATGATTAAAGAAAATTCTGTGGTTACAATGCACTATGAACTAAAAGATTCAGAGGGCGAGGTTTTAGATTCATCCAAAGGTCAAGATCCATTGGTATACCTGCACGGTGCGGGCAATATTATTGTTGGTCTAGAAGAGCAGTTGATTGGTAAGAACGTTGGTGACAATGTCGCTGCCGTAGTTAGTCCAGAAAAGGGTTACGGTATGCCGGTTGATGCGCTTGTGCAAACGGTACCTAAAGAAGCTTTTGGTGAAGAAATAGATAAGGTTGAAGTTGGCATGCGCTTTCAAGCTGAGACCGAGCAGGGACCGGTGCCAGTGGTAGTGACGGCGATGGACGATGCAATGGTTACGGTTGATGGCAATCATCCTCTAGCGGGTAAAGAGTTACATTTTGACGTCAGCATCGCTGAAATTCGTCAAGCTTCTGCAGAAGAAATTGAGCATGGGCATGCTCATGGTCCTGGTGGACATCAGCACTAAGATGTATTAGTTTTAAATTAGCCTTAGACGCAGTTCTGAGGCTTTTTTGAGTTGGTTTGACGTTGATTGTAAGCCAACTTTTAGAATCCAGGCCATTTACCTCCGTTAGCTGCCTTAGCGCTACCTTTTTACTGGCACTAGTCTATACGCGGCTTACTTTACGGCTGTAAGCATAACTACAATAATTAGTGTTAAGAATTGATCGTATAACTAGCGTTTCAGTTATGCTCAAATTTCGCTGAGTTGATTTTCACTTTACGAGTACCTTAATGATTAAAAACGTACTACGAATTGCCTTATCGATCGCCGTATCTTTAACTATTTTGGCACTGTTACTGCAGTTATTCACCACTGGTTTAGCGGACGGCGACCGGCCGTCTGTTTTGTCAACCTTACAGGCAACGTCGGTTAGTCTAGTGTTTGCCTATCTTGGCTTGTATTTTGTTAGCTTATTTGTCCGAGCGTATCGCTATCGAATATTGATTAGCTTGGGCGGCGAGCCAAATGTACCATCACTACGTCAAATGATGTTGGTTACCGGCATTCGAAATATGATCGTTGATATGCTGCCGGCAAGGCTCGGAGAGCTAGGTTACATAGGCTTATTAAACCGAGGCTATGGGGTAAAGCTACAACATTGCATTAGTTCTCTATCGATCAGTATTGCCTTTGATTTTATCGCTCTTTTGGTCATTGTAATTTTTATTGTGATCAAGCAGTTACTCGGTCAAGGTATAACTGGTTGGGCTATTGGGGCTCTGGTAATGGCTTCCGTGTTGTCAGCCATCGCGGTGTTTGGCCTATTTTGGATAACCCCTTGGTTTGTCAGAGCAACTAAGACGTTTAAATCGGTGAAATCGTCTTTGCCTCGCTGGCAAGCAGAACAAAACTGGCGAGCCAAGGCGTTAGATCTACTGCACGACTTTAATCAGAGCTTACAAGCTGTTTTAGGCTCAGGCAAAGCCAGTTTGATCGTCATCGTGTCAGTGCTTATTCGTATTTTAAAGTACTTTGGCTTCTACCTATTATTTCAAGCAGTGGCGAAAAATAGTTTTCCCGAGCTTGCCGAGTTACCGGTAGAGCACATTATTAGCGCGCTGATTGGTGGCGAAGTTGGGGCTAGTTTGCCGATTCCTGCATTCATGAGTTTTGGCGTCTATGAGGCCGGTAGCTCGCTTATATTTCAACTGCTCAGTGTCGCTGATCAAGCCGCAACCTTTGTGACCATGTTATGTGTGCATATTTGGAGCCAGCTTATTGAGTACCTACTGGGGGGAATTTTTATTGTGACCTTTGTATTATCAAATCGCTCGCTAAAAACACTGCGTAATCAACAATGGGTGTCGGACCATTCGCCGAGCAGTATAAAGCCCAAGGCTTTGGCTTTAATTGGCTCAGGTATAATCATGTTGCTAGGGGCTACCTTTCTGGCCCATCAATTGTGGGCAACAACCAAGCTAGGCGCCTTCAGTGCCCCTGATGCGGGTACTGTTATTAGCCATGGGCGGCAATCGGAATTGCTGTCACAGCAACACCTGAGCGGTGTAGACGGTTTTGTGGTTTTCAGCTCGAATCGTGATGGAAATCACGATATTTTTCGGCGCGACCTCAAGACCTTCGACCTAGATAAGCTAACCGAACACCCGAATACTGAGACCTATCCGCGTATTTCTCCAAACGGAAAGTTAATAGTGTTCTCGCGCGGTCATCAGCCCTGGGTTTCTCAGCGAAATACAGTAGCATGGGATATTTACTTATTGAATCTCAAGACCATGCAAGAGCGAAAAATTGCCAGCAATGGCACCGCCCCACAATGGTTGAATAACGATGAGATTAGTTACTTACGTGATGCAAGTGTGGTCGAGCGGGTTAATGTCGAAACGCTAGCGACCAGTCTAATTTACCAGCCAGGTATCAACAACAATATGCCGGCTGGCGCACGCTTACAAAACCCCAAATATAACGACCTCACTAAACAGCTTGCGTTTACTGGCAGACAGAGTGAAATAGGCAGTAATACCGGCCATTGGGGAACCGCAATCGATACTGATGGCAGCCATCGAGGGGTACTTAATGGCTGTGAGCTTGCTTGGACATCTGATTTGAAGGGCTTGTATCAAGTAACGCCTGGCGGCGCCGATGGTTCATTGCATATTGTAAGCGTGAACCCGACAACCTTAGAGCACAAAACACTTATTAACCTACAGGGCGAATTTACTCACGAATACTGGCCGAAAGATTCGTCAAACGGAAAATACATGGTGTTTGGTGCCAGTAGAGATAGCGATCAGCATGAGCATGACACCCAAGACTACGAAATATTTCTTTGGAAGCTAGGATCTGATTCTAGTAAAGCAACTCGCCTGACTTTTCACACTGGCAACGATAATTGGCCGGATGTGTTTGTTCGCTAGGAACTAGCGACTAGTCGACGGATATAATGCTGGTTCCGTAAGTGATGCTATAGAAATAACAACGGCTCTCAAAATGAGAGCCGTAGGGTACAACAAAGTACTAGCTAGACCTTAAGCTTATAAATTGATTAATTATTCAGTAATGGTCGCCGATTCAATAATCACTGGCTCCATTGGTACGTCGCCATAAGGGCCAACTTGACCGGTTTTTACGGCTTCAATTTTATCAACTATTTCGGTGCCGCCCACGACCTTGCCGAACACGGCATAGCCCCAGCCATTTTGTGTTTCTGAAGTAAAATTCAAAAAATCATTCGCCTTAGTGTTGATGAAAAATTGAGCACTGGCCGAATGAGGTTCGTTGGTACGTGCCATTGCCAATGTATATTTCTCGTTTGTAAGGCCATTACTTGCTTCGTTAGGAATAGGTCCACGAGATTTCTTTTCTTTCATGTCAGCATCGAAACCACCGCCTTGAACCATGAAATTACTGATTACTCGGTGGAATATTACACCGTCATAATGACCGTCTTTTACATACTGAAGAAAATTTTCAACAGTTTTAGGTGCTTTGCTGGCGTTCAATTCAATTTCAATGTCGCCAAAGTTGGTTTTGAGTGTGACCATAGTATTATTGTTTGTGGTAGTTGGGTTTGTTGTGTTTGATTCGGAGTGATGTTTGGCAAATACAGGGCCGTTGATTAGGCACAGCGCGAGTATGCCGCCGATCACCGATTTTACTAATTTCGTCATCATGTATTTTTTAGCTGAATTTGAATTAATTCTCGATCTGTAAGTATAGCATCTAATGGTACATCCCATGGTTCACGTGCTAGAGAATTAACCTCTTGGAAATGATGAGCTAAACCAATCAGGTATGGCTTGGTACTAGTTTGGTAACTAAGCGCCTCCAGTGCCCTGTCGTAATATCCGGCTCCCATGCCCAGCCTTGTACCTGACCGGTCGAAAGCTACCAATGGTACTAGTAGCAGATCGAAATGGTTTGCAGGCCAAGGAGCGCCAATAGCGCGAGGTTCTTCGATGCCATACTTGTTCATGGTGTCAACATTATCGGCAGAGTAAAATCGCATTTGGCTAAGTCTAAAATTAGTAATTCTAGGAAGGTGTACTGTTGCGCAGGCTAGGCTATGAACTAGTTTTGCAGGTGATATCTCTCCGGCGAACGGCGCGTAACTCAATATATATTGAGCTTGCAAGAGACGGTTTGATTTGCGAGCTTGATTAGCAAGGCTGTTTTGAGCCGCGATCAGCTGTGAATTACTTAAGCTTGCCCGATGCCGACGCATGGCGCGGCGAAGTTGGTGTTTGTTGAGAGAGTCGGTCATTCGTTAAGAATAATGTAGATTGCATTAACGAGTAAATAGCTTATTCGATTTGGTTCTGATTATTCACCGCAATTAAATCCTTGAGGCATCAGCCGGTAGATTAGGGGCCTATCACCTCTGCTTATTATCCGGTAATAACTCAGTCTGATGCTCTGATTAGTAGGTAAAGATAAGCGTTACCCATATGTGCCGTAAGTTCTTGTTACCTTGAACCAATGGTTCAAGTGGGAGTCTACAGGCCGCATCAGGTGCGCTCGTGGAACTAGACGAACTAATTCTAACGAGAACTCACAACAGCAACGTGGTCTAACTCCCGGGTAAAAATACTAGGTTCTAAGGGATTAAAAGACCCTACGAACACCACAGGCAACGCCGAATTCCGAGTATACCAGTGCAGTATAATTCAGGAGTGAAAAATAATTAATTACCCTGATAAAATAACTAATACTTGAGTTCTAGAGGCTCTCGGCGTCTTTAAGTACTTCATCAATGCGTTCTTGTAATGAATTTAAACGTTCCTGTAGACGTTCTTGGCCAGCGGTTGCTCGGCGCAACTGCAGCAGATCATTGGTGATGTTGAGAGCCGCCATAACGGCGCAGCGTTCAGCGCCTATAATTTTGCCGGTTTTTTGAATCTCTTTCATGTTTTTGTCAAGATAACGCGCCGCATCCATGAGGTCTTCTTGTTCTTCTGGAGGGCAGGCCACGGAAAATTCGCGGCCCATAATTGAGATGTTAATGCCTTTTGCTTGCATAGGACTCGACATGAGAGGTTAATGATTCAAGTGAGGTTGGTGGGGTCGAAGATGTGTCAAATTATTTAACGGTTCGAGCTTATTGATCTTCAAGAGTGCGAAGCTTTGCAACAATTTTTTCCAACCGGCTACAAGCAATGCGGTTCTTTTCCTTGAGTTGAGTCTTCTCACTCATCAAAGAATGCTGTTCTGTTTTGAGGTTTCGGTTTTCGCTAGTAAGGCGTTTGCATTCGCCAATTAAGGTTTCGATGCGTTGTTCTAGACCGATCATGTTGGCTTCCATTCGAAAGACCCCTTGTTTTTTGTATCAACGCTATATTAGGCGCGCATTGTAAGCACGTCAACTCGCTAACCTTGCAGAAGCTAATAAAAGGATGCTTTTGGGGGTAATTTTTCAATCTAACTATCTAAATAGTGTGTCTTTTTCGATACTGGAATGTGCTTAAATGGTGACATCTTTGATTCGCAACAGGGTAGAATTGATATCTATTGTTTTTGGCGGATAGCGTGTGTTAATTTACTCACGATTTCGTCGATTATATTTTCACCAAAAACACGGCTTAAAGAAACGGCAAGAAGCGACGAGCGATACAAGAACATGACCAATTTAATAGACCGCTTCACTCAAATTGAAGCGACCCTAGACTTAGCCGACATCCAAGAGCTTACGCCAAGCGAGGTTCATGGAACCATTGTTGGGGCGATGTGTAACCATATGAAGTCCGGTGTCACGCCTGATTTACTCAAGCTAATTGAGCCCGGTGCCGATGCAAATGATGGTCGTTTTACCCAACTCACCGCGATGCTATATGAGTTGTATCGTGAAACTAGCGAGTTGCTGATCGAGACTAAAGACGGTTTTGATTTGATACTGCCCAGCGAAGATGAATCAATAAACGCTCGCGTTGACGGCGTCGCAACCTGGTGTCGAGGCTTTATCTTAGGCTTGCTATACAATAATGCCTTTAGTATCGATCAAATACCTGAAAGTGGTTCTGAAATTGCCCGAGATTTAATGGAAATCGCTGAGGCCGCCGCCGGTGCCAATGAAGAAACCGAAGAAGATTGGGCTTTGTCTGAATTGCATGAGTACATAAAGGTTGGCGCCCAATTGATCTTCGAATTTATTTACTCTGAAAGCTCGGCGAAAGAATCTGAACAAGCGACGCTAAACTGATTAAATAGTTTTCATATGAACGCAGAAATATACGCCCGAAGGCGAGCAGAGCTGGTAAACCAAATCGGCGCGAACGATATAGTTATTGTGTCGACATCACCAGTTCGATCTCGTAATAGTGACGTCGAATATCAGTTTAGAGCGGATAGCGATTTTTATTATCTAAGCGGCTTTGATGAACCCGGCGCCGTGTTAGTAATTAGTCCCGGAAGATCACAGGGTGAGTACGTCATGTTCTGCCGTGAGAAAGATCGTACCCGAGAAATGTGGGATGGACGACGAGTTGGGCTTGAGGGGGTTATTGAAACTTATGCGGCAGACGACGCTTTCCCAATTGACGATATTAATGATATTTTGCCAGGGTTAATGGAGGAGAAAGAAAAAGTATTTACCACTGTCGGTCGTTACCCAGACTTCGATTCTCAGTTGCTTGGATGGATGAATAAGATTAAACAAGATAAGCAGCCTGACAAACATGCTCCGTATGAATTTGTTGATTTGAATCATATTTTGCACGAGCAACGTTTGATTAAGCGCCCAGACGAAATCGCGCTGATGCGCAAAGCCGGGAAAATGTCAGCAGCAGGGCATGCGCGCGCCATGCAGGTTTGTCGTCCTGGATTATTTGAGTATCAAGTTCAGGCAGAGATGGAGTGCGAGTTCCGTAAATCTGGGAGTCATTACAACGCCTACCCATCGATTGTGGCTGGTGGAGAAAATGCCTGCATCTTGCATTACACCGAAAACCAAGATCTATTGAAGAGTGGCGACTTGTTATTAATTGACGCAGGTGCTGAGTTTGCTTGTTATGCGGCTGATATTAGCCGAACCTTCCCCGTTAACGGCCGCTTCAGCCCAGAGCAGCTTGCTCTTTACGAGATTGTACTGGCGGCACAAGAGTCTGCCTTTGAGCAATGTAACCCTGGTTGCGGTTGGAACCAACCACATGAGGCGGCGGTCAAGGTGATCGCGCAAGGCTTGTTGGACGAGGGCTTGCTTCGAGGTTCGCTTGAGCAAGTTCTTGAGACTCAAAGTTACACACAATTTTATATGCACCGAACGGGTCACTGGCTGGGAATGGACGTGCACGATGTTGGCGACTACCAAGTTGATGAAGTGTGGCGTGAACTAGAGCCAGGAATGGTATTCACTGTTGAGCCGGGTATTTATGTTAACCCAGCCGACGATGTTGATCAGCGTTGGCATCATATAGGGATTCGCATTGAAGATAATATCCTTGTACGTCGTAATGGCTACGAAAACTTAACGGCAGCAGCGCCTAAGACGCCCAGCGACATAGAAGCCTTAATGGCGTCTTAATCCAGCGTTATAGATCCCTTTGCCTCCAATCAATCCAGCCATTATCAAAGCAGATATCACCATTGTTGGTGCGGGTTTAATCGGTTCTGCAATGGCAATCTGGTTAGCCAAGCACACTGATTACTCGATCAATCTTGTTGAACGTCAGTTGGCGATGCCTTTACCCGATCAAGCAAACCAGAGAGTGGTTGCGCTAGGAGCATTAGCGACTGACTTTTTGGATGACGTCGGAGTGTTTTCGAAACTCGGTGGCGAGCATTGTAACGCCTATCAGAAAATGCTGGTGTGGGACGAGAACTCCGATGGCGAGCTGGCGTTTGACGCCAACAGCATCGGACAGGCGAGCTTAGGCCATATGGTTGATAGCCAAATGTGTACCTACCAGTTGCAGCAGAAAGTATTAAATAGTCGGGTGGATTGTCATTTTGCTGTCGACGCAAAGAGTGTTGAATTGACCCACGCTGGTGCTAAAATTAATACTGACGACGGTTACTTTGACACTAAATTGCTTGTTGCCGCCGACGGAAGTCGTTCATGGGTACGCCAACAAGCCAAAATATTCGCTAATCATCAAGGTTATGGACAGCGCGGAATTGTTGCTAAAATTGAAACCAGTAAGTCACACCAAAATTGCGCATGGCAATGCTTTTTGGCTAGCGGCCCAATCGCCGTCTTACCGCTCTCAGAGAATCAAAGTTCAATTGTTTGGAGTGCCGATAATGCCTTAGCTGAACAGCTAATGTTACTCGAGGATGATGCCTTCTCTGATGCTCTCGCTAGCGCTTTACAAGGGCGTTTGGGCAACGTAAAGCTATTGTCAAAACGGCAGTCCTTTGATCTGCTTAGTATGCGCGCTGAGCAGTATTACAAACGCAATTTAGTGTTATTGGGCGACGCGGCTCATAGCATTCATCCGATGGCTGGTCAGGGAGCAAATCTAGGTTTTAAAGATGCACTGGCGTTAGGTAAGTTGTTGGTTGATAGTCACACTTCAGAAATTGGTAGTCCTAGACTTTTGGCGTCTTACCAACATAATCGGCAAGCCGACAATAACCAAACTGATACTTTGATGAGTGCGCTACATCAAGCTTATAAATTTGACCTGCCATTATGGATGCTGGCTCGAGGTTTGGGAATGAATGCCATTAATCGTTCAGACACGCTTAGTAGCGCACTTGCTCGCCAAGCTATGGGGCTGTAAAAATATGGGCTGCAGGAAGAGTGACTGAAAAAGGTCTGATTGGTTATGAGTTGCTGAGACGCCGATTAATGTTAGCTGCTATTAATTCTAGGTGCTTAGTCGTTGCTCCAATAGTGTATTAATGGCGATATTTGTGCTGGTAGGTAATGATCTGCAGTAGCATGAACGAGGCGTGGTTCAGCCGAGAATAATTGGTGCATTGGCTTTAGAATTTCGCCAATAGCCCTTTTTTTCAACAGCTTGACCAATGCAGATTTTGTCTGTGGTGACACCTTTGGGTGAAATAAATAGGCGTAATTCGAGAACTCATCACTTTGCTGTAGCCTGATAAATTTAAACGGTTGACCGGCTGCCGCCTTTAGAAACAAATGCTCGCTCAAGGAAAACGCATCGCATCGTTTATTGTTTTGCCTCATTTGCTCAAGCACGGACTCGACTCGCTTAGTTTTAGCCGATAATACACTGCGCGGCATTGATTCTCGGACAAGTAGAAAACTGATGTCCATAGTGGCATTAGTACAGACTGTCTTATTAACTAAGTCATTGACTTCAAAGATAGCTGAATCGGCTTGCCTTGCGGCGATCACGTAACGTAGTGGGCCAGCAAGTTTGAGATGAGGCTGAAAATTATGCCTATTTACTAACCATGAGGCGAAATGGGGTGCCGCCAAATAAATCCCGAGCCGACCTTGACGAATGCCGTTTTGATAAGGGTGCCAGTAGTCCGTTGTCATTAGTTTTAGGTGATTAAGGTCGGCATCACTTAATGCCGTTTGAAGTGACGCAACCAGACCTGGAAACTGAGTCTCATTGATTGGTAAATAAAACGGAATATTTTCTTCTTTAGATTGGCTGAAAATCGTCGACGTTGTGTCAGCAGCAGCGTTAAAGCTGGTAGCGCCGACGCTGGCAAGTGAAAAAAATATCATGAGTTTGGTAAATTTCATTGCACTATTGTAATCCAAAACTGCTGAGTCTAAGTCAGCTTTGCTGGGCGGCTAATCGGTGTTTTCAAAAAAACCGCTAACGGCTTATCTAAAAGCCCCTAACGGTGTTTTCAGAAAACTGTTAAACTAAAGTACGTTAATTTCATAATTTTGGCGCCATTAAATCGCTAAATCAAGAATATCACTATGCCTTCAAGTAAAGAACTCAAAGACGCTGGTCTAAAGACGACCTTACCTCGCTTACGTATTCTGTCTATCTTAGAAGAAGGCAAAGGGAGACATTACACCGCCGAGGATGTCTACAAAGAGTTACTTGACGCCGGCGAAGAAATTGCATTTGCAACAGTTTATAGGGTGCTGACTCAGTTTGAAAATGCGGGTTTAGTTTTACGCCACAACTTCGAAGGTGGTAGGTCGGTATTTGAGTTAGATAACGGGCATCATCATGACCATATGGTGTGCGCTAAGTGCAATGCCGTAACCGAATTTTATGACGCTGAGATAGAGGAGAGGCAGCGTATTGTTGCTGAAAAGTATAATTTCAAACTTGAAGATCACTCTTTGTATATGTACGGCCTTTGTTCGGACTGCCAGAAGTCGTAGCGTTAGCGTCAGGGTGTCTTTCGGCTAACACCGCTTAATAAAATTACCGGCAGTAAACCAGCAAGGACTATTGTAATTGATGGCAAGGCGGCATCGGCTAGACGCTCGTCAGAAGCCAATTCATAAGCTCTAACCGCTAAGGTATTGAAATTGAATGGCCTCAACACCAAAGTGGCTGGTAACTCTTTCATTACATCGACAAAGACGATCAGTAGGCCGGTCATGATGCTGCCTTTCATAATTGGTAAGTGAATTTGCTTTAGTACGCTAAACGGAGACAAGCCGAGCGAGCGAGCGGCTTGATCCATGTTGGGCCGAATACTGTTTAAGCCCGACTCCACCGAATTCAGAGCAACTGCCAGAAAACGAACTAAATAGGCTATTACCAGTGCTGCAATTGTGCCGCTCACCAGCAAGCCGCTTGAATAGTTGACGTGGTGACGAAGCCAGCCATCGATAGTGTTATCGAAATAGGCTAGCGGGATCAAAACGCCAACGGCGATAACCAACCCAGGTATTGCATACCCAAGCCCGACAATGTTCTTAGCAAAAGAGGTCAACTTAGATTGACTGAGTCGATGGCTATAGGCGACTAAAAGCGCAAGAAATAGAGCGATGCTCGCGGTTATGCTTGCTAGTAGCAAGGTGTTCGCAACCAGCTGCCAAAACTCGGCTGTCAATAGTTGTTGTGCATTCTCAATCGCCCAATAGAGTAGCTGGGCGCAAGGAATAATGAAGCCTAACAACAACGGCATGCATGCCAAGGTAATCGCTAACACTTGCTTTTTACCTCGCAATTGTTTTGCTTCGGCGGGTTTTGCTGTTTTTTTATCATGGTAGGCGGCACGCTTTCTGGAAGACTTTTCGAGTGCCAGAAGCACCACTACAAAGCCCAGTAGTATGAGCGCCAGTTGCGCTGCGCCCTCGACATTATCAAGGCCGTACCAAGTGCGGAATATGCCGGTAGTAAAAGAACTGACGCCGAAATAACTAACCGCACCAAAATCCGCGAGAGTTTCCATTAGAGCTAATGAAACGCCAGCAATTATAGCCGGCCGTGCGATTGGTAAGGTAATTCTAAAAAAAGCTTTGCGGCGACTATAGCCTAGCACCCGCGCGACGTCCCTTAGGTGTTGAGATTGCTCCATGAAAGAAGCGCGCGCCATGAGGTATACGTATGGGTAGAGCACAAATGATAAGACAAAAATCGCACCACCCAAAGAACGTATTTCGGGGAACCAATATTCCCCAAACTGCAGATCAAATTGACCTCGCAGTAGGCTTTGGGCAGGCCCAGCGACATCTAATAAACCGGTATAGGAATATGCGGTGATGTAGGCCGGCATAGCAAGAGGCAACAGCAACGCCCAATGGAAAACGTTCACCCCTCGAAACCGGTATTGGGTCACAAGAAAGGCCGAGCCAACGCCTACCAGGAGGGTTGTAATCGCGACCCCCAGCATTAAGCTGAGCGAGCTAATAACATAGTCAGCTAGCACGGTACTGGCCAGGTGAGTCCAAAGCGCTGAATTCGAACTAGCACTCAGCCATGTTAGCGTTAACAAAGGCAGCAATACCAACGATGCAATAGCCGCACTGGTGATTTGCCAGTTAATATTACGAGTCATAATTGAACCTTAGTATAATACTTAGATGAGAAGCTTTGGAACTGGAGATAGCTTACTTCCAGCCGGCTCTATCCATCAGTTTCACCGCCGCCGAGTTGTTTTCGCCAAGTTTGCTCAGCGGTAATGTATCGGCTTTGAATGCCCCCCAAGATTGCAGTATTGGATGTAACTCGATCGTCTCTTTCACTGGGTACTCAAAGTTGACCTCAGCGTATAGTTTTTGAGCGGTATCTGAGGCCAAAAACTCTATTAGCTTAACCGCGTTGCTGCGGTTCGGTGCTGTTTTAAGAACACCCGCGCCACTAACATTAACGTGAGTGCCACGATCTTCTTGGTTCGGCCATATCACACTGACTTTAGATGCAGCCTGAAAGTCATCAATTTTATTTTGATCCGACAACATATTGGCTAAGTAGTAGGTGTTAGCGACAACAATTGAGCACTGGCCTGCGGCTGCAGCCCTAATTTGATCTCGATCGCCACCTTGTGGATTACGAGCAAAATTGGCAACCATACTCCTGGCCCATGTTTCGGTTGCCGCTTCACCATTAGCTTCAATAGTTGCCGCTACCATCGATTGATTGTAAATGTTACCTGAAGAGCGAATGCATATTTGCTCGGCAAATTTGGGGTTTGCGAGGTCTTCGTAGCGAGTAATACCCATTTTTGTCGCTGCCTCGGTCAACATTATTGGGCGGGCTCGAATCGACAAGCCAAACCAATGGTTTTGTGGATCGCGATATTGACTTGGAATTGTGCTATCCAATATCTTAGAATTTATTGCTGTGAAGACTCCCGCTGACTTCGCACGATGTAAGCGACCTGCATCGGTGGTCAAGAGAACGTCGGCAGGGCTATTATTACCCTCGCTTTTTATTCGCGTCAATAAGGCATCGGCCTTGCTACTTATTGAGTTAACCTTCACGCCGGTCTCTTCTGTAAAAGCATCGAGCAATGGTTTCATTAAGGCTTCTTTACGTGCGGAATAGAGATTTACTTCTTCATTCGCTTGTTGTTGGCAGGCACTGAGCAAAATTACAGTGATCAAAATTAAGGCTTTTTTCATAATAAGTTGATAAGTAAATGTTACAAATGAGAATGATTCTCATTTTCTTTCAAGCCAAGCCGTATTGCAAGCATTGTTAGAGTCTATTTTCATGAAATGAGGCTAAGCACTTCTAGGTTGTCTCTCAGTTTGCTTTATAATACTTCTGTTTTGTGGCCGAATTTATTTGAATTCGGCTAGTACCTATTTTTTAATGGAGACAACCATGAGCGACACCCCCAGTGAATTGAAGTACGCACCCTCACATGAATGGGCCAGATTATTAGAAGACGATATTATTGAAATAGGTATTTCAGATCATGCACAAGAGTCTCTTGGCGACGTAGTTTTCGTCGAATTGCCTGAAATTGGCCAAGCTGTTGATGTAGGCGAAGAGTGCTGTGCGGTTGAATCGGTTAAAGCTGCATCAGATATATATGCCCCTGTTAGTGGCGAGGTTGTTGCGGTTAACGAAGAGCTTGATGGTGAGCCTGAATTGTTAAATGAGCAGCCATATGGTCGTGGTTGGATGTTTCGTATTAAGGCAAGTGACGTGGCTGAGCTAGACGACTTGCTCTCGTCAGAGGCTTACATTGCCAGTGTTGATGACTAAGCGGTTAGTCATTTTATTTTTGCTAAGCTAGTCTGCGAGTTATGCTCTAATGTGAGTAGTTTTAACAGCAATTTGTCTTTTTATTCATCAGGCTTAATTTTTTAAGCTTCAACATAAGATTTTACCTCTAATATGAAAACTCTAATCACTGGGTCTATGGCCTATGACACCATCATGGTGTTTGAAGACCAATTTAAGAACCACATCTTGCCTGAGCAAACTCACATTTTGAATGTGGCGTTTCTAGTGCCTAAAATGACTCGTCACCTTGGCGGCTGTGCTGGCAACATTGCTTACAACCTCAAGCTTTTGGGTGGCGACCCGGTCATTATGGCGACCGTTGGAGAAGACTTTGGGCCTTACTACCGTTACCTCGAACAACAAGATCTTAGTGCCGAGTATGTTACTAAAGTAGACGATACTTTTACTGCTCAGGCGTTTATCACTACTGACATAGACAATAATCAGATTATTGCTTTTCATCCCGGCGCGATGAATTTTGCTCATCACAATAAGATCGGTGATGCGAAGGGTATCGAGCTCGGCATTGTTGGGCCTGATGGTCGTGATGCCATGATCCAGCATGCACAACAATTCGCCGAGTTAGAGATACCGTTTGTCTTTGACCCTGGCCAAGGCTTGCCGATGTTTGGCGGTGATGAGCTGCTAACCTTTTTGGATCAAGCAAATTACGCCATCGTCAATGATTACGAAAGTCAAATGCTGTTAGATAAGACCGGCCTAACGCTTGAACAATTGGCAGAAAAAGTTGAGACACTGATTGTCACCCGTGGCGGCCAAGGGTCTGAGGTTTATCACGCCGGTGAAACGATTAAGATTGGCTGTGCTGCTACCAGTGGTGTGGTCGACCCAACGGGTTGTGGTGATGCTTATCGCGCAGGAGTGATGCATGGTATGGCAACTGCAAGAGATTGGAAAACCTGTGGTCAAATGGGGTCGCTTTGTGGCGCCATTAAAATTGAACAGTCAGGAACACAGAATCATACTTTCACATCGGCTAGCTTCGCTAAACGCTATCAACAAGCGTTTGGCGAATCGTTGTAGTTAGAGTTTGGCGTGTTTAGCTATTGTTCATCCTCTCATGCGTATTGTTAAGCGGTAGAAGATAAAATGTTGGTACATCCTAATTTTGACCCTGTTGCGGTTTCAGTTTTCGGTCTTCAAATCCATTGGTATGGGCTTATGTATGTGGCCGCTTTTTTAAGCGTCTACTTTCTCTGGGTATATCGAATTAATAAGCACCCAGAGCTTTGTGACTCGAAGTGGAATTCTGATTTGGTTTCAGACCTAATCTTTTACGGTGCGATCGGTGCGATAGTAGGCGGAAGACTCGGGTACGTGTTGTTTTATAAGCCCGACTATTATTTAGATCACTTGATAGAAGTGGTTTACGTACAACAAGGCGGGATGTCATTTCATGGCGGCTTACTAGGTGTAATTGTCAGCATTACGCTTTTTAGTCGAAAAATTGGCTTAAGTTTGTTACAGGTTGGTGATTTTGTGGCCCCGGTCGCGCCGCTAGGATTGTTCTTCGGGCGCATGGGAAATTTCATTAACCAAGAGCTGTGGGGCAAAGTCACTGACGTACCATGGGGCATGGTGTTTACCAACGGTGGTAGCATGCCGCGTCATCCGTCAATGTTATATGAAGCCTTGTTAGAGGGTATCGTATTGATGTCGGTACTTTGGATAGTGGCTAGAAAGCCTAGGCCGATGGGGTTATTGTCGGGACTGTTTTTGATTGGATACGCACTTGCTAGAATCCCTATTGAGTTTGTCAGAGTACCTGATGCTCATCTCAACTACCTATTATTTGGCTGGGTGACGATGGGGCAGTTGTTAAGTTTACCAATGATTATTCTTGGTGCATATTTAGTCGGACGAGCTGTGCGATCGCAGCGCTAGTATCCTTTCAGATACTACAATAGTGGGAATTTTATGAAGCGAATTACTCTTATACTCAGTTCCGTCTTGTTGTTTGGTGTGTTTCCTTTTTCGTCAGCGCACGCGATTAAAAAGTGTCAAGGTGCTGACGGTCAATGGCACTATGGCGATATTGCGGTTGCCCAATGCAAGCAGTCTAAGATCACTACCTTGAATGATCGAGGATTCGTAAAAAGTGAAAGAGATGCCCCCAAGACTCCTGAACAACTGCAAAAAGAAGCTGCAGAGCAGGCCATCCTTGCTGCCCAAGCCGAGTTCATACGAGCTGAGGACAATAAGAGAAACCGAATATTAAGTGTTTATGAAACTGAAGCTGATATTGATCGTCAGCGCGACAATCAAATTGATTCGGTCAATAGTAATATTGCGGTACACATGGCCTATATAAAATCGCTTGCTGCAAAAATAGAACGCTTAGAGCGCCAAGGAGTCAATTTTAAGGGTATTCGAAAGAAACGCAATTTAACTGAAATTGCTGAAGTAAAAACTCGAGTTGCAGAGTCGAATGTTGAACTGCTTAAGTTGGCAGACCAAAAGTCTTTGATTGTGCTGCGGTTTGGCGAAGAGAAAGAAGTTTATCTCGAGTTAACACAACCAAAATAAACAGACAGAGTTTTTATTTTGGTGTTTATGGATTGTCCGTATGAGTAATTTCGAATTAAATGGCTGGCGGCTTTGGCTAGCTTGCCTGGCGTTAGGCGCGTTACAAGTGCTGGCTTTTGCACCATTTGAATTATGGCCGGTGTCATTTTTGAGCTTAGGTTTAACCTTTTACCTGATTCATAAGCTAGCCCCTAAAGCGGCATTCTTGGCAGGGCTAGCGTTCGGTTATGGCGTCTATGGAGTTGGCGTCTCTTGGGTTTACGTGTCGCTTGCTACGTATGGCGGAATGCCGTTGTGGATGGGCGTTATTGCGGTTCTTAGTTTTGCCGGAATTCTAGCCATATTTATTGCTAGCGCCTTAGCCTTGACCGCCTTTCTATTTTCCCAACGGTTCAGGCTTGTTGCTATCAGCTTTGTCTGGCTTATTTTTGAATGGATGAAGAGTTGGGTATTGACCGGTTTTCCGTGGCTCGATATTGGTTACACGCAAACCCCGAGTTGGCTATTTTCTTGGGCGCCAATCGGCGGTATCTACTTAGTTAGCTTGATGGTATTGATATGTGCCTGCTTAATAGCCGTATGCTTGAAACTGGTTTTATCTAATCAGCGTCAAATGGCTATTGTGCCGGTTATAGGGATTTTTGTTGTTGTAGTGTTATCTTTCTTCGCTGACCGAGTGAATTGGTCTCAGCCTATTGGAGCGCCGATTAGGGTTGGAATTGTCCAGGCTAACGTCTCCATCAACGAGAAGTGGCAGGCGAGTGTTCGAGATCAATTGATCTCTAAATACCGTAGCTTAAGTCAGCAACTGCAGGCGCAAGCAAAGGTCGATTTACTGGTTTGGCCGGAGACCGCACTGCCACTGTATATGCAGCAAACGGATACTGAGTTTTGGAAAAATATTACGCCGAATAATACGGCCCTATTAACCGGTATTATGGACAGCCCGAATATTGAACAAGGTACCGTAGATCAGAGCTACAATGCGGCGGTGTTGAGTTGTGGGGGACAAACACAGGTCTACCGAAAGCGCCATCTAGTTCCGTTTGGAGAATATCTTCCGCTGCGATTTCTGTTCAATTGGGTGCTTGAGTATTTAGAGCTGCCGATGAGCGATTTCTCATCATGGAAGGGTGCTCAGAATCTTAATTGCGGCGATATTAAAGTAGGCTTATCGATATGCTATGAAGATGCTTTTGCCGCTGAGTACAGAGAATTCGTCGGTGATGCAACGATGTTGGTCAATATTAGTGAAGACGCTTGGTTTGGCGACTCGTTTGCGCCGCATCAGCGTCGGCAAATGTCGCAGATGCGAGCCCGAGAATTATCTCGCCCGATGGTAAGGAGCGCTAATTCTGGGCCGTCGTCATTTATTAACGAAAGGGGCGCATTGCTGGCCGAGACCGGCCAGTTTCAAGTTGCCACCCTATCCAGAGAGGTTCAGGCGCATACCGGTGACACGCCGTTTAAGCGCTATGGCAACTGGGTTATTAGCCTATCGTTCTTAATTATCTTTGGATTATTGACGTTGGTACGATTTACCACAACAAGAGCACGGTTAAGATAGTAGATGTTTGCAAAGTAGCCGCTTAGAACGGTGGCTATGGCCTTGATATTAGCGGCTTAAACAGAGTGTAGCCGTCGGCAAGCGTAGTTTAAATTTCGCCCATCTTTTGCAAAGCTCGATCAAGGCCTGAAAAATTAGGCTTCCTGATCTTGCGTGGCTGGCCGTTGGCGGACCTCGGTTTAGTCATTGAGCGTATTGTTTGTTGAGAATCGGCACGGGCTCTCCTCTGCAACGCAGAATTAGAAACTTGGCCAGAACTCCCTCTCGAATAGGTAATAATAGAGCTATCGTTACCACCCTTCGATTTCAGGGTGTTCAGAGGCAGGCTTTCTATCGCACCGTTGCGGTTGAGTAGCACTTCATTAGGCTTGATTTCTTCTATTGAGACACCCGCTCCTTGAATCGAGTCGCCTATCGAGTAGAGTTTGGATTGATGTTTTCCCGACATGATAATAGCGCGAGCCATGGCGTTATTGCTGGCCGAGAGAACACCTTGTAAGGTCAAGTCTAATGTTGTTTTTGGTGCCACCTTAGTGGTAAGTTTAGGGCTTGGGTCGCCGAACAAGTTGGCACTAACAATATTCTCAATTTTGTACGAAAATTTTGCCTTCTTACTTATTGGCGCAATCGTCTGTTTCGAGTAGTTAGCTACTTTCACCTGACTTTGAAATTTAATATTCCAAGCAATGCCAGCAATAACGAGGATTAGTAGAAACGCCGAAGCGCCATAGGCGATTTTCACGGCATGGCGAGTCCAAGTACGACTATTTGAAATGGTGTTAATCAGCTGCATAGCATATAGTTTACCTTAATCCGTATCAAAGCCCTATCGAAAGAACTTTAGGGCTACTTCTTTATGGCTTCAGGTTGGATGCTATTTATTCTCGATTCTAGATTTAACCAATGTCAAAATATCAATCATTTCAAAAGCTTAGTCGAAAACAGTTAGTCTGGGTCTGGTCGGCTTATTGGCATTTATGGCCAGTGCTAATAAGAATTAAATTCAAGCAATTTTCCAATAACAACGATTGGTTAATGAAAAAAATCAGCTTAGTACCGAGTCCATCATTTAGTTGCATTAGCACTGTAAGTGTTGCCGTACAAATGCATGAGTCTGTTCGTCTCGCGGCACGCTTGCATTTGTTAGCAGCAGCGTGTTTACCGAAGTCCGTAGTATTGGCAGATATGCTGAGCGCTTACGGCATACAGGCGGCCGTAGTAATCGGCGTGAATAAAAATGACAGCCGTTTTAGCAGCCATGCTTGGGTAGAGGTTGAAGGGCAGATGGTAGTTGAAGCAGAATCAGTACTGGATACCTTTACAAGACTAAATCGCTGAGCTACTTAAGAAGTTAAAAACGATTACAGCAATAGAACGGTGGCTAAGCCCAGTACTGAAAAATATCCAACAACATCGGTCACTGTAGTTAACGCCACCCCCCCAGCAAGAGCCGGATCTATCTTCATCTTATCTAGAAATATTGGTATACAGACACCGGCTATTGCGCCCATAACTAAATTGACTAGCATGGCAGCAGCAATCACCAGCCCTAAGAAAATATTTTGAAACCAGAGTGTCGCAATTATGGAAATAACGATAGCCCATATTAGGCCATTTAGTACGCCAACCATTGTTTCTTTTTTGAGCACGGTCATCATGTTCCCACGTGAGATTGTGCCAAGGCTCATGCCTCTAATCACCACCGTAAGTGTTTGGGTGCCAGCGTTGCCACCCATGCTAGCGACGATTGGCATCAGCACGGCGAGCGCTACAAGTTGCTGAATTGAACCCTCGAATAGACCGATTACCCATGAGCCAAGTAGTGCGGTTATCAGATTGACGGCTAACCAAACGGTACGATTACGTGAGGTTGTTCCAACCGGCGCGAAGATATCTTCGTCCTCTTTTAGGCCGGCGGCAGCCATGATGTCATGTTCAGCTTGGTCACGAATTACGTCGACCACGTCATCAATGGTAATGCGCCCTAGCAGTGCATTGTCCTTGTCGACCACGGGGGCTGAAATCAAGTCGTAGTCAGCAAAGGCTTTGGCAACGTCTTCTTCATCATCTAAGCACTGAAAAGTAACTGGAGTTTTAATCGCATGCAGCAGCGCTGAGTCTGCGCCTGGCTTAGTGATTAAGCGGTCGATTGGTAATATGCCGGTTAGGCGGTTTTGACGATCTACCAAGTAAATCGTATCGGTATGTTCTGGAAGCTCCGACTTTAGGCGAAGATAGTGGAGCAGCACGTCGAGCGAAATATTATCGAGAACGGCCGTAGTATCTAAGTTCATCAGGCCACCTGCGCTGTCTTCTGGGTATGACAATACCTCACCCAAATTGGCACGAGTTTCTGTATCGACCTCGAACAATACGTCGGCTAACAACGCTTCTGGTAAGTCTGGTATTAAGTCGGCCAGCTCATCAATATCAAGAGCCTTTATGGCGTTCACCAGCTCTCTATCATCAAGTTCTTGGGCTAAATTCTTAAATACACCCTCGCTCAATTCGGCAAGAACTTCACCTTTAGCTTGCTGGGGAACGTGCACCCACACCAGAGGCCGATTGGCCGGAGTGAGCTGTTCCAAGGCGTCGGCTATATCAGCAGGGTGAGCCTCGGCAAATAACTCCGCCACAGCACTGTCGTTATTTGCGCTTAGCAATTCAATGATGTCTGTAATCTGCGGCGTAGTTTGATGCACGATATAACCCCTTATCCTTGTACGTTCTAGATTTAAGGCATTATAGCTGATTTAGTTTGTCCAGATGGTCTCTCGCTTCGCTGGGGTTATCGCTGCTGATTATTTTACCAACTAAGTATCTTAGCTTGCTACTGTCGGCCCTTAATATTTGGTCTTTTACGTCTAATAAATAGGTCGCATCCATACTGAAATTCTTCAAGCCAAGACCTAAAAGTAATCGTGTATAGCGCACGTTACCGGCCATTTCGCCGCAAAGTGACACTGGTATATCGGCTTTTATACCAGCACGTATTACCTGTTTTATTAGTTGCAGAACAGCCGGGTGCATTGGATCATAGAGGTAGTTAACGGCGTCGTCTACACGATCGATTGCCAGCGTGTATTGAATCAGATCGTTAGTGCCGATGGATAGAAAATCTAATTTTTGTGCAAAAAGATCGGCCATTATCGCTGCAGCGGGTACCTCAATCATTCCTCCGACTTTTATCCTAGAGTCATACGCAATACCCTCTGATTTCAATTCGGCTTTTGTCTGTTTTATGATGCTTAGCACTTGGTCAATTTCATCAAAGTTACTCACCATAGGAATCATAATAGAGACCTTGCCAAAGGCTGAGGCTCTTAATATGGCTCGTAACTGAGGTTTGAAAATCTCAACATAATTTAAGCACATACGCACCGCACGAAGGCCTAAGGGAGACTCGCTTGAGTGTTTGTTTGGATAGTCAAAATCGAGCTGCTTGTCACCGCCAATGTCTAATGTGCGAATCACCACCGGTTTAGCGACACTTATTGTGATGCGCTTGTACTCGCGAAATTGTTCAGCTTCGTTAGGCGCTTGCTCTCGGTTCATGAACAGATATTCAGTTCGGTACAAGCCGACGCCAGCGGCGTTGACTTTGGTTAACGCTTTCACATCTTTAGCGGTCTCAATGTTTCCGAGCAATTGGATGCGTACGCCATCGGCAGTTTTGCTGGCTATTTTAGTAAGGGTATTGAGCTGCCGTTGGCGTGCCCGAATTTTGCTTTGACGGCTCTTATATTCGCGTAAAACCTTATCGCTAGGGTCGATGATGATTATGCCGCGCATACCATCAACTATCAGCAGGTCATTGTCGTTGATATATCGAGTGCTGCCATGTAAGCCGACCACCGCAGGCATTTTTAAGCTTCTGGCTATGATTGCTGTATGTGAGATTTGACTACCTAAGTCGGTAACAAACGACGCAACCTTGCGGGACCTGATGAATATAGTTTCGGCCGGCGATAAGTCTTTACCGACAATGATTTTACCACCCAGATCCTCATTATTAAATTCATCGAGACTGTGTGAAACAATTTTTAAAAGGTTTCTTAAAACCCGATTTGCTACGTGTTGAACATCGGCTTTTTTCGCGCGCAAGTAGGCGTCTTCCATCTGCTCGAAGGCTTTGATTAGGATGTCTGCTTGTGTTTGCAATGCGTATTCTGCATTAACCAATTCGCTGCGAATGATTTTAATAGACGTATCCATAATCATTGGGTCGCGAAGCATCAACATATGTGCGTTAATAAACGCAGCACTCTCTTTTGGCGCGTCTTTATCGAGGTTTTTGAGTAAGGCTTTGTAGGTATTTTCGGTCGCTAGAATAGCCGCCCGAAAACGTTTCACTTCGTTCGCCACTTCAAATTGACCGAGGCTAGAATTAGGTATCTCGATGTCACTGTTTTTTAGCACGTATGCCTTGCCAATAGCAATGCCACGCCCAATGCCAGAACCGAATAAACTCAACATTTTAGTTTACTCTTCCTCGTTAAAGTAGTTAGTGATGAGTGCCGTTACCGCGACCATCGCTTCGTGTTCTTCATTGCCATCGGTTCTTAGTGTGACCACACTGCCAACCGAAGCGGCTAACATCATAACTGACATGATGCTTTTAGCGTCGGCGGTATGTGAGCCAAACTCGACTTCAACCCGACACCCAAATCGTGCCGATGTACTGACTAATTTTGCCGAGGCTCTGGCGTGAAGACCAAGCTTGTTGATGATTTCTATTTGTTGTTCAAGCATATTAATTAGTTGAGTGTGACGAGCGTTATAAGCGCAGTTCACGGTGACGAACTAGGGTTTGAATATTACTCTGACTCGAGAAATGCAGTTTTAGCAGGTGAGTTAGGTAGACGGATCTGTGTTGGCCGCCTGTGCAGCCAATACCAACGGTAATATAGTTGCGATTATCGTTGATAAAATGTGGTAGCCAGTATTCGACAAAATTACGAATTTGTTGATACATCTCTGTGCAGACGGGCTTGTTGGCGAGAAAATCTTGTACCGGCTGATCCAGCCCTGTGAGCAGCTTTAGTTCGGCGTTCCAATGAGGGTTGGGCAAACAGCGAACATCGAACATAAAGTCTGCATCAGTCGGGTTACCATACTTAAACCCGAACGACTGAAAAAGCAGTGTTAATGAGTGATCACTGCCATGTTCACTGTCGTCTCGAATGATCGTACGTAATTCATGGGGAGTTGTTTTCGATGTATCGATTTTACGGTCAGCGATTGTAGACAAATGTTTGAGTAGCTGACGCTCCTTATGGATAGCTTCAATTAACGACGTATGCTCATCTGATAATGGGTGTTTACGACGCGTTTCGCTATAGCGCTTAAGTAAGGTAGCGTCATCTGCATCGATAAAAATCACCCTCGTATCTATATTGAATGACTTTAAGCTTCCGAAGCTTTCCTTGAGGTCACCAATAAAGTCCTGGTTGCGCGAATCGATACTGATTGCGCAGTTATGATGAGTTGTATTATTTCCAAGTACTCGTGCCGCCATCTCCGGTACTAATGAAGCAGGCAAGTTATCTATGCAGTAGAATCCAAGGTCTTCTAATGCCTGCAGTGCAATAGTTTTTCCAGAGCCAGAGGTTCCGCTGATGATGAAAAATTTTGGTGCAGTCTTCGCCATAGTTTAGGTTTGACTCGCCCATAAATCGATTAAAGTGATCACTTCTGACGAGGTTTTGGCGTTTGATAATTGGCTTTTCTTGTTAGGGTCTAGCATCAACTTGGCGATGTCAGCTAGCAAGTTAAGATGCGCTTGGGAAGCTTCTTTAGGCACCAAAAGTCCAAATGCTAAATCAACTACCTGCTTATCAATACTGTCGTAATCAATTGGCTGCTTGAGTGAGACTATTGCCACTACCGCGGTGGTTGCTTGATCGCATCGACAATGTGGTAGAGCAACGCCATTGCCAATACCGGTATTGCCCAATTTCTCTCTCTCCAATAATTGATGGTAAATATCTTTTTCACGCACCTCATCGTCTAAGGCGTTAGTCAGTAAGCGTGCCATAAACTCAAGTAGCTTTTTAGCGCTACTTATATCTGCGTTAACAGAAATTAGGTCAATGTCTAGCGTCTTTAAGAGAACGCTCTGCGGCAGAGAAGGGGTGCTTGTCATTTGATATTAGTATCTGGTTGTAGAAATCCACCGAAGCCTCAGACAATTTACATAATTGGGTAAATTGTTTGTAACTGCGATGGATTGTTGTCAGCTAGTTGCTCGCACTGCTGCGTAAACGATTAAAACCACCAACAAGTGTTACTGAGGTGCAGTATCTTTGCTAAGTTGTCGTCACGATTTTTGGCAGCGTTAGCGTCTAGCCTATTATTCGAACTCTTTACTCGAATTCCTGATCTTTTAATGCACCGCCACTGCGATGATGATTGGTAATTTTTTCTTTATGCTTGCGCACTTGAGAATCTAGTTTATCAGCTAAGTCATCAATTGTGGCGTACATGTTGTCTGAATCGGCATGAGCATGCATGGTGATGCCTTTGGCGTTAATGGTGGCTTCAGCTTTGTGGTGTATTTTCTCTACGTGCAACACCACATCGATACTGTTCAAATGATCAAAGTGTCGCTCGACACGCTCCATCTTTTCACCGATATAGTGTTTCATTGAATCTGTTAAATCGATTTGATGTCCTGAGATTGTTAACTGCATATGATTCTCCTAGTGAGATTATGGCGGGTTGTCTTTGACCCACCGATGGTGATGCATATCGTTTAGGGCGGCGTGCGCATTTAATAGAGCGAAAGGGTGCTGGCTCCAATTTAAAGCCGGCCCATCTGCATTGCATTAGTCTTTAGACCAACGATTTACGCTGACTCGAGGGTGCAATGTGCATACTTTCACGGTACTTAGCCACGGTGCGTCTGGCAACGATATGCCCTTGTTGCTCTAACTCTTTGGCAATTTTACTGTCACTTAACGGTTTGACTTTATTTTCAGCCTCAACCATCTTTTTTATGAACGAGCGAATTGCCGTCGAGCTAGAGGCCGCGCCATCAGTAGTACTGAGTGCGCTCGAAAAGAAAAACTTAAGTTCAAATACCCCGCGAGGGCAGAGCAAATATTTACCCGATGTGGCGCGTGAAATTGTTGATTCATGCATCTCGAGAGCCTCGGCGATGTCTTGTAAAACCATCGGTTGCATCGCTTGCTCGCCATCATTGAAGAAGCCTTGTTGGCGTTCAACAATCTTCTTTGTTACTAATAATAGGGTGTCATAGCGACTCATCAAGCCTTTAATGAACATTTTTGCTTCGAGTAAATTATGTTGTATGTAGTCGCTATCTTTTTTTTCTAGCGGGTTTGCGGCTTTATCGCTAGCCTTGAGTAAATCGGAATAGGTGACGTTGACCCTCAGCTTAGTTTGGTTTTCGGCGTTAAGTTGAGCTACCCATGACTGATTGATCTTCTTAATAACAACGTCGGGGATAATATGATTCTCGGCATCGCTTTGAAACGGAGCGCTTACCCGAGGGTTTAGACGTGTGATCAGGCTCAATGCATTAGACAGGCCTTGATCGCTAATATTCAATTGTTTCTTAAGTTGTGCCAGGTTATGTGTGCCAACTAAATTTAGATGCTTTTCGACGATTACTTTGGCGACTTCTATTCCAGCTGATTGGTCGGCTTCAAGGGCTAACAACATGCTCAAGCGTTCGCTTAAGTCACGAGCGCCGACTCCAGCTGGCTCTAAACTCTTAACTAAGCTTAGCATTGCCGCTACTTCGTCTTCTTCTATGTCAATTTCGGACTCTAACAGAGCGACAATATCGCTTAACGAGGTTACAAGATAGCCATCGTGGTCGAGGCTATGGAGTATCGTTTGTGCAATTAGCTTGTCTTGTTGGCTTAAGCTGGTCATTTGAATTTGCCAATCTAAGTGTTCAAACAATGTTTCTTGTTTAAACGCAAATTGGGTGAATTCTGTGTCCCCAGTTCCCTGAGACCCGCTGGAACTATTGTTAGCTCGATGTGATTCGAATGACTCCTGCCAGTTGATTGCTAGATCTTGCTCGGGTGCTAAATGATCAGTTTGTTCTATTTCATAGCCAGGGTCCGCTGCTTCGCCAACCGGCTGTGGAATACCGTTATCTTGTGCTCGTTCGAATGTTTGAATTTGTTCTTCAGGCGTAACTTCTTGTTCAATTCGCTCTAGTAACGGATTCGAATCAAGAACTTGTTGAATTTCGAGCTCGAGATCTAAGGACGGTAGTTGTAGCAGTTTAAGCGACTGCTTGAGTTGCGGAGTAAGTGTAAGTTGCTGTGAGAGCTTTAAGTTTAAGGTCTGTTTCATCTACTGCTGAGGTTCAACTACAGTGTGATTTGGAGTCTAACACTCTGAACATTTCGTTTATTAAAAATGTTAAACAGAGGTTCACGTCACCCAAATGCGTAGAATTAGTTTATACCCATATTTTCTGTATTACCAATTAAAATGACAAAATCTAAATCTTGAACTTCGACCCGAGATAAACATCTCTTACACCTTGATGACTCAAAATTTGTTTGGCTGTGCCCTCGGTAAGTACCCTGCCTTCGGTTAAAATATACGAGTGATCACATATATCTAAGGTTTCGCGGACATTGTGGTCTGTGATGATGATACCAATGCCGGAGTTGCGAAGGTAGTCGATGATTTGCTGAATGTCACCCACTGAAATTGGGTCGATACCGGCGAACGGCTCATCAAGTAAAATAAAGTATGGTTTTAGTGCGATAGCTCGCGCGATTTCGGCTCGCCGGCGCTCTCCGCCAGATAATGAAATACCTAATGTATTGCGTTTGTGGCCAATATTGAATTCTTCTAAAAGTTGCTCTACCCGTCGACTCCGCTGTTGTTTCGACATAGTTTTATCGGTTTCCAACACCGCCATTATATTCTCAGCAACGGTTAATTTGCGGAAAATTGACGGTTCTTGGGGCAGATAGCCAATGCCCAGCTTAGCCCTGGAATGCATCGGCAAATGGCTAATATCTTGGTTGTTTAGTAAAATCTGACCACTATTGCTGCGTACTAAGCCAACGACCATATAAAAGCTAGTGGTTTTACCGGCACCATTTGGGCCCAAAAGCCCAACTACTTGGCCACTTTCTACCGAGATATTAATTTTTTTGACTACTTGCAAACCTTTATAGCTTTTACATAGGTCGCGTGTTTCAAGAATGCTCATGCTTATTCCAAGTCTTTAATGCTTAGCTTTTAGGTTACTTTTTAAGGTACGGAATTTTTAAAGTACTAAATTTAACTTTCAGGTTTTAAAGGATCCGCTTTTGGCTTTTTCCTTGGGGCAAGAATTAAGCGTGAGCGACCTGCTTTAACGGGAACCACTGACGGTTCAGCTATTTTTTCTATGGCTTGTTCAGTGGCGGTTTCTTGATCTGTGTCTTCACTTGCAGCAGTGGTGGGCTTTGACGCGAGTGCCAGGCTTTGAATGTCGTCTTTAAACGGGTCTTCAAGCTTGCGCGCGGGTGCGGCCGAACCGCTGTTACCAGCAATACCTATTTTCGATCCTTTCATTATACGCAACTTGTCGGTAGACATATTGTAGATAATTTTATCACCGGTTGCGGTCGACGCGCCTTGTTTTAGAGCGGCTTTACCAATCAGCGTAATAGTGTTGTTCGGGTAATCGACTAATATTTTTTTAGCCCAACCTTCAACGTCATCTGGCTCGTTATCGGGGCGTTGCTTGAACCGAGCCAATGATCCGTCGGCGACAGCCTTAACCAATTCGCCCTGCTTATAAGTAGCCACCAATTTGTCGGCTTTGACTCGTAAGGTTCCTTGCACAACTAGTACGTTATTGGTAAGTATTCTGACCCCCGTTTTGAAGTCTATTTCGGTTTCATCAGCTTCAATTTGAGCTGGTTGGTTTCGGTCGCTGCTTAGCGCAATAGACCGCGTGTTGTACGTTAGGCCGATAGTGAGGCCGACAATTAGGCTAATAGCTAAGGATGTTTTCATTTTTATGTCCTTGTAAGATTACCAAGCGCATTCATTGCATCAAACTTTACTAAGCGTTTGTTAGTCAGTTGCAAGAGGCGAAAAAGATCGGCAATCAATTAGTTCGTTTTTAGTCTTTCTTAAGCGTACAAAATATACCATATAAGCTGACTGGCAGATGAACAAGCAGGGCTAAAATAGCTCTTTGTTCGCGCTCTTGTCGAGTAATACTCGCATGCGCTTCGATTTTATTGTACCGCCGGGGCCTCGAGAGTCGGCCTCGACTACCACCTTAACGTTGCCAGTCATCAGAACTTCGTCACCGCTTGAGTTCATCCAGCCTGAGTCGGCGTAAGTATGGCGGGGCGCAAAACCATCTTGGTATTGAACGATATGGGGGTAATCAAATAATGCGGTATCGTCATCAGGGAAATGAGCCATACGATTAGCTTTGATTACAAAACGTCGCTGGCCATTCTTATCGAGGCCGGTGGCGACAAAATTTTCAATGTAGTAGTCTGGGTCGTGGCGGTTTTGAAAGTTTTGTAACTCAGGCTCGTCCTCAACCAATGATGTTTGCAGGTATATTCCACCCAGCCCGACTAAGCCTAGAATGGATATGTACAAAAGAGTTTCGAGTTGTTTCAAGTAATACTGCCGTTTCTTTTAGGATTAATAAGCCTATTGGTCGTCTGATGTTTTGTCGCCGTTATTGCGCACCAGTAATGCCAAGCGGGTAGCTGTCTTGGCTATAGAGTAATACATCACAGATCGAACGAACGGCTCCCTGTCCTCCAGTTAATGGAGAAACCCAGTCGGCTATATCTCGTACAATGAAGTGACCGTTGTCGACTGAAAATTTAAGCCCACATCGAGTCATTACTGGTAAATCAATAACATCATCACCGACGAAGCAACAGTCTTCGCCGCTCAAGCCTAGTTCGGCGATTAATTGCTCAAATACGGCTCGCTTATCATTTACACCGAGATAGCAATGTTTAATGCCAAGGTCGTTTAAGCGAGTCTGAAGCGCCATTGATTTTCGTGCTGAAATTACGCCAACCGCAATTCCCGCTGATTTGAGCATTTTTAATCCATGGCCATCTAAAGCATGAAAAACTTTCATTTGCTCGCCGTCGGCGCTGTAATGAAGCTTGCCGTCAGTTAACACTCCATCTACGTCAAATAACGCCAGCTTTACTTTGGCCGCCTTGGCCATTACTTGATCAGATACCTGGTACGGCAACGGTGGAAGTGTGTTCATAAAACGCCTGCTCTCAATAAATCCTGCATGTTCAAAGCCCCGACCACGCCAGACTCATCTGCAATCATTACGCCGCCGATGCTTTTTTGTTTCATTAGGCTAACCAGCTCGGCCGCTAAAATAGTAGGCTTGGCGGTTACTGGGTTGGCTGTCATTACCTCAGCAATTGGCGTGTCGACACTTATTCTTTCGGACAAAGTTCGTCGTAAATCGCCGTCGGTATAGATACCTAGCAGATGATTGTTGGCATCAATAACTCCGGTCATACCCAAACCCTTGCTCGACATTTCGACTAATGCATCTGATAGCAGTGCTGTTTCTCGTACCAGTGGTATCTCGCTGCCCTTATGCATAATGTCTTCTACGTAAAGCAGTAGGCGTCTACCGAGTGCGCCACCGGGATGAGAGCGAGCAAAATCGGTCTCGTCAAAATCTCGCGCATTTAATACCGCAATTGCAAGTGCATCGCCAACCGCTAAGGTCGCCGTAGTACTTGCGGTTGGGGCTAAATTCATTGGGCAAGCTTCTTGCTCGATTAGAATGTTAATGTAGACATTTGATAAGTTAGCCAAGGTAGAGTTGGGTACGCTGGCTAAACCAATTAGGCCGACGCCCATACGCTTGATAATTGGCAATATGGCTAAGATTTCAGAGGTTTCGCCCGAATTTGAAATGGCCAACACTAAGTCTTTCGGAGTGATCATACCTAGATCGCCATGGCTGGCTTCTCCGGGGTGCACAAAAAATGCGGGTGTGCCTGTGCTAGCTAGAGTGGCCGCAATCTTGTTGGCGATGTGGCCCGACTTTCCCATACCAGTTACCACTACCCGGCCCTCACAGTCGAGAATGCGCTGACAGGCCTCTTCAAAAGTACTGTCTAGTTGATCAAGCTGACGGGTGATTGCTTCAGCTTCAATACTCAAAACCTTATAGGCCGAATCTAGAAATGGGGTTTTTTTCATTCTCGAAGGGTATCGCCGCAGCGACAAAAGATCAAATTGAGATAGAGATTAAATAGCCGATATAGGCAGTATAAGCTGTCAGCAAAATCGTACCTTCGGCACGGCTAAAGCTGCCTTTGGTTAAAGCAAATATAAACATCAATGCGGTAAAGGCGAACATTACAGGAAAATCTCGCCATAGAGCACTGGTGTCAATCTCGGTTGCTTGAATTGCGCCGGTGAGACCGAGGACGCCAAGAGTATTGAAAATATTCGACCCAATAATGTTGCCAATAATCATGTCATGCACGCCTCTACGAGCGGCGGCGATTGCAGCGGCGAGTTCAGGTAAGCTTGTGCCAATGGCGACTATTGTAAGGCCAATAATTAATTCACCTACGCCAAAGTACTCGGCAATGGTAACGGCACCACTGACTAACATCTTCGAAGCGGCCATTAGCACCAAGATGCTAAACACCGTCCAAGCAGCGCAGACAGCGGTAGACTTGTCCGCGTTGCGGCTAGTTTCAGAGGTATCAGTGCTTAACTCTTGGCTAGGTCGCGCTTTCGCCGACCAGACTAAATAGCCAACTAAAACTGCCAGCAAAATAATGCCATCTATAAATGACAATACACCATCCAAAATTAGAACGATGGCCAACACGCCGGTAAGCAACACGATTGGCAGGTCGATGGTAGCTGAAGAACGGCACACTGGCAGTGTTCGTACCAGAGCTGCGCTACCTAAGACCATGCCGATATTAGTTATGTTCGACCCTAGCGCGTTACCAAGAGCGAGATTGCCTTTACCTTCTAATGCCGCCATTGCTGAGACAAATAATTCGGGCGCCGAGGTGCCAAAGCCAACGATTACAACGCCGACTAGAAACGTAGATATGCCTAAGTTTCCGGCTAACTCTGAGGCGTTATCGACCAATAGGTCGGCGCTCCAAATAAGCAGAAGAAAGCCCACTAATACCAAGACTACGGCGATTTCGATTTGCATTTAAAAGGGTCTCTGAGCAACTTGCGGGTTACATTTTTTTGGATTTGAATTGTGTTGTTTTCGCCAGTCAATTGCAACTAGTACTGGGCCAATCGAAGGCGAATTCATAAAAAATTAGAATTACCGTCGTGAATATCGTTTAAAACGGAAACTTCGTCTGTACTGGAGCAGTTTTTGAATCTTTGGTGGGCTTTCGAGATAGACTCTGTCGATCATACAAAAAGACCCACAATAAATCACTTATGTTAAATGGTATTAACGATTTTTTGAAGCAACCAATGCCACTAAGAGTATTGTTTTTCGATATCATGTTAACGCTGAGCTTGATTCAAGTGCTGTATTGGTTAGGTCTATTGACTGTACTTTGGAGCGGTGTTGGGCATTTTTTCTCGAACGTTTTTTTTATGTCTAAAGGCCTAGTTTATGTTGTAGGCTTAGCGATTGCTTTGCGAGTATTGGCTGAGTTGGTCGTGTTGTTATTTAAGATTAATCAAAATCTTGAAAAAATCGTCGGTAGTACTGACCTTCGGATTGATGCTGATGCTAGCGTGCTCGAAAGCTAAAAGGCTTAGTATAAAAAATACGATAAAGAAGCGCTTTCACCAGTCTTAGAGAATTAGACACATACTGTGTCTTGACTTTAGCCGAATAGGCCTTATGCAATGCTCTCGCACTAGAGTTCTTTGTCTGTCGGTTGCTTATTAGCAATCGGCTCAGCTCGATTAGATTTGACACATTCGCTAACAATTCATTAATCTGAGGTTAAGCTAATGCCTGCTATCCTCTAAAGATCAGAATAGTGATGGTCCATTAGCCATCACCTTAAATCAACTTTTGTTGAGAGACTACAATGAAATTAACACAACACCTTATCGCCAAATTGCCGCTGCTACTTATACTGGCTCTAAGCATACTCTTTATAACCCCGGCCCAAGCTCAGGCAATGCCAGGCCCACAAGATGTAGTCAAACAAGCCGTTGATTCTATGACTGCCAAGTTGCAAGCTAACCGGGCGACCTATGAGGCTGACGATCAAGCGCTTTACGATATGCTCGAAGAAACGCTGTTGCCTGTTCTACACGTGCCACGTATGGCTGATTTAATCCTTGGTAAGGAAACGTCGAAATCCGTAAGCGAACAACAGAAAAGCGCTTTTATTGAAGAGTTTAAGACCTTTTTGCTGCAAAGCTACGCCTCCGGCTTACTTAACGCAACCGGTGAGGAGCAGGTGGTCTACGAGCCAGCAACACTGGCCCCAGGTGAGGATAAAGTTAAAGTCAAAGCTAAATTGGTATCGGCATCAGGCGAAGAGTTTCCGATTACCTTGTCTATGAGTAATCGTCGAGACACCCGTTGGCGTGCCTACAACCTCGACATTGCCGGCATCGATTTTATTCGCACCTATCGTTCGAGTTTCTCGCTAACTTTGAAAGAGAAGGGTATTGATGGACTGATCAAAGACCTTCGCGGTAAAAACGTTCGTTGAGCGTTATACTCAACAGCCTATCAAAAGGGTGAGCTTGGCTCGCCTTTTTTGTATAGTTGTTGAGGCATTTTTACTCGGGGTTCTATGCCCCCCTACAACTCCTTAGAGAAAAATTGTGACTGAAAAGATCCAAGCTAATGTTGAGCAACAGCCAGCTATATCTTTGCGTAGTGTCAGCAAGCGTTATGGCAACTTACAAGCACTTAACGAGGTTAGCTTTGATATCAGGCAAGGTGAATTTTTTGGTCTACTTGGTCCTAATGGCGCGGGTAAATCAACCTTAATCAGTGCCATTGCGGGGTTAATTAAGGTCAATGGTGGCTCGATTTCAATCCTTGGCGCCGATGTCGAAAAAGACTACCGTAAAGCTCGAATGAATTTAGGCGTAGTGCCTCAAGAGATCGTGATGGATCCGTTTTTTACGGTTCGTGAGACCTTAGAGTTTCAATCAGGTTATTTTGGTCTACGCAATAATGCTAAGTGGATCAAGGAGTTGCTAGAGCAGCTTGGCCTTAGTGATAAAGCCGACTCGAATATGCGAAAACTATCGGGCGGCATGAAACGTCGAGTGCTTATCGCTCAAGCTCTAGTGCACAAGCCAAAGGTATTGGTGTTGGACGAGCCAACCGCAGGCGTTGATGTTGAGCTACGTCAGTCGATGTGGCGTTTCGTTAGGCGCTTACATGAAGAAGGTCATACCATCGTACTAACCACGCACTACTTGGAAGAGGCCGAAGAGTTATGCGACCGCATAGCAATTATCAATAAAGGAAAATTACTGGCACTCGAAACAAAACAAGATTTATTAGCAAGAGGCTTGGGCAGTAAGCTTTTAGTTCGTGCGACTCAGCCTATTGAGACGATTCCAGTCGAATATCAAGACCGTGTCTCGCGCTTGGAGGGCAATGAAGTTGAGCTTACAATTCATCGAGATAGTGACTCAATAATGCAAATATTGGATCGCCTGAGAGCGGCCTCAATCAGCATAGAGTATGTCTCAGTGCTCAGTGACAGTCTGGAAGATGTTTTTATTCGCATGACCGGCGAACAGAACGGGAGTCAATCATGAACTGGATAGCGACCTATACATTGCTTGGTAAAGAAGTGACTCGCTGGCGAAAAGTATGGATGCAAACGGTGCTCGCACCAGTCGTTACGGCGTTATTGTATTTATTGGTCTTTGGTCACGTTCTCGAGGGTCGTATTGAGGTGTTTCCCGGCGTTAGCTATACCGAGTTTTTGATTCCAGGGCTATTGATGATGACGGTGATTCAAAATGCCTTCGCTAATACGTCCTCTAGCCTAATTCAATCAAAGGTGATGGGTAGCATTGTTTTTATCCTATTGCCGCCATTTTCAGCACTGGAAATGTTCCTTGCCTATATTGGTGCGGCGGTATTGCGCGGCCTTGCAGTTGGTCTTGGGGTATTTTTGTTGGCCATTTTTTACGTACAAGTGCCAATTGGAAACATCTTTGTTATTATCATCTTTGCAATTCTGGGTAGCTATGTTATGGGTGCCTTAGGCCTAATAGCGGGTATGTGGGCCGAGAAGTTTGATCAAATAGCCGCCTTTCAAAGCTTTCTCATTGTGCCGCTAACGTTTTTGAGTGGTGTGTTCTACTCGATTACGTCATTACCACCATTTTGGTATCAATTGTCTAAAGCGAATCCGTTCTTCTATATGATTGATGGATTTCGCTACGGCTTTTTTGGTCAATCAGATCAGCCGGTGCTGTTGAGCTTAGTGGTGATGATCAGCGCTGCTGCAGTGTTAACGTTATTCTGTGTGTCGATGCTGAAAAGTGGTTATAAATTACGTGATGCTTAAGCGCCTTTGAGGCGGAAGCTTGGTTTCACGTTAGTAATACAAAGTTAAGCAAAGATTAATCCTGCAATTAGCCGCTGGAACTGGCTCAAATAGTGGCTTTCGGGTATTCTTGCGACCATTAAATACTCCACGTGAGAAAAACAAACCATGGTTACTCCTGAGCAATTAAAAAATTGGATCGAATCTGGCTTCGACGGCGCACAAGTGGCGGTAGAAGGCGACGGCCATCACTTCGAGGCTACTATTGTAGCCGCTGAGTTTGAAGGTAAATCTCGTATTCAACGACACCAATTAGTCTACGCCGCCTTAGGCGACAAAATGAAAGCTGAAGTACACGCGTTGTCTATGAAGACTAAGACTCCGTCAGAAGACTAAGACTCCGTCAGAAGACTAAGACTCCGTCGGTAACGAATAACAATCGCTGGCTAGCTTAACGCTTCATAGCGAACTTAAAATTGACTATCCAATTCTATTTAGAGGTAAATAAAATGACTGAACAAGCAACAATGCAAGACCAAATCAAGCAAACCGTAAGCGATAACAAAGTAGTACTTTTCATGAAAGGCAACACTAACTTTCCGCAATGTGGGTTCTCTGGTAAAGCAGTGCAAATTTTGACCGCACTGGATGCTGAATTCGTTACTGTTGACGTGCTAAGCAATGATCAGGTACGTGAAGGCGTGAAGGCCTACTCTAATTGGCCTACTATTCCTCAGCTGTATATCAACGGTGAATTTGTTGGCGGTAGTGACATCATGAATGAGATGTACGAAGCTGGCGAACTTAAAGACACCCTTGGCGCTTAGATTTACTTAGGCCGATAGCTGTATAAATTTAACTTACAACACGTTTTTACTGAAGGAAATTCCAAAGACATGGACAAACTGATCGTAACCGGTGCTGGCCCCCTTGATGGTGAAGTCATCATTTCGGGAGCCAAGAATGCCGCACTGCCAATTCTGATTTCATCGCTATTAGTTGATGGTAAATTGACACTCAGCAACGTGCCTCACTTGCAGGACATCACCACCACCATGAGCTTGCTGTCACATCTCGGTGTGGAAATGGAGATAGACGAACGGATGAAGATTTGCGCTGATGCTAGCGGATTAAACCAAAGCCGAGCGCCATACGATTTGGTTAAAACAATGCGAGCTTCGATTTTGGTGCTCGGCCCGTTAGTGGCGCGCTTGGGCCATGCTGAAGTTTCATTGCCAGGTGGCTGCGCGATTGGTTCTCGGCCGGTAAACCTTCATATAAAAGGTTTAGAGGCGATGGGTGCGACGGTGAAAATCGAAGATGGTTATATCAAAGCGACATGTGCCAGATTGCAAGGCGCGCGTATTTTCATGGATATGGTATCGGTAACCGGTACCGAAAATTTGATGATGGCGGCTTCTCTAGCGCAAGGGACTACGGTAATCGAGAACGCGGCACGTGAGCCTGAAATTGTCGACTTGGCCAATTGTCTTAACGCGATGGGCGCAAAAGTATCTGGTGCTGGAACCTCTGAATTAGTCATCGAAGGCGTTGACTCATTGCATGATGCAAGCCATACAGTTATCGCCGACCGAATTGAGACAGGTACTTATTTGGTCGCTGGTGCGGTAACGCGAGGCCGAGTTAAGGCTCGTGCCACCAATGCGACGTACTTAGACGCGGTTCTAGATAAGTTGGTGGAGGCGGGCGCTGACATCACCCTTGATGGCGATAGCATCGAACTGAATATGCATGGCAATCAGCCAAAGGCGGTGGATATTTATACCGCCCCACATCCGGCATTCCCTACCGATATGCAGGCTCAGTTCGTCACCATGAACTCGCTCGCACATGGCACCAGTAAGGTAGTAGAAAATATTTTTGAAAATCGCTTTATGCATGTACAAGAACTGCAACGTATGGGCGCTCAAATAGATCTTGAAGGGAATACTGCCTTTATTACGGGCCGCAATAAGCTACGTGGCGCACCGGTAATGGCAACAGATTTACGAGCATCTGCAAGTCTTGTTTTGGCCGCACTAATGGCCGACAAGCCTACGGTTATTGATCGTATCTACCATATTGACCGTGGTTACGAGAGCATTGAAGAAAAGCTGTCACGTTTAGGCGCTAACATTCGCCGCGTGCCAGGCCATGTGTGGGAAAAAGATCTCACCTTGCAAGAACTGGTTAAATAGAACTCTACCCACTGATCAACCCACGACCGAGTAACCGATGATAACCTTAGCGCTTTCTAAAGGCCGTATTCTTAAGCAAACGCTGCCGTTGCTTGAGAGAATTGGCATCTCTCTAAAAGACGACCCGTTCACCAGTCGGAAACTAATTTTCACGACCACTCGTGACGATTTACAATGCGTTATCATTCGCGCCACCGATGTGCCAACCTATGTTCAATTCGGCGCAGCTGATGTTGGCATCGTTGGCAAAGATGGTTTGCTTGAGCACGGCGGTGAAGGTCTGTGCGAATTGCTCGATCTACAGTATTCCAAGTGTCGTTTGATGACGGCGGTGCGGATTGAAGACATAGATCGTCCGCAATCACTAAAACGCCTTCGAGTGGCAACTAAGTATGTTAAGTCGGCAAAGCGATACTATGAATCGCAAGGAATTCAGGCTGAAATAATCAAATTGTACGGCGCAATGGAGTTAGCTCCACTGGTTGGTCTGGCAGATGAAATTGTCGACTTGGTCGAAACTGGTAGTACTTTGAAAGCCAATAATCTTGTTGCTAAAGACGTGGTTGCTTATAGCTCATGCCGACTTATCTCTAATGCGGCGTCTATGCGAGTTCAGCATGCGACAATTTCAGCGTTGGTAGCACAGCTATCCGCGGTGATCGACAGCGAGTAGGGCGTCCTTATGAATGTGATGATGAAGAAGTTAAAATCCTCTGATCCAGATTTTACTAGTCAGCTTAACTCTCTGCTTAATCGTGATGAAACCTTAGAGTCAGGGGTTGACGACGTTGTCACTTCGGTTGTCCGTGATGTCGCTGAGAATGGCGATCAGGCATTGTTTCGTTATACCCAACAGTTCGATAATTTTGATGTTGAAGCTCGCGGCTTAGAAGTTCGCCCAGCGCGTTTAAAACAAGCACTTGATAATATTAATATTGTTCAGCGCAAGGCTCTCGAGTATGCGGTCGAGCGAGTGCGTAACTATCACCAGCGGCAACTTGCGGAATCGTGGAGTTATACTGAAGCCGACGGGACTCAGTTAGGTCAAAAAATAACGCCTATGAAGCGCGTTGGTGTGTACGTGCCTGGCGGCAAAGCAACCTATCCATCGTCGGTTATTATGAACGCAATACCAGCCAAGGTGGCCGGTGTAAAAGAGCTGATTATGGTGTCACCAACGCCAAATGGTGAGTTCAACGATATGGTGCTGGCCGCTGCGCGGATGGCAGGTGTCGATCGAGTATTCCGGGTCGGTGGTGCGCAGGCAATTGCGGCCTTGGCTTACGGCACAAAGACGATACCGGCGGTAGACAAGATTACCGGACCGGGTAATATTTATGTCGCTACGGCCAAAAAGCAAGTGTTCGGCAAAGTTGGCATTGATATGATCGCTGGGCCGTCCGAAGTATTGGTGATCGCCGACGAGTCGGTTAACCCTGACTGGGTGGCGATGGACCTATTCGCTCAAGCTGAGCATGATGAAGTGGCACAGTCGATTTTGTTAACTCAAAGCGTGTTGATGGCTGAGCGTGTTCAGCAGTCTATTGATAAATTATTACCAAGCATGGAACGCGCTGCCATTATTCAACAATCACTGAAACGCAATGGTGCGATCATCATCGCTGATACCCGAGATGATGTTATTGCTATCGCGGATGAAATCGCCGCTGAACACTTAGAGATTTTTACCGAAGATGCCGACGCATTAGCCGATCAGATTAGTAATGCCGGAGCTATTTTTATCGGCCCTTATAGCGCTGAGTCTTTAGGCGATTACTGCGCTGGCCCTAACCATGTTCTGCCGACCGCTGGCACCGCACGTTTCACCTCTCCGTTAGGCGTTTACGATTTTCAAAAGCGTACAAGCATGATCAAAGTATCACGAGAAGGCGCTCAATCAATAGGCAAACATGCTTCAATACTGGCTCGTGGCGAATCACTCACGGGGCATGCGCGGTCAGCAGAGTACCGTCTCGACAAAGCTTAGGCGGCCCTTAGCTATGCGTCGTCACGACGATTTTTTAGTACTTTCATAGGTACGCCGGCCACCACATCAAACTCACCAACATTTTTGTTGACCACCGTGCTAGCGCCAATGATTGAGCCTGATTCAATAGCCACCCCGTCTAGTACTTGGGCATGGCTACCAAACCAAACGTTATTGGCAACTTTTATACCTCCCTGTGGAAACATACCTTGCTGTTTAAAAGGTAGCTGCAAATCTTCAGTGCCGTATGGGCCACTGCCAATAAAATAGCAAAACGCACCGATCAATACAGTATCGCCGATACTGACATTGCTGCCTTCCATCGCATGTACCAGTGTACTGATGCCAATAGTGCACCCCGAACCAATACTAATATCGCCATTCTTACAGGACAACACTACGTTGCGGCTTACAATCGTGTTGTCGCCAATAGCAATACCAAGATTTGTTCCCCCTTTTGCATCGAGTACGGCGCCATCGTCGATGATTACGCCATCGCCAATGGTGATTTTTTCGCCATGGCGTATAGCAACTCCCTGGCCAAATATCACATTGCTGCCTACCTTACCGATGATCAAGGGATAACACAGTTTTCGTAATACTAAGCCTAGGGCACCGGGAATCCATGAAGTGAATAACATGATTAGCTCATATTTGAGCAAATACCAGATACTAGTTGAGCCTAAGGCGAGATCTTGGTATCGAGTGAACGCCGATTTATTACTGTCGGTTAGCTGGTCGTGTAGCGTTCCTTCTGAAAGGCCTGGCTTGGAGTTATCAGTCATGGATGAAAGCCCTGTTTTGTAATGGGTTACATTACCCTGAATAAGTTTTGAGGTCCTTCGGCTACGCTCAGGATGACGTAAATAAAGATGAGAGTGACATTGCTACGCTAAAACAACCAAACAATAAATTTCAAGGCAAACCAAACTAAGGCGGCAACAGCCAGCAGCAAAGTTCCGTTAACGGTGTACTTCAGAGCCTTGTAGGCAGGCAAATTTGTTTCCTTCAGACGCTTCGATTTTTCTAATAGCGGCACCAAAGTGCTAAACGTTTTATTGGCGAAACCGCGCTTGTCTTCATCGGTATTAGGTACAACAGTTGCCCGCATTAACCACTTATATGGCCAATTGAGCAACCTGCCAATAGGTGACATGGGGCGCTCAATATCACACATTAAAATCAAACGAGGCTTGTCTGCATCGTTGTGAGCAAAATGTAAATAGGTTACGTCGAACAGCAATGGCTTACCATCGCGCCAAGAGTACGTTTGGTCGTCGACGCTGATATAGCACTTATTGTCATTCGGCGTGTCTAAACCCAAATGATAACGCAGTGAACAGGCAACTGGGTCTAGGTGCCGCGTCAATTTACCACCAGGAGGAAGAACTGAAAACATAGCGCCATTCACTTGTGGAATTCTACTCAATAGTTCCACCGTCTTGGGGCATGTGCGTATCGCTGATTGATGTGTATAGCCATACCAATTGACGTAAAATTTAGTCCAACCGTATTTATAAAAAGTGCGAAAGCCAATGTCGTAGTAAGAAGCCGACTCTTTATTGGTGATTTGATCAAAGCCACCGTCGGCCATTAATTCTAGCGCTTCTTGACGAATCATTTGCCAGTTTTCTTCAAGCTCTTTTAGCTCCGGAAACTGACTCATGTCCATGATCGCAGGGCGCGCTTTGGGCGCGGTGAACAAGTACAGCAGGCAATTGAAAGGTGTGAATATTGGCCAACCCTTACGAATATATTCGCCGAAACCATCCCAGCGAGCTTGGCCACGATAGGCGTAAGCATAGGCAATAGAGCCAATGCAAAAAAGCAAGATGCTTGTCATTATTAATGTGGTCATAACTAACGGCTCGTATTAGGTTGGGCTTAAAACGACTGTTTTTCGAAAAGCTAATTTCGGCTAAAACTCGAGGGTAAATTTATGTCTGAGAATATAGCCTAAAACGGTCTTATTCCCCAGTGCTTGAGGTCCGAAGGCGGCATGTTTGCGTGGTTTAGACTTAAACAAGTCTAAAGTGAGTTGACCTTTGATCGCTTAATCGTGTTTAAACAGCGTAAACTAGTCTCAGCCTTGGCGACCTATATTACATTTAAGTTATGTCTAGAAAACCTTTAAATTTTCAATATCTCTGTCCCGAAGAGATGCTCTCAATATCTCGTGATTTTAATTCGACCGTGTCTCGAAGACGTAGTGTGCGTGATTTTTCTGACCGCTCGGTGGATAGAGAAATTATAGAAAACGCGGTGCGGGCGGCTGGCTCAGCACCCAGTGGTGCAAATAAACAGCCGTGGCATTTTGCTATTGTTGAAAGTCGCGAAACCAAAGCCTTGATCCGAAAAGCGGCCGAAGTTGAAGAGCAAGAATTTTACAATGGTCGAGCACCTGAGGCCTGGCTCGAAGATCTTAAAGTGTTCGAAACTGATGAACATAAACCGTTTTTAGAAATGGCCCCATATTTGATTGCGGTGTTTTTGGAGCGTAATACGGTAGACAATGAGGGGGTAAAGCATAAAAATTACTATATGCCTGAATCGGTTGGGATCGCCACCGGCATACTAATCACCGCGCTACATGTCTCTGGTTTAGCGACCTTGACACACACACCAAGTCCGATGAAGTTCTTGAACCAAATTCTCGAGCGACCCAGCAACGAAAAGCCGTTTATGCTAATTGTTGTCGGTTATCCAATCGAAGGAGTCACGGTGCCTGACATAGAGCGTAAACCGTTTTCTGAGATTGCTAGTATTTTTTGAATCAAAGCGATTTCTATCAACCAGTGAAATTTATCTCTGCGAGCAAAGCTCAAGTTAAGACTAAGCCAATAAAGTTGCCAATGCGGCACGCGTATCAGCGGGGTCGATTACGGCGTCAATTTCCAATACGCTTGCGACTTCGGTTGCCTGACCTTTTTCATATTGCTGCGCTAACAATTTTTCGAACAAGGCTTTCTGCTGCTCAGGATCAGCGATTGCCGCCAGTTCCTTGCTGAAACCTAAGCGTACCGCTCCCTCTAACCCCATCGGACCGAATTCGCCGGTTGGCCACGCCAGTGTGGTTAGTGGTCTGTGGGTGCTTCCACCAAGCATCGCTTGTGCGCCAAGGCCATAACATTTTCTCAAAATCACGGCGTAAAATGGGGTCGATATTTGCGCACCTACACGGAACATTTCGGCAAGGCGCCGCACCGCGCCTTGAGTCTCATGTTCTGGTCCAACCATAAAACCTGGGGTATCGCAGAACGAGATTATCGGCAATTGAAATTGGTCGCATAACTGCATGAATCGTGCTGCCTTGTCACCCGCGTTTACATCAATCGCGCCGCCTAGCGAGGTACAGTCGTTGGCCATTATGCCAACCGACTTACCTTCAATACGAGCTAAGCCGATAACAATCGAGGGTCCGTAGTTTTGACGCAATTCGATAAATGAGGATTGATCGAATAACTGTTCAATAATGCTTCTTACTTTGTAAGTTTGTCGACGGTTCTCTGGCAGCGCACTCTGTAATTGAACCTGATCTTGTACCTGCCAGCTCGGCTCAACGGTTTGAAAATAGCTCAGTACCTTAACCGCGACCTCGGCCGCTTGAGCTTCGTCGTCTGCCACGATGTCTACAGTGCCGTTACTTGATTGAACTTCAATCGGACCAATGTCGGTGGGTTTAAATGTGCCTAGGCCGCCACCTTCAATCATTGCTGGGCCAGCCATGCCAATCCACGATCTCTTGGTGGCGATGGTGATGTCGGCGGCTCCAAATAGAGCCGCATTACCGGCAAAGTTATAGCCGTTAGCTACGCTGATTCGCGGTACTAAACCGCTTAAGCCTGCCCATGTTCCGAACGAGGTGCATTGCAGCCCTGAATTCACTACAGTGACATCAGTGTCACCGGGCCGACCGCCGCCGCCTTCGGTATACATAATTACCGGTAATTTTTTTTCTCGTGCAACCGCTAAAATTCGATCAAGTTTCTGGTGATGAAAAAAACCTTGAGTACCCGCCATCACAGAGTAGTCATTTACCACTAAGGCAACTGATTGACCGTTAACTTGACCAATACCGGTAATAATGCCGTCAGCAGCGCTGCTTGTTTTTAGAGTTTGGTAGTCGTGGCGTTGACGTTGAGCGGCCACCGCAAACTGACCATATTCTTGGAAACTCGCCGGGTCACAGAGTTTAGCTAAATTTTCTCTGGCGGTTTGATAGCCCTTGCTATGACGTTTGGCCGCTGCCTCCATTCGGTGTGAATCCAAACTTAAATTGCGACGCTGACTAAACTCTTGAATCAAAGAATGTCGGTTAGGGCTCACCGTTGAACCGCTACGGCTACTGGCCACTCGGGGATTGCGCATCTCTGAGCCCTCTAAGCTGACCAGCTCAGAATCGCGTTGAACAGTGTCATCGACCTTTGCAGTGATACTTCTGACGATGCCGTCGGCCTCTGCTTCAACTCGGAGTTGAACCTTCATTGACTCCATTAGTACAAGTAAATCACCTTTACCAACTTGCTGATCTACATTCACTGCTACTTCGATTACGATTCCCGTAAGTGGCGCTTTTATACTTTTAAGCATCTAGTTTACTGAGGTTTGAGTTATCTTTATTAGCTCGGCTTTATCACCGTCGGTGAGCACATACAAGGTGTTATCAGGGCCTACTGAGATATCACGGATACGACCCTCGATACCAGCAAATACAATGCCCTGATCGTCTATCGTCTCGCCATCGCTGGTTAGCATACGAATCGATTTTTCGGCCAGAGCACCTACATAGAGCTTATTTGAATGAAAGGTCATCGACGAAGGCGCAATGGAGGGTGTCCAGTCGACTAACGGTTGCTGCATGCCGTCATACGTAGTGAAAGGTGTAACGCGGGCGCCATTATAATCTCGGCCTTGAGTAATCACCGGCCAACCATAATTTAGGCCTGCTTCAATAATGTTCACTTCATCGCCACCGTTGGGACCATGCTCGTTTTGATATACGACACCGTTGGCGATTAGCAAGCCTTGGTGGTTGCGGTGACCGTATGACCAAATTTCAGGCTTTGCCCCTTTTTGTGCTACAAATGGATTATCAGCAGGCACACTACCGTCCCGATTAACGCGAATGATTTTGCCTAAATGGTTATCAAGTCTTTGGGCGTATTCACGATAATCGAAGCCATCGCCAACCGTCAAAAGTAAGCTGCCGTCGGCCATCTGAGCAATGCGCCCGGAGTAGTGTTGAGGGCCCTGCTTTAAAGGAGATGCGGTAAACAGGTTGGTAATATTTTCCAGCGAATAGCTGTCGTCATTAGCCTTTAAGGTAGCCGAAATTAGTCGTGTCGCATTAGCCTCCGTCGAACCGAAGGCATAGCTCAGATAAACTATGCGATTATCAGTGAAATCAGCGTCTAGCATAATATCAAGCAAGCCGCCTTGGCCCGCATAATACGAATCCGGTAGATTGCTAACCAGCGTGCTAAGTATCTTACCGTCGCGAACTACCTTCAGCTTGCCAATTCGCTCGCTTACTAAAATATCGCCATTGGGTAAAAATTCATGCGCCCAAGGTTGCTCAAACCCACTGGCAACAATAGTGGTGTAATAGTCTTCCGTAACAGTGTTACTGTTTTGAGCGTCGGCATTAGAGGTAAAAGCGCAGGCTAATATTAAAATTGTTGAGCTTATTCTTTTCATTTCACAGCCTCTGGTCGAGTCGTTATTTTGGCATAGACCCAGCCGCCAACTGCCCCAGCAAGACCGAAGCTCAGTAACCCCAAAGTAGTTCGAGTGCCAGCGATTGCCGTTATTAACAATACGGCTTTCAGAATCAGTAAAGTGGTAACTAAGGCCGCCGCCCCTGCGAACATGTGCCAAGTTGTGCGGTTGCCACCGATGAAGCGGACACACAGAGCCGCCACGATGAAACCCACAACAAAGCAAATTGCCGTGACTGGGGCAAGTGCTGGCAGTATGGCCAAGTCATCGAGAGTCATCGACAAGCGAGTTACCAATGGAACCACAATGTCAAGAGACTGCAAACTAGCGATTACCGACTGGCTTGAAAAAATTGAGCCAATAATAGCGGTTGTTAATGTTGCGACAATCAAGCCAACAACGTTACGCAGGAGGTCTCGTTTGGTAATGCTAATCATGGTGTTTTAACCTTAAGATTTAAGTCGTAAATATCTAAAGCGGCTTGCGAAACTTCAGAGTCATTCTGTTAGACTCGCCGATAGCAACCATCTCAGCACGCTTCTTTTCACCTTTTTTCGAGCCGCTCAAGCTAGGAGGCAGGCGCCATACGATATCACCAACATTTGCCTTATCTTTGGTATTTTCATTGACGCTGTTCTCCGCAACGAATTCAAAACCAGCCGCGTTCATTTTTGCCATAAGAAAACTCTTTTTAAGATAACCATTATCGCCATTAGACCAGTCTTTAGAGCGGTCTTCACGAGCCTGATGTTGAACAATACCAACAATGCCACCTGGCTTTAAAATATTATAGGTTTCGGCGAGAGCATTACTAAGAAAATTGCCCTTACTTTCGAAGCGAGCAAGATTATGCAGCGCACGAATGTACAACACCGCGTCCGCTGAACCGGTCATGCTTTGTGGCATTTCATCAAATTGGAAGGCTAAGATAGCGGCGCTATTATCGCCACGCCATTGTTCTGCCTGAGCGGTCCAAGTGTTTACCCAGGTTTTCTTAGCTTCGATACGCTCTGTTGTCATAAAGCCAAAATTTGGCCATAGCTTTTGCGAGTAATCTACGCCAATTAGTTTGCCGTTAATACCAAGGTATGGGATTAATATTTTCGAATACCAACCACTACCAGGTAATGCTTCGACAACAGTCATGCCAGGTTTAACGCCAAAGAAATTGAGAGTGGCTTTAGGGTTTCGAGATGAGAAGCGGGCTTTACTATCATCAGATTGTTCTACTAGAGCCGCCTTCAAGGCTAGATTTTCTTCAACAACAGGAGCTGCGTCTTGAACTGTTGTGCTTGTACAGGCGGTGCCGAGGACTAATAAACTAATAGCCAATACGCCCTTGAGGCTTTTCATATTTGTCATTATGTGTCCGTTTCTATTGATCGAGTTTGATTAGCTTTAGGGTTCTTGTTTGCGTCTTTTAATAGTCTGAAATAGCGCAATTGATAACCATCAAAACCAGTATTGTAGTCTAGCAGTTGAAAATCAAGAGCGGATAAAAAAGATCGATGTTTAGATCGATACTGATTGGTGGTGACGCGATTTATGGCATAGGATAAAACAAAGCGACAACTGTAAAAAATCAGTCCAATTTTTAAGCCATAAAAAAATCATATTTTTGTCTGTCAACAGAATATGTATCAGGCAACAGTGTCCCTTTTATAAAAACTAAAAAAACGAATCTTTCAGGTCGCCACTGGCTAGCGAATACTGAGGTAAAAATAGGAGACTCAATCTTTGAATTCAAGATACGAAAGTAAACGCTATCGCAACTATGTTCTTGGCGTTCTTACGCTAGTTTACGCAGTAAATTTTATCGATCGACAACTGTTATCGATACTTCAAGAGTCGATAAAAATGGATTTGGGGCTGTCTGATACTGAGCTGGGTTATCTGGGTATCGCTTTTGCTCTGTTCTATGTATTCGCTGGTATTCCGATCGCGCGCTGGGCGGATAAATCTAATCGACGAAACATTATTTCTTTATCAATTGCTGGCTGGAGTGTGATGACCGTGTTAACTGGCGCGGTGCAGAACTTTGGCCAATTACTCGCGGCTCGTATCGGTGTTGGTATTGGTGAAGCCGGTTGCAGCCCACCAGCACACTCTATCATTGCTGACATGTATCCCCCAGAGAGACGCGCCACGGCCCTATCGACCTATTCAGTGGGCATCAATATTGGCATTATGTTTGGTATCTTGCTGGGCGGTATCATTAATCAATACCTCGGCTGGCGTTGGGCCTTTTTGGTAGTCGGTGCTCCCGGAATATTGATTGCCTTGTTTTTTCGCTTCACGGTCGACGAGCCTCCAAGAGGGTTCTCAGAAAGAAAAAGCGTGGCAGCAGACTCGGTACTCGAATCTGTTCCAGAAGCTGTTTCATTTTTAAAAGTTTTGAAATTTATAGCTGAGCGAAAGTACTTGGTACACCTTAGTATTGCATCTGGATTGAGCGCGCTTGCTGGTTATGGTTTGACCAGCTGGATAGCCTCATTTTTCATACGCAGTCATGGTATGGGAGATGAAACAGCAATTTTAGGCCTTTGGTTGTCGATCGGTGCCGGCGTGTTTGGCGGTATGGGCACATTCGGCTTTGGCTATATAAGCGATAAGTTCGGCAAGAAGGATAAGCGTTGGTATATGTGGATGCCCGCCATAGCGATTTTGACCTGCTTACCATTGACCGCGATTACTTTGTTGCTCGAAGATAGGTCATCCGCTTTGTGGATGCAGTTGTTGCCGTCAATATTTACTACTGGATATCTAGGTGCCGCATTGTCGGTGTTTCATGGCGCGGTCGAACCACGAATGAGAGCGACGGCATCGGCATTATTTTTTCTGATTCTAAACCTTATCGGTCTTGGCTTTGGTACCTTTATTATTGGCTTTGTTAGTGATGCGTTAGCCCCTCAATATGGAATCGAGTCGTTACGGTATTCGATGTTAGCCGTTGTTTCAGTTGCCTGTGTTTGGTCGGCCTTACATTTTTTCTTGGGAGCACGAGATATCAAAAATAGAGGGCTTAATTAAGCGCTAGTGGTATCTTACTAAGATCTTTTAGAAGTATTAGAACTCTTTATTTGTAAATACGGATACTCGGTTGCCGCTTGTTTAGCCTCAGCAATCGAGATTTTCACTCTCATTATTCTTTGCTATTCTATTCTGTCTTGACGAAGAGCCCTGTATGTATGCGGCGTTAGAAAGGTAATTCTAATTAGGGGGAATATTCTAAAAACGATCCGTATGATTCACTCCATCGAAAGTAACTAAGTAATTAACCAACACTAATTTTTGGAGGCCTCTCATGGCGACTAAACCAGTAAGCAAAAAAGCACCCGCTATAAAAACGTCTGTAAAGGCAGCATCTAACGCTAAGAAAGAAGTAATCGAAGCTGTAGACGCAATCGAAGAAGTAGTAGAAGCGACTTCTGATTCAATCGTTGCAAAAGTAAGCAAAAACTTGTCGGCAGCTCAAAACGTTGTTAAGCAAGTATGGTTCGCCAACCTTGGTGCGGCTGGCCGTACTTATGAAGAAGCGGTTTCAATGGCAACTAAAGCCAACGACCAACTTCAAACTCGTTACACAAAATTAAACAAAGGCAGCCAAGAGTTAGTAACTGATTTAGTTGCTCGTGGTGAAAAAGTTCAAGACGGAGCTCAAGAACGTTTGAGCGAAGGCCGCGCGTCTGTAGAAGAGCAAATCGAAGCCGCTAAAGGTCGTTTGATTGGTTTGACTTCAGCAGTAGACATTTCTTCACGCTTACAGTACTTGTCTAACAAGTTAGAGTCTTTGAGCAAAGATCTTAAGAAATCTGCTTAGTCTGATTGCTTAGGAAGAAGTACTAAAGGCCCTCATCGAGGGCCTTTTTATGTTCATGATGAACGGTATGCCGGCGTCGTATGGATACAAGTGCGAGAGATCTCCGCACAATACATCGCTGCCTCGTTTTCGATACTTGCGCCACCCATGGCGATGGTATGACCTCGCTAAATGTGAGCAAAGCCGATCCTTGCCATATCACAACATTACGCAGGAGATTCTTCGGCCCGCAGCGCTCGCTTAGGATGACGAATGTAGTCTCCATACTCAGATACGCAACCTAAGAATCTGAAGATATAAAGGCCATAGCTTCGCCAACACCGCTAAAAACCGAATCTACTTCGTACTTTGACTAACTCTTGATACACTGAAAGGATGGCAAAGATGAGCACCCGTGATTTGATTCTCGACGTGGCGTTGGTTCTATTGAACGAACGTGGCGAAAGCAGTGTTACCAGCGTCGACCTAGCTAATGAGATGAATATCAGTCCAGGTAATTTGTACTACCATTTCAAAGGAAAAGAAGAGGTGGTAGAAGAGCTTTATGCTCAGTACCATGCTCGTGTTCTTATTGCACTGCAAGAGATCACCAAGCAAGCCAATGGTGATACTAAAGAGACCTTGGCTAGTATGACAGTGATCTCCGATATTCTTCAGCAATTTAAGTTTATTAGCCAAGACATTCGTGGCATTCACGAGCGTTACCCAAGTCTTCGTGAGTCATTAAATAAGTTACTTAGCTTCCTCAATCAGACGATTACCGGCTTAGTGCGTTTGGTAATGGATAAATCGCAAGTAACCGACTCAACTAGCGCCTCTAAATTGTTAGCCGGCAATCTTCTGTATACCTTGATCAACTTTGGCAGCTACGACGAATTATTAAATCAGCAGGGTGAAAAACCTAGCATTGAAGAGCACCTTTATTTACACTTTCTACCGTTTTTATGAGACCTAATTATGAGCAATCTTCGCGTTTGTCGTGAACTAGATGTTGATCAACAAGAGTGCCAAGCAATAGCGGTAGAACTACTTGAAAAGTTAGTTCGTAAATTTGGCGGCAAGTATCAACAGGATGGCCGTAATTATCGCTATAAGCATACTGCTGGCGTTAATGCTTTGGTAGAGCCTAACGATGGAGAGCTGATTGTTGACGTTAAGTTAGGGATTATGGCGCGGGCGCTAGCGCCAGAGCTCGAAAAAGAGATGAATAGAGTGTTAGACGATCACCTCAATGGATAGCAATACGTTGGTGACGTAGCGTTTAAACGGCCTCTAAACTCGATAGTTAGCGGCCATTATTGGATTTAAAAAAACTATAAATCTAACGAAATTCTAATAGCTTCAATAGCGTCAGACCGCATATACAGCTTATTTTCAGCGTATTGATCAGCAGGCAGTTCAGTTAATTCCTTTGCTCTAAGCAAGGCTTGTTCTATAACCTTTGCTGGTTCTACTACTTCATCAAGCATACCCATTGTTGCTGCAGCGCTGGGCATATAGGCGCGTGACTGCACGATGGCACGTGCGTGATGAGTTGGGCATATATGCGCTTTAGCGATGATTTTCAGTATTGGTGAAAAATGCATGCCGATGGCGGTTTCCGGCAAACGAATAGCGAATTCACCTGACGCGCCCACGCGGTAGTCTGCGGCGAGCATAATGAATACACCCATACCCACAGAGTGACCCTCACAGGCTGTTATAACCGGTTGAGGGTGTGAGTAGAGCTTCTCAGTCAGCAACATACCTTGGCCGAGCATCTCAGCCGCAACGTCCATGCCTTGGGCAATAACTTTCAGATCAAATCCGGCCGAAAAAATACCAGGGTTACCGCAAATCAATACCGCTTTAGCGTCTTCTTTAGCGCGATCTAGGGCATTTATAAGGTCTGTTGCTAGATCAAAAGAGATCGCATTGGCCTTGCCGTTGTCGAGTGAAATTTTGGCAATGCCATGCTCAAGTAATTCGTATTTCATATAGTTACCTTTTAAGTCTTGCCCGTCTAATCGGGCTCTATTTAATCGTACTTATTTTTTATAATAGTACTTGTCTGTTGAATATCTAACGATGAATTAACGTACATAGTGTACCCTTTTTTAAGGTCATAGAGGTGCTCTCATATGCGCCCTAATTAGAATGCCCATTCTAATTAGGGCGCATATTCTAATTGACTTAGGTACTCTATTATCATCTTAAATTTGAACACAAGGTGAGCCTCATGGCCGATCAAAAAAACGTAGTAGAAAATGTCTCTGCTGATGCCGCAGACAAAATTAAAAAAGTTGCCAACCAAGCGACCGCAGTTGAGAAGGCAGTAGTTGCCAAAGCTGAGACTGTTGCTAAAGCCGCAACTCCAAAGCCTGTTGATAAAAAAGCAGCAGCTAAAAAAGTCGCTAAAAAAGTAACTAAGAAAGCGGCTTCTGTTAAAGACGCTCCTAAAGCTGTTACTAAGAAAGCTGCGAAAAAAGTGACCAAGAAAGTATCATCTGCGAAATCTAAAACTAAGTCTGAGGCAAAAAAAGTTGAAACTCGCATCGAGCAACTTCAAGCCATGCTGCAAGAGAACCTAAGTGGTCTGAGTGGCGATAAAGCCGAAGTAATGGCCAAGAATATTTGGTTGGCAGGCTTGGGCGCTTATTCACGTACATACGAAGAACTCTCCGAGCGTTATGACGACGTTCAAGACAAGTATGAAGAAATCAATGCTGAAGGCCAGAAGGTATTCGCTGACTTGGTCGAACGCGGACAATCAATTCAAGGAGGCCTTGATGATGCGGTAAGCAAAGGTCGTGACACATTGGAAGATCGTGTAGAAGAACTTAAGTCACGCTTTGGTGGTGGTTTGTCTTCATTCGTAGACATTCCAGAGCGTTTGCGCGAAGCTGCTGAAAAAGTTGAAGAAATCAGCAAGAAGCTTCGTAATAAAAAGTAAGCTTCAAAGTACGTAAATTAAAAGGCGCTTCGAGATTACTCGTAGCGCCTTTTTTAATGTCCGCATAAGTCGCGATCGGCAAAGTTTTAACGCGTAGCTTGGGGCCGTTTTATTGCTGCCGTGATCATGTTCGGCCAAGCAGGCGAGAGACAACGCCCTTGACTCGAAGTATCGCCTTAAAAGCAACATTACCTTCAAACTGACGTAAGCGCTCGGCTTGAGCTTCCAGTACTTGGTTTAGGTTATTGTCGTGCTCTTGGTGGGCAAGTTGAGCCTGATGCATGGCCGCCTGTAAGGCCTGACGGTGCTGGTCAACGTTGTCGAGTTTCGACGACAGGTATTCTATTTCCGCTTGCTTAGTATCAAGCACCCCAATTTGTTGGAAGAGGGCGATATTTTGTTCGCTTACCGCTTTGCTGAGTGTGGCAAGTGATCCCTCATAATATTGGTCATGCAGAAGGGCGAATGTGATTTCAACAGTATCGACCTTATCAAGGCTTACCATAGCGCTAAGATCGAAAAGAAAGTGAGGGTCATCGTTTAGAGCCGTGAAATAGCTTTTTTGGTTTTGATCCTGTGAGACTGAAACATTCACACCTTGCGCTACTTTGGAAATTTCAGCGCAAGAATTTAATTGCCAAACAATCGAGTTGTCTTCTGCCAATAGTTTTATTGATGAGAACTTGAATAGGCCCATGCTAGCAATCGGGTCGACGCGAAGAGTTTTCTTAGTGGCATCAAAATTCGGGGCAACGTTAGTCAGAACTTGCTCTTCAGTGCTGCCCTTCCACAAAATGAAGACGCTATTGTGTTCATCGACAACACCGGCGTTATCACTCCAGCTTACTTGGCATGCCGGTTGTAAGCGTTCAGCGACTGGCTCGCCATCAAAGGTTTGCCGCAGGGCGTACTCGATAGATTTATTACGAAAGTTCATACTAATTTGACGTTGAATATCTTCTTCCATCGCAACCAACTTGGCCAGTTCCTGAGGGCTACCGATGCTCCCCATGTAGTGCATTACGAACAAACCGATTGTCAATAAACCGGTATCCTTTGCATGCTCCTTGAGTAGGGCTTTGTTTTCGAAAGCAAACCAAAATAAAGCTCTAAATAGTATGAAGTCTGCATTGAAACTAATATCGACGTGCCATTCAGAGTCGATGATATTGAAGTCTCGGCTGTTTTTAGACTCACTAACGATGATATTAAATGGCAAGATATCGTAGCTTTGCGAACCAAATTGGCCATCCTTTTCCAGCATAGCGAGCCACTCGGAATATTCCGTTACTAGCTGTTTTAAAGCGTTCGCCGGATTGTTTGACAATAATGCCGACAGCCATTGATCAAGCAGTAAGGTGCCACTTTGAAATTCTTGGATATCTGTATTCTGGCTTAGGAGTATCTTTGAATCGCTGCAAGCACTGTGCTTTATGTGAGGATGAACTGGTGTCTTGGTTACTTGCTGCGAACCGCTTATACTTTCGGTAGTCGCTCTCCATTGAGGCTTTCTGCTGGTACCCGAAAAGTGCGAAAAGTTATTCCTAAAAAGTTGTTGAGACCGAGTGGCCGAGGCGCTGGCGATCAATACAAATCGAGTTGCTAGATCAAAGATATTGCCGCGTTCGCGCTGCAGATTCTTGAATAATAAATACTCGTTTATAGTGTCATTGCCAATGCCTCCAAGTCGGTTGAAATGGTTCAGGGCATGCGGGTTAGTAGACAAATATTGCTTAGAAAGTAGGTGATTAATCGACCTAGATTGCGAGAAACTGGCGTATGAATCCCAGTGCAAAAAACCGGCGGTTTTTAGTGTTTTATCAAGTTCATCCTCAGTAAAGTCAGTTTCTATTTCATTTTGGTAGATTTCACGGTACGCGATGATCTCAGAGCCAGGCGACGTCCATTTATTTATGCGTTCTCGGTTGCGCACATTGACCACCAGTCGGCCCGTTTTTTTGAGAGCCAGGTGAAGTCTTTGAACTAACTCGGCTTGGCCGAGCTTAGACAGTCCAAGGTCTTCGAGTTGGCCTATTACGATTAAGTCATAGCTGCCTTCGACAAATATTAGCTCGCTCAAGTCTTCTGAGATGTAGCTAATGTTGCGAAATTCGGCGCATCGCTTTGCCGAAAGTTTTGCCTTACCAAGATCAATTTTAATGCTGTCGATAAAGCTTACTTTGTTGGCTAAAAAATGACTGACTCCGCCAAAATCTTGAGTTAAGTCAAGGGTATGCTCAATGCTTTCGAGGTTAAAGCTAAGTAAGAAATTAACCGGCGCAGGTGACAGTGCTGTTCTTAACTCATCGGTTAATAAGCGTTTTTCGATGTCTACCGAGAACAAGGACAGATCACTGGCGTGATCGTATGTATTATTGACCGCGATTTGTATGTAATTTGAGAGTTGCGATTCACGAACCTGGGTGCTGATGTTTTGATATACACCATTGGCCAAGCTTAGTTGCGGATTTACACTTAGTAATCCCGAAGTGCCTTGGGTTTGTTGATCTAATCGTTGTTGTGGGTTTTCGTTTGACACAGACGCACCTAAAATTAGTCGCAGTTAATTTACCAAGAAATAAGTGACAATCTTATCTCTTGGTAAACGACTTTAATAGACCTGATTAAGCTGCAGTACAGATTTGCGCTCTAGAACCGTAAATAGTCTCGACGTTTAGGCGTCGGTAGCGGCTTTTTTAGCGCGCACTTTAGGGTCTATCTTGGCTTTCGTCTCTACTAAGGTCAACGACTTAACTATTTTACGTTTAGGGTGAGCTGCTCGTCGACTGCCACTGGCGACCGCATGGTCGATTTGATCAATCAAACGGTTCAGTGTGCGGCTGATATGAGTCTGAATTCTGATTCGCTCTATCGCTGGCCAAGTTGCCCGCTCACCTTCGTTAAGTAACTCCATTACTTCTTCTGATGAACGAGATGCCAGGACCTGAGCTGGACTTAAAAACCGGCTCGACGGCAATATGTTGATGTCTCCTGTATAGGTTTGCGATACCAAAGAAATGTAGCCATTGATTAGCTTGCTTGCGTAGGAATCTTGATCGAATGGTCGCTGCATCAGGTGCGATGCCGCCAAGGCCCACTCTTTCATAGTTTTCAGAGCTGTATTACTAACCGTTGATACTAGGCCACTATTACTTTTTTCAGCCTTCAAAAACGGTAAAACTAAGGGGTTAGTTTGACTTACAATAAAGTGGTTTACGCCATATAAGCGAGACAAACGCTTCATCGGTAAGTCGTCACTCATTGATCCATCTACCCATTTACGTTGCGGCAAATAAGGTACCCGGTCGCCTTTCACATTTCTAGCGGCCAATGATACTGGCGGAAAAACGCCAGGAATACAGCAACTGGCTAATACCGCTTCACGTAACATCACGTTTGGGGAGGTGACAGCATTGAGTAATCGTGACTTTTGATGACGCTCAGATGGCGCAACCGAGATATTGATTTTCAGGCCTGATATCTGATAAGCCTGTTCAAATGTCACGTCGGGAATAATTCGCTCGATGATCTTCATTAGATCGTCCTTGCGAAGATTTCGTTTCTTACCTGGGGCTAGATTGCGAATGATGTTTTTCATCTCGTTTTCGAATTGCAGGAACTCAGGTTCGAATATTTCGCCTAGCTGTTCTGCTTTTCTACTACCAGCAACGGCGGCGATCAATGCACCGCCACTCGAGCCCGAAATAACATCTGGTATTAGGTCTTGTTCCCACAGGGCTTTTAGTACGCCCACGTGAAAAAACAAAAAGGTTCCTGAGCCACTGAACATCAGTGCTGACTGGCCAAAGCAGAGATGTGCACGATTAAAAAAATCGATCTTCTCGCGCAGACTAACGCCTTTTAACTTTGGCTTGGCTAAATGTTCTAAGGCTGAAGATACTTCGTCGACATAGTCGACGATCATCTGTTTGGTACCAAATTTCGCTTTGTTGTACAAAGACGAACTACCCATACCACCAAGATTGCCGTGAATACCTTCATTCAACGTAAATAGAATTGCTTGGTTGTCTGCTTCCGCACGCATTGATTTTAAGGCATCTAGTCTGCGGCGTATTGCGGCGTAGTCATAACGTCGGCTTCTTTCACTCTGCTTCCAGAGTTGTAAACCATTACGTTCATCGTAGTCAAGAGCGGCCGCTTGCCACTCATCGTAGGTTTCGGCCTCGGCCATTTTTCGCTCAAGTAATTTTGACATAGTAAGTATTCCTAGTGTGTCCCCGCTCTTATTGGCTCTATTTCGAGTTCGAACTGCGAGCGATATATTTAGGCCTATGCTGGCCTAATATTATTTTTATTCATAGGTTTGCTAGGGAGTTCACCTTTGCAAGACTTTATTTTTTCACTTTCTTTTTACGACTCATATTTTCATACAGCTCTATAAATTCGAGTGTGATTTTATGTTTTGGATCTAAGAACGCTAACGGAGTATGCGACGCATGAGACTCTTTAACTTTGACTGATGAAGAAATAAATGGCCTAAGCAGTTTGAAATTGGCCTCTACAAGTTCATCAACCGCCTGCTGTGGCAGCTTTGCACGTGCTTGAAATTGATTTACTACCACACCTTCAATTTCAAGCTCGGGATTATGGTCGTCGACAATCTCCTCAAGCTCTTCTATTAGGTCGACCATCGCATCACGGGCGAACACGTCGCAGTCGTAAGGCAATATGCATCTGTCGGCCGCAATAAGTGCTGATAATGTGAAAAAGTTGAGGGCTGGCGGCGTATCGATGTAAATTTCTTCAAACTCTTGATGTAAGTTATTGAGAAAGTCACGCAGTTTGTAAATCTTGTGTTTGGCTTCAAGCTTGGCTTCTAAGTCGACTAAAGAAGGGCTTGCCGAGATCAACCAAAGGTTATCGAATGATGTTTTTCGAACATAGTCCTCAGACGTGAACTCTCGATAATTACGCGAGATAGTCGACTCCATAAATTCAGCAATACCGACCACGTTATCTTTGCCGCTATGGCCTAGGTAACTGGTCGTATTGGCTTGAGGGTCAAGATCAACAACCAATACTGTTTTGCCTTTGCTAGCAGCGACAGCGGCTAAGTTACAAGTAATCGTAGATTTACCTACGCCACCTTTACGGTTAAATATGACTCTTTTCATATGATCATAATAACGCAAGTTTCTAAGCTTTGAGTCATGGAAGGCGTTTTCGCCAAAGAAAATAGAAAACTGATTCTAAAAGCAGCCTCAAAAAAAATATTTTAGTGGCGTTTATTTGGCGACTGTCTAGCTGACTATTAATTTTCTGTTGGTGTCTGACCCTTACTCTTGCTTGCTGCGCTCGGTGAGGATGACGGTAGTTGCTTGGGCTCGGTCATACTCTCTGAAACGGTTTTTTTGTAATGACGGTTGTTCAGCTGGGTGTTGCGGGGGCGCGGGTAGAGGTCTCATTGTTGAAACGAGACCTCTTTAGCGATGTATTCTTTAAACTAACGTCATCAGCATTGATTTATTGAACGCTGTGAGACTAGATAATTGATCGGCTTTTACTTTATTCGACCAATCAGGGTTGGCAATCAGAGCACGGCCGACGGCAACTAGATCAAATTCATCAGCATCTAAACGCTCAACTAGGTTGTCAAGGCTCGAAATTTCACCATCTTTAAAGCCAGCATCTCCGGCTTCTGGTAAAAAATCCGCATTTAAACTCACACTGCCTACGGTTATTGCTGGTTTGCCGGTCAATTTTTTGGTCCAGCCGGCAAGATTTAGTTCGCTGCCCTCGAATTCAGACTCCCAAAACCGGCGCTGAGAACAGTGAAAGATATCTACGCCAGCATCCACTAGGTGCTGCAAGAACTCCGCTAAAGCTTCAGGTGTTTCAGCTAATCGCGCACCATAGTCTTGTTGCTTCCATTGCGAAAAACGGAAGATTATTGGGTAATCGGCACTCACTTCTGCGCGAATACCTTTGACGATATCAACAGCGAAGCGAACTCGATTTTCTAAGTTGCCACCGTACTGGTCTTCACGTACGTTGGTGCCCTGCCAAAAGAACTGGTCTAGCAAGTAGCCATGTGCACCGTGCAGTTCAATCGCGTCAAAACCGATACGCTCAGAATCTACCGCAGCCTGCACAAAAGCGGCGGTTGCTTCATCGATATCTGTCTGAGTCATAGCATGACCGGTTACTTTTCCTGGAAAAGCCATACCAGAAGGGCTATGGCCAGGCTCGTCACCACCAGGCATTATGCCGGGCTTGCGAATGCCACCAACATGCCACAGTTGTGGTGCAATTTTACCACCCGCAGCGTGCACTGCATCAATTACTTTCTTCCAACCAGCTAATGGCTCTTGACCAGCCATAAATGGCACGTTGGGATAACCACTGGCGGCTTTATGGCCTACGCAGGTTCCTTCAGTAATGATCAGGCCTACACCACCTTCGGCGCGCTGACGGTAGTATTCAACGACATTGTCGTCTGGTATGTTGCCAGGTGACATGCTGCGAGTCATTGGGGCCATTACGACCCGATTGGCAAGAGTCATGTTGCCGAGTGAGTACGGCGAGAAGAGATTAGTCATTGAATTTCCTACTGTGTATTTTCGGTGTCGTTGTTCTTAGATGTTTTTATCGTTGCGAGTTACTGAAAAAAAGATTCAAGCATTAATAAGGCCAACCGCAATATTTGCAAGTGGCGTTACTAAGTCTCCATACTCTCCGGCCTTATCGCTCGATGCATTACCTTGTTCTGAGCGTTTGACAACACCTTGGCAAATCGATGCTAGGCGAAATAAGCTAAAAGCTAAATAGAAATTCCAGTTTGCTATCGGCTCAAAGCCCATTCGTTGGCAATACATATCTATGTATTCTTGCTCGCTTGGTATGCCAAGCTCCTCTAAATTTGAATCGCTCAGACCAGGCAAACCCTTACCCTTAGGAATGTAATACTGCATACATTGATAGGCTAGGTCGGCAAACGGGTGACCAATAGTAGATAACTCCCAATCAAGTACTGCAATTACTTCTGGGCGATCAACATGAAACATCATATTGTCTAAGCGATAGTCGCCATGCGAAATTGAATATAGGCCGTCTTCGACAGGCATATTGGCAGGTAGCCATTCGATGAGCGTTTCCATCGACGCAACATGAATAGTTTCAGAAGCTTTATAATTCTTGGTCCAGGTATGTGTTTGGCGAGGGAAGTATTCCCCTTTTTTGCCGTAATCGCTTAAGCCCGCATCGTCTACATCAACTTTGTGTAACTCAGAAAGAACTCGGTTCATCTCATGGTAAATAGCGGTACGCTCTGTTTTCGAAACTTCTGGTAAGGTTGGGTCCCAAAGGATTCGGCCCTGCATAAATTCCATTACATAGAACATGCTACCGATTACCGAGTCGTCCTCACACAAGTGTAAAGCTTGCGCCACGGGTAGCGGTGTTGGGTATAAAGCAGACAATACCTTAAATTCCCGGTCTACCGCGTGCGCGCCCCTTAATAACTTGCCTGGTGGCTTACGTCGTAATACGTATTTTGCTTTCGGCGTGGTCAACAGGTAGGTAGGGTTTGATTGGCCACCAACGAACTTGTCAGCGCTCAAAGGGCCTTCAAAACGGCTGATATGTTGAGTTAAGTAGTCGCCTAGTTTTTCAGTATCTAAGGTAAATGTGTCGGTCATAGTTTTCTTTTTATGATGGTTATCTTCTGATTTTAGCCGGTCGATCGGTCTTAGCCAGTTTTCGTCGCCATGTTGCGGGAGGAGTATCAAACCACATTTTAAACGCGCGCACAAAATTTGCTGGTTCTTGATAGTTTAATTGTAGCGATATCTCTGCGATGCTGGAGTGTGTATTGCTCAGTAAATCGACTGCGTGATGGCGTCGACAGCCTTCCAGTAGGCTTTTATAGCTCTGTTTTTTATCATTTAGCCGGCGAGAAAATGTACGTGCTGAACAATGATGCTTGGCCGCTAGCGTCTTTAAGCTGGGCATGTCGTGTGAGCGTGCTCGGCCTAATATTCTAGCTTCGAAGAAACTGTTTAAAGCTATTTTGGTGGCGCTAATCAGGTCGTTTTGGTCGGTGAGCTTTAACTTTAGTTCACGACATTTGTTTAAGTTGGTCCTAAACGTATCGGGTGCCGATAGAGGCGAAGATATAAGCAACCAAGATGCAGGAATGCTAATTGCGTTTTCGTTGGCATTATATTCTACCGGAATACCATAAAACCTTTCTAATTCAATGTAATAGTCGGGTCTAGCATGAGTGAAGCTTATTCTCGCCATATCTCCTAAGGGGTGAGCCATCACCGCTTCGATTAGTTCTTGAGCCACTCGTAAGCTTGCTTCTCTCATCCATTGGCCGATCAGCGTATGTTCGGTTTGATCTTCGGTGATAAAGGCAATGCGATTACCTTGACGAGCGCTGAAACACTTATAGGCAGAGGTTCGAACAGCGATAAATTCCGCCAGTACATCGATTGCGGTGCGTAAGTCTGGCGCACTCAATACTGTAAAGCCCAGTGGTCCGTGGGTTCCAACCGACAAGTGCTGTCCAAACCTAAGCAACCAAGAATCTAGGCCTTGATCAGCAAAGGTTTGAAAGATGGCTAATATCGCGTCGCCGTAAATGTAGTCATTTTGGAGAATCTCATCGAGCTTACCGTCAAAGGAACGGTCCAGAACCTGCCAAAGCTTGGTATCTGAGCGCAATAGCTTTAAGTAAGTAGTATCGAGATAAATAGAATCTTTCATATTTGGCTTCGCTAGCCGAATTGTCATTTAATGACAAGTATATTGTCAATTAGTGAAATCGGTAAAGATGTAATTTGACGATATAGTTGTTTTTTTGACAGGAGACTCCAATGACAACTTATTCTATTACACACCCTGAAAAGGGTTTGATCCAATTTAAAGACAAAAAGCGCTGGCTGTGGCTTAGTGCTCTCGTCTGGTCGGTATTGCCATTGGCGATCATGGCGTTATTCTTAAACAGCGGTAATCCATGGATGTTAGTGCTGCCGATCCTGCTGGTCTTTATTCTGGTGCCATTACTTGATTATGTCTTTGGGATAGACACCAGTAACCCGCCGGAAGAAATTGTGCCTTTGCTTGACGCCGATCCTTTCTATAGGCGGTTATTGATCGCGGCGATTCCGTTACATTTTATCGTGGTTATTGCCGGTGCTTGGTTGGCGGGCACACAAAGCTTACCGATCGGCTTCTTTATCGCGTTTGCGGCTATGTTAGGAATATATAGTGGTAGTAGTATTAATACCGCGCATGAAATAGGTCACAAAAACACTAAGCTTGAACGTTTTCTTTCAAGAGTCGTGCTTGCGGTTACTGGCTACGGCCACTTTTGCGTAGAGCACAATTTGGGCCACCATCGCGATGTTTCAACACCTGGAGACCCGGCCAGCTCGCGTATGGGTGAATCTATTTATCGCTTTATGCTACGAGAAATCCCCGGAGCAGCAAAACGGGGCTGGAACGCTGAAGCTAAGCGACTTGAAAAACGCGATAAATCTTTTTTGAGTACCGACAATCATATATTGCAATCGTACGGCATGACGCTGATATTTCAAGGCGGTTTGATTGCTCTATTCGGTTGGATCCTTGTGCCGTTCTTCTTAATCCATAATTTCTTTGCCTGGTTTCAACTCACCAGCGCTAACTATATTGAGCACTACGGACTGTTGCGTGAGAAAAAGCCAAATGGTAAATATGAGCGCTGTCAACCGCACCATTCATGGAACGCCAATCATATCGTTAGCAACTTGCTATTGTTTCAATTAGAACGCCACTCTGACCACCACGCCAATCCGGCAAGGCGCTACCAAAGCTTAAGAAGCTTTGCCGACTTGCCAGAGCTGCCAAGTGGTTACTCCGGGATGTACGCCTTGGCTTACTGCCCGCCACTTTGGTTCGCGGTGATGGACAAGCGAGTAATGGCGGTGCCACATATTAATGGTGATTTGAGTAAGGTGAATATTGATCCTAAAAGTGAAGCTAAGCTTAGGGCTAAATGGGGGTAGTCAGTCGATTTGAGGGCGACGTTATCGAACATCTCTGTTGTTAAATCTTATCTGAGGAGAATGCTACGCTTCTGAGTGCCGCTAAATCGGGTTAATTAAAAAAGAAAGTCTGGCGGTGACCAAGACGAGATAAAGATGTTTTATCGGCTTTATTTCAAGGGTGTTGATTAACCGGCGATGTTCAAGCGCAACTCAGCGCAATCTAAAGGTTTGGGTTTCAAGCTTCTGCAACAATTGATTACAGCTTTAACGACTAGAAAATTTCATATGGTTATGGGGGTAATCGCCTTACTTAATTCTCAAAGTATGGTTTATATGAAAAATACGCTTTTCAAAGAGTGTTTCACTGAAAGAGGTCGGTGATGAGTTTGGTAAACGGGTAGACGTAGGTTAATGGCCGTAACACTAGGTTATTTAAAAACACATAGAGAAAATGTCAAAAGGGCTAAACCTTAGCGATGATTTGTCACTTAGCGGTGTTTGCTGAGCCGCTGGCAAGCAAACATTTACGGCTAGCTAGTAAGATTGGATGGCAACTTAGTGTTACTTTCTCTGTAAACTATTAATGCTGAATTTAGCGTTGTACAGCTGTACTCATTATTAAAAACTGTTAACTAAACGTCAGTCATTGATACAAACGTGGAGGCCTGCTGGCGTAGTTTCTAAGAGTTTATACGGCCGAAGTACATGCAGAGGATGGCTGCAAAATTGTTGACCAATAGGTGAATAATATTAAATGTATGTCGAATCTTTTTTTGTTGTCTTAATGCCAATAATATTTACCAACGCAAAGAAATGGCGCAGTGGCTGATTAATATAAAACATATTGATATGCCTGAAGTGTTGGCTGCGATCAAAGATACAGTTAGTGGCGTTTGGCGTTTGGCTCTTCATCGAGTTGGGTGCCATTTGAGAGGCGGTTCCTTTGACGCTAGAAACTTTGATAGTAATGGACTAGCGGAAGGGAAATAGCTGAATAGTAATTGTTGAATATATTCAGTTTGATGCCTCAACCAGGATCGCGTTTACCTTACCTGTCGGGAAGTACACTATATTTTGCTTGCGTTATGCACTTTTTTTGCTTTGCCACCGTTTAGGCTTGTGACATAGCAATCCATTATTTTGTGGGTTGCACCGGCACTGTGTTTTGCACTGTAAATTTCAAAATTAGTAATTTCTTGTGTAGTCTTAACCGTGACTGTTTCGATGTTAGTTTTAAGATCGGCCGGCATGTTTGCTGATTCTGCTGTCGATTAACATGCCGATAAGACTAAGACTAAGACTAAGACTAAGACTAAGACTAAGACTAAGACTAATGGATAGACTTTTCATAATATTGTATTTCGTCTAAATTCTACAGAGGCAGTATGGCCACTTCTGTAAACTTAGATATTGTTT
>JBLHRL010000003.1:0-101684 GCA_047625975.1 Arenicella sp.
TGCAAGTACCTCTGCGACACATTGTCTGGAGATGCTATGAAATAGAGCCAGCCGTTTTTTTCGTCTATAGAAATCAGTTTGGTAACATCGAATTCGCCAGGAGTTAGATCGGTACAGCGTTTGCCATCGCGTGCAACTCGGTACACGTGTTTCCAGCCATCGCGTTCGCTTTGCCAGATGAAGTCATCTGATTTTTTAAGCCAATACGGTTCTATCATCAGTTCAATGAACGTTTCTTCGCGCTCACTAAAAAACTCTTTGACCTTGCCGGTTAATATATCAGCGTAAAATAAAGTATTGGTATTTTGCTGTCGGTTAAACTGCTGGATTAGCAATTGTTGATTGTTGTTAGCCCAGTCCATGCGTGGCACGTACATGTCCTTAGCAACACCCGGTAGGCTCATCCATTGAGTTTTTGCGGTATCTACTGAAACTACTCCAATGCGTGCGGCGGCATTTTCTTCTCCTACTTTCGGGTAGGGAGTCGCCGTTACTTCTGGATACAGAGTATCAATATTATTGATGATTAGAAAATCTTTGGCCGCGTGCGTATCAAGCTGCCAGTAGGCAATTTTCTGGCTGTCTGAACTCCAGCGAAAGCCGTCACGAATCGAGAATTCTTCTTCGTAGGCCCAATCAAATAAACCATTGATGGTTTCCTCGGACGCGTCGATGGTAAGCGCGGTGATCTCTCTGCTAGTAAGGTCTTGTAGGTAAATATTATTACGCCAGACATAAGCAAACTTTAAGCCGTTGGGTGAAAACTTGCCGAACATCATTTGCCCTGGTGGTGGTCGTTCTCCCCCCAGTTGCCAAAAGGCGCCACTAGTGAGGTCCCGCACCCAGTAATCGCCGCGGTCTTTCTGGCGCCAGACATACTCAGCATTGGTGAAAATTAGCAGTTTTGATTTGTCCTTAGACCATTGATAGTCATCCACCGTAAGTGCCTTGTCAGCACCTTTTGGGGTTAGCTGTTGCAATGTAATTAGAGTGCTGCGAGCTAAGCTGACGGGGTCGTATTGAACAACCTCTTGATAGATTTTAATATCATTACCATATTGATCTTTTTCGAGCTCGGCGTTTGCGTATCCGGCCGCGGTTTCAAGCACGCTATAGTTGGCGCCTTCATCTAACCAACGTACGGCGGTGGGGACTTTAGCATTGTAATTCCAGTCTTTGAAAAGTGCTTCATTGCTTAGTTTTATGGCCATGTTTACCTCTGCCGATGGGGTAGACTCAGAGACGATTTTCTACGTCAATAGTCGCATCAGATGTTGAAGATTCGACTGTTTGATTGCAGCCGCTGAGTGCTAAAAGAATCAGTAATATTGCTAATGCCTTATTAGTAGTAGGCCTAGCTCTCCATCTACCTGGCTTCCTGTTCTAGTTAGTCAAATTAACTTGGCGCTACTTTATCAGCCTGAGAGTAACGAAGATAAGTCTTTTTGAATAATTGGCTCAGCTCGCAGTAGCTACACTAGCCTCAAAGGCCAGAATTCCTGCGGCCAAATCCTCTAAGGCTGTGCCGGTAGATTTAAATACCGTAATCTCTTGATTGTAGCGGCGGCCAAGGTGTTGTTGCTTCGTCAGGCTGTATAAATCAGCGACAATATCATTAGGGGCAATAATGCTAGCCTCAAGGGGTTGAACATAATCACCGCCTTCTACTAAAGCGCCTTCGAATGTGTCGGCAAATAAGGTTGAGGTTCTAATTAGCTCGTCATCAGATTCTCTCATGTTAGGCGTAAATGCCCCGACTAAGTCAATGTGGGTACCAGCAACAACATTTTTAGCAAGTATCAGTGGTGCTTCAGAAAGTGTTGCACTGCTGATAATATCGGCGTGTGAACAGCCCGTATGTAGCTCTTCGATGGCATTAATTCGAACTCCTTCAATGCTTATCGAGGCGGCCAATGCCCTTGATTTCTCAATATCTCTAGCCCAAATACTGACTTTTCTAATGGGGCGAACATTGCAGTGTGCTTCTACTAAGTGGGGCGCCAAGCCACCGGCGCCGATCACCAACAGATGAGACGAGTCTTCTCTGGATAAATAGCTGGACGCCAATGCTGATGCCGCCGCTGTTCTTCTATTGGTAAGTTCTTCACCGTCAATAAGCGCCAGCAGTTCTCCACTCAGAGCCGAGTAGAGCAAGTAGCTTGCGGCCACCGCAGGCTTGCCTCGACGCTTATTTTCTGGCACTACCATGACATTTTTTATGCCCAAGTATTTGCCGCTCTGCCAAGCCGGCATTATCAATAGCGACGCATTGGCCTCATTCGGTACTTGAATTGAGTGGTGGTGGCGCAGCGGGGCATCGCAGCCCTCTCTAAATGCTTTTCTCAGTGCATTGACTAAGGCGCTTCGAGAAAGCGCCCTAGCCGTTTCCGATGAGTTTAGTATCAGCATCTAAGGGACGAACTAGTTAATGCCGCAGATAAATAAAAAATGAACTAAAAATACTTTTGCTGGATTCCCGCGATCAAAATAACCGTAATCATCAACGGTGCAAGATAGCGAATCATCAGTAGTAAGAACTTGCCTAGCTTGCGATCACTGTCACTTAGTTCCGACTCGATAATGCTCTTATCTAAGCGCCAGCCGACGAACAGCACTACCAGTAGGGCTGAGAATGGCAGTAAGATCGGTGCGGTTAAACCGCCATCTAAGAAGTCTAAGAATTCCATACTGTAGAGACTGCCGAAGCCGACAATCACCATTGCGACGCCGACGTAAATGGCCGCTTTTGCTTTACTTATTTTTAGTTGCTCTGAGGCGTGTGCAACTGACGGCTCAAGTAATGCAACGCCAGTGGTAACCGCCGAGAAAAATGCCATACAGAAAAATGCGGCGCCAATCACATTGCCACCGGGTGCTTCAATCAAGGCCGTAGGTAATGTTTGAAAGAACAATCCTGCGCCGGCGGTGAAGTCCAAACCATATTTGAATACAATTGGAAAAATCGCAAGGCCGGCGATTAAGGCTACGGCGGTATCGGCTAAGCCGATGATCACTGCAGACTGCGGGATGCTGATGTCTTTCGGCAAGTAGCTGCCATAGGCAATCATCATGGCCATGCCTAAACCGATTGAAAAGAACGCTTGGCTAAGTGCGCTTACGGCAACACTACCATCAATTTTAGAGAACTCCGGCGAAAACAAGAATGCTAAGGCTTGGCTGGTGCCGCCTGACTCCCAAGACGAAAATATACTGTAGCAACTGAGTAAAAACAGCAATACAAAAAAAGCTGGCATTAATATTTTAGAGGCTAATTCAATGCCTTTATTGACGCCCCGAGCGACTAACCATATGACGATTACCGAGAAACCTAAGAACCATGGCATTAGGTCGAGCGGACTGCTGGTAAGAGTAGAGAATTGGTCAGCAATCTGAAGTGGCGTAAGGCCGTCGAAGGCGCCAGTTAAAAATTTGGGAATATAGGCCATTACCCATGCCGCAACCACCGCATAAAAACTGACGATTAAAAACGCGGCTAACATGCCAGCCCAAGCGCCTAAGCTCCATAACCTCGATGTAGCGCTGCGATCGGCCAAGTCGTTCATGCTATTGGCTGCGCTAGAAGCGCGACCCGCTCGACCGATCATGAACTCAGCCATAATCGTTGGGATTCCAATGAATACCACACAGGCTAAGTAAACGACAATGAACGCGCCACCGCCATTAGAACCGGCTTCTGCCGAGAAGCGCCAGAGGTTGCCTAAGCCAACCGAGCAACCGATCGCGGCGAGGATAAATGCTAAACGGGAGGACCACTGTGCGGTATCTGAACGTGCCATATTAATTCTTCTTGTTGTTATTAGTTGAAATATACTAATCGCTTAATGCATGATTATGCAAAATTAAAAATAGAGTAAGTGATTTTATGACCGCCAATTGCATTCACAAACAACCAAACGCCAGCATGTGTTACATCTGCGGCCGAGATAATCCCGCCGGCTTAGGCATGGATTTTTACGATGATGGCGAGGGTATGGTAAAAAGTATCGTCACACCCGCGGATCATTTTCAAGGTTACCCCGGTGTATTGCACGGAGGCGTTGTTGCGGCGATTCTCGATGAGGTGGTAGGTCGCTCGACCATGTGTACAGACCATCATCGCTTTATGATGACGGTTAACATGACGGTGCAATACCGCCATCCTGTGCCAATAGGTCAAGAGCTTATCGCGGTTGGTAAAGTAGTTCGCTTAAAAGGTCGACTTGGCAAAGCCGAAGGTCAGATTATATTAGCCGATGGCACGGTAGCCTGCGAAGCTCAGTTAACCCTTGCCAATATGCCCGCTGAATTAGCGGACGAAGCGCGACTAGCGGCATTAAACTGGCGAGTAGATCCAGACTAAACTTATCTTGCCCCGCTTTTAGGCGGCTATTAGTTTACTGGCGCTCTTTGGCTTGAGCCGACAGTAACAACATTCGTGCGATCAACGAAGAGCCTAGCATTGTCGCGAAAATAGGCAGTAGCTCACCGTTGGCGAGTACCGATGCTAGGCCGCCGATTAACGAGCCAAAAGCAAACATCAAAGTTGAATTGAGTGACGACGCGGCGCCGATATTTTTGTCGAAAAGACTAATGAAATGGCCGCCTGATGCGGGTGAAATAGCGCCGTTGCATGCCATCAATACACCGATACCCAACATCACCTGCCATAGACTCGGCACGGTAGTTAGGCAAACAGTAACCATTGTTGCGGCAGCGATCAGCTGTAATAGGTTGGCCCAGTAGATAATAGATGGGAGGTCCCTAGTATTCATCAGCCGAGCTGTTAAGCGGTTGCCTATCATCAAGGCAAACACCATCACTCCAAAGTAAGCCGAGAATTGAAATTTCGATTGGTCAAAATGATCGATTAAAATAAATGCAGCATTGGTCACATAGCAAAATAGTATACCCGCGCTAAAACCGGTAAATAAAGCGTAGCGTACGGCGACTAAGTTACCGTTGGTGCGATTATTGATTGCCGCCCAGTAGCCGATAAAAATCTGTTTGAAGCTAAATTTTTCCGGCGTACTGAGGTTAGTTTCGGGAATTCGAATAAGGTATATCAACGCCATTGCACTAGTGAATATCGCCAGTGCTACAAATATAGCTCTCCAACCAAAGACCGAAATAACGGTACCGATTGCAGGCGCGAACATTGGCGCAATTAGAATGACTAATATAATATTGGCGAATTTTTTACCAACTTCTTTCGGCTCGTAAACATCACGTACTTGAGCCATACAAATAACCGATGCGAAGCCGCCGCCAACGGCTTGTATCAAGCGTAGAGCTAATACTTGTTCAATGTTAGTTGCTACAGCGATCAGCGAAGACGCGACAATGAATATCAATAAACCGACTAAGCCGACGGTTTTGCGACCAAGCTGGTCGGATAGTGGGCCACCCAAAAACTGCCCTAAAGCCATGCCCATCATAAAAGTGCTGACGGTTAGATTAGCGGCCGCCATGTCTACGCCAAAGTCACTTGCCAAGTTTGGTAGGGTTGGTAAGTAAGCATCAATGCCCATCGGACCAATGGCGGCGAGACCAGCGACAAAGACAAGAAAGAACCGGCTAACGGTGAGTTGTTGCTTGGTATACATAATATGGCGACAAGTGATTGCTCTTTTAGTGACGGGCGAGTTTGAGGCTCGTTTCGTAGACTATTCTGAAGCAGTTAGTCGCGAGGCACTATACCCTATGATAGTTACAATCAAGGCATAAATGGCACCGTAAAATGCCAGTGTGTCTATGCTTACTCCTCGGTCAATCAGCCAACCGAGGACAATCGGCGAGGTGCCAGTGGCAATTACCATCACGAATGACGCCAGCGATTTAATTGAGGCAAAGTGCTTATTGCCATATCGTTCAGCATAAAATGGTGCAGAAATGGCCGCCTGAGCGCCGGTCGACACTCCCATAAGTAGCATGAATACGCCGGCAATAAATGACGCATTGGAACTCGATAAGGTTAGCAGGCCTAAAGCCATCGGTACTGGGATCAAAGGCACAAGCTTTACTGCACCAATTTTATCAACTAATCCACCGATCAGCAGGCTAGAAACAATAGTGCTTATCGAGAATAGAAAATACATGCTGCCCCACACTAATAGTGACCATCCTTTAACGTCAACAAGATGTACTTGGTGAAACATGAATCCTGTATAAAGTAGCGATTGCGAGACTAAGGCAGGCAGGAATAAGTAGAGTAGTGGGTCGCGAATAACCTGTGCTCGAGTCCACTGCCGATGTGAGCGAACTTTGTTAGAGCCGGTGCTTTGTTGGCGCGTTGAATCGCTTTCGCTCGACGCGAGCTCGGCAATATACTGACGATGTCTTTCTGGCTGCTGACCCGATAGCCATAACAGCAGAGCGGGTACTAGTAATAGAATAAATATCGACACTAGCTGCCAAACGGTACGCCACTCGACTACCAGCAGTAGCGAAATAATAACCGTGGGAATAATCGCCTCGGCAACCGAATAGCCCATGTTACTCAAAGAGTTTGCTTTGCCCTTGCTCGCGCTTAGGTAACGCATCATTGTGGTGGTGCTGGCCATCGACATCAAGCCTTGTCCAAAATGTCTTAGTAGATAAACTGCGATAAAAAGCATCATGAAACTTTGACTAAACGACATGATGAGACATGCGATTGCTAGCATACAGACGATAAGTACAGTGATTTTTCTCAGAGCTAAGCGGTCAATCAAAGTGCCAGACCAGAGTAGGGTAATGGCGCTGCATACGGTGGCAATTGAGTAGATAGCACCAAATTCGCCATGAGAGAGGTTTAGATCTTGTCGAATCTCGCCGCCAAATAAGGCAATAAAATAGGTTTGTCCTGGGCTCGAAAAGAACATCAACACAAAGCCAAAAAGCAATAACCGCCACTCGCCACGCACTAGTGGAATAAAAGACTTGATAAAGAACACCGAAAAGAACTTAAAAATAGGTTCTTTGACTGTCTGATAGGCTTGGTTCAAAGTCAATCAATCTGGCACAATATCGCTTATGAAAAAGTTACCACCACTAAATTGGCTACGGTCATTTGAAGCCTCCGCTAGGCATTTGAATTTTACCCATGCGGCCAGCGAGTTAAACCTCACACAGGCGGCGATCAGTAAGCAAATTCGAAACTTAGAATACAGTCTTGGTACCCATTTGTTTGTTCGCTTGCCGAGAGGCTTAGAACTCAGCGAAGATGGCGCGGCCTATCTGCCGGTGGTGAAAGACTCAATCGCTAAACTTGCCGCTGTCACCAATGAGTTATTTGGTGGCAGTAAGCTCAAGGTGTTAACGATTCGCACCAGTTTGGCGTTTTTTAATCTATGGCTAGTTCAGCGTCTAAATTATTTTCATCTAGAAAATCCCGACGTTGACTTACGCTTTACCAGTAACGTTTGGGCTAACGGCGGCGACCTCGAAGCCGGCGTTGACATGGAGTTGCGCTATGGCCACGGTGACTGGCCCAACTTAATTGCTGAGCGACTTACGTTCGATAAGTTGATTCCGGTTTGCAGCCCAGAATTACTCGAGCGTAAACCGATCAACTCGATTGATGACCTAGCTGGGCACAAACTACTACACGTGCTTGGTTATCAAGAGGGCTGGGCGCAATGGCTCAATCTTAACGATTTAGACGGGCAGCAAAAAGTCGACCCGAATCAAGGGATGCAATTCGACACCTTGATTTCAGCCTTCAGTGCGGCAACTCATGGTATGGGTATAGCCTTGGCTAGAACCTCATTGGTGGAAAGTTTGTTGTCTGAAGGCAAGTTAGTAGCGCCATTGGCGGCGGCTGTTGATACCGCTGAAGCTTCGTATCTAGTTTATCGAGCAGGGCAATGCGACGACGGTGTTACTAAGGTGTTTCGCGATTGGTTAGTGTCTCAAGCGGGCCGGCCTAGTTTCATCTAAGGCTCTTCGCTGTAAAGTAAGTTTCTGGCAAAACTTTAACGCACCCTCAGCGGTGCTTTTTGTCATATCTCGCGATCATGTTTCGTTTGTAAAAGTTCGGCACTTGAATTATTTTCATACGCCTAATTATAAATATAAAATTAAGCGTCTCTATGTATATCAACGGCGAATGGCTAGAGTCTGACAATACTTTTTCAGTGACTAACCCAGCGACTGGTGAGGTCATCGGTGAAGTCGCTGATGGTGGTCAAAGGGATGCCAGTTTGGCGATTGATGCGGCGGCATCGGCGTTTAAAGCCTGGTCGACTAGCACCGCCTATGCGCGTGCCGAGATTTTGCTAAAAGCATACGCACTGATGGTTGAGCGTAAACAGGCGCTGGCCGAGTTGATGACGCGTGAGCAAGGTAAGCCGCTCAAGGCGGCACTTAACGAAGTGCAGTATGCCGCTGATTTTTTACGATGGTTCGGTGAAGAAGCAAAGCGTGTTTACGGTGAAACAGTTCCATCCGCGAGGGCTGACCAACGTTTTATAGTTCGCTACCAAGCGGTTGGCGTAGTCGCCGCGGTAACACCTTGGAACTACCCAATCTCTATGATCACCCGCAAAGTTGCGCCAGCGTTAGCCGCTGGCTGCACGATTGTCTTAAAACCGGCTGAAGCGACTCCTTTTTGCGCCATAGCTGTTTTTCGGATCTTACATGAAGCGGGTGTGCCGGCCGGTGTTGCTAATCTTGTTACCGCCCAGAATCCAGTGGCAATCGGCAAGGAGTTTTGCACTAACCCTAAGGTTAAAAAACTGACCTTCACAGGCTCGACCACGGTTGGTAAAAAACTAGCCCAAGATGCCGCTCCACAGCTTAAACGAGTATCGATGGAGTTAGGCGGGCATGCCCCCTTTATTGTGTTTGACGACGCCGACCCAGTACATGCCGCTAAGGGTGCGTCGCTAGTTAAGTTTTTGAACACCGGCCAAGCGTGTATCAGCCCAAATCGAATATTTGTACAGCGCGGTATTGTCGATCAATTTATAGAGACCTTCTCGCAGCGAGTGGCCAACATGACAGTTGGCAATGGTGCTATGGCTGGCGTTTCGATAGGTCCCTTAGTAAATCAAGCAGCGGTCGATAAAGTTTCTAATCAAGTTGACGATGCCATCTTTAAAGGCGCTACCTTGCATAATGGAGGTAAAAGTTTGACTGCGGGCGACTTAAAATTAGGCCATTTTTATGCACCAACGGTACTCAGTAATGTTGATTCAAGCATGCTGATTTACCGCCAAGAAACCTTCGGCCCAGTTGCGGCCATTATCACTTTCGACAGCTATGATGAGGTTATCAAGATGGCGAACGATACGCATTATGGCTTGGCGGCCTACGTTTACACACAAGATCTATCGCGTGCGATGCGTGCTTTTGAAGCGCTCAACTTCGGCATTATCGGCATCAATGATATTAACCCAACCAGCGCGGCCGCGCCCTTTGGAGGCATGAGTGAAAGTGGCTTAGGTCGAGAAGGGGCACGTCAAGGATTAGCTGAATATCTAGAGACTAAGCTGGGTGGGTTTTCAATTTGAGCAAAAAGTTTAAAACAATAAGGCCGAGCAGATTGTCGCCGGTCGGTAACATTATTTTCTAAAGGAGGGTTCGATGAACTCTACACTACTTTTTTTCAATCGCCGTATACGCAAAACACCATACTCAAACCGTGTAGAAGAAGCCGGTGTCGTTGCTTATACGGTATATAACCATATGTTGTTGCCAACCCTGTTTGACACTCCCGAGAGTGACTACTGGCATTTATGCCAGCATGTGCAGGTATGGGATGTATCGGGTGAGCGCCAAGTTGAGCTTAAGGGCCCTGATGCGGCAAAATTAGCTCAGCTGATGACACCACGTGATTTATCTAAGATTGATTTACTGCAAGGCAAGTACGCACCGATTTGTAATGCTGAGGGTTCTATTTTAAATGACCCGATTATCATCAAGTTGGCCGAAGACCGTTTTTGGCTATCAATCTCTGACAGCGATGTTAGGTTTTTTGCTCAAGGGCTAGCGCAAGGCTATGGATTAGACGTCGAGGTCTTCGAGCCTGATGTTTCTCCGCTAGCCGTGCAAGGCCCAAAGGCTGATGATTTAATGGCCAGAGTATTTGGTGAAAAAGTTCGAGATATTCGCTTTTTTAGAGGTGAGATGCTTGAGTTTCAAGGTGTCGAGATGTACGTTGCTCGCTCTGGCTGGAGTAAGCAAGGTGGCTTTGAGATATACATGCCTGAATGGTCATTAGGCGAAGCATTATGGGACGAGTTGTTTGCTAATGGCGAAGATCTCGACGTGCGCGCTGGCTGCCCGCAAGGCAATGAGCGATTGGAATCTGGCTTGTTATCTTACGGCAACGATATGGACGAATACGACACACCCTTTGAGTGTGGTTTAGATTCATATTTAAACTTAGATGCCGACATCGAAAGCTTGAGCCTACCGGCTCTTAGGGCAATGGCTGGAAAGCAGACTCGAAAACTTGTTGGGCTGGCGTTCGATAGATCTCCGTCTATGCCTCCGAGTCGTTTAGGTGGCAGTGATATTGAGGTTGATGGTGAAATTATTGGTGAAATTCGATCACAAGCGTGGTCGTTTAGATACAATAAAAACCTTGCCATTGCTATGCTGCCATTGTCGTACATAAACGAAAACCATAGCATTACTATCGATGGGCAAACCAGTGCGTTTCACCCCATCCCTTTTAACTTTGATCAAGTAGAGACCCTGACGTATTTTCAGTGTTAACAATAAATGTCTAATATTTTCTAAGTTGATGCTTTAGCAAAAAATTAGCAACTAATTAGGCATTCTATCCTGTGCTGCAGTTATGCTCAGATTTCTATTAGTTCAACGCCAGCGGAGCAATCGCATGAGTCGATCTTCTTTTTACCACCCTGATACCATCGCGCTACACAGCGGTTACGTTCCTGAAAGCGATCATGGCTCTCGAGCGGTGCCTATTTACCAAACTACTTCATATGTATTTGATAGCGTTGACGAAGCGTCGTCGCTGTTTAATGTTGAGCAAGGTGGGCATATTTACAGTCGTATATCTAATCCCACAGTGTCGGTGTTAGAACAACGAATTGCGGCATTAGAAGGCGGTAGTGGTGCAATTTGCACCGCCTCAGGTATGAGTGCTCTGTTTACTACGTTTATTACTCTCTGCTCGGCGGGTGATCACATTGTTTCGTCGGCGCAGATCTACGGCTCGACCGCGACGTTGCTACGCCATACATTAAAGCGCTTGGGTATCGAAACTACCTTTGTCTCGATTAATGATGAGGTCGCTTTGGATGCGGCGATTCAAAAAAATACTAAAATGGTGTTTTGCGAGTCTATTGGTAATCCTGGTTTAGAGGTTGCCAATCTTCCACAGATAAATGCGATTGCCACTAAGCATGGGCTGCCGGTTGTAGTCGACGCAACCTTTGCTCCTCCGGGGTTGTGCAATACCATTGAGGTGGGTGCCAATGTGGTGGTTCATTCAGTCACTAAGTGGATGGGCGGTCATGGAGCGGCGGTTGGTGGTGTGATCGTCGACGGGGGTAACTTTGATTGGCAAGTCAGTGGTCGTTTCCCTGAGTTAACCGAGCCATACGAGCCGTTTCACGGGATTAAATTTTGGGAAGAATTCGGCCCCAGTGCCTTAGCTATGAAAATTCGAGCTGAGTCAATGCGCGACCTCGGTGCTTGCATGAGCCCTAATAATGCGTTTTTGTTATTACAAGGTATAGAAACTTTGAATATGCGCATGAAGCAGCATATTGCCAACGCTAAAGAAATGGTCGAATGGCTGCAAGCTCAGAAGCCGGTAAGCTGGGTTAACCATCCGGACTTGGAGAGTAATCCGAGTCACTCGATTGCTAAAGAGTTGTTTCCGCATGGAGCTGGTTCTATGCTGTGCTTTGGCGTGGTCGGCGGCCGAGCCGGCGGTGCTGCGTTTATTGATGCCTTAGAGCTGGCCTCAAATCTAGCTAATGTGGGCGACTCAAGAACACTTGTCTTACACCCTGGCAGTACCACCCATTCTCGTCTAAGCCCTGAAGCGATGGCCGCGGCGGGTATTAGTGAAGACTTGATTCGGGTGTCGGTGGGTATTGAAGGTATCAAGGATATCCAGGCGGATTTTTCCAAAGGTTTAAAAGCTGCGCAACGTATCGCTGAGGCCCAATCATGAAATTAATTGTTAATGGGGTTGAAGCTCATGTGGCTACCGGAGGTAAAGAGTTCGATAAAAACTTACCAACCGTATTGTTTTTGCATGGCAGTGGGTTAGATCACCGAGGCTGGGCATTGCAGACGCGCTGGTTTGCCTATAACGGCTTCGGCGTACTAGCGCCGGCTTTTCCTGGCCATTCGCTCTCTAAAGGTGAGCCTTGTATTACAATAGAAGATTCCGCTTCATGGTTAGTTGATTTTCTAGCCGCTGCGGGCGTTGAGCAAGCCCACGTTGTTGGTCATTCGCAAGGTTTTCTGACCGCACTAGAGTTGGCTAAACTAAAGCCCAGTGCATTGAAGTCACTCACGGGCATTGGTACTGCCGCGGCGATACCCGTTAATCCAATGTTAATTGATACGGCAAAAAAGTCACCTGAAAAGGCGGCCGCAATGATGTCACAATGGGGTTTTGGCAATCTAACGCATATGGGTGTTAGTGCAATTCCAGGCATGCAGCCAATTGCTATTGGGCGACGAATAATGGCCAATAACCCATTAGCAATCGATCTACAAAGTTGCGCTGATTACACCGCTGGCGACGATGCTGTGATGCTCGTTAAGGCCCCATCAGCAATGATCTTAGCCGGCCAAGATAAAATGACTCCAATCAAAGCGGGCTTGCGTGTGGCGAAAAAATTAGACGCTCATCTGACTGTATTTAAAGACTTTGGTCACATGCTGCCGATCGAGGCTCCTAAACAAGTATTAGTTGCTCTGCGCGAATTTATCGTTGGCGTTGAAAACTCAGCATAGACAACCAATAGCATAGAGAATAGATAGGATAGAGAACAGAAATGACAATTAAAAAAGTAGCGGTTATCGGTGCTGGAACCATGGGCTCAGGCATTGCCGGACAAGTCGCTAATGCCGGCGTTGAAGTTTGGTTATTAGACCTGCCGAGTGATGGCGAGCGAGTTAATGCATTGGCCGAACGAGGATTAGAGCGTTTACGTGAAACCGTTGGTTTGATGAGCAAAGACTATGAGCGGCATATCCATATTGGTAATACCCGTGATGACTTCGCTCAGCTAGCCGAGTGTGATTGGGTGGCTGAAGCGGTGGTAGAGCGCTTGGATATTAAACAGGCTTTGTATAAGCAGATCGATGAAGTTTGTTCAGAAACTACACTGATCAGTTCGAATACTTCGAGTATTCCGATAAAGCTATTGGTTGAAGATATGCCAATCAGTTTTCGCAAACGCTTTGCTATTACACACTTCTTTAATCCTGTTCGATTTATGCCTTTGTTGGAGTTAGTTAGAGGTGAAGATACCTCGCAACAAGTGATGGATGAGTTCGAAAGCTTCTGTGATCAGGATTTGGGCAAGGGTGTGATCTCTTGCTTAGACACGCCAGGTTTCTTAGGCAATAGAGTTGGTTGTTTTGCAATTCAAGCAGCGCTACAAGCGGCTGATGAAATGGCTTTGAGCCCAGTGCAAGCTGACGCGATTTTCGGTCGACCTATGGGCGTACCCAAGACTGGTGTGTTTGGTTTATATGATTTAATCGGTATTGACTTGATGTCCGACGTGGCGCAAAGCTTGGTCAATACCTTGCCGGAAAGTGATGCTTTTAACGCCGAAGCGCCTAAGTTGCCGCTGATGATTAAAATGATCGCCAATGGTCAAACGGGCAACAAAAAAGGACAGGGTTTCTATCGAACCGTTAACGGTATACGAGAAGTTATTGACCTAAAAACGGGCGAATACTCAACCGCCGAACGGCTTGACCTGCCGCTAGCACTAAAAGCTGAGAAAGACGGCGTGATGCATTTATTAAACGACGACTCCATTTATGGTCAGTTCGCTTGGCGAGTACTGTCTCGTACCTTGAGCTACGCCGCCTCGTTGATACCTGAAGTGGGCAACAACCCGCTCGGTGTTGATGACGCTATGAAGTTGGGTTACAACTGGATTAAAGGCCCGTTTGCCTTACTCGACGAAATCGGCACAGATTACTTTATTGCTCGTTTGCAACGTGAAGGTCGAGAGGTTCCCGAGTTCTTAACGCAAGCCGCAGGTTCTACCTTTTATCGAGTAGTGTCGGGTGAACTTCAAGTGCGCTTATTCGACGGTGGCTGGCAAGCTATTAGTCGGCCAGCAGGCGTCGCTAGGTTTAACGAAAAACGTCAAACCTTAAAACCTAAAAATAGCACCGAAGTCGCCAGTTGGTTTGATGTCGACGGTGTTGCCTTGGTTGAATTCCACAGTAAAGCAAATGCGCTCGACGGTGATTCAATGGCGATTCTCAGTGATGCAATCGATCATGTTGAAGCCGATGGCATGCGTGGTCTGATCGTGCATAACGACGCCCAACACTTTTCATGTGGTGTGAACTTACAAGCCGTTCGAGGCTTCTTTCGAAATGAAGATATGGATGGCCTAGATGGCTTTTTGGCACATTTTCAAAATACCGTGCATCGCATGTCGCAAGCTGATTTTCCGGTTGTATGCGCGCCTGTCGGCATGTCACTTGGTGGCGGTTTCGAGGTGGTGCTGCATTCTAAAGAAGTTATCTGCCATGCCAATTCGACCATGGGCCTAGTAGAGTCGGGTGTCGGTGTAATCCCCGGTGGCGGGGGCTGTAAAGAGACTCTCTACCGTTGGCATCAGAAACTGGGTGGCGATGATGTCTCTGAGGCGGCCTGGAAAGCGTTTATGAATTTGGGCTATGGCCGCACTTGCAGCTCACCAATCTTGGCCGAGCAACAAGCGATGTTACGCAGTAATGACCGCTTTTTGAGTAATCGAGATCGTTTGTTGCCGGCGGCGATGGACGCTATCGCGTCGGGTACAGGTCAACGTGCATTTGAGCGCCCAGACTTGGCATTGCCAGGCGAAGAGGTATTTCATGCAATGGTGAAGTGGCTAGAGAAGGCGCATGCCGACGGCAAGCTAACCCCGCACAACGTAGTGGTTGCGACTGAGCTTGCGCGCATAGTTACGGGCGGTGAAGTAGCCGCGGGAACCCTGTTTAGTGAGCAAGATTTGTATGACGCTGAACGAACTGCATTTCTAAATCTGATCGCAACAGACGCTACTCGCGAGAGAATTAACTCAATGCTCGACACTGGCTCTGTGGTTCAGAACTAGAGTCGCTCAGAACTAGATTTAATAAGAGATATGAGAAACGTGTTATGACCATCGAATATGATCAGTTAGAAAAAAATGACGCCAATTATGTGCCATTGTCTCCGATTTCTTTTTTACATCGCACGGCGGATATTTACCCCGGTCATGAATCGCTGATATATCACGATACATCTTATAGTTGGTCGCAAACTCGCGACCGTTGTGTAAGAGCCGCCTCGAGTTTGGCCGCTCGAGGTATCGGTAAAAACGATACCGTTTCGGTGTTTGCACACAATACGCCTGAGATGTATGAACTGCATTTTGCCGTGCCAATGGCTGGCGGAGTGCTAAACACCATTAATACTCGATTAGATACTGAAACCGTCGCCTATATCATCGACCATGCTGAGTCGAAGGTGTTCATTGTTGATCGAGGTCTATGGCCAGTTTTAGAGCAAGCCTTGGAGATCGCAGAAACTAAGCCTGAGGTTATTTTGATCGATGACCCGCACGCCAGCGAGGCTGAAAAATTTGCCGTGCCGGATTTAGTTACTTATGCAGACCTCGTTGCTCAAGGCGATGCCAGCTACCAATGGTCGCTGCCAGGTGATGAGTGGCAAGCGCTATCGTTGAATTATACCTCTGGAACAACAGGGCGACCTAAGGGCGTGGTTTATCACCACCGTGGCTCGTACTTAATGACCATGGGTACCATTGCCTCATGGAACCTGCCGCACATGCCTCGTTATCTGTATTCGGTGCCGATGTTTCATTGCAATGGGTGGGGGCATGCATGGACCATGGCGGCCAAGGCGGCGACGGTGGTTTGTATGCGCGGCTTTGAACCGGGTTTGTTTTTCGAGCTGCTCGAAAAACATGAGATAAGCCATTTTGGCGGCGCACCGATTATCCTGAATATGCTGGCTAATGCGCCTAAAGATCAACAAAAGATCTTTCAGACCCCCATTCATGTAATGACCGCCGGCGCGCCACCGCCAGCCGCGGTGTTACAAAGCATGAGCGCTTTTGGCTTCGAGGTAATGCATGTCTACGGTTTAACCGAGTCGTACGGACACGTTTTGCAAGCCGCACCGCAACTCAGCTGGGAGTCCGAAAGTGAAGAAACCCAAGCTGAGCTAAAGTCTCGACAGGGTGTTCGCTTTGCTATGACCGAGGCGGTTGATGTGCTTGACGTTGACTCGTCACAGCCGGTACCGCATGACGGTGAGGCCATGGGCGAGATCGTTATTCGCGGCAACATTATGATGAAAGGTTATCTAAAGAACATAGAAGAGACCAAGGCTGTTTTTGCTGACGGTTGGTTCAAGACCGGTGATTTAGCGGTAATACACCCCGACGGATACCTGCAAATTAAAGATCGCGCAAAAGATATTATTATTTCTGGTGGTGAAAATATTTCATCGGTTGAAGTCGAAAGTATTCTTTATCGGAATCCCGCTGTTGGCGAAGCCGCGGTGGTCGCGATGGCCGATGAAAAGTGGGGCGAAGTGCCTTGCGCGTTTGTTGAACTGAAACAGGGCATGAGTATTTCTGAAGCTGAGCTAATCGAGTTTTGTTCCAATAATATGGCAAAGTTTAAGAAACCTAAAAAAGTAGTATTTGGGTCGTTACCGAAAACAGCAACAGGGAAGATACAGAAAACAGTCCTGCGGGAGCAGTGTAAAGCTCTCACCAATAGCGCCTAATAGTTAGCGCAGGTAACAACAACCTAAGCTGCTCGGTTTTATTGTTATCTGCTGTACCTCGTTTTTATCATGCCTTTACGGCGACTATTAAATGCCGCTAGTGGCTATTTTTACGCATCACTCTCTATCGAGCCGGTTTTATGATCAATCAGACACTCTCTAATTTGCGCATCGCGTGGCAGCACCTAAGTCTGGTTAAATCCGACCAACTGAAGGTGCACCCAGACCTGCCCGAGAGTGACATTGACCGAATGCGTCAGAAGATGCATGACTGTCTAGAAGGTAAAGGCGGTGATGTATCAGCTCGAGCCAGTGCCGCTAAGTTAGGCGAAGCGTATTTGGACCTTAACGATATTGGCCGATTTCGTTTTCTGAGCATCTTAGCCAATGATTTTGGTGTTAAGGGTGAACAGGTCAACCGCTTAGCCGCGGCTATTTTGGCCGCCCAACAAGGCGACTCATTGGCCAGTCTGCATCAGCAAATGCGCAGCGCGCTACGATCAACTGGGCTTGATCTGCTGACAAAATTTAACTCGCTGCCCAGCGGTGTTAAATTTTTAGTCGGTATGCGTGCAGACTTGCTTCGTCTAGCCGATAAGAATGATGCAAAACTAAGCGAGCTAGATAAAAATCTGAAAGGGCTATTACGATCGTGGTTTGACGTGGGCTTTTTAGATCTGGTCCGCATGTCGTGGGACACGCCAGCCGCGTTGTTAGAAAAGCTTATTGATTATGAAGCAGTTCATGCTATTCGCTCTTGGAGTGATCTGAAGAATCGACTGCAAGCTGATCGCCGATGCTTTGCTTTTTTTCACCCGCGTATGCCAGACGAACCAGTGATCTTTGTGCAAGTGGCGTTGGTTAATACCTTGTCCGATAATATTCAGGATTTATTGGACGAATCGGCGCCGTTGAATAACCCGCATAAAGCCAATACCGCGATTTTTTATTCCATAAGCAATGCGCAAACGGGTCTTGCCGGAGTCGGCTTTGGTGACTTTTTAATTAAGCGAGTGGTCGCTGACCTAAAAACAGAACTGCCGAACATAAACACCTTTTCCACATTGTCACCGATTCCGGGCTTACGCGCGTGGTTAAATAACATAGACGAGTCTCAAATGTTGACAATAAAAGAGCAGCAAGGCTTGTCAGCAATAGAGGGTTTTACGACCTTAGCGGATACCCTAGCGAGCGCGGATTGGCATCTTAATTCTAAACTGGCTGATGCTCTGATGATTCCAGTTAAGCGATTAACCGCGCATTACCTAGTAATCGAAAAGCGACGCAACCGTGCGCTAGACCCGGTTGCAAATTTCCATCTAAACAATGGTGCACGGGTAGAGAGAATCAACTGGTTAGCGGATACTTCGACTAAAGGAATGCAAGAGTCGGCAGGGCTGATGGTTAATTATTTGTATAAGCTTGATGACATAGAGGCTAATCATGAGACCTATCGAGAAACGGCCGCTGTTGCCACCGCTCTAGGCGTGACTGTATTGTTGAAAAAGCAAGCTTAACGGCAAAAGGCTAAGAGAAAATGACTGCTGCGTCACTGCTAAGCCTTGCTCTCTAAGAAGGCAAAAATTCAGAGCATACTTAGCTAAGGTTTTAGCTATCTAATGTAGGTGCGCCGGCAAATCGTGCTAAATAGTAGGTTTGCCCCAATTTAAAAAATTTGACATACGTCTGTTATTAGGTAGGTTAGGTAGATAATAATTTAAAATTCTGAGGATATCGTCATGGCTAGACTACTAGTATTGCTGTACGGCGGAGTTAGTTATTTGATTGGAGTGTTAGGTCTGGTGGCTATAATCGTCGTTCTTGCTGGATTTATGCCGTGGGGTTTTCTGCATCAAGGTTCTTATGGCTCAAGCCAGCCAATCATATGGAATTGCCTTTTGGTATTAATCTGGGGTGTGGTGCATACCGGTATGGCTCGACCGAGCTTCAAGGCGATCATAATTAAGATTATCCCTGAACCTGCTGAGCGACCAACCTATGTCTTATTTGCTGGCGTTACCAGTATGGCTCTTGTTGGTTTTTGGGCGTTGGTTCCTGGACAAGTATGGCTTGTAGAGGCAAGCTGGGCGGTAACCTTATTGTGGGGTTTGTTCTGGTTCGGTTGGGTATTTTTGTTGGCTTCAACTTTTGCGATCAACCATTTCGATCTGTTTGGCTTACGTCAGGTTTACTTACATTACAAGAAAATGCCGGAAGCGCCATTGCAATTTGTTAAGCGAGCAATGTATCAATACGTGCGCCACCCAATTCAAACTGGGGTGCTAATTGGGGTGTGGGCAACGCCCACAATGTCCATGACTCAGCTGGTGTTGAGTGTTGGCTTGACGGTTTATATTGTCGTGGGCCTGTGGTTTGAAGAACGTGACCTAATCGCCGAACACGGTGATGAATACCTAGAGTATCGAGATCAGGTGGGTAAGTTGTTTCCAAAAATAGGGGGGGGTAAATAGACCTTCCGGAATTTTCAAGCTTTGCCTTAGTAAGCCGACAATTGATGCAAGAAATCATAGTAGACTAAGCCGAGACTCAGGCCGGCTAACGTAAACTCTTATGCAAATCATATTATCAATCGCTATTATTGTGGTGCTGTTGACCTCGGCCATGGTCCTGACCACACGCGGGTCTGGACGACTCACGGGTAAGACTCCGGTTGGGTCATTCACGTTTATCGCCATCTTATTTACCTCGGGTCTAGATGTTGGCTTGGTGATGTTTCCGCTAACCGAGTTTCCGATATACCAAACCGAAGCGGCGTACCAGTTTGCCAACCCCTTGGCTGTCGCCTTCGGCTTTTGGGGTTTCTTAATATGGACCTTCTACTTTCTGACAACTTTTTATTTTTGCGCGGTTGAGCCACGTTTAAAATTATTTGAGATTCCGGCGCTTAAGTTTGTAAACAATGTTGTGATTATCGGCACCTGTGCATTCACCGGTTTTTTGTTTCTTAGCTATTTGCCTGATTATATTGTTGGCATTACGCCGAGTTTAAAATACGGCTTAGTAGCCGTAGTAACGCTTTTTGCGGTGCTGTCGAGCACGCATGTTCGCTACGTTAAAGTGTTAAGCATCGCTTCAACCTGGCTGTTTTTTGCGCTGATTGGATTTATGTTTTTTACCTCCGAGGCAACCGTTGTTGATTTTGGTGTCACCGCGGTCGGTATTTCTGAGTACTTCAAAAACCTGCATCATTTTGTGTTGCCCGTCAGCGATTACCACGCCTTTTACCTATTTTGGTGGTTCTCGTGGAGCATTATGATTGGCCAGTTTGTGGCGCGCTTTGTCGGCGACTTAAGCGTAAGGCAGTTGTTCGCGGCGCTATTGATCTTTCCGTCGATCCCAATCGCAACTTGGTTTTCGGTATTGTATTTTTACCATGAAAACAGTGTCGTACTGGCGGGGTATCAGACTATAGCGATGGTGAGCGTGGGCATTATTTTTGTGATCAATTCCTTGGACTCCTTGACCCGTCTTTACACCGACAACCTTAACCTTACCGTCTCGAATCTGGGTTTGGCAAAGTACATTGCATTGCATTGGAGTTTGATCTTTGGCTTAGTCATTCTGTATCAATTTACGCCACTAAAAATAGAATGGATAGGCGTGCTGGTGATTGCTCTTTATGTTGCTGTCTATGCATTGGTTTTCCGCCGGCGTCGTCAATTGACTGAGGCGGTTTAGTTAACCGCCTGCCTCAGCATAATGATCGCTTAAAGAAACTCTTTAAGCGATACGCTCGCGTCGGCCAGTTTCGATGGCGCGGGCGAGATCTTTTGTTGGATCAGCTTCTTCGATAACATGAACTCGGCAGGCGAATTTAAGGCGTCTACGGCGATCAGTACGCCGGCTTTTAAATAGAAGGCGGCAAATTTTCGGCTATTGGCATCGCCACGGGTGACGACTTGGTCATGCCCTTGAAGTAAGCCCGCTGTTTGCAGTTTTACATCGTACTGATCGGACCAAAACCACGGCAGTTGGTCGTAGACCATTTTTTTCCCACAGATTTTAGCGGCGGCGACCTTGGCTTGTTCAACCGCATTTGGCACCGACTCTAAGCGAATTCGCCGAGCGTACAAAAAGTTAAAGTGATTGCTGCAATCACCGATCGCGTAAATGCTGGCGTCGTCACTTTGAGTGTATTGGTTAACGATTATGCCGTTATCACATCCCAGCCCTGCGTCGTCGGCAAGTTCGATATTCGGGATCACGCCGATGCCAATAATGGCCGCATCAAAAGGAACGGTTGACCCATCGGCGGTGATGGCTTGCAAGCCTGACTCAGTCTGTTCGAATCTTTGTAACGTTGCATTAAGTCTAATGTCGACACCTTCTTCAGCATGAACACGTTGATAAAATTCAGACACCTGAGGACTGGTTACGCGCGCCAGAACTCGGTCCATAGCTTCAAATACGATGACGTCTACGCCTTTCTTTACTGCCGATGCCGCCACTTCTAAGCCGATATAGCCGGCGCCAACGATCAGCAATTTACCGCCAGGCGTAAGCTGAGATTTGATGCTGTCGACATCGTGCTTAGTGCGCAGGTAATTTATGTTCGCTAGCTCAGCGCCCTCTATCGGTAGTTTTCGAGCGCGCGTGCCAGTAGCTAAAATCAGGTGGGTATAGCTCAGCTGCTCCCCGTTATCGAGACTCAGGGCTTTATCATTACGGTTGATCGACTCGACTCGACGCCCGAGCATTAAGTTGACTTCGTGTTTTTGATAAAACGACTCAGGACGAATTAATAACTTCTCTGCTTCTACCTCACCCTTGTAATAGCCTTTTGACAAGGGCGGGCGTTGGTAGGGCAGCACTGGCTCATCGCCAACCAGAATGATATTGTCTTGCCACCCAAACTTTCGAAGACTCGAGACGGCTTCGGCCGCCGCATGGCTAGCACCTACAATCACAACAGAACGCATATGAGTAACCCTCTTATTTAGAGATAGTAGTTTGAGTTAGTTGAGCTGCTTTGCATGGAATGCAATATGCTCGCCAATGAAAGATGCGATGAAGTAGTACGAATGATCATAGCCGTCTTGGTAACGAATGCTCATTGGGTAGTCTGCCTCTTTGCTCGCGTGCTCTAGAAGTTCGGTTTTAAGCTGCGCTTCCAGAAAGCCATCAGCGCGGCCTTGATCGACCAGTATCGGCAGTTGGTATTCAGCCGAGCGAACCAAAGCGCATGCGTCATATTTTGCCCATAGCGCTTTATCATCGCCCAAGTAATTACCCAGTGCTTTCTCACCCCATGGGCAATTTAATGGCGATACGATCGGAGAAAATGCGGATACAGACTTAAACTTATCTGGATTATTCAAGGCAATCGTTAAGGCTCCGTGACCACCCATTGAGTGTCCCGAAATCGATGCGCGTTTGCCATCGATAGCAAACTCGCGATTAACTAGCTCCGGTAGCTCATTTACTATGTAGTCGTACATGGCGTAATTGTCCGACCATGGTGCTTGAGTGGCGTTGACATAAAAACCAGCGCCTAAGCCAAAATCCCATGCGCCATCAACGTCATCTGGTACTGCTTCACCGCGAGGGCTGGTGTCGGCACATACAATCGCAATGCCATGTTCGGCCGCGTAGCGTTGCGCGCCCGCTTTGGTAACAAAGTTCTGATCGGTACAGGTTAGGCCCGATAACCAGTATATAACCGCAACTTTAGCGGTTTCTGCCTGCGGCGGCATATACACCGAGAACACCATTTCACAATTTAGCGAAGTCGATTGATGTTTATGCTGCGACTGCTGGCCGCCAAAAATTTTAATGCTGGAGAGCTGTTGCATAGATGTATTGGTATGTCAGAATTCAAGGAGCTTTAGTTTACACCGAGATGCGATAAAAATGGAGCCATCATGTGAGGGATTAATCGTCTCAGATAGAATAGGGTACAGGCTTACGCAATAGATCTGATGCGAGCGCTCTTACGAACAGCGGTGAGCTTGTCGGCAGGTACTGCCTATTGCATGCACACTGGTTAGCTCCAGTAAGACTTGTTCGGAGTCATATATCGCCGGTATCGGTCAAGCAATATTAAGTCTAAAGCAATCACTGTAGAATTTTCAGGTGCTAAATTAAGTACCCGCAATCAACCACGGCCTCATTCACGTTATTGACGCCAATTTTTGGTTTGCATTGCGGTTGGACGTTTTACCATGAAAGATTCCCTCTGCTCTTATCTTGAGTAGCCTTGCCGTGAGTCAGTGAGGGCCTCGGAAGGTGCCTGAGATTAAGATCGATTGCCACGGCAAACTGAAGATGATGAACGATTGTCATATTCACGGACAAATAGTAATTGACATCGTATTTATTTTGAATGAGAATGATTCTCATTCGCAAATGAGGTTAATCATGTCACTGCATCAAACCATAGGTTCAAATTCGTCTGTTATAGCGCCCGACTTTGTCATTCGAACGCAGACCAATCGATGGGTAATTCCTTATAACTGCGAAATATTAAAGGCACTATTGCTTGAAAAAAATATTCACGCGGTTGATCTACAGTTTCGTTCCAGATCGCATTGTCACGGTTTTATCAAACGCTTGCTGTTACTCGCGGCGCAAGATGAGTGTCGGCATTGTTGCCCATCGCAAATTGCGACTTTGGCACGTGAATTGATCCACCAACAACCTAACTGACAAGGAATTAACAATGCTAGAGCAACGGCAACCGAAAACCGAAAACAACGAAGCATCGTTCGATGTTTTAATGGCGAGCCTATTTGTCTTGGTCACCCACCACAGCTTGACTCAATGCCAAAATTCACTTCGCCCGATCGTCGAGCAGCTGAATTCACTGTGTCAGCATTCAGAAATCGAATATTACCCTAATCAACTTAAAGTGCTCGCCAAGATGCGGCAGCTCTGGCAAACAAAGTTATTTGACGCCGAGTTTGATGGTTTAAGGCATTAAAAAACTCTGCTACAGAACAGTATCGGTCTTTTAGTTGCTCTTATCGATCTTCACCGCTGTGTTGAGTGCTCAGAGACAATCGCGTTTAGATCTTTGTCTAACCTTACGATTTGAGCATCTTGATTTAGCTTAAGTGAGAATGAGAACATACCTCGATCGTCTTTTTCTTTAATATCGAGTTTGGCTAGAAATTTGTTTCATTTACTTTTTAGGCATGCGACCTTGGTGCTCTTTACTTTGTAAAACTGAGTAGATGCGAGAGCTTTGCATTGCCATAGAGCTTGATTGTGAGACAGCGACTTAGCGGTAGCAGGATTGGCGGAAAGTAATAGTGCCGTGCTCGTCAATGCTAGTATAAGTGGGATATTTGGTAATAATTTGATGGTAAATTTTTTGGTTTGCTCCTAGCTAATGGAGTGGTGTGAGGTGTTCACTTCAAAATTGACAAAATACCTCTTAAGACCGAACCGCCACAGGGCTATAATGGTTTATCATCAATACATTCAGAGCCGGAACCGCATGCCGATGAAACTATACCAATACCCCAACTGCAGTACTTGTCGAAAGGCGGTTAAATTTTTAGCGGAAAGAGATATCTCATTCGACTCAATCGATATTACCAAGCAGCCGCCATCGAAAGCCGAATTGCGAATTATGTTGAGTAGTTATGATGGCGATATAACTAAACTCTTCAACACTTCTGGCGTGCAATACCGTCAATTGAATATGAAGCAAGAATTGCCGAATATGAGTTCTGATCAGGCGATTGAGTTATTGAATGGCAACGGTAAGCTAATCAAGCGTCCGTTCTTGTTAGCGGGCGATAAAGGTATAGTTGCTTTTAAAGAAGCGCTTTGGGCAGACTTTGTTTAGTTTTGAGCTTAAGGGCTGGTAGTGAGGTGTCACGATGTTGGCTTCTGAACAATTGACTTTAGTAGTTAACAAGATCGGCTCTATCGCTCGGTCAGTTCAAACCAAACTCAGCTATTTCCTCTCCGTGGTCATGGTTGCTAATTTTTATTAGCATGGACTTGCCTTACAGTGGACTCTACTTAGTGGTGGAATATTGTTAAGTGTGGTGTTATTTTATTGTCGGTATCGATTTGGATGATTATCTGGATAGTCTTAAATCAATTGCGAGGTGCACCGATATTAATTGTTAAATTGGCGTGTGATAACGATGCCGCCAACTTAAGTGACTCTTATCTCAAACAGCCTGCTGGCTAACGAGGCTTATCCGCTACCGCACTTGAGATTCGTTAAGAAGACGGCTTAGGTTTGGTGTTTAACCCCACCAATAGTATTACTTTAATCGCTAAGCCACTGTTTGTAATATGGGCGTTCTTATCGATGGCATCGCTATTGTTGTTAATATTTATAACGGCTTTTGTTTTGTTGTTCTAATTATTGACTCAGTTTGCACGTATAATCCAACCGTAATGACAACGATAATAAAACTAATGGGTGTTCAGCAGTGGCGTTTACGCCCGCCGCCCGCCGAGCTAGAACTCGGTATAGATGAACTGGTAACTGCCCCGCACGCTGCTTTGACTGAGCAGGCTGTGGTTAGTGATGATGGCTTAGTAAGTGCCAATTATTCAGCTCAGTCTGCACAACTTAGAGCGGGCACGGAGACCTTAGCGACTGATCCAAATGACTCTCTTGCTACTGATTCGGCAATCTTTGCTCGAACTAATGATCGACCGTCAATTAACCCCTTATCGCCGTCGGTACCCATTCCGCCTGTAAATACGCCGGCCGATCCAGCGCTGGCTCGTTTACCTCTAGCAATGCCTGCCGTAGCGGCGATGCCGTCGCTAGCGCGCGCGCCGGTAATTAATGCAACCGAGAGCGGCAACGCTACAAATCCAATGCCAACTGCAGCGGCTAAAATTTCCGAATCGATTGGTGAGCTTGATTGGCAGGGTCTACAAGCTCTAATTGATGGTCAGAGCCATTGCCAAAGCTGTGGCCCGAGCAACTCGAGCCTAGGCTCGGGAGATGCAAATGCTGACTGGCTGTTCGTTACCGATGCTCCTGTAAGCAGTGATTTAGAATCGCAACAATTGTTTTCTGGCCGTGCTGGTCAACTTTTCGAAGCCATGCTATTGGCGGTCGGCCTTACTAGAGGTTCGGTCTACACGACCAGCGTTTTCAAGTGCGCGACTTCAGATGATTTAAGTGCAATCCCCAATTGTGACAAGCTATTGGATCGACAGATCGAGTTGATCGAACCCAAGATTTTGGTCGTGTTCGGTGAGTTTGCGGCTCAGTCTGTCGCCAGATCAAACGAAGCGTTAGAGATGATGCGGTCCAAGGACCTGCAGTGTTATCGCACGAAGATACCTATCGTTGTCACTTACAGCCCACAGCGCTTATTGGATCAGCCGGCACTGAAGGCTGGAGCGTGGCTCGACCTCAAAAAGTGTTTAGCCATTACTCGGTAGCCATTTCAGTATTATGAGTGCTTCTCGGCAAAATTTACGATACGCGGCCAGGCACAATGGCCTTAGTGTTAGAGACATGACCAGTTATGATCTAAAGCAAGTGTTAGCGATTGAACTCAATGCTCAAGCGAGCCCTTGGGGTAGGCTTTCGTTTGAAGAGTCGCTGACAAAAAATTATAGGTGTCGGGTTGTCGAAATGCTCAGGAATACGCCGTCGGCGTCTGCTGATTCAGAGTCAGCGACTAGCAATACTGAGTCTGTGAATGATGGTCTTATAGTCGCCTATCACGTTGTTTGTCAGGTGGTTGAAGAGCTGCATATTTTAAATGTGGTGGCCGCTCCCCAATTTCAAGGTCTGGGCCTTGGCCATATGTTGATGACTGACATTGTTGAATATGCTCAACAAGCGTCGCTTAGCAAAATATTCTTAGAAGTTAGAGCGGCAAACGAAGTTGCACAGAGCTTGTATGCAAAGTGGCAGTTTAATCAGATAGCTTTGCGCAAGCAATATTACCGGCCTACTTCTGTAGGAGAGCCTAGGGAAGATGCGCTTATCTTTATGCGGCCGCTTTGAAGGCAATAGCCGTTGAATTCGGTGACTAATTAATCATCACCAAAACAGTTTGGTCTAATCGTAATATTTGGTTTTTAGTTAAATTGTTCCAACTTAATAAGTTGTTAACTCGAACTTTGTATTTTCTGGCGATAGACCAAAGCGTATCGCCTTGCTTAACCTGATGGATGACACGACCATTCTCTGGCGTCGCGCTAATAATCTCGGTATTGACACCACTAGCGCGCGCGGTGGGCACAGGGATCAGCAAGTTTTTGCCAGCACGGATATTGGTGCTGCGTAAATTGTTGCTGGTTTGCAGAGCGCTTACACTTACGCTGTATTGGTTGGCAATACTGCTAAGTGAGTCGCCGTCTAGAATTTTATGATTCGAGAAGTCTATTTGTACGGCACGCTTAGCGGCCCCGATAGCGCGCTCTATATTGCCTTCGGCATTGATCGGAATTAGTAATTGGTGCGGTCCATCAGGTGAGGTCGCCCAACGTTTGAAACCAGCATTTAAATGGCGTAACTCCGATTCATCAATCTCAGCGGCCTTGGCAAATTTGGTTAGATCAATTTGCCCCTTCAACTTGACCACTTTAAAGTGCGGCTTACTGTCGATAAATGGTAGCTCCACACCAAAAATAGCCGGGTTATTGATGACATTTTTTAAAGCGAGCAATTTTGGTACATAGCGTCGTGTTTCAAGTCGCAAAGCTAAGTCTTGGTAAGCAGTGCCTTTGCCTTTGCGTTTATTCGTTCTGATTGCTCGGGCTACTGTTCCTTGGCCAGCATTATAGGCCGCGAGTGTTAGAAACCAATCACCATCGAAACGCTTATTTAACTGCGTTAGATAGTCGAGAGCCGCCGTGGTAGATGCCAGTGCATCACGACGGCCGTCGTACCACCAATCTTGTCTGAGGCCAAAATGACGGCCTGTTGATGGAATGAATTGCCATAACCCGTCTGCCTTTGAGCGTGATACGGCGTTCGGTTTGTAGGCGCTTTCAATGGCTGGCAGTAAGGCCAACTCCATTGGTAATCCACGTTTATCTATCTCTTCCACAATATGGTAGAGGAACGGAGTTCCGCGAGCGAACAATCCATTTAAGTAGCTGTCATGCTCGGTACTCCATTTTTCGTATTGACTGATGTGCGTTGATTCTAGCGCCGGAAAGGTAAAGCCTTGGCGGATTCTGTCGAGCAGGTCTAGAGGTTCGGTGCTAATGCTTGAGTTAGATTCCGTCGTTTGCGTATTTGCAGCGGTCTCAGCCATGATGCTACTTGGTTGCTGCAAAGCCTCGGCGGTTGTTTGCTGAAGAGTCTTTGTTGTAAGGTCTGGCAGCACTGTTGTGTCGGCAGCCGTGTTACGGTTTGTGCAGCCGCTGATACTCAGTAATAAGGTCAGCGTTAAAACAGGTGATAAACAGACTTTTAAATTCATCGGCGAATAGTAATGAGCTGTTCATCTGCCGTCAATGTGGTTCGCTGACATTTCATGTAATATAAAGTTTGTTTCAGGTAGTTAATATTGGTACTTAAGAGAGTAAGGGTTTGATAGAAAAAAAAGAAGTAACTAAAAAGCAAATAGCGACTCAGGTCAGTGATGATGGCTGGCTACTAAGCGATTATGCCAAACGCTATTTTGCGGTCGAGAGGGCGCATATTGCCGCCGGTCTTCGACAGTCGATTGGTCCTACAGTATTGCAGCTGGGACAATATCTACCGGCGTCTGTTGTTGCCGATTTTGATCTGCCGTTGTTAGTTAAAACTAACTATTTTAGTGAGCCATCGTCAGATCTTGTGGTTGACCCTGCTTTCTTACCTTTTGCCCCTGATGTTTTTTCGACCGTCGTGCTGCCGCATGTGCTGGAGCGCCATGAGTTGCCGCATCAGGTGCTGCGTGAAGCTCATCGCGTACTGATGCCTGAAGGGCATATTGTATTAACAGGCTTTAACCCAAACAGCTTGATTGGCGCGCAGCGATGGATACGCCCCCGAGCCGTAATTAGAGGGCGTTACTATTCAGTTTCTCGTGTGATCGATTGGTTGCAGTTATTGGGCTTCGAAGTAGTCACCAGTTCGATGTTCCATTACGCGCCGTTGTCACGTAGTAAAAGACTTATAGATACTTTTCAATTTATCGAATCGGTGGGTGATCGCTGGTTGCCGATGATGGGTGGTGGATATATAGTTAGTGCCAAGAAAAGAGACGCTAGTGCGACCATGGTAGGGCGTCTAAAATTTAGACGAAAACGATCTAAATTGGTAGCCGCCGCGGCTAAAACTCAAACCAAAGCGGTAACGGAGTCATGTTTAGATAGCCGTTCTTAGAACAAGTCTGATAAGTATCGGCTCAACTTTCAGTCGATTTAAATCAGTGGCAATAAAATAAATAGGTGTATGCATGAGTGACTACCAAAGACAAATTGTTCTCGATACCGAAACTACCGGTCTTGAGCATAGACAGGGTCATAGAATTATTGAGATTGGCTGCGTTGAACTTATCAATCGTAAGCTTACCGGTAACAATTTCCACCAATACCTTAACCCTAATCGAGAGATCGACCAAGGCGCGATGGAGGTTCACGGAATCACCAATGAGTTTCTTACCGACAAACCACTTTTCGCTGATATCTCACAGGGCATGATGGATTACCTGCGTGGTGCCGAACTTATTATTCATAATGCTGCATTCGATGTTGGTTTTTTAGATGCTGAATTAGAGCGATTGGACCCTCAAACCGCCAAAATTGCCGATGTGTGCGGCGTGCACGATACGCTATTACAAGCCCGTAAGATGTTTCCTGGGCAACGAAACGATCTCAATTCCTTATGCCGTCGCTTCGATATTAACAATAGTCATCGCGAGCTACACGGAGCCTTACTAGATGCCGAAATATTGGCTGACGTTTATCTGTTCTTGAGCGGCGGCCAGTCTTCCTTGGTATTAGAAGCTAATTCTGCAAGAGACTCTCAATCAAGCGAATCTGGCCCGAAGCTAAACTACGCCACCCTAGACTTACCATTGGTGCAAGCAAGCAACCAAGAAAAGCAAAGTCATGTAGAATGGTTGAGTCGTCTAGACGAAAAGGTCGAAGACCAATGCGTTTGGTCTAGAATAAACGGCGGTACCAGTCACTAGCCTTATGCTGGTTTGTTTTTCAGCCCTAAATAGATATCTTAATGAGCGATGCACCCGTTATCAAAAAACTTTCTGGTTATGACCTTTCAGGTTATAGCTTAGCGGGTAGTGACTTGAGCGGCGCAAAGTTAGCCAACGCTAAACTTCGCGGGGCAAAGCTGGCCGGTGCCGATTTATCCGGTGCTGATTTGACTGAAGCTGACCTTACTGGTGCCGACTTGTCCGGCGCTGATCTTTACCAGGCTAAGTTAGCCGGCGCTCGTTTAAATGGAGCAAACTTGAGTCATTGTGATGCGACATCGGCTAATCTGCTTGATGCCACCCTTAATGGTGCTAATCTAATGTTCGCTAAGCTGCCGGGAGCAAACCTTAAGAACGCCACTCTAACCGCTGCGAATTTCACCGATTGCGACTTATCTGATGCTGATCTGTCTAATACAAAGCTAATGGGCGCGAACTTTCGTCGAGCCAACTTGAAAGGTGTAAATCTGACAGGCAGCAGGCTTTTCGGTGCAAAATTACAAGAATCTAATTTAAGTAATGCTATTTTACGCGGCGCTGATTTAAGCTCCGCGAGGTTGCGCGGCGCGACACTGGAGCACGCTGATTTGGTTAAGGCAAGCATGTTTAATGCTGACTTCAGTAATGCTAATCTGTCTGGTAGCAACCTCGAGTTAGCAAATCTCAGGTCAACAAGCATGCAAAGTGCCGACTTGAAAAATGTTATTCTTGATGGTGCAAATCTTTCTCATAGCCGACTCAGTCGAGCTGATTTATCGGGTGCCTCACTCGAGGAAAGCAACCTTTGGTCGGCCAGGGTCTCTGGCAGCGTGCTCAGTCAGGCAAATGTTAAGGCGGCCAACTTGGTCGCTACTGGTTTGAGTAAAAAGTTTGCTTTACGAGAATTTCCAGATATTGAATTTTCCAACACCACGGCTTGGGACACAGATCAAATCAAGCGACATCAAGTATCCCGAGCGCAAGCGCGGTCAATCGAAAAAGAAGTCAGTAAACGTGGTTTTTTCTCGCGACTATTTTCGCGTTGAACGTTCTTATATTTTTTGCTGAACTCGGCTGGTTTTCTGGCTGAACTCCTTAGGCCTTTTCGAGGCGCCTTGGCTGGCTAGCCGCGTAAAGCGGCAAGGTAGCTAATTGTTCTAGCAACAATATAATTAACGGCTCCAGAGTCGATAGGAGCCGTTAGACTATGATTAAATCCTATTAGAAGTTGATCATAATGGCCGCGCCGCCGACCAGGCTGAGCACGATAGTGTATGGAAACGCCATCACTACCATTTTCATGTACGACAAGCGAATTAGTGGAGCTAAGGCTGAGGTAAGTAAAAATAGGAATGCAGCTTGGCCGTTCGGCGTCGCAACACTCGGTAAGTTTGTGCCAGTGTTAATTGCTATTGCCATCATCTCAAAGTGCTCGCGTGAAATAGCGCCGCTATTGAGCGCAGAGGCCATCTCGTTGATGTAAACGGTGGCAACAAACACGTTATCGCTGATCATTGATAATACGCCGTTGGCTATAAACATCACTATTGGCTGAGAATCAGTGGGCATAGCTAACACAAAATTAGTCACTGGGGCGAAGAGGTGTTGCTCGTGAATCACAGAAACAATCGCAAAGAACACCACCAGCAAGGCCGTGAATGGTAGAGCCTCTTCAAATGCGTGGCCGATTTCGTGTTCCTCAGTAATGCCGTTGAAGGCGGTAAGCAAGACAATTACCATCAGGCCGATCAAGCCGACCTCGGCGACATGTTGTTGCAACGAGACAACTAATACCAAACCAATGATTACCTGTACTACTAATTTGGCGTTGTCTCTGTCGGTGCGTTTTGACTCTTGCTCGGCATCGAATTCGGACAACACTGAGCGTACTCCATCGGGAAGCTTGCCTCCGTAGCCAAAGATGCCAGTTATCTCGAGCAATATACAGGTAACCAAGCCGGCCGCAAGAACGGGCATTGTCACCGGTGCCATGCGTAGAAAAAATTCGGTAAATTCCCAGCCGGCTTTTTCAGCAATCAGTAGATTCTGTGGTTCGCCAACCAATGTGCATACGCCACCTAGGGCTGTGCCAATGGCACCATGCATAATCAAGCTTCGCAAAAACAATCTAAAATCTTCTAGGTCCTGACGTTTAAATTCATGCACGCCGTCGTCACCAGAATGGTCGTGGTCTTCGCTGAATTTTTTGCCTGAGGCAACCTTGTGATAAACACCGTAAAAGCCAACGCCAATACTGATTAACACCGCTGTGACGGTTAGCGCATCTAGAAACGCGGATAGAACCGCACCGGCAAAACAGAATAGAAACGAAAGCACCACCTTATTCTTAACGTTAATCAAAATTTTGCTGAAGGTAAAGAGCAATAGCTCACGCATGAAATGAATGCCCGCAACCATAAACACCAATAGTAAAATTACTTTCAGTTGCCCCTCAACCTCATGGTAGACCATGTCAGCGGATGTCATGCCAATCAACACGGCTTGTATCGCTAAGATCCCACCTGGCTGTAATGGATAGCATTTTAATGCCATTGCTAGAGTGAAAATAAATTCTCCTACCAATAGCCAGCCAGCTAAAAAATGAAACCCTGAAAACCAAACAATTGGGTTTATAATTAGAAACGCAATAATAACGTTTTTATACCAATCGGCTGAATTGCCTAAAAAGTTATGACGAAATGAACTAAAAGTCATTGAAGACATAGTAACGGTACCCTCCCGGGTGTTAATTATTTGCGGAGGCTTCTAAAGTATTGCTTATTGCTTGATTAGCTAAGTGATACATTTGGCCTCCTACTGACATTGAAGATAATACAACGAAAAGGCTGCTAGGCGGCAATCTTTAGATGCTTCTGGCTGTAAATTTAAACGGCACGAAAATCAGCTAATTTGTTCGAGATTACTGAGGCTCTAGAAGTACCAAAAAGCTTCATCTAGAAATATTTTTCAAAAAAATTAAATTAGTACTTGACCCATTTCGAGTCTGAGCGTATCTTACGCGCTCCTTCGAGATCAGAGGGGCTATAGCTCAGCTGGGAGAGCGCTACACTGGCAGTGTAGAGGTCGACGGTTCGATCCCGTCTAGCTCCACCATAAGCTAGTTCGTTTTATTCGAATGTTATAGTTAAGATGATCATAAGTGAAAGTGAAGGAATTGATTTGCTATCCGCGGATCTTAGACGTCCCCATCGTCTAGAGGCCTAGGACACCGCCCTTTCACGGCGGTAACAGGGGTTCGAATCCCCTTGGGGACGCCATTTAAAAAAGCCTTAACTATTGATTAGTTAGGGCTTTTTTAATGGCCGTTGATACCGCATTCAATTCAGTTCTTAAGGTTTCACAAAATGGCTTAAGTTAACTCGTTGAGAAATCTACATGCGTAGCCAAGGGGTATATCAAAGGTTAAAAATTAGTCTTTAATAAGATACTTTGAGTGGTAAAATCTATGTCGCAAATAAGATTAGCGATTTTAATTTCATCTTATTTATCTTACTATTGATAAGAATTAGTGAGGGTTTTTCTGACTGACTTTTTTCATTCATCTTTGGTACGGTCTTGGTACCAAGGTTTACAGGTTGTGTATTTTAGGTTTTAAGCATAACGCTGGATATTTTTAGGCAAATATACTCATGGATTTACGCAGTAATAATATCGAACGTCTCCAGCAAGAAGACAAAGTCTTCGACGTGCTGGTACTTGGTGGCGGCATCAATGGCGCGGTGTCGGCTGCGTCATTGTCAGCTAAAGGTGCAAAAGTTGCCTTGATTGACAAGGGCGACTTCGCGGGTATGACCAGTTCCAATTCATCTAATCTAGCTTGGGGTGGCATAAAATACTTGGAGTCTCATGAGTATTTTTTAGTCAATAACCTGTGTAAGAGCCGCAATCATTTGATGCGTAGCTACCCATCAACGGTTAAGGAAATTCGCTTTCTAACCACGATAGAAAAAGGTTTTCGTTTTCCATCTTGGTTTGTATATCTGGGTACGATTTTTTATTGGATCATCGGCCGGTTCTTTACCCAAGCCCCTGATTATATGACGCCTAAAACGATTAAGCGGCGAGAACCATCTATTGATACATCTAACGCTATCGGCGGTTTCGAGTATTCAGATGCCTATTTATACGATAATGACGCGCGTTTTGTTTTTAATTTCATTCGCTCGAGTATGAATTACGGCTGTGTCGCGGCGAATTATGTCGAGTCACTTGATGCGGTTCGTAAAGACGGTTTATGGCATATATCGGCCCGCGACAATATGACCGGCGAGACCTTTACGATTAAATCAAAAGCACTGGTCAATGCTTGTGGCCCTTATGTTGACCAGCACAATGAAGTGGCGGAGCAAACGACAGATCATCAACATTTGTTTTCTAAGGGAATTCATTTGATTGTTGACCGGATAACCGAAGAAGAGAAGATTTTGGCTTTTTTTGCTAGCGACGGTCGTTTGTTCTTTGTTATTCCTATGGGCAATAAAACCTCGGTAGGCACCACTGACACTCAAGTATCCGACCCAAATGTGAACGTCACCGAGGAAGACCGACAGTTCGTGTTAGACAATATTAATCGACTACTGGATCTAGATAAGCCGATTACTCGGGATGATATTATCGCTGAGCGCTGTGGTGTAAGGCCTTTGGCTCAAAAAGGCGGCGACGGTGTTGCTGACTGGGTGAAATTGTCTCGTAAGCACGCGGTAGACACCAATTTTGATGATAAACACCTGAGCATTTTCGGCGGCAAAACAACTGATTGCATTAATGTCGGCGATGAAATCGCAGGTCTGGTTCAGGAGATGGGCATTGAATTACCGTTTGCCGACTATATTTGGTACGGCGAAGACGACGATACAGTGCGTGATGAATTTTATCATCAAGCAAAATTAATGGACTTAGATGCGTTCACCGTGGCCGGTTCAAGTGAGCCACTCACGCAGCGTTTATGGCGTCGGTATGGTGGTGTCGCATTAGAGTTACTGGAAGATATCAGGCAGAACCCTAAGCAGGCTGAACGGTTGATGGAGAGCGCTGAGTATTTACGCTGTGAGATTGAGCATACTGCACGATATGAAATGGTCACTAAGTTGGATGATTTTTTACGCCGTCGCTCTAAGATTACGCAAGTGGTTCGCTACCAAGAGATAATTGATGCTCCAGGTCTTATGGAGGCTTGTAAGATTTTCTTTGGCGATGATGCTGAGGCGAAGCGACAGGAATATATCAATTCGCTTTAAAGGTCTACTGTCAGTATGTGTTGACGGGTGAGGCTGGTTAGATGCGCCGCTGGTTTATAGAGATCCTTTGGCGCTGCTGAGAATGACCATGTTGCAGGCGCTGCTCAGAATTGTCGATTTTTTGCGCTGGAAACAAACCTACTCTCTATTAAACCAAGGTAGTCGGTATCAAACACAAATAAACTGCCCGCGTCGGGATCAGCTGCCCGCGCTTGGCTGTCTAAATCTTGCCAAGCAGATGTGACGAACATCAGGTTTAAGTTTTTACCGCCAAAGGCGACACAGCTTGGTTGGCTCGCCGGTACCGTCACGACTAAATCTTCATCACCGTTCGGAGCATAGCGCACCACCTTGCTGCTAGCCCATTGCGCATTCCATAAATAACCCTCTGCATCGATAATTGACCCGTCAGGGTAGCAGCCTCGATTGGTGGTTACAAAATCGCGAGGCGAGTTGAAGGTGGCGGTTTTGGCATTATAGTCATACTGCTGAATCCGCCTAGTAGGTGTATCAGTGTGATACATGATGTTGCCATCTGGGCTCCAGCACAAACTATTGGGTATCGATAAACCGCCGATGGTCTTATGCACGGTTAGATCGTGGTCGAGGCAATAAAGTGCCCCCTTGTTAGTAGCTGTCTGATGGTTTTCAACCATGGTTCCAGCCCATAGTCGGCCTGTACGATCAGTTCTACCATCGTTGAATCGAGTCCCCGGGTTGTCGGCCTCTAGCGTCTCGATCCAATCAATTTTACGGCTCTCAGGGTCATAAAATGCGAAGCCAGATTCGAACGCGGCGACCAAACCTTTATTATCAGCTCTTAGCGCGAAGCAGCATAGTCGCTCTGGAGTGTCCCATTGTTCAAGCGTTTTGAACTCTGGGTCATAGCGATAAAGTTTGCTTTGCTGGATATCAGTCCACCAGACTTTAGACGCGGCGTGGTCCCAAATGACACCTTCGCCGAGCTCATTTTCAACTTTTACGGTGTCAATTAAGCGCATGTTGTTACCTCACCGAACTAATTGCGTCAACGATGTCTTTGCATCGTTGGTGTACCTCTTCGGTGCTACGTCCTGGCTTGTAAATGTCACTGCCAATACCGAAGCCGTCAACACCGGCTTCTATCCATTCAGCGGCGTTATGGGCTCCGGCCCCACCAACCGCTAGTATCTTGGCATCCGTCGGGAGTACCGCTTTAACTGCTCTAACATGAACGGCACCAAAACTCGACGCCGGAAATAACTTTAGGTAGCGTGCGCCAGCTCTATACGCGGTAAAAGCTTCGGTGGGCGTGGCCCAGCCGGGCATGGGGGTCATGCCTAGCTCGATACATTTTTGAATCACACTTGGGCGAGTATTTGGCGTAACCGCTATTTTCCCACCAACCTTAGCAACGCGTTTGGCGTCTTCTTCGTTGAGCAGAGTGCCACAACCAATAACGCAGTCTTCACCAAGATCAATGCTTAAGCGCTTTATGCTCTCGAATGGTTCAGGCGAATTGAGCGGCACTTCAATAATGCCGATTCCGGCTTCGTGAATTGCATGACCTATTTCAATCGCTTGGTCGGGAGTGACCCCGCGAATGATGGCAACAACAGGCATTTTTTCTAACCATTCATCAACTGCGCTATTCATATTATTATTTCTCATGTAATTGTTCAAAGATGGCTTCAAAGCCCGATATAGCGATATCCGATGGGTCACAGCTATCGCTGTTAACGGCAAAATAATCGAGTGCCAAGGTGTAGTGTTGAGTGAGGGTTGGTTCGCCGATAATAGTGACACCGTCGACCTCGCCAAACAGCTTGCTTGCGCCAATCACATCGGCGCCTATTATTAAGCCTGATAAGTAGGAGAGGGCATCAGTGCTCGCCATCTCTCCTAGTACTTGCTTGCTGCGAGTGGCGAAAAGGGCATGCAATAGTTGCGCATTACCGAGAGAGCCAATCGCGCGAACGCCGTCCATGAAGACCGCTTGGTTGAAGCAGGCGGAGTTTTTATCGGTAACTAAAATGCTATTGTTTCCGAGTAATGAAAACAATTCTCCTGTAAATGCAGTTAGAAAATTGGTAATCGAGCCATTTTCAACTAGAGTCCATTTATTGTGTGTGCCGGGGAGTACAAAAAGACGCTTACCTTTAGGTTTGTCTTGCAATCGAAGCCAGCCAAGCATTTGCAGCTCTTCGCCGCGCATGACATCCGGTGCACCCAAGGGGTTGTTGGTTCGCAAGCCGGCCAGTATCGAAAATGAGATGTCTCTGCATTCAAATTTAAGGCGGCCAGCGGCAATCTGCTTTGCATCTACGGGGCAACTTAGGTAAGGCGCATCTTTCCAGCCAATGGTTGAGCCGATCATGCCCGAGAGAAGCACTGGTAAGTCACCCCAAAGGTCTAGCCAGTCTTGTGCTAGAGTGAAAAATTGGTCCTCAAAGTCGTCATTAATTTGACTAATTCCGGGGCCAAACCGAGTTTCTAGAATGTATGACCCGCCACCCGCATTGTACTTACATAAGTATAAGCGTAAATTGCTTGTACCCCAGTCGCCGGCGATGAACTGAGTGGTTTGTGTCATGGATGTTTTCTTTCTGTGATTGACATTCCACTATTCTAACTGAAATAACAATTACCTCAGCGTTTGAAAAGTCTAATGTGTTGCGAGTCATATCTAATTATAATATAAATGAGTTTTAAATAGCTAGAAACAGCACTCTCAGATTGCCATGTTCGAGACAGCGGCCACACCTAATTTAGAAGGTAATACTTTATGAAACCACAACTAGGCACTTGTTACTACCCTGAGCATTGGCCACAAGCACAATGGAAAGAAGATGCCAGACGCATGGCTGACTTAGGCCTAGAGATAGTTCGGGTTGGGGAATTTGCATGGTCTCGGTTCGAAGCAAAGCCAGAAAGCTTGACCTTTGACTGGATGGATCAAGCTGTTGATACGCTTGGCGCAGAAGGCCTAAATGTGGTGATGTGCACACCCACCGCAACGCCGCCGAGGTGGATGGTAGATAAGTACCCGGAGATGTTGGCGGTTGATGTCAATGGCGATGTACGTCAGTTTGGCTCGCGCCGACACTATTGTTTTAGTCATTCCGGCTATCGGCAGGAATCGGTTCGTATCGCCCGTATCATGGCAGAACGTTATGCTCAACATCAAGCCGTAACCGCCTGGCAGATTGATAATGAATACAGTTGCCACGACACCGTAATCTCTTATAGTCAAGCAGCTCGCACTGAATTTCATAAATGGCTAGAAGCTAAATACGGCTCGGTAGAGGCGATGAATCAAGCCTGGGGTAATGTTTTTTGGTCAATGGAGTACGACTGCTTTGCGCAGATAGAATTGCCTAACCTCACTGTTACTGAGCCCAATCCAATGCATAGCTTAGACTTTCAACGCTTTAGTAGTGATCAAGTTGTGGCTTACAACAAAGCTCAAGCAGACGCTATTAGGGAATATACTGATGTGCCACTGATTCATAATTATATGGGCCGTATCGTAGATTTCGATCATTACAAAGTGGGTGATGATTTGGATATTGCTAGCTGGGATAGCTATCCGCTTGGTTTTTTAGTCGATCGCACCGAAGCCGATGCCGAATGGAAGAAGCGCTTCGAGCGGCAAGGTGACCCAGATTTACAAGCCTTTCATCACGACCTGTATCGCGCCGTTGGTAAAGGTCGTTGGTGGGTTATGGAGCAACAGCCAGGGCCAGTAAATTGGGCGCCTAATAACCCTGCTCCATTAGCCGGCATGGTTAGGCTTTGGACTTTTGAAGCAATCGCCCATCAAGCTGAGGCTGTGTGTTATTTCCGTTGGCGACAAGCGCCGTTTGCGCAAGAGCAGATGCACGCGGGTTTATTGCGCCCCGACAGTCAACCTTCGGCGGTGTTTGATGAAGTGGCGCAAACAGCAATCGAGATTAAGCAACTCGGTGAGGTTCAAGCAAGGCAAGCGAAAGTCGCTTTAATATTCGATTATGAAAGTTGCTGGGCATGGGAAATACAGCCGCTAGGAGAAGACTTTGATAACTTCGTATTGTCTCTGGAGTTTTATCGAGGCTTGCGCCGCAACGGTTTGACGGTCGATATTCTGCCGCCCACTGTCGAATCTCTCGACGGCTATTTAATGGTGTTAGCGCCGGGCCTACTAAGTTGGCCTGAGCAACTATTGCTTTTACTGGAGAGCTTTTCAGGTATTGCAGTATTAGGACCACGTAGTGGCTCTAAGACTGAAAATTTTAGTATCCCAGGCTCATTACCGCCGGCTATCCCTAACTTTGATTGTAAGGTCAGTTACGTTGAGACCTTTGCTCGTGGTTCTGACCGAAATTTAGTTTTGGGCGGAGCCGTAAGGACGTGGCTCGAAACTGTGGAAACCTCAGAAGTTGTTACCGAGCGGACCGACGATGGCACTGCGGTATTAATCGGTGACAGCCAGCTTCGATATTTAACGGCTTGGCCTGACTCTGACGCTATGGTCAGAATACTGGGTGATTTGGCGGTTGAGGCAGGGCTTAGCATTATTAAAATGCCGGAAGGTGTGCGCCGGCGGTGTACCGGGTCGCATGAGTTTATCTTCAATCATAACTCGCAGGCGATCGAGTTCAGAGAGCAGAGGATAGAGCCTGCAGGCGTAGTTATCATTGATTTGGCCTAAGCCTAGCGGCGATCATCAAAGGTTTACTGGATGCTAATTGACGATAGCTGAAAACTGTCGAGAATTAGTCTTCTAGTTCGCATCATCGCGCGGTATAATTAGGTTTGTTTTTTACCGTGTAGAGACCTCCCGACCGAAATGAAAGTTGAACAAACCAAGCTCGATGGCGTACTACTCGTCACCCCTAAGATTTTTGGCGATGACCGAGGTTTTTTTATGGAAACCTACAATCGCGATAAAGCAATTGAGTTAGGGCTGCCGGGTGAGTTCGTACAGGACAATCATTCGAAGTCGAGTAAGGGCGTGCTCAGGGGCCTGCACTACCAGACGCCGCAGTGGCAAGGCAAGTTAATACGTGCCGTTCAGGGAGAAATCTATGACGTTGCAGTCGATATTCGTGACAGATCACCGACCTTTGGTGAGTGGGTTGGTTTTTATCTTAACGATGAAAATAAGCAACAGTTATACGTGCCCGAGGGTTTTGCGCATGGCTTTGTTGTGACTAGTGATACCGCCGAAGTGGTGTATAAATGTACGTCTCTGTACGCACCATCGCAAGAAGGCTGCGTGTTATGGAACGATCCTGAAATTGGTATCGAATGGCCTGTAGCCGAGCCTCTTTTATCGGCTAAAGATGAAGTCGGACAGTTATTGAGAAATTTACCTACTCTAATGGTCGGTTAACCCTAAGCTCTGATGACAAATAAAATTTTATTGATCGGTCAAAATGGCCAAGTTACAACCTATTTACAAAGGGTGTTAAGTGATGATCAGGCGCTTGATGGGTGTCTGTTGCAAGTCGCCGATAGAGAGACCCTCGACTTGAGCGATGTGTCAAGTATAGAACCAACTCTCGATGCTATAGCTGCCGACATAATTATTAATCCTGCGGCTTATACCGCAGTCGACTTAGCTGAAGAAGATGCTGACTCGGCGTTTAGAATAAATCGAGACGCAGTTCGGGCAATAGCTGGCTATTGCGCAAAAACGAACACTCCCTTAATTCACTTTTCCACTGATTATGTTTTTTCCGGAGATGCCAATGAGCCGTATCTAGAGTCGGACCTACCAGCCCCGACTGGTGTTTATGGGCAGAGTAAATTAGCCGGTGAACTTGCGATTCTAGCGTCTGGTGCACCGGCCATTATATTGCGTACCGCTTGGGTCTATTCTAATCACGGTAAGAATTTCTATAAAACCATGCTTAGTCTTGCGGCATCACGCGATCAGTTGTCGGTGGTGGGTGATCAAATAGGTGCACCCACGTATGCGGGCAGCATTGCCGATGCGATCAGGCTGTTGGTAGCCGTTATCGTTAAGCAGGGCTGCATAAGTGAAGATCAAATTGGGGTTTATCACTTTACTTGCCAGGGGCAAACCTCTTGGGCTGAGTTTGCTAAAGCAATTTTTGTTGAAAATCAAATTACCAGCGTAACCGTTAATAGTATTTCGACTGAGGCGTATCCGACGCTGGCTAAGCGACCTGCTTATTCTGTACTAAGTTTAGAAAAGTTAACAAAAACATTTGGTATCGGCTTACCTCATTGGGGAACTGCCCTTGCTCACTGCGCGGCCGAAACCCACGATTGCTAGTTATCTATTCGCTTTGGTGAACTTTTAAATGGAATCAGTAACGCCATTGGTCGACTCTCCGAAACCTGCGGCTAAGTCGCTGGGAGAGACGTCGGACCGGCCTTCATCTTTGGTGACTGAGGAGGCATCTTTTTCAATCGACTCGGAAAGTGCGGCCGATATCCTTGGCGACCATGGGCCGTTTTCAAAGCGAATCGAAAATTATACGGTGCGAGAATCGCAGGTGGCTATGGCCGCAGCGATAGAACAGACAATTGCAAGCAAGCAAACCTTGTTAGCTGAATCGGGTACTGGTACTGGTAAAACGTTTGCTTATTTGGTGCCGGCTTTACTGTCTGGTAAAAAGAGCTTAGTTTCTACTGGCACAAAGCACTTGCAAGAGCAGCTCTTTCATCGAGATATCCCCTTAGTTCTAGACACCTTGGGTTTGAATGCAAAAGTTTCATTACTTAAGGGCCGCAGCAATTATCTGTGTTTGCATCGGACGATGTTAACCCGAGGTTCGTCACGTCGTTTAGATCGAGTACAACTTGCTGAACTAGAAGCAATTTCAGTTTGGCAACCGACTACTAAAAGCGGTGATATCAGCAATTTAAACGAAGTGCCAGAAGACTCAAGAATATGGCCATTAGTGACCTCCACGGTAGACAACTGTATTGGTCAAAATTGTTCTTTTTTTGAAGACTGCTATGTCAACAAAGCGCGGAAAGCGGCCATGACCAGTGAAGTGGTTGTGGTCAATCATCATCTCTTTTTCGCTGACAAATCGCTTAAAGATGATGGCTTCGGTGCCCTATTACCGGACGTCGAGACAGTAATTTTCGATGAGGCTCACCAGATACCTGACATCGCATCGAATTTCTTGGGTAATAGTTTCAGCTCTTGGCAAGTGATGGAATTAGCCAGCGATACTCGTGCCGCTGAGGTGAAAGAGAAAAGTCTCATTCCTAAGTTAGTACTGCTGGCCGACGAGTTGGATAAGGTAACGGCTGACTACCGCCTAAGTTTGGGGCTAAATGAGCGCCGTGTTGGTTGGGATGATTTAGTTGACGAGATACCTAACTTGCCGAAGAAGCTTTTATTACTAGCCGAAAAGCTTACCGAGTTTGCCGACGTTTTGGAGAAAGCATCGGTAGCGGGCGAAGCGCTTACCCGTTGCTATGAAAGAGCATCAGAATTATCTCAAGACTGTCACAAGCTGGCTAGTGATTCAACACTAGGCGACGTCGTGCGCTGGGTTGAAGTGGCCCGCAGAACATTTAGGATACATGAAACCCCGCTTAATATTGGTAATGCTCTTAATGCCTACTTCGGCAATAAAGACCAAGCCCGAATCTTCACGTCAGCGACACTTTCAATTGATGGCGATTTTGGTCATTACCAGCAATTAGTCGGTCTGAGTAGCGACACACCACATAATACATGGGACAGCCCATTTGACTATTTTAATCAGGCAGTGCTTTATGTACCTGAAGGCATGCCGCTGCCGAAAGACGATGGTTTTGCCGACGCATTATTTAACGAAGTGTTGCCGATCTTACAGGCCAGCCAAGGTGCTGCGTTTGTATTGTTTACCAGCTTTAGAATTATGCAGCAGTTTGAGGAAAAGCTGGCGGATTATGAGTTTAATATTCTGACTCAAGGTGATACCAGTAAGCGTGAAATGTTAAAAGAGTTTGTCGATAAACCTAACTCGGTACTGCTCGGCACTATGAGTTTCTGGGAGGGAGTTGATGTGCCTGGTGATGCTTTGCGGTGCGTGATTATTGACAAGCTACCTTTTGAATCTCCTTTTGACCCCGTTATTAAAGCGCGCCTAGGGGCAATGCAAGCGGAGGGACAAAACCCATTTATGACGTATCAGGTGCCGCGAGCTGTCATTACCTTGCGTCAAGGCGCTGGTCGTTTGATTCGTAGTTCGCAAGATAAGGGCGTATTAATGATTTGTGATGGGAGGCTGCGTACGACCCACTATGGCCGAGTGTTTTTAAATAGTTTGCCGAAAATGAGACGGAGTAATAATAGAGATAAAGTAGCGGCTTTCTTAGCTCGTTTAGCCTCGGGAAAGGTCTCCGAATGAATACTATCCTTGCAATTGAAACGGCTACCTCTTCATGCTCGGCGGCATTGCGAATAGAGGGGCAAGTTGTCACTCGAAACCAGGTCGGCAATAACCTGCATTCACAGGTATTGCTGGCTATGGTTGCAAGTTTACTGGCCGAGGCCAAACTTGATCCACAGGCGTTACAGGCTGTGTCAGTCGGTCAAGGTCCGGGGTCTTTTACCGGTTTACGTATTGGCATTGGCGTTGGGCAAGGCTTAGCATTTGGTGCTAGTTGTCCGATGATTGGTGTTTCCTCACTTGATGCTCTAGCCTTACAAGCATCTGGCGATCGGCCTATTATTGCAGCAATTGATGCGCGTATGGGAGAAGTGTATTGGTGTGAGTATCAAAAAAATGGTGGCCAGATAAAGCGCTTGTCGGCGTTACAAGTGAGCTCGCCGCAGACGGTAATGTTTTCGACTGCTGATGTTAGCGGCGCGATAGTTGGTAACGCCTGGGCGGCTTATCCAGATCAGTTCACTTCGATTAGCGACACTGGTATTGAAGTGCAAGAGGAGATTGTCTACCCTTGTGCTGGCGCGCTATTGCGTTTAGCCGAAGAACAGTATGAGCAACAAAATATTCTTTCGGCTGCTAGGTTCGTGCCAATTTATGTGCGTAATGATGTGGCTAAAAAATCAACTAAAAAATTGCCAGGAAGGCGACCCGAATAAGTATGGAGATGACACTGCTAAGAGCCTTGGCGTTCTAGTTGACTAGCAGAGCACTTCAAATTTTTTAGTTTTAATCTTTTGATTGTTGATTCTGACGTCAACCGTCCAAGGGCCGATAAACTCTTCGAGACCGGCCGCTGGGTCTATCCATTGAATCATCGCTGCGCCTTGCGCGCGTGACAAGCTTAACCAACTCCATAACCTAGTTTCATCAACCACCACAGTGAACGGGTATTCAGTGCGTTCGCGTTCTGTGCCTGATGGGTCAAGCCAAACTATGGCTAGATGGTACTTAGCTTTTGCGAAGTTACTAAGCTCAATAACGGTGAAGATCTTTTCCGAGCAATCGAAATTACTTTTCTCTTCGGTTAACGGAAACTCGTGTTGATCGCCAACAGTGAAGTAAACCTTAGAGCTCGATTGCTTTTTCTGAGCGTCATTAGCTGAGGTTGCATGCGCATCAGACAGGTACAAACAAACCATCACTAACGGGATGGCTTTTCGAATTGATATGCTAATGTTCATCAGTGTTATTAATAGCTGCAATGCTAGTGTATCGGCGCTAGTCCGCGTTTAGGCTATACGCCGAATTTAGCGGCTCAGGGTTATTGTGCCTGCGCCTGACTCACTAGAGCACTCGTCACTAGTTTCGGTAAGCACATAGGTTCCAGATAAAGTATTACCATTATCGCTAATAGCTAATTGAAGATTAGCACCACCAATCATAAGTGCTGCGCTGGCGCCAGAGTTAGTACCTGCAACTAAGCCATTGACCAAACAGCTGTTACCACGGCTACTAGAGGTATCGAAAATAGCGTTTCCACCAACGATGTCCGAACCGCTTGCCTGGGTTAAATTAAGTGTAGCGGTTCCTTCTTGGCTTTCTTCGGTGTTAACGAAGGTTCCGGTAAATACACCGTTAAGACTAATGGCTTGTGGTGCAACAGTTGAACCACTGCTACAGGCAGCGAGAATAAGGGTGATAGCTAGGGCTAGGGCTAAATTTTTCATAAGATGGATTCAGTATCGTTTATATGTATTTGTTATTACAAGAAATATATCTTAAATGCGTAGGGAGGGGCAAGCTTGAATAACGGTTTTTAATTGTTTTTTGATTATTGATGGTAACAGATCGCTTGTCCATCACATCGGCTCACTTTGAGGGCTACGCTTGGTTAAGATTCATCAAGCGCGCCACATATACCGAGGTGTCTCGGCTTTGAACGATCTCGATAGTGTAGTCGTCAATCCTGAAGCACGTGGCGGCATCGGGAATATCTTCAAGGTGGTCGATAATTAGCCCATTGACGGTTTTGGCGTTTTCGGTTGGCAGGTTCCATTGTAGTTGTCGGTTAATGTCGCGTAAATAAGCGTTACCACGAACCAAGTATGAGCCGTCTTCTTCCGGCGTAATTTCATCGTCTAAGCCTGGAACGCTTGAGGTGAATTCACCGACCACTTCCTCGAGAATCAGCTCAAGTGTCACTAACCCCTTGATATCACCATACTCGTCGACCACAATCCCAAATCGTCTGCGCTGATCTTGTAAATTAGTTAGCGCATGGGTAATCGAGGTGTTTTCGGGAATGAAGTACGGCGAGCGAATCATGCTGACCATGGTCTCTTTATTAAACGTAGCCATCTGCGACAAGTAAAACATTTTTCGGATATGCACGACACCTAGAACGTTGTCTAGCGAGCCCTGAAATACAGGTACACGAGTATGATGCGAGGTCGCCAATTGCTCGACAATTTCATCCCATTCGTCGTCTAAGTCGATAGCTTCCATGTCGGCTCGCGGTACCATCACGTCTTCAACAGTTATTTTTTCCATCTCAAGTATGCGTAACAACATCTCTTGGTGTGAGGTATTAAGCATATCGCCGGATTCATTTACGGCGGCGCGTAACTCTTCATTGCTTAGAGCGTCGCCCTGAGCTTCTACCTTCACGCCAAGAAGTCGAAGTAAGCCATTTGAGAAAATTTTCACTAGCCAAACGAAGGGTGCGAGTGCTATCTGTAAAAATGACAATACCCACGCGGCGGGGTAGGCAATCCGCTCAGGGTTTACCGCTGCCAGTGTTTTAGGCGCTACTTCAGCAAAGATTAATACGATGAAAACCAGCATTAGAGGTGCGTAAGCTAAGCCGGCATCTCCGAATACCCGTAAGCCTATGACGGTTGCCAAGGTAGACGCCGCAATATTAGCAACATTGTTGCCAAACAGAATAGTGCCTAGTAGTTTGTCGGGCGCAGAAAGTAGTTTGAGTACCAACACGGCACTTCTATTACCTTCTTCTGCTCGTGTTTTGATACGGTAGCGATTTACCGCCATCATTGCTGTTTCGGATGATGAAAAAAATGCTGACAGTAGTATCAGTAAGAATAGCGAGAGGGATAATATCCCCAGAGGAACGTCGTTCACTGTGTATTCACACTCATGATAGTCAAAATACGCCGCAACATAGCGGCTAAAGCCATAGTATCACTTCAAACTTAGGTGTGTGTATAGTAAAATCTGGCGCCTAAATTGACTGAGTACCAGATCAGAGGGCCAGTAGTCCTATTATCTATGGCTGTGGTCAACAATTAAACTTTTCACTAGTTAAAGAGCCGAGGATTTATTGTGTTAGAAGCATATCGCGCGCACGTCGCTGAACGAGCTGAGATGGGCATTGTGCCTGAGCCATTGAACGCAACCCAAGTTGCTGACCTAATTGAGTTATTGAAGAGTCCGCCAGCAGGTGAAGAAGAGCTTCTGATGGACTTGTTCACCAATCGTGTGCCGGCGGGTGTTGACCAAGCGGCTTATGTTAAGGCTAGCTTTTTAGCGGCCATTACCGATGGTGAGGTTTCATCGCCACTAATCAGTGATGAGCGAGCTACCGAGATTCTCGGAACTATGCTTGGCGGTTATAACATCGAGCCGCTAATTAAGGCACTTGATAACCCAAAACTGGCTGATGAAGCGGCTGAGTCGCTTTCGCATACTTTGTTGATGTTTGACTCGTTCTATGATGTTAAAGAAAAAGCCGATGCGGGTAATACTCACGCCAAGCAAGTTATTCAGTCCTGGGCCGATGCTGAGTGGTTTACCAGCAAAGAAGACGTCGCTAAAAAAATTACCGTAACGGTTTACATGGTGCCTGGCGAAACAAATACCGATGATTTGTCGCCTGCCCCAGACGCATGGTCGCGCCCAGACATCCCTTTACATGCATTGGCCATGTTGAAAATGCCACGCGACGGCTTTGACGTTAATGGTGACCCATTAGGCAAGATCGAAGAGCTAAAAGAAAAAGGCTTTCCAGTCGCTTATGTTGGCGATGTGGTAGGCACAGGGTCATCACGTAAATCAGCAACTAACTCAGTGCTATGGACAATGGGAGATGATATCCCTTATATCCCAAATAAGCGCGATGGAGGTTATTGCTTTGGTGATAAGATTGCGCCCATTTTTTATAACACTATGGAAGATTCTGGCGCATTGCCAATCGAAATGGATGTCACTAAAATGGAAATGGGCGATGTAGTCGATGTGTTTCCTTATCAAGGCGTGGTTAAGCGGCATGGTACAGAAGAGGTGATTTCAACCTTCGTATTGAAGACTCAAGTATTACTTGACGAAGTTCGTGCCGGCGGACGTATCCCGTTGATCATCGGCCGAGGCCTAACGGCCCGCGCTCGTGAGTCGCTAGACTTAGAGGCATCTAATGTGTTTCGTTTGCCGGAACCCGTTATTGCCAGTACCAAGGGTTATACCTTGGCGCAAAAAATGGTGGGTAAAGCTTGTGGCCTAGACGGTGTTCGGCCAGGTCAATATTGTGAGCCAAAAATGACCACAGTCGGTTCGCAAGATACCACTGGCCCGATGACTCGTGATGAGTTGAAAGACTTAGCATGTTTAGGATTCTCGGCTGACTTGGTAATGCAGTCGTTCTGTCACACAGCGGCATACCCTAAACCTGTTGACGTTCATACTCATGCTAACTTACCGGATTTTATTCGTAACCGTGGTGGTGTTTCACTTAAGCCCGCCGACGGTATTATTCACTCTTGGTTAAACCGTATGCTGTTGCCTGATACTGTCGGTACTGGTGGCGATTCACATACTCGTTTCCCGATTGGAATCTCATTTCCTGCAGGTTCAGGTCTTGTGGCCTTCGCCGCCGCAACTGGGGTGATGCCGCTGGATATGCCCGAATCGGTATTGGTTCGTTTTAAAGGTAAGATGCAACCAGGCATCACGTTGCGTGATCTAGTGCATGCGATTCCTTTAAAAGCTATCGAGCTAGGTCTGCTAACGGTGGCTAAAGAAGGTAAGAAAAATATCTTCTCCGGACGTGTTCTCGAAATCGAAGGGCTACCAGATTTGAAAGTAGAACAAGCGTTTGAGCTTGCAGATGCTTCGGCTGAGCGCTCAGCTGGCGGTTGTACTATCAAGTTAAATAAAGAGCCAATTATTGAGTACATCACGTCAAACATCACCATGATGAAATGGATGATTTCGGAGGGCTACGGAGACGTGCGCACCATCTCTCGTCGTATCGTGGAAATGCAAAAATGGTTGGCCACGCCAGACTTGTTAGAAGCGGATGCCGATGCCGAGTATTCAGAAGTAATTGAAATCGACTTGAACGATATCACCGAGCCTGTTTTATGTTGTCCGAATGACCCAGACGACGCGAAAATATTGTCTGACGTTTTGAGTCAGGGAGAAGTCTCTATTGATGAAGTATTTATTGGCTCTTGTATGACTAATATCGGACACTTCCGTGCAGCGGCTAAGTTATTTGATGAGATGGGTACGCTTGTTCCTACTAGGACTTGGATTGTGCCGCCGACAAAAATGGATGAAGCTCAGTTGATTGCTGAAGGCCACTACGCTACGTTCGCCAAAGCTGGTGCACGTACTGAAATACCTGGTTGTTCATTGTGCATGGGTAACCAAGCACGTGTAGCACCAGGTTGTACTGTGGTGTCGACTTCAACTCGTAACTTTCCTAATCGATTAGGTGATGGTGCCGATGTTTACTTGGCATCAGCTGAGTTATCGGCTGTTGCTGCAGTCTTAGGTAGGTTGCCAACCCTTGCAGAGTATTTAGATATCTCTAAAAACTTAGATTTGGTTGCTGGCGACATCTATAAATACCTAAACTTTAATGAACTGCCAAACTATCAAAAAGCGGCTGACGAAGTGACGTTGTCTGTATAGGAGGTTCAGCTATCTGTTTAGTTAGCTAGTTTTTGAGAGAAAATTAAGGCCCCATTCGGACATTTCGAATGGGGCTTTTTTTCTAAAGTTAAATGTGACGACATGACTACTTTTGTGAAATAACAGCAGCCTATTGCAGGCATAAGACTTCTTCATTAGCCGTAAATCTTGTTTAGACTATACTTATCTCAGTTGAAATAGAGAGGCTGTAGTTATGGAGTTTGATCCATTTATCTTGTCACGTATTCAATTTGCATTGAATATTAGTTTTCATATCCTATTCCCGACCATCACGATCGGGCTGGGCTATTTTTTACTCTTCTTTCGCATTCGTTATACTCAAACTAAAGATCCGTATTGGGAGTTTATCTACGCTTTCTGGGTCAAAGTATTCGCGCTTACATTCGCGCTCGGAGTCGTCACTGGGATTGTGATGAGTTTTCAGTTTGGTACCAACTGGCCAGGTTTTATGGAAAAGGTTGGCAATATCGCTGGGCCATTACTGGGTTACGAGGTGCTTACCGCGTTTTTCTTAGAGGCCTCGTTTTTAGGGATCATGCTTTTTGGGCGACAACGAGTCTCCAACCGTTTACACCTCATAGCCACCACAATCGTGACGCTCGGCACCACACTATCTGCGTTTTGGATTTTAAGTCTTAACTCTTGGATGCAAACGCCAGCTGGCTATACTTACGAGAACGGTGTAATGATTGCAGAGAGCTGGTCTGCGGTTATATTTAACCCGTCGTTCCCATATCGTTTTGCTCACATGATGGTGGCCAGCTTGATTACAGCTTCTTTCTTGGTGGCCGGTGTTAGCGCTTGGCGAGTGCTTAAAGGCGTTGACGGGCCTGCCACGATGAAGGTGCTCAAAGTAGCAATAGTCGCGGCGGCAATACTGACTCCGACCCAGGTACTGTTAGGTGATTTACATGGTTTAAATACCTTAAAGTACCAGCCAGCAAAGGTAGCCGCGATGGAAGGTATTTGGGAAACCCAGAAAGGGGCGGCGTTAACTTTGTTTGGCTTTCCCGATGAAGAAGCCAGAACAACTCATGCTGCGATCAAGATACCTAAGCTCGGTAGTTTTATTTTGACCCACGATTGGGATGGTGAGATTAAGGGCTTGAATGACTTTGAAGGAAAACATCCTCCTGTGGCGCCGGTGTTTTGGGCTTTCCGAGTTATGGTCGGAGTAGGTATGCTGATGTTGCTAGTGTCATGGGCTTGTTGCTGGCAGTTTTGGCGTAAAGGCTCCATCAATAAAATTAGTCAACGAATTTTATTCGCAATGACGTTTTCAGGATGGGTGGCCGTATTGGCGGGTTGGTATGTGACCGAAATTGGGCGTCAACCTTGGGTTGTGACTGGCTTAGTGACAACGGCCGAGGTGGTCGCTGACCACCCTCCCAGCATTCTGCTAATCACGCTGAGTGCTTACTTCGCGATGTATGCATTTCTATTAGTCAGTTATATTAGTGCAATATTTTATATGTCTAGTAAGCCAGCTAGATCGTTATCGCACATTCATAATTATGGTCTGCCTGGTAAGCATCCTGAAGATCGAGCATACAGTCCAATATCAGAGACTGCGGTCTCAGCAACCGACCCATCGGCTTCAAAGTAGGAGAACAATATGGAAACTGCATTACCACTAATTTTCGTTAGCGTGATGGGATTGTCGCTCTTGCTATATGTGATTCTCGACGGCTATGATCTAGGCGTTGGCCTGTTATTACCGCTCGGCACCGACGACGAGAAAGACGTTATGATCGCCTCGATAGGACCCTTTTGGGACGCCAATGAGACATGGATAGTTATGGGGATTGGCGTACTGCTAATCGCTTTTCCTAGCGCCCATGGGATTATTTTAACTAAACTTTACTTGCCTGTAACCATCATGTTGTTGGGTTTGATCTTACGCGGGGTAGCCTTCGATTTTAGGGTCAAAGCCGGTGGCGACAAAAAGGCCATGTGGAACCGAATATTCTTTATTGGTTCATTAGTTGCTTCGACCGCTCAAGGGTGGATGCTTGGTTCTTATATCACTGGCCTTAGCGGCTCATTTATTAATACTATATTTTCGATTTTGATCGCATTTTGTCTGCCAGCGCTTTACTGTGTATTGGGTGCTACTTGGCTATTGATTAAGACTGAGGGCGATCTATTTGCGAAAGCCGTTGGCTGGGCTCGTGCATCTGTTTTACCAATGGCGATAGGTCTATTTCTTGTATCCATCGCAACGCCGATGGTAAGTAGTGTAATCGCTGAACGCTGGTTTCAATTACCCAACTTTATTGGCTTGATGCCAATTCCCATTGCCAGTGTAATCGCATTAATAATTCTCACGGTATTACTGCGTCGTGATGTCGAGAGTTTAAGGACCCTCAACCCTTGGTTCCTGTTCATATGCCCAGTAATCGTGTGCTTGATGGCGGCCTTGGGATTGGCTTACAGTATCTTCCCGGACATTATCATCGGGCAAATGACAATATGGGAGTCGGCGGCTCATACCAGCGCCCTTATGTTTACATTCTACGGTATGTGTATCGCGTTGCCTTTAATCATTATGTACACCATTTTTATCTACCGAGTGTTTTCAGGTAAAGCCACCGCCTTGAGCTACGACTAGCTAGCGGTCATTAACTAAGTTCTAGAGTCGTTTTTGAATAAATTGATGGATGTCTACCATTAAATTATCTTCTTTGCTAAACCAAGGGTGAAGATGGGTGACCATATCGATATGGCCAAGCGCATTGTAAAGAACCGCCTCACTGTCTACGCCCTTACTTTTAAGTGCAGCCTGCATTTTCTGTTGGTTGTATTGGCCAACTTGCACATCACCTGCGCTGTGAAGTAACAGCGTTGACGGCTCATCGCCGTCGACGTAATTTAAGGCGTCCATTAAAGGATAGTTGGCTGGCGGACCAAATACCGTCTGCGTAACCTCCCAGTCGGGAATAAAACTATAAGGTCCGGCTATCCCGACAACCCCTTTTAGATCGGACGGTGCTAGGCCTTCAGCGTTGAGAAACTGTTTATCGGTTGCCAACATCATGGTGGTATGTGCGCCAGCTGAATGACCAACCACGAATACCTGGCTAGGATCGCCGTTATATTCGGAGATATTTTGTTTGACCCAGGCAACTGCTTTGGCGCCATCAACCGCAAATGAAGGGTACTTTGCTCGTTGGTCTGGGTACTTTAGATAATCTGGAAGTACCACTGTATAGCCCTGACGGTAGAATGCATCTGCGGCAAAAAGGTATTGGTCTTTACGCCCATGACGCCAACTGCCGCCGTGAATGAATATGATCACCGGCGCAGTATCGGCTTGCGGGTAGACATCGAGCTTTTGCCAATCTTGGTTGCCGTAAGCTAAGCCGGTAATACTCTCAATCGGGTTAACAATCTTAAGCGCCGCGGTTACTAACCAAAGCCCTCGGTCACGGTCGCTAATAAACCATGTGACAGCAGTCACTAGCATTGTGATTATCGCTATTATAATCAGTAAATTTTTCATTTCGTTTTGATCTGTATTGTAAGTAGTTTTTAGGCAGTTAGTCTAACACTGGCGGCCTAGAGTTAGGGTCAAGAGGGTTTCGTCACCGCCAATACCTTTTGTTTGCGATTAAATTGTCCCGCCAACCAGAATGCGGTGGCACACCAGGCCAGTCCTAAGGCTAAACTGATTCCGGCAATGCCTGCGGCGGTAATGCCTGCTGTTTTTACACCCGTGTATGCCAACGCGCTAGTGGCACCGCCGCCGCGTAAAATTGCGGTGTCGATAAAGTTCTTTGCTTTGTATTTTTCCTCGCGAGTTACAACTGAGAACAACATTTCTCGTGCCGGCTTCATTATTGAGTAGTCGCCGGCGCGACGGAATATATCGATTGCAATCATTACTCCAAGCAATGGCATCATTGCCATCAAGCCAAAGCCGATGGTAATGCCGACAGGAATAAGCATCAAGGCTGTTTTAAAGCCAAACGACCGAATTAATCGGCTGGTTAAGAATAGCTGAAATATTAACGCCAACACATTAACGGTTAGGTCCACACTTGAAAAAAGCTGGGTACGCTCATGAGGATTGTCAAAGCGGCTTTCGATCATCTCAGCCTGTTGAATCTCAACGAAGGTAATGCTTACCGCATACAAGGTAACGAATAGGCAGATACCTATTAAGTAGGGTGATTTTATAATTAGTTTAAAGGCGTCTAACACACCTCCTTTGAGCGCCTCATTTTTAGCCCCTTTTTGAATCGGGTGATTGTCAAAGTCTAGGTTGTCCCAGTGTGTAAGCCAAGTAATGCAAATTACTGAGCTGGCTAAAATTGTTGCCGATATAAGTAGTAGCGGTCCTAAGCCCACATTATTGACCAATGACGTAGTAATGAGCGGACCACATATTGCGCCCGCGGTACCCCCCGCTGCGATAAATGCGAATAGCCGTTTAGCTTGTTTTTGGCTGTAGACATCGGTCATAAAGCTCCAAAATAACGAAACGATAAACATATTGAATACGTTTACCCATATAAAAAAGGCTTGTGTGGTTGTTGGCGAGCGGTCTTCGACATTAAAAAGGAAAAAGAAAATAACTAGGTGGCTGGCGAAGAATAAGGTGCAATAGGATAAAAATTGACGTGTTTTAAAGCGCGTAGTCACCCAACCAAATATTGGTGTAATGGCGATCAACACCAAAAATGTCATTAGCATTAGCCATTGAATGTTGTCAACGCCATTAGCGATAACCATCTCGGTTCGAATCGGTCTGATGATGTAATAGGCACAAAGAATTAAGAAGAAATAAGCACATGAAATAAATAATGCGACAATTTCCTGAGGTTTAACGTTGACTAAGCGCGATAAAGTGGTCTGAAATGATTGCATGTAGGAGTGTCGGCTGTTTAGGCTATTTATTATATTGATGAGTCTAACATTTCTATCGAGAGTGTAAAATTAGCGATCTCAGCCTGCATAAAGCGAACGCTCGTTCCATTTTTGTGGTATAATCACATTTATGATATCTTCTGTCGCTAATGTTAATCTCGCCATAGACCCTCTGTCAGCAACCACTGACTTGACCTCGCTGGCGTCATTTATAAATAGTTTTCCGTTACAAGGCGAGCCTCTTTATTCAATCGTCTTCAACCGAAATAGCGATATTGTTCAGACTCAAAAAGCTCGTTTTGCGGTCGCGAATTTAGAAAAAATTCTTACTGCAACTTTTGCTGTTTCAGCAACCTCAGGGTTTGATCGGATGTCGTTACGTGACTTATCACGACAAACAGGCATGAGTATGGGGTCTATCTATTCTTGTATTTCTAAGAAGGAAGATATTGCATTGATGATCGCTGGCATTGTTCGCTTATCTAGCGAATTAACCCGTCAGCATGCGATGCAGTCTGATTCAGTGTGGTCAAAGATTGAACAAAGTATTCGCTTTCATTTGTATGCAAGTACCTTGCTGCAACCATGGTATTTCTTTTTGTACTTTGAAACGCGTTGTTTGCCAGAGGCCCAGCAGCGGGAGTCTAAGCAGATAGAATTAGACGGTATTAGAAGCTTTGAAGCGCAGATACAAGACGGCATAGACGCTGGCGAGTTTCACACAAGCGACGCCAGAATGGTGGCAAATACCATTGTTGTTTTACTCGAGGACTGGTATCTGAAGCCGTGGAAAACTCTCAGTCCATGGAAAAAGAATATTCCGATAGAGCAGCAAGAGAAGCAAATCAATAACTACAGCCAGTCAATAAACCAGCTGGTGAGAAAACTGTTGGCAGACTCATAAGCGATTGCAAAACGCACCGCTATCCATTAATAAGTTTTTTGAAAATTTTAGCGAGTATTTATTATGAATTATAAAGTCCCATTAAAAGATATGAAATTTGTGTCCGACGAAGTTTTGGACATGCCTAGCCACTATGCAAAATTTACCAAGGGCAGGCTCGCTGAGCCTGAGTTGTTAGAAGCAATTTACCAAGAAGCGGCCAAGTTTTGTGAAAATGAACTCGAGCCCCTCAATGCCAGTGGCGACAAAGAGGGCTGCCATTTTAATGAGGGTGAAGTTACTACGCCTAAAGGTTTTAAACAGGCTTATAGTCGTTTTGTCGAAAACGGTTGGCCAGCACTTTGTGGACCAGCTGAATTCGGCGGCCAAGGAATGCCTGAGTCAGTAGGCTTAGTAATGATGGAGATGATGATCTCATCGAACCATTCATGGAGTATGTACCCAGGCTTGAGTCAAGGTGCGGTTAAGACTATTTACACTCATGCCAGCGATGACTTGAAAGCACGTTTCATGCCTCCGATGGTTGCTGGCAACTGGACTGGCACGATGTGCTTAACCGAACCTCACTGTGGTTCTGACCTAGGCTTGCTCAAAACCTATGCCGAAGTAGACCAAGATTCAAGCGAAGAGGGCGCATATAGGCTGTCTGGTAGTAAAATCTTTATCTCTTCTGGTGAGCATGATATGTCTGACAATATCATTCACATTGTTCTCGCTCGTTTACCTGATGCACCGTTGGGTATTAAGGGTATTTCCTTATTCGTAGTCCCTAAGTTTAAGGTTAACGAAGACGGTTCTTTGGGTGAGCGCAATACGGTTGCTTGTGGTTCTATTGAAGAGAAAATGGGCATCCACGGCAACTCTACTTGCGTGATGAACTTTGATGGCGCAAAAGGCTATTTGATCAGTGAACCGCACAAAGGTATGCGCGCAATGTTCACATTCATCAATGAGTCTCGCTTGGGTGTTGCCATGCATGGACAAGCTCATTCAGAAGTATCCTTTCAAAAAGCCCTTGTTTACGCAAAAGACCGAGTTCAGTTCCGTGTTAAGCCACGTGTAACGCCGGAGAAAAACGCTGACCCGATTATTTGTCATCCAGACGTACGTCGCATGTTGCTAACTCAAAAAGCGTTTGCTGAAGGCGGCCGTATGTTGAACATGTTCTGCGGTCAGATGGTCGACATTGAGCAGTCTCAGGATTTCTCAAAAGAAGAACACGAAGAAGCCGAGGCAATGCTGGCCGTATTGACGCCAATTGCCAAAGGCTTTTTGTCAGAAACGTCGATGGAAACTACTAACTATGGCATCCAAGTGTTAGGTGGCCATGGTTTTATTAGCGAGTGGGGCATGGAGCAAGAAGTACGTGATGCTCGCATCTCCCAGCTGTATGAAGGTACTACCGGCATCCAAGGCCTAGACTTACTTGGTCGTAAAATTCTTGGCACTCGCGGTAAAGTGCTGAAGCCAATGATGACGAAGGTTGAAAAATTCATCAAAGACAACAAGCGTAATAAGTTTGCTAAGCAACTTAAAGCTTATTTTGGCACTTGGGAGTCGTTGACTCGTTCGGTTGGTTTCTCAGCAATGCGAGACGCTGATGAAGTAAATGCCGCGGCGGTTGATTACTTAATGTTTGCCGGCTATGTAACGGTTGCCTACTTTTGGGCCGAAGCGGCTGTTGCGGCTGAGAAGGCTTTAAGCAATGGTGCGTCTGAGCCTGAGTTCTATAAGACCAAGATCGCTACAGCAGATTTCTACTTTCAGCGCATAATGCCACGTACTTTGGCACATGAAGCGGCCATTAAGAATGGTATGGAAAGCATGATGGCAATCGAACCAGAGCATTTTGCTTTCCTGTAAGTGATTATCTGTAGTCGATTAATTTAGAGCAAGATTGTTTGTCTAAAGCCCCTACCAAGCTTACCTTGGTACGGGCTTTATTTTGTCGGAAACTCTATTTATTCTAAACCTTAAGGTGCGATCTTAACTCTCTACGAAAGCACGTTCGATAACATATTCGGCGGTTACGCCACGAATAGTTTCTTTAAACCCCATGCCATCTAAAATCACGCAAAAATCTTTTAGCATCGATGGGCTACCGCATAACATGAAACGATCGTCTTCTACATTGATCGCTGGTAAACCTAATGACTCGGACATTTTGCCCGAGGTTAAGGCGTCGGTTAAGCGACCTTGAGTATGAAACTCTTCGCGGGTGACCGTTGGGTAATACCGTAACTTGCCTTTCACCATGTCGCCGAAAAACTCATTTTCGGGTAATTCTTTTATCACTTCTTGATAGGCTAGTTCCGACACCTCGCGAACACCGTGAGTTAAGATAACTTTATCAAAGCGCTCATAAACTTCAGGGTCTTTAATGACACTCATAAACGGAGCTAAGCCAGTGCCAGTAGCAAGTAAGTAAAGGTGCTTTGCTGGTTTTAGCGCTTCAACTAGTAAGGTGCCGGTTGGCTTTTTACTCATTAGCAATTTATCACCCGGCTTTATTTTCTGTAAATGTTGGGTAAGCGGGCCGTCTTGCACCTTTATGCTGAAAAACTCCATATGCTCTTCATAATTGGCGCTGGCGATACTATATGCTCGCAATAATGGCTTACCGTTAATTTCCATACCAATCATGATGAACTGACCGTTTTCGAAACGAAAACCGGGGTCACGAGTGGTGGTGAAACTGAATAGGGTATCGTTCCAATGATGAACTGATAATACTTCTTCTTCGCGGATATTAGCTGCCATGATATGTCTCTATTGCTTCCTGTTATACTGACTGTGTTTAGTCTTATATAAGGTTACTAAATCAGCGGCAAAGGTTATAGCCGAAGTGCCGATTTGTAAACCAAAGCCTCTCAAATTTTTAGAATACTTTTCACTATTTACAGGTGTTTTTGTTATAAGTGAAAATAGTAAAAGTCGTGATTTGTTATTCTTTTTTTTAATAAGAGTTTGATCCTATACTGTGGCGATCAATGAAGTGTTAACGTTCGGCTTTGGTTGTTTGTTATCTGGCTTTTAAGTAGCATCTAAGTATGAACCAAAGCACAAAAAAATTTAGTCATTTAAATACCTCGGGCGAGGCTAATATGGTCGACGTGTCGGTTAAGCCAGATACCGTACGTGTTGCCGTTGCTCAGTCCAAAGTAAGGCTTGGGCTCGATGTTTTATTAAGGGTCCGCGAGCAAAGTCTAGCTAAAGGGGATCTTCTTGCGACGGCGCGAATTGCCGGTATTCAAGCCGCAAAAAAATGCTCAGACCTAATACCTCTTTGCCATCCTCTACCGTTGAGTAAGGCGACCGTCGATATTAACGAGTACGTTGATGGTGAAATTCAAGGTTTGGTGATCACTGCTAGCTGCACTACAACTGGCAAAACAGGTGTTGAGATGGAAGCGCTGACCGCTGCATCGGTTGCCGCCTTAACCATCTACGATATGTGTAAAGCGCTCGATAAAGGTATTGTTATAGAGTCTATTATGCTGTTGGAAAAACGAGGTGGTAGATCAGGTAATTGGGTGCGAAATGATTAAGGTTTTGTTTTTTGCCCATTTGCGCGATATCGCAGGCACCAATCAGGTCGAGTTGCCGGTCGGTGATATGACTCAGGTACGAGATTTATTGAGTGGTTTGCTCCCATATGTGCCAAGTGAGCTGATCGACGTATTGGAAGATCAAAGTGCGATGGTTTCGGTGGATCACAAATACGCCGGTTGGGACGCAGCGCTTGTTGATGGAGCCGAGGTAGGTATTTTGCCGCCTGTATCGGGTGGGTAACGAGTGATTGTAATGAATGACGTAATCATATGTGAGCAAGATTTTGATGTCGGTGAACAGTATACGCAGGTTTGTGCGCTGGCACCCCAGGCTGGTGCGGTGGTCTTTTTTGTGGGTCTGGTTCGCGATCTTTATGACCCTCAAAATGAGTCGGAGACAATCGATTTCCTGCAGCTAGAACATTACCCCGGTATGACCGAGTCATTGTGTCAGGAAATTATTGATCAAGCTCGACAGCGTTTTCCATTTGACCTTGCTCGAGTTATTCATCGAGTGGGTAAAATTCACGCCAGCGAGCAAATAGTCATGGTGGCGGTCGCTAGTAGCCATCGTGATAACGCCTTTCAAGCGGCTCAATTTATAATGGACTACTTGAAAACACACGCCACCTTTTGGAAGAAGGAAGTCGGCGTTAAAGGTGAGCAGTGGCTCGGTCTAAAAGATGAAGACCTAAGCGCTACCGTGCGCTGGGAAGAAAACAGCCTTGAGCTAAAACAGCCTTGAGTCGAGATAATAATGAGTAGGAATAACAAGCAATGAGCACCGATAGAAAATTTACTCCCTTGAATGTGGCTGTGCTGACTGTTTCAGATACGCGCTCACTAGAAAACGATACATCCGGCCAATATTTGTCTGATCAACTTGTTGAATTAGGGCATCAGCTTGTAGCTAGAGAAATAGTCATAGATGATATTTATCTGCTCCGCGCAAAAGTTTCTGAATGGATAGCAGACCCTGTAATACATGCGATTGTTAGTACTGGAGGTACTGGTTTTACCGGTCGAGATAGTACTCCTGAAGCTTTAGCACCCCTGTTCGATAAAGAGATAGATGGTTTCGGTGAGCTGTTTAGGCACTTATCGCTTAGCGATATAGGCACCTCGACGGTGCAGTCGAGGGCGGTAGGTGGTATCGCTAATAAAACCGTTATCTTTTGCTTGCCTGGCTCAACTGGCGCATGCCGAACTGGCTGGGAAGGTATTTTAAAAGAGCAGCTGGATAGTCGTCACCGCCCATGTAATTTTGTGCCACATACAAACGCCGGCAAATGATCACGCTCTCTCAAGCTCGTCTAAAACTTCAGAGTTTGCGGGCTGAACTAAAAGCTGAAAGTGTGCCGATAGGTAGTGCCTTGGGTAGAGTTGCGAGTTGTGATGTTGTGTCATCGTTAGCCATTCCTTCTACAGACAATAGCGCAATGGACGGCTTTGCTATTCGGGTAGCGGACTTAAATCATCACGCCAACCGACTGCTAGTATCTCAACGCATACCGGCGGGGCTCGCGCCTGAGCCGTTATTAGCCGGTACGGCGGCACGTATTTTTACTGGAGGTGTCATGCCAGCTGGCGCAGATACGGTTGTGATTCAAGAAAATTGTGACTACGACGAGTTAAGTGTCACTGTGCTAAAAGCAGTTGTAAGTGGTGCCAATGTGCGCCCTAAAGGGCAAGATATTAATGATGGCGCGAAAGTTGTTAGCGCTGGTCAAAAGTTGAGCGCTATAGATATTAGCTTGTTGGCATCAATCGGGCAGGCTTCGGTCGCAGTATACCGGCCGCTTAAAGTAGCCTTATTTTCTACTGGAGATGAGTTGGTTGAACCAGGCCAAGCACTTAAAGTTGGGCAGATATACAACTCTAATCGTCCTTTGCTAATCGCCCTATGCGAGCAAATGGGCTTCTCACCCTATGATTGCGGCATTGTCGAAGATACGCTAGAAGCAACCAAGCTGGCTCTTATCGACGCATCAAGCCATGCCGATGTTATTATTTCTAGCGGTGGCGTTTCGGTTGGTGAAGAAGACCATGTCAAGCCTGCGGTTGAAGCGCTTGGCGAGTTAGCGCTATGGAAGGTGCAAATGAAACCCGGTAAGCCGGTTGCCTTTGGCCGTGTTGCCGGGGTGCCGTTTTTAGGTTTGCCGGGCAATCCAGTGTCATCATTTACAGTATTTCAACTGCTTGGCGTGCCACTATTAAATAGCTTGCAAGGTCGGAATACTACCGAGCAAATCAGTTATCCTGTTGTGGCGGCTTTTAGTAAACCAATCAGCTCTCGCGAAGAGTACATTCGAGTTAAGATAGAGCGAGACGCCAATGGCGACTTGCATGCTAATCGGTTCCCTAATTTAAGTAGTGGTGTTATGTCATCACTATCATGGGCCGACGGTTTGCTGCGCCAAGATATTGACAGCGCCATTGAGGTTGGGCAAAAGCTCGCCTTTCTACCTTTAAGAGATGCCATGTTATGAGCTTAGATCAACCCAATGCAGGCGCAATCGTAGCGCCACAAGTCGAATCCCAGTTAGTCGATTCTTTTGATCGACATATTCGTTACCTGCGATTATCGGTGACCGATCGTTGTAATCTACGTTGCACCTATTGCATGGCCGAAGACATGACCTTTTTGCCAAAATCTAAGGTCTTGAGCTTAGAAGAAATGACTATGGTGGCTAAGGCATTTGTTGACTTGGGCGTTGAAAAAATTCGCTTAACAGGCGGCGAGCCACTGGTTCGAAATGGCGTTGTCGAGTTGGCCCAACAATTAGGTAAGCTCGATGGTTTACGAGAACTGGTGATGACATCTAATGGTGTTTTGCTCGACAAGTTTGCCCAGCCATTACGCGACGCCGGCATGTCTCGTATCAATATTAGTATTGATAGCCTGAGAGCAGACCGTTTCAAAACGCTGACTCGCTTTGGTAATTTAGAGGATGTGTTAAGAGGAATTGATGCCGCTCGCGATGCGGGTTTTGATAAAATCAAACTTAACGCCGTGGTTTTAAAGGGGACCAATGACGACGAGGTTATCGAGTTAACTCAATTCGCGGTTGATAAAGGCTTAGATATTTCGTTTATCGAAGAAATGCCTTTGGGCGTAATAGATGGCCATGATCGCCTTGATACCGCGATAGATAATCGCTCTATTCGTGATCAATTAGAAGATAAATTTACCCTACAACCATCAGACTTCAATGATGTGGCCAGCGGTCCGTCAAGGTATCTCAAAATTGCCAATAGTGACTCCAAGGTTGGCTTCATTTCGCCCATGAGCGATAATTTTTGCGGCAGCTGTAACCGAGTGCGCGTGACCGCCGAAGGTTTACTTTTATTATGCCTTGGCAATGAGCACTCTTTAGACCTAAGAGAAATCGTTAGAGACGATCCTGAGCGCTTAAAAGAAGCCATTATTGGTTCAATGCAACGAAAGCCCGAACGACATTACTTTGATCCGAAAGACATAACAATTACTCGTCATATGAGTGCTACTGGCGGTTAACGTGATACCGCTGGTAAATCAAAAATATAAATACATTCTACTGTACTCGGCTAAAGCTGGATGCACGTCACTGCGTTCTCTCTATTTATCGGTGCATAAGGACGAGCTAAATGAAACTCAGCTTGCCAAGCTCGACTGGTATCATAATTTAAATGAAGTGCAGCCGTTTGATAGCCGTATTGATTATTCAGACTACTACGTTTATTGCGTTACTCGTAACCCTTATAGTCGGGTGGTCAGTGCGTTTCTAGATCAATACGTTTACGCCCGTAATACTGGAGTTGAGGCTATGATGGATGGCTGCCCGCCAACGACCAAGCCACAAAACTTCATTCAATTTTTAGAATATTTAGTGTCGGTACCCGATGCTAAAAGAGATACCCATTTCCAGACTCAAAGTTATTTTCCATACACAGAAATGGTGGTTACGCCTCAGATGAGCGTCCGTTATCGATTATTAGGGCAAAAGCCAGATCACGCATTCGGCATTAATTTGGTCGGAGATATAGCAAACTTTAATAAGATTACTCTCAAAGCATTTAAGCATCTGTTTAGAGATGACAGGGCTAGACATAAGCACGCAGTAGAGCAGCTTGAAAAGGTGAAGCGTAAAAATTCATCTTTCTATGGAGAGGCGGATTTCCCTGCGGTGGCAAGCTTAAGCCTGGAGGAACTAGATGGTATGGTGTTCGCACCTAAGCCTCAGGATTTTTATTGCGACGCCCGTGCAATTGAATTGGTTGATCAAATTTACCGTCAAGATTTCTTTTTATTCGGCTACAGCAAAGGCAAACTGCCGTGTAAACAGGCATCAAAAGAGATACAGTTGATCCCTGATGATTTCGATTGGAAAATGTATTTGCGCTTAAACCCTGACTTACCACTTGTCGGCATTGATAATCAACGTTCGGTAATTCGTCATTATCTCGAATTTGGGCGATTTGAAACAACCCCTCGAGCTTATAAAATTGAGGCCCCCGATGGCTTTGATTGGCAGTGCTATCTGACTTTAAATAGAGACCTTGAAGCTGAGGGGATAGCGACTGAAATAGCGGCGATCGAACACTATATTAGTTATGGTATTCGACAAGATCGCCAGATTTCATGAGGTCGCTATGACCTATAATGTCGGTAACTCACTTATAACGGCCTAACTATTTTGAGCAATCATAAAGAAAAAATACGCTATGTTGGCATAGACCGTCTGCGCGGCGGGTTAATTGTGCTAGTAATGCTAGGGCATTTGGTGCTTGGTTCGGTGCATGAAAATATCATCCGCTATAGTATCTATGCGTTTCACATGCCTCTGTTTATTGGTTTGACTGGGTATTTGATTAACCCCGAATCACTTCGAGTAAATTCTTTCTTCGCAACGATGGTGCGCTACTGGTGGCGAGTGCTATTGCCGTTTGCTTTTGCCTTTCTGTTTTTTACAGGAATTCTAGCGTTTCATGCGTTTGAAGAAGGACGCCTTAGCGTAAAACTGCTGTTGTCGTTTTTTCATACGCCGTATTACCACCTGTGGTTCATTCCGACGCTAGTGCTCTGGGCTTTGGCCTTTAGCGCATTGCTAAAATTGCGGGTTCGTATGTTGTATGCGTTGATATTTTTCGTCGCTCTTTGCTTACTTTGGGCTGCCTCACCTAAGACTGAGCAATGGGGGCCTTTATCGCTAGTGTTAAGTAAAAAACTTATCTATTTCTTTTGCTTCTTTTTATTCGGTGCTTGGCTTAGGACTACCGGTAGTAAAAAGTTCAGAACACTATTTAGTCAATTTAAAATACTACCAATGGTTCTCATAAGTGCCTGTGCGGGCTTTTATTTGATCCAGATCGGCGCCGATAAATCGTTACCTAAAGCCCTTGTATGGCTGCTATTGAACGCTGCCTTGATAACCGTATTGATTGATTCAGCCCAATCAAACACAACTATAAAAGCATCGATCATTTCCGCCATCGGGCGTAATTCCTTGCCCATTTACCTCTGGCATTTGCTGCCCATATTTATCTTAAAGGGGTTCGATATTCATCAAACACATACGCTAATCTATTATTTTGTGGCCAGCGTCAGTATGGTATTTATAGTGTTTGCGGTACTGCGCCTCGAGAGTCGTAATAAATGGATTGATCGCGGCCTATTCGGAGCTACATAATCTTTTTTTAGAGGTTAACTGTGCTTTGAGCATGTTGCCTCACTACTTACACATCAACTATTAAGGAGGCACTTAGTGTCTATTTATGAATTTAGCGCCACCAATATTAAAGGCCAAGAAGTAAGCCTGTCAGACTACCAAGATAAGGTACTATTAATCGTTAATACGGCTAGTAAGTGCGGTTTTACGCCGCAGTTCGAAGGCTTAGAGACTCTGTATAAACATCTCGAACAGCAAGGTTTAGTTATATTGGGTTTCCCATGTAATCAATTTGGTAGCCAAGACCCTGATGGTGACGGTCAAATTGAAGAATTTTGCCAGCTAAACTACGGTGTTTCGTTTCCGATGTTTTCAAAAATTGATGTTAATGGCGACGACGAACATCCGCTGTATGCTCACATCAAAAAGCAAGCAAGAGGTTTGCTCGGCTCAAAGGCGATCAAGTGGAACTTCACGAAGTTTCTGGTCAACCGAGATGGTCACGTTGTCGAACGCTACGCCCCTAATGATAAGCCTGAAAGTATTAAGGCCGATATTCTAAAGCTCTTATAAGCCTAAAATAATGAATAGTATTATCGATATCGCCGCCATTATAATCAGTATCTCTGCGCTGTTTGCCTATATAAACTACCGGTTCATTGGTTTGCCAACAACTATCGGGGTAATGATTGTCGCTTTACTGGTGTCGCTAATTGCTTATGTGTCTAGCCTGATGGGGTTTGGCGATTTTCACAATCAGGCGACACAACTATTAGAAGGTGTCGACTTTAATCAAACGCTATTACATGGCATGTTGAGTTTTTTGCTTTTCGCCGGAGCATTGCATGTGAATTTGCATGACTTGCGAAAACAAAAAATGATAATTCTCAGTTTGGCAACCGTGGGCGTTTGTATCTCAACATTCTTAGTTGCTACGGCGGCCTACTATTTACTTGCCATCTTTAACTGTGATCTGGCCTATATTTACTGCCTTCTATTTGGAGCATTGATCTCACCAACTGATCCAATAGCAGTGATGGCTACAGTAAAACGGCTAGGCGTTAGCAAAGAGTTGGAAACAACAATTGCCGGCGAATCATTATTTAATGATGGCGTTGGCGTGGTGGTATTCATGGTGTTGTTAATATTGCTACAAAACCCAGAGCAGATAAGTGTCGGCTATGTCGCCATACTATTTGCTGAAGAAGCCTTGGGTGGTATTTTGTTCGGCTTAGTGTTGGGAGCACTTGGTTATTATCTGTTAAATACTATCGATAACTATAAAGTAGAGGTGCTGATAACCTTAGCCCTAGTAATGGGCGGGTATGGACTGGCTATGTATTTACATACCTCTGGACCAATTGCGGTAGTGGTTGCCGGCTTAATAACGGGTAGCGTGCTTAGAAAGCATGCAATGTCTGACCGTACACGCCAGAGCGTAGATGATTTTTGGGAGTTGATTGATGAAATCCTCAACGTGGTTTTATTTGCTTTGATTGGCTTAGAAGTACTGATAATTCCTTTTGAACAACAATGGTTGATGGCCGGCTTATTGCTGATAGCGGTAGTTATTCTAATTCGAGTAGTTAGTGTTGGTGTGCCTATCCGCTTAATCGGGTTGAAGAAGCCGGTCGCTCCCCACTTAGTGAAAATTCTAACCTGGGGCGGTTTACGAGGTGGTATTTCAGTAGCGCTTGCGCTGAGCTTACCTGACGGTGAGCCACGTGACTTAGTCTTGTTTATTACCTACATTATTGTGGTTTTTTCTATTGTCGTACAGGGTTTGACTCTTGGTCCGTTGATTCGAAAGCTGACTCGATTATAAGTTGGTCTGAGCGGGCGTCTCTTATTACTCTGCGCGAATCGCAAACGACAGTGCTTGACCCATCTCATCGCCTAAGCTAAAGACAGAGTGCCAGCAGCACGTTTCAGCAGTAGCCTGCGGCAGTAGCAATACGTCGCCGGCTTGTAATCGTGCACAATGACCGCGAGAAATTAAGAACTGCACGAACTCTTCAGTTTCGTTGATTAGGTGAATCAAGCTGGTGTTTGCGAATAATCCTAGCTGTTCAGCAAGATAGCTGCGATCACCGATTAGATCACTCATCTCATTACGCATTTCTAAGGTCAAGGAATCGGGCCAAGGGTGTGACTTTGAGAAGCGAATAATTTCTTCCACTAAGGCCTGTTTTGGTAATGCTAACCAAAACGTATGGCCAGTCAATTGAGCGAATACAACACCCGCATGCCCGCGCTCTAAATCGTGGTGTAAATAGGCGCCACCATTAGGGCCATTGAAATAGATGATGCGCTCAACGAAGTTAATCTCGTCGCTAGCAAGAATTGTTTTAAGTTTGTCTATCAGTGCATGATTGTCGGTAATCACGCTTGATTCTGGAAATACGGCATCGGTGAGCTCGGCGGCAAGTTTTTGGCGTTGCGGATCTGCAGCGACATCTTGCTGGTGGTCGATACCAAAAGAGAAGCGAAAGCGAAGAGACACATCGTCTTCATTGAACGATAGCCAAGACGCCTTAAGCCATAGATCTTCGGCGATAAGTGTCTCACCATCCATGGCATCGAACATCACCATTTCAATTTCTTGTTGATCACCTTCGTTATAGATGCTGCCTAAGGATTGGAATTTAGGTTCGAGACGGTCTTTATAGGGAGGCTCTGCCAGTACTGAATCACACTCATTTTCTTCTAAGATCGAGGCTACTAAATTTTCCGTTTGCAGTATGTTTCCCTTGTGAGTTGGTAGCGCTGCAAGGCATTCAGCCAGCAGCAATACAGGAAAACCTCGCTGCCAACATTCGAGATCGTTAGTGATGGTCTGACGGGTGGACGCAATGCCTAAAGAGAAACCGCGTCGATGTAATTGAAACATTGTATTGCTCAGTTTTGGTAGTGAAGGGCGATGAGTTATTAGGCCTTTCTAAGGATACAAGATAAAAAAATAGGGCGCTTTTAGCACCCTATTTTTGATCTCTAACTCGATAATTTACATATTCGAATAACTTGGACCACCGCCACCTTCTGGCGAGACCCAAACAATATTCTGAGTCGGGTCCTTGATATCACAAGTTTTGCAATGGATGCAATTCTGGCCGTTTATTTGTAACTCCGGCTTGCCAATATCCTCACCAATGATTTCGTATACACCAGCAGGGCAGTAACGTGTTTCAGGTGAAGCATAGTCTTTGTAGTTAACGTCGATAGGGATGTTTTTATCTTTTAGAGTTAAGTGAACAAAGATGTTTTCTTCATGATAAGTGTTGGATAAAAAAACCGACGATGGCTTATCAAAGCTCAGTACACCATCAGGCTTTGGGTAATCAAACTTCTCGCATTCAGATGCTTTTTTCAGTTGCTGATGGTCCTGAGTATTGTCGCTTACATTCGGCAGTATGCCGCCAAGAATTTGGTCGATGTAGTTGTAAACGCCGCCAATATACATACCAAATTTGTGCATCGCTGGGCCAAAAGATCGAGACTTTTTAAGTTCCTTGCCAGCCCACGAGTCGCGAAATGCCTGATCAAACTGGCTTAAAGTTTGGCCAGTTTCACCGCCTTTAGAAAAGTGATCGAACAGCGTTTCCGCGGCAACCATACCTGACTTCATAGCGGTGTGTGTACCTTTTATTTTGGAGAAGTTTAATGTGCCAGCGTCGCAGCCAATAAGTAATGCACCCGGTAAGCTCATTTTTCCAAGCGCGTTCCAACCGCCTTTGGTGAGTGCGCGTGCGCCATAACCTAAACGCTTGCCACCTTCGAGTACCTTGGCAAATTCACTATGATGCTTCATTCGCTGAAATTCATCGAATGGGCTCATGTATGGGTTGCTGTAGTTCAGATCAATAATCAACCCCAGCGTCACCATGTTGTCGTCCAAATGATACAAAAATGAACCGCCAGTAGTGCCTTTAGATAACGGCCACCCTGAACCATGAACGACCTTACCTGCTTCATGGTTTTCGGGTTTCACTTCCCATAGCTCCTTGAAGCCAATGCCATAATGCTGGGCGTCAGCGTCTTTGTTGAGATCAAATTTTGCAATTAACTCTTTGCCGAGTTGACCGCGAGAGCCTTCTGCAAACACAGTGTATTTTGCATGTAGTTCCATACCTGGTTCGAAGTTCGGCTTTTTATTACCCTCGGCGTCAATACCATTATTAGGCGTGGCGACCCCTTTAACGCTACCGTCCTCGTTATAGACTATTTCAGCGCCAGCGAAACCGGGATAAATTTCAACTCCAGCCGCTTCTGCTTGTTCGCCCAACCAACGAACTACGTTAGATAAGCTAACGATGTAGTTGCCTTTATTATGCATTGAAGGGGGAATCATGAAGCCCGGAAACTTGGTAGAACCTTGCTCTTTAAACATGTGAAGCTCATCGCGCTTAACCGCTGTATTTAGCGGTGCGCCGAGTTCTTTCCAATTCGGCAGTAATTCATCTAATGCCTTGGGCTCAATGACCGCACCAGATAGAATATGAGCGCCGACTTCCGCACTTTTTTCTAGTAGACAGATACTTAGGTTCTCATCTAATTGCTTTAATCGAATAGCCGTGGCCATTCCAGCAGGGCCACCGCCAACAATAACAACGTCGTATTCCATGCTTTCGCGTTGAATGGTGTCGCTCATAATAGTTCTCCAGTAACGGATTGATTAAGGGTTAGTAGTTTAATGACATGCGGCGTTCAATTCGTTCGCGCGCATGCACAATATGTCTTTTCATTATGACCTCGGCTAAGATCGGGTCACGTTGTTCGATTGCATAAACGATTTGCCGGTGCTCTACCAAGGAGTTGGTCGAGCTGGTATTAGCGAATTCATTTTGGTAACGGAACATCTTTATTAAGTTGTAGAGTTCATAGACCAATGCGCGCTCAATTACTTTATTCTTACTGCCTCGAATTACCATTTCGTGAAAACGATAGTCGCTTTCGGCGGGTACGAATGCGCCTGAGTTTTCACGCATTTGTTTGCTTTGCGCGTCTATTTCACGGTGTAATTCGTCAATTTCTTGAGACGTCATTTTGACTGCAGCCAATGCCACAGCCTTGCTCTCTAATGCTTCTCTGGTGTCATAGAGTTGCAAGATCAACTCGCGGCTCAAGGTTACTACGCGAGCGCCTTGTTGCGGAATGTACATGATTAAATTCATGCCCTCTAGGCGACGTATGGCTTCGCGTAATGGGCCGCGACTGACATCAAGCTCTTTGGCCATTTTAGTTTCACTTAGCTTAGTGCCTTGGGCAATTTCACCAGTGATAATGGCGTCGCGCAGGGTCATAGTCAACTCCGTACTAAGAGTGCTGCTGGTATTCGTAACACGTGAAAGGGTGGAAAAGTCACTCATACAGGAAAAATAGAGTTTTTTTAGTAAAATGTCAACATTTAAGCGTTTAGATCGTATTTATCATCTGAATTGGCTTAATAATCCGAAAGAATGTCGACATTCATTGAAGTTGAGCTTTTTTTAACCTAAACTGATCTTCACTTGTTGTGATAAGAGTTACAAGCTCGCACAACATTAATGAATTTGGGCTGTTCGTGATCAATCAGCGGCCTGACTGTAATAAAGTGAGGAAGAAGCGACACGCTTTTTTGAATTTAACGGTTTTTGGAGTAGGTAATGAAAGTTCTAGTTCCGGTTAAACGCGTTATCGATGCTTATGTAAGCATTCGCGTTAAGAGCGACGGCTCAGGTGTTGACACCGATAACGTAAAAATGAGTTTGAATCCATTTTGTGAAATTGCTTTGGAAGAAGCGATTCGCCTTAAAGAAGCAGGGACTGCTACCGAAGTGATTTTGGTTAGCGTCGGATCATCTGATATCGAGACTGTGATGCGTTCTGGTCTGGCGATGGGTGCTGACCGTGCTATTCGTATTGATGCAGCCAACGACGTTGAACCACTGGTGATTGCTAAGATTTTGAAGCACGTTGTTGAGAAGGAAGGCGCTGGTTTAGTAATTACCGGTAAGCAATCGATCGACGGTGATAATAACCAGACCGGACAAATGTTGTCTGCGCTTTTAGGTTGGTCACAAGCGGCGTTCGCTTCAGAGGTTGTCATCGACGGTGACAACGCTAAAGTGACTCGCGAAATTGACGGTGGTTTAGAAACGGTTTCGATTCCAATGCCTGCGGTTGTAACAACTGACTTGCGTTTGAATGAGCCACGCTACCCAACGCTGCCAAACATCATGAAAGCCAAGAAGAAGCCACTCGACGTGATCGCTCTTGCTGACACCGGTGTTGACGCGTCGAAACGTCAAACGATCATCAACGTTAGCCCGCCTGAATCACGTTCAGCTGGTGTTATGGTTGGGTCTGTCGCCGAATTGGTCGACAAACTCAAAAACGAAGCCAAAGTAATTTAGTGGGTGAATAGAATCATGACTACATTAGTAATTGCATATCACGACAATGCGGAGCTCAACGCTTCGACTTTAAATACAGTAACAGCGGCAACTCAGGTTGGCGGCGACGTACATGTTTTGGTTGCCGGCAGCGGTTCCAGCTCCGTAGCAGCGCAAGCGGCTCAAATCGCGGGAGTTACCAAAGTACTTCATGCCGATGCGGATCAATACAAAGACGGCATCGCTATTGAAGTAGCGAATCTTGTTGTTAGCCTGGCCAGTGATTACTCTCACATCATGGCGGGTTCGACAACCTCGGGCAAAGACATGCTTCCACGGGTTGCGGCTTTGATCGACTCCTCGCAAATTTCCGACATTATGGCGGTTGATTCTGCCGACACTTTTAAGCGCCCGATCTATGCCGGTAATGCTATCGCCACGGTTCAAAGCGCTGACGAGATAAAAGTCTTGACGGTTCGTTCCACTGGTTTTGATGCGGCTGAAATGAGCGGTAGTGCTGAGGTTGTTTCGATTGAGGGTGCTGCAGCAGACGGTACTACATCAGTCGTTGGCCGTGAATTGACTGTTTCTGAACGACCTGATCTAGGTGCTGCTGATATCGTTGTGTCCGGTGGCCGTGGTGTTGGTAGTGCAGAGAATTTCAAGATTATTGAAAGCTTGGCTGACAAATTAGGCGCGGCTGTTGGCGCATCTCGTGCGGCGGTTGATGCTGGTTATGTGCCAAATGATTACCAAGTTGGACAAACCGGTAAAGTTGTTGCGCCAGATTTGTATATTGCGGTTGGTATTTCCGGTGCGATCCAACATTTGGCCGGCATGAAAGACTCAAAAGTAATTGTTGCGATAAACAAAGACGAAGAAGCTCCGATTTTTCAGGTGGCAGATTACGGCTTAGTGGCTGATTTGTTTGAAGCGGTTCCTGAATTGGTAGAAGCTCTATAAGCAATGGTTTAGTGTTTTAGGAAAGCTTCATAAGGTTAGAAGAGCCTCACAATGAAAGTTGTGGGGCTTTTTAATTGGTGAACACCTTGACGTCCTTGGGCCGCAGACGCAATGAGATGTAGATTTTTTATTAATGGCCGGCCAGCACCGGCCTTGTCCACTTGTTTAGCCGAAGGTGTTGAATTTTTACTTGGCATAGTGCTTTCGTCTTTAGTTAAGGGCGCATGCTTTTTTGCGTGCGTCTGTCACTCTGGGGGTCGATGATGCTTACTTCTAACCGTCTATAGTCTTGGTGAGAGGTCGATATTGGTTTAGCAATTACTAGCTAAAACCCATACATGATCGGCACTATAAAGCTAAAGCTTAGCCATATTATGATCGTTAGCGGTACCCCGACTTTGACAAAGTCCATAAACGTGTAGCCGCCTGCATTCATAACTAATAGATTTGTCTGATAGGCCATTGGTGTGGCATAGCTCATGTTGGCGCCAAATAATACGGCAAGCACAAATGCTTCAGGCGGAAGGCCAAGCTGGGTGGCAATACTAATGGCAATGGGCGTGCCGATAACAGCCGCGGCATTGTTCGAAACAATATTAGTAAGCACCGCCATTAATAGCATCAACAGTGAGAAGATTACTCTGTCCGGCATGCCAGAGGTTACTTCCACAAATTGGTAGGCGACGTACATGGTTGCCCCAGTTTGAGTTAGGGCGGTACCGAGAGCCAAGCTAGCGACTACAATTAATATTACTTGTGCACTTAATGCTCGCTGAATGTCTTGCCACTTTAAACAGCGGGTTAGTACCATCGCTAGCGCGCCCGCGACGGCACTGATAGCGATCGGCACAATGCCCAGACCCGCGGCCATAATGGTCAATGCCATAATGATAATGGCGCGTGGTGCGTACTTGGTCGACGGCAGTTCAGTGGTCGCATCCAGTACCAAAAAATGACCTCGACGCTTCACTTGTTCTATGTTTTCGCTTGAGCCTTGCACCAGTAAAACATCACCAAGCCTCAAGGGAGTTTTTGCAATGCCCTGTGGCATGTTCTCGAGCACTTTACCCTTGCGGTGTATCGCCAATGTTACTAATTGATAGACGTCCGAAAAGTGGGCTTCATTTAAGGTGCGGTGTATCATTGGTGAGCCGCGGTCGATTACCAACTCGGCTAGATGTTGTTGGTCTTCTGATAGCGGATTGTCGTCGTTGACTTCATGCCCTTTTGAATACAAGGTTGCACCAAGCGTGCGTTCGAACTCTTTTAAAGCGCTTGGTGTATCTCTCACTAATAGTCGGTCACCGACACGTACTTTGGCATCCGGTAGTGGTACCGTGAATGTATTTTCGCTGCGTCTAATTCCTGATACACGAATAGCGCCCTCAGTCTTCTCGATAATTTCGGTTAGTGTTTTGCCCGCTGCATAACTGTCCTCGTTGACATGCAAGTGAGCGGTAAAGATACGCGGGCCACTGTCTTCTAAGTTTGGTGTACGTTCTGGCAATATGCGAGGGGCAATTAGCCAAAGGTATACAATGCCGATTGAGCCAGCGATTGCTGCTGGTAAGAAGAAATCGAACATACCGATTGTCTCAAGGCCCATATCTCTGGCGACGCTGACTACCAATAAATTGGTTGAAGTGCCGATGGTGGTGGTCATGCCGCCAAGTAGCGTTGCTAAACCCATGGGCATTAAGATGCCCGATGGGTTGCTCTTAGTTCGAATAGCTACATTGAGCATGATTGGCAACAACAGTACGACGATTGGCGTGTTGTTGACTACTGCACTCAATAGCGCTGAAACAACCAATGTTATGAGTACCGATAGGGTCGGGCTGATCCCCCACAATTTAGCTAAGCCTCGGCCAACCGGATCAAGTGCACCGGTTCGGACAATGCCATAACCCGCAATCATTAATCCGCATACGGCTATTAATGCTTCATGCGCGAAACCGGCAAAAAATATTACCGGGCTTAACGTTTGCCCAGCCGAATTTTGGTATGGGTAAAGTTGAAAGCTAACGGCAAGCAAAACGATAACCGTAAGACTAGATGTCTCTAAAGGGATACGCTCGCGAGTAAATAGAATCAAAGCGACTACGGTTAAGCCGAGTGCCCAGATTGCATGGGGGTCCAGATGCATAAGAATCTTACTGTTATTTCAGAACCGTTATTATAAATGCAATAGTGCGGGGGACTTCAAGCGGTATATTTTATATCTGAGCTTGCAATATTCAACTATTTAGCTTTCGGTTGTTAGCACTTTGATAGAATTCAACATGCGGCTGCCTTTTTATCGGGTGGCGTCATTGCAGCTACAACAGCCTATGTTACTATCATTCACTATTATATTACTATTTCCTACAAGCCGAGAAAAGCATGCTAGACGTCGCCCTTACTAACGAAATTCTTGCCGTATTGGGTATTCTTTTGTTTGCGGTTGGCATGTTCATGTTTGAGGTAGTAAGAGTCGATGTTGTCGCTCTTCTTGTTTTAGTATTGCTTGGCTTGTCTTCTCAGATTGAAGCCTTTAACGGTGGCTTAGTTCCCACTCACCAGCTATTTAATGGTTTCTCAAGTAACGCGGTAATGTCGATTATTGCTGTGATGATCATCGGCGCGGGCTTGGACAAAACTGGCGTAATGGGTGTGATGGCGGCACAGATACTCAAGCGCGCCGGTAAAACTGAAGGAAAGATCACTTTCGTACTTTCTGCCTGTGTGGCTTGGATCTCAAGTTTCATGCAAAACATTGGAGCGGCGGCGTTATTTTTACCGGTGGTCAGCCGCATATCTAGGCGTACAGCTATTCCGCTTTCACGCCTATTAATGCCAATGGGTTTTTGTGCCATTCTCGGCGGCACTATGACCATGGTAGGCTCGTCGCCATTGATTTTGCTGAACGATCTGATTGAGAGTGCTAACCTGCATTTTCCCGACAATGCCATTCCAATGGAAACGTTTGGCTTGTTCGCGGTAACGCCGGTGGGTCTAGCCCTAGTTGCAACTGGCATCGCTTACTTTTTGTTGTTTGGTAAAAGCATTCTGCCGACCGCTGAAAAACAAAGTCTGACGACCGAAAACTTACAACACTATCGCGATGTCTACGGTATCGACGGGCGAATTTTTGAGGTTACGGTTGGTGACGATAGCGACCTTGCCGGTATGGCTCTCGGAGAGGTACAAGCTCGCGGCCGTTCTGGCTGGATTCTAGGTATTAAGTCAGATAATAATGTACGTATTATTCCTGAGCAAAACACCGCTATTAGAGCGGGCTCAGTACTCGCCATTATGGGCTCGCGACAGGAAATTAGTAGCTACGCTGAAGAGCATTATCTTACTATTAGCCCATTTCTTAACGAATTCGCCGATGCTTTGAATCCGACCACGGCAGGCATTGCTGAAATTGTAATCCCGCCCGACTCTGACTTAATTAGCCGAACTATTTCAGAGTCTGACATTCGTAAACGTTACGGTATGCGAGTACTAGCGGTTTATCGAATTGATACGGTTATCGATGATGAACTGTCTAGCCTTAGCTTACAAGCTGGCGACACTTTAGTGGTACACAGTCGCTGGCAAGATATGATCAAGGTCTCTAAAGACAAGCGTTTCGCTGTGGTGACCGACTTTCCCAAAGAAGAATTTAGAACTCACAAACTACGCAACGCTTCAGTAGCGTTTGTGGTCGCTATTGGTTTAGTGCTCTTCAGCGATTTGCCGCTAGCCTTATCGCTGATGGTCGGTGCGGTGGGCATGGTATTGGGTCGCGTTCTCGATATGGAAGAAGCTTACACGGCTGTCTCATGGCAGACCGTGTTCTTGTTAGCCTGCCTAATCCCGTTGGGTATGGCGATGCAACAGTCTGGCGCCGCTGCGTATTTGGCGGCCTTAGCATTGAGTTTCATGGATGGCTTTCCAGTTTGGGGTATTCAGTTATTTCTGGCTATTATTGCCACCATTTTCACCTTGGTTATGTCTAACGTGGGAGCGACGGTTTTGCTAGTGCCCTTGGCGATTCAGATGGCACTTGGCGTTGGCGCTGACCCTGCGATATTTGCGTTGACGGTTGCCATAGCGACATCGAATTCCTTTCTGATTCCAACCCATCAGGTTAACGCGCTTATTATGGGGCCTGCCGGCTATAAGGTTAAAGACTTTATGAAAGCCGGTGCCGGCATGACGATATTATTCCTAGTGGTGATGTTATTGATGTTGAACGTGTTTTATTAGTTCGACTAAAATACTATAAAGATTTTTTCGCCTAGGAATAAATTTTTAAGCATCAGCGCTTCCGGTCGTTAACTCTGCGTAAGATTGTGGTAAGAAGTGTTAACCGATCTATCTAGCGCGGTCACTGTTTTGTTACCCTTTGCATTACTCAAATAATTATGCTTATCCGATGAAAAATTTATTATTAGTTGTCCTCAGTTTATTTCTCATTGCCTGCAGTAGCGGCAGCAGTGACTCTGGCGGGATGGTTGAACCAACCCTACCAGGTACTGATATCCCAGCAAGCTTCGCCGGAACGTATAGAGGTATTTTAACGGTAACCGCGTCGGCATTAGGCGTTACTGAAACCGATAGCTTCCCGGTTACGGTCACGGTTACCAACGATGGCATGATTCGCTTTGACGGTGATGATCCTGAGGAGACGTTTACTGTAGGGCTTAGAAATGATGGTTCGTTTTCGGGTAACCTGCCTATTAATGAAGACCCTTGTAGCGGCTCGGTTGGTGTAACAGGAGTCGTCGATGGTACTACCGTGTCGGGTAGCCTTTCTGGCAGTGGCCGCTGTAGTGTTAGTGGTTTGGAAGTTGATGTTAGTTTAGATGGTGATTTCAGCGCGAGTCGTTAGTTTACTCGGCAAAACTCTATACATCTAAAAAAGGCCAATTTGGTTGATACCAAATTAGACCCTTTTTTAATTAAAAAACTATTGCCTGTCTATTAGAGTTTTAAGCTTCAGCCTTGGCGTCGATCAGGGCGTCTAGCTCAACTTTCAGTTTCGGTAGAATAGTGTCATAGTCGAACGCGCCAAGCTTCTCGCCTTGGCGTTTAAGGTTCACTTGTGTGGGACCGCACCATAAACCTAAGTCGGCATCGTCGGTTTCGCCCGGGCCATTAACTCGACAACCCATCACTGCAATCGTGATGTTATGGTCCTCAGCGTAGGCGGTCATTTCTTTTACGTCTTGCGCCAACTCAATAAAAGCTTCGTTTTCAACCCGTGAACAGCTCGGACAGCTAATAATATTTAGCTTGTTTGGATCGAACGCGACCACACTGCGAACGCGTCCTGCATGAATGTCATTAATAATTTCATGCCCGGCATCGACCTCATCACCTTTGATGTTGTTGGGTAAAGTGAGTGATACGCGCACAGTATCGCCAATGCCGCGACTGATTAACTGTTCGAACGCGATGCGAGTTTTAATAACCCCCATTGGTGGCAAACCAGCTTCAGTAACGCCTAGGTGTAAAGGTACATCCGGGCGTTTCTCGGCGAAGCGAATATTGGCGGTTATCACTTTTTGTGGGTCTGAGTCTTTAAGTGACACGCAGTAACGCGTGAAACCGATTGAATCCAAGTATTCTGAGTGTTCAAGAGCGCTGTCGAGCATCGGCGAGACCGAGTCACGAGAGTCGTATTGATCAAGCTTGGCAGGGTCAACTGAACCCGCATTAACTCCGACGCGCATAGCGCAATCATGCTCGCCGGCAATGTTAGCTAAGTAGCTCACTTTTTCCTGCCAGGTCTTTTTCTTTTCATGATGAAATAAGTGGCCTGGATTGTAGCGAATTTTATCGACATAAGGTGCTACTAGTGCTGCCATACGATAATTTTCTTGTAAATCAACCGACAACACAGCGTCGGTTGCTTTGCGTATTTCGATTAGCGCGGCGGCATCAAGCTTATTGTCTACGGCGATGCGAACCACTCCAGCATTGCGTTGATGCAATGCGTTGGTTTGCGCAATAGTCGCGTCGATATCTTGTGTGCGAGTCGCACACATGCTTTGTACTGCAATAGGATGGCTATTGCCGATTTTGATGCTGCCTATGGCAACCTCGCGAGTAGGATTTCGAGTGATATTCACAGCAGAGTCATATGAGTTGTTTTGCACAGTAGTATTTTACTGCAGGCTTAGGCTTTCTGACACAATTTTGGTACCGAAATACCCAAGTTGAATCAGTAAAAAGCCACTAATGGTCCAGATTACTGCCCGAGAACCGCGTAAACCGTGTTTGACGCGCTTGAACAACAAAATGGCGAAAACCAACCAGCCCAATAGTGCCAGTATGGTGTGGTGTTTAAATACGAAAGCATAGCCGAAAAGCTCTTGGCTAAAGATCGCTCCGGATACTACGGTTAAGCTGAGAACCACAAAGCCAAACCCTACCAAGCGGAATAAAAGTAACTCCATTGTCTGTAGCGGCGGCAATGCCATCAACATAGCCGGATTAGTACGATTCTTGATTTGCCGCTCTTGATAACTGTAGAGCAATGCTTGAATCGAGGCGATCGCAAGCAGGCAATAAGCTAAGAGCGAGAAAACAAGATGAGCGTTAAAAGTTAGGCTGTGGTTATCGAGAAGGGTAACCTTATTGTCCCATAAAAAAGTAAATATGATACTTGCCATGGTTAATGGGAATACCAAAATACCCAAACGTCTAATCGGCATAACTACGCCGCCCAGTAGGAACAGCACCACCAACAGACAACTCATCAACACCGTCATTGAGCTCAAGCTTGCGTTTAATGACTCGCCTATAAAACTTTTTTCCAGCGCATAGGTAATATGACAAGCGGCACCAATTATCCCAACAACGAACGACGCTGTTACTTTACCACCGTCCAAATCAGTATTGGAATCCTTTAGTGAGCGCAGGAAAAGGGCAACCAAAACGGTTGCAAGGCCATACAAAAAAATGGCAAAGATGGCGAATAGTGAGTTAGGCATTGGATTGAGGTAATTTTGGCGACACTTTTAGCTACACAAAAGGTGAGATTTATTGTTAGTGAGGGTAGAATATCACACCTTAAATTGCAGCCAATGACTAAAGTTAACAGATATGTTTGAACAACTCGGCGATCGCCTTCAAGGTACCCTCAAAAAAATTCGTGGCCAAGCGAGACTCAGTGATGAAAACATCTCTGATGCGATGCGTGAAGTACGTATTGCTTTATTAGAGGCCGATGTTTCGTTGCCTGTGGTGAAGTCATTTATCGCTAAGGTTAAAGACAAAGCCGTTGGCGTCGACGTTTCGAAAAGCCTAAATCCTGGGCAAATGGTCGTCAAGATCGTTCAAGACGAATTAGTCGAGTTAATGGGCGCTGCCAACGACGCCTTAAACTTATCTCAATCACCGCCAGCGGTTATATTAGTCGCTGGTCTACAAGGCGCAGGTAAAACAACGACTGTTGGTAAACTAGCTAATCTGCTAAAGAAGCGCGAAGGCAAGCGCGTTATGGTGGTCAGTGCTGACATCTATCGGCCAGCGGCCATTGAGCAATTAAAAACCTTAGCTGAGTCGATTGATGTGGCGTTCTGTCCTAGCTCGCCAGATCAAAAAGCAGTTGATATTGTCGCCAACGCTAAACTAGCGGCGAAAAATGCGGTGATGGACGTACTCATCATTGATACCGCCGGTCGCCTACACGTGGACGGCGAGCTGATGCAAGAGATCAAAGCTGTACACGCTGCGGCCAACCCAATTGAAACGCTATTCGTGGTAGACAGCATGACCGGCCAAGATGCGGTAGTGAGCGCCAAAGCGTTTGATGAGGCATTGCCCCTGACCGGTGTGATCCTTACCAAAACTGACGGAGATGCACGCGGCGGTGCAGCCCTGTCAATTCGAGAAGTGACTGGCAAGCCTATTAAGTTCTTAGGCATCGGCGAAAAAATCGACGGCATCGAAGCCTTTCACCCTGACCGTGTTGCATCACGCATCTTAGGTATGGGTGATGTAATGACGCTGATTGAAGATGCAGAGCAAAAGGTCGACAAAGCCAAAGCCGAGAAACTGGTTAAAAAACTACAAAAAGGAAAAGGTTTTGATCTAGAAGATTATCGCGACCAAGTCGCGCAGATGAACGACATGGGTGGTATCGAAAGTATGATGGATAAGCTGCCAGGCATGGGCAACTTAAAACTACCCTCTGGCGCAATGGGCGGCATGATGGGCGACATGAATAAAAGCGTCGCAATCATCAACTCGATGACAGCCAAAGAACGACAGTTCCCCGCGCTGATTAAAGGCAGCCGCAAAAAGCGTATCGCCACTGGCTCAGGCACTGAAATTCAAGACGTTAATAAAACCCTCAAGCAGTTCATGCAAATGCAAAAAATGATGAAGAAGATGGGTAGTAAAGGAAAAATGGCGCAGATGATGCGTGGCATGGGTGGCATGCCCGGAATGGGTGGTGGTGGTGGCAGGCCGTTTTAGAGTTTTTATAGGATTGGCAGTGGTTATATATTGGCAAAGCTGGGCTGGGCCGTAATATAAGATCTTGCGGCGGCTCTCAGCAACTGCTCCTGCGTTGCTCTAACTAAGGCTCAACTGTACCGATCAAAAGCGCGCAGCTTGCCCTTGGGGTATAACCGTTAGAGTGAAATTTAAATATCAAAAACTCAATAAACTCTTAAGCTCCACTGCATTCCGTCGGCTAACCTCAATGATCTGTCCGTCATTCATAGTTAAATCATAACCATCGCTAATGCTTTCATTGATAGCGCGAATTTCATTCAGGTTAACAACGTACTGGCAATTTTCGCGAAAGAAATGTGACTCTGGTAGACGCCCATCGATGCTTCTTAGACCCTTTTATATAAATGGTTTATGGCCATCAAAAAATACGATTGAAGGTTCTTACTGCTTTCGAGGTAGTGCATATCACGCAACGAGACGAGGTGGCAATCGTCACCATTTTTTATAAATATCTTACTGCTCATATCAAAGGGTTCTTGAATAACAAGGTCTTGTTTAACGCTGAGCTTGTTGATAGCGGACGTAGGCCTCTCGAGACTAATTGGTTTTAGTAGATAGTCTACTGGATTGTAGTCAAACGCACGATGGGCGTATTCTGAATCGGCTTTAGTAAAAATAACCTGTGGTATATAGTCGAGATGGTCGAGCGAATCGAAAACACTTTGTCCTGGCATCTGAATCTCTAGAAATAGCACATCGGGATGTTTTTCCTCAATCAGCTCTATTGCTGAGTCCGGGTGATCGGTGGCACCAACTAGCTATAAATCTTTAAATTCGCTTAGCATGCGCAATAGGTCTTCTCTTTTTAGCCGCGAGTTTTGAACGACGATTGCTTTCATTGTAATTATTGACTCTTTCGGTCCGGAGTAATGGCAACGGTAACGCAAAATCGATTGTACTAGTATCGATCGCCCCTCTGCCAGCGGATAGTAAATCTAAACTTTGATCGATGTTAAATAAACCGGTGCCTAGCTGACTGTGTTTTTCAGTATAATTGTTTGGCAAATCATTGCTACTGTGTAGGCTAATTGTGTGCTTCTGTAATTCGGCATCTATTCTATTTTGCTGCCTTCTCGAATATTTTCGATGCCATGCTTAACCGCGTTTTCAAGTATCATTTAAAGAACCATTGCGGTAAATAGCAATCGAGTAGCGGCTCGGGAATATCGAGTAAAAATTTTAGTCTTTCTTCAAATTGTATTTTAATCAAGTCTATGTAAAAACGATTAACCACCAACTTTTCTTTCAGAGATAACTTTTCGTTTTTTGATCTCTCAAGCGAATACCTTAATACTACAGTGAGAGACATCAGCATCTTCTCGGCATTGACTGCATCATCTTGGATCATAAAGCGAATATTAGTCAGCGCGTTAAACGATACATTTTGCTTAAGCCTAATACTCTGCCATCTTTATGCTGTCTGACTAAACCTCGAGTGATACCGATGTGCAGCGGTCCCCTAACGTTATCTCCGACAATGTAAACGTATCCGTGTTTATTCATATCTATATCCTTAAGAAAAAAGTCGGCCCAGAGTACTTTTTAAGCCGGCTAGCTAACAGCGCCCAGCATCCTTGCTGAAAACGTCTTCCTAATAATTCCGCGCTGTTTACATGATCATACTGTTTACATGATCATACTGTTTACATGATCATAGTTGAAGCAACTCAGGCTCGCGTCAGCCGCTAGGGTGATGTTACCCAGCCAGTTTAACCTTAGAATAGGCCGTCAATTTGACCTGCTTGATTAATATGAATCGCTTCGGCCGATGGCACGCTAGGTAAGCCGGGCATAGTCATAATTTCACCACAGATGGCAATCACAAACCCGGCACCCGCGGCTAAGCGAACTTCACGCACCGGTAATGAATGATTGTCTGGAGCGCCACGACGGCTTGGGTCGGTAGTGAAGCTGTATTGAGTTTTTGCCATACAAATTGGTAAATGACCATAACCCTGTTGTTCCCATTGTTTTAGTTGGTCTCTAATTTTTTTATCGGCCAGCACTTCGTCGGCCCGGTATATACGTTTAGCAATGGTTTCGATTTTTTCAAACAATGGCATGTCGTCAGGGTAGATTGGCGCGAAGTTAGCTATATCCGCGTCGGCTATCTCAGCTATACGAGTCGCTAATTCCTTCGAGCCTGTAGAGCCGAACTCCCAATGCTTAGATAGAATCGCCTCGGAGCCTTGAGCGGCGACAAATTCTTTAATAGCGTTTACTTCGGCATCTGTGTCGGTTACGAAGTGATTAATCGCAACGACTACTGGTACTCCAAATAACTTTAAGTTCTCGATATGCCGTCCTAGGTTGGGGCAGCCATTTTGCACGGCCTTGACATTTTCTGAACCTAGCTCAGCTTTGGTAATACCGCCGTTCATTTTCATTGCGCGGACAGTCGCGACTAACACCACTGCACTTGGCGCTAGGCCGGCCTTGCGACATTTAATATTTAAGAATTTTTCGGCGCCTAAGTCAGCACCAAAACCAGCCTCAGTGACGACATAGTCAGCGAGCTTTAACGCGGTGGTCGTAGCAACTACTGAGTTACAGCCGTGGGCAATATTGGCGAAGGGGCCACCATGAACAAAGGCAGGGTTATTTTCCAGCGTTTGCACTAAGTTTGGTTGCATTGCTTGCTGCAGCAACACTGTCATTGCGCCGTCGGCCTTTATATCTCGCGCATAGATTGGGCTCTTATCACGGCGATACGCCACAATAATATCGCCTAATCGTTTTTCTAGATCGGCAAGGTCTTTAGACAAACATAGAATCGCCATTACTTCTGAGGCAACGGTAATGTCAAAGCCAGTCTGCCGAGGTGCGCCGTTGGTAACGCCACCTAAACTGGTGACTACGTCACGCAAAGCGCGGTCGTTCATGTCCATTACTCTGCGCCAAGTTACGCGGCGTTGGTCAATGTCAAGTTTATTGCCCCAGTAGATATGGTTATCAATCATGGCTGACAGCAAGTTATGCGCTGAAGTGATAGCGTGAAAATCGCCGGTAAAATGTAGGTTCATATCCTCCATCGGTATCACTTGCGCTTGGCCTCCGCCAGCAGCGCCACCTTTCATACCGAAACAAGGGCCTAGAGATGCCTCACGAATGCAAATAGCGGCTTTTTTGCCGATTGCATTTAATCCATCGCCCAAACCAACAGTAGTGGTGGTTTTACCTTCACCTGCTGGAGTTGGGTTAATGGCCGTTACTAAAATTAACTTACCGTCCGTCTTACTCTGCTGCTGTTTAATAAACTCCGCGGTCACTTTAGCTTTGTCATGACCAAAAGGGAGTAAGTGTTCGCTAGGAATGCCTAGCGCGGCACCAATTTCCTGAATAGGTTTCTTATTCGCTTCGCGTGCGATTTCGATATCGGTTTTATAGGCCATTGTTTAGATCCTCTGATGATATGTTTTTTGACTATTGCCTAAATAATTAGTTAGGCAAAAATTTGTTTAATTATTCTTATAATCAGACCATTGTATTTCCCCGAAGCCGAGTCAGACTTATCTAAACGCGACTCGCTTGGGCTCTGATGAATGGCTTTTTGAGAATATCCTAGTCAGGCGAGTGGCCTGTCAAATGGGTCAAGATTGTGGACGTCGTTTTCAGGCAAATTACAGCCCACATTTTGGCGTAGATTTAAGCCGTCAAATTAAGTATCTAAGTATTGCCCTTCTTGATCAGATTGAGATTTGAGTCAAAATCGATGGGTTGATACGATCCTTGCTATAAAATAGGTGGAGTAAAAAATAATGAAAACTCATGTAAAAGCGCTGGTTGTTGGCGGCGGTGCAGTCGGTGCGGGGATAGCTTATCATCTGGCCAAGTATGGTTGGGAAGACGTAATGCTGGTTGAACGAGACGAGCTTACGTCTGGTTCTACTTGGCATGCTGCGGGGTTGTTGCCACTATTTAACATGGGCTATGCAACAACTCACCTACACGATTACTCTGTCAATTTTTACAAAACATTGGAGCAAGAGACCGGTTTGAATGCTGGTTTTTCGGTGGTAGGCAATCTTCGTATGGCGCAGACCAAAGCGAGAATGGACGAGTTCATGCTCTATGGCTCCACAGCCGAGACGGTCGGCATTGAGTATCACCATTTAACTCCCGCAGAAATTAAGCAACGCTGGCCGTTAATTAATACCAGTGGTTTAGAAGGAGCGATATACCATCCTGACGACGGCTATATTAATCCAGCCGATGTAACCATGGCAATGGCCAAGGGCGCACGTCAGCGTGGCGTAACGATTGAGCGTAAATGGCAAGTCGATGCTTACCAGTGGACCGGTTCTGAATGGAAAGTCACTTTAACTAAAATGGTTGATCGAGGCGGCAATCTAGTGCCCTCTGAAGAGCAAGCGATTGTCTATGCCGAGCACGTGGTAACCGCTACCGGTAACCACGCACAAAGAACCGCCAATTTATTGGGCATTAAAATCCCAGCAATCGTTGTCGAACACCAGTTTATTGTGACTGAGCCTGACGCGGCGTTAGTTAAATGGCGCGCCGCGGGTAACCTTGAGCACCCTGTAATTCGCGATGCTGATGCGCAATCGTACATGCGTGAAGAACGTGGCGGTTGGATTCTAGGGGTCTACGAGAAGAATGCTCCGTCGAGATTCGAATATGGCGTGCCTGATACGTTTCGTGCCGACTTGTTCCCGTTAGATCTTGATCGTATTGAAGATCAATACATGGCAATGATTCACCGAATGCCTAGCTGCGAAAACAGTGGCTTAAAGGATGATTACAATGGCCCTATTTGCTACACGCCTGACGGCAACCCACTAGTTGGCCCAGCTCCAGGTTTGCGTAATATGTGGTTAGCCGAAGGTTTTAGCTTTGGTATCACTGCGGCAGGCGGAGTAGGCAACTACTTAGCACAGATGATGGTCGGCGGCGAAGCTGAGATTGACATGGCCTCATTGGACCCTAAACGCTACGGTGATTGGGTTACAACAGAGTATGGCGCGCGTAAAAACGAAGAGTGTTACGACCATGTTTATGTTTTACATTACCCTGATGAAGAGCGAGAAGCGTGTCGACCACTCAGAACTTCTCCCGCTTATGATCGGCAAAAGGCCGCGGGTGCACAGTTTGGACACGTCAACGGTTGGGAGCGGCCTAACTATTACGCGCCGATGGGTTTCAACGATAAAGACTCGCGCTCGTTTCGTCGCGGCGGTTGGTGGCAATATGCGGTCGACGAAGCCAAAGCGATTCGTGAAAATGTTGGCTTAGTTGACGCAACTGCCTTTACTAAGCATGTTGTTAAGGGCCCAGGCGCCACTCAATTTCTGGACTGGTTTACCTGTAATAAGCTACCTAAAATTGGCCGTATTAACCTTACTTACGCACTAACTGGAGCGGGTACAACGCGTACCGAATACACCATCGTTAGAAATGGTGAAAATGATTACTACCTGGTGTCGGCGGGTGCATGGACGGCCTACGATGCTGACTATTTACGTAAAGCAGCTGAAGATAAGATGTCCGAGTTTGGTTATGTTGAGATCCACGATGTGACAACCCAATGGGGTGTTTTCGCGATTGCTGGGCCAAACTCTAGAAAAGTCTTAAATAAGTTAATTAAAGATGCCGAGCCAGAAACCGCCTTGTCAAATAAATGCTTTCCTTGGCTATCCGCTAAGAAGATTGAGCTAGGTATGTGTCCGGTTAACGCCATACGTGTGGCTTACACCGGAGAACTCGGCTGGGAATTGCATCACCCAATTGAAATGCAGAACTATTTATGGGATCAACTTATTGCCGCTGGTGCTGAATTTAATATGAAACTAGTTGGTGCACGGGCACAAAACTGGCTGCGGCAAGAAAAATCATATCGAGCATTCGGTACCGAACTGGGTCGTGACGCGACGCCGGCGGAAGCCGATCTACCAAGGTTTATCGACCTATCTAAAGAGTTTCATGGTAAGGCCGAAATGGAAGCAACAGGCATTCGCTGGAAATGTGTGACGGTGTTGATCGACGGCCCTGAAGATGCCGATCCATGGGGACGAGAAGCTCTGTATGATGGTAAAACCAAGGTTGGTCGTTTAACCTCTGGCGGCTATTCTGTCGCTTTTGAAAAAAGTATTGGGATGGGCTATTTACCACCAGCCCTTGCTGTCGTCGGGCAACGATTGAAGGTTAAAATAATGGGACAACTATGGGATGTAGAGGTGGTTGAAGACAGCCCTTACGATCCTAAGAATGCAAGCATTCGAATAGATGGCTAAGATTAATTTTTAAGAATAGGTTTTTTAATAATGTCGGATAGTTCAAGAGAAGATAGTTCAGAAGAAAATAGCTCCAGAGAAAATAGCTCAAGAAGAAAGAACAGTATGAGAAAAATTGTGATGTACTGGCGAGATATACCATCGATGGTAACCATCAAACGAGGGCGTGACAAAGGTAAAATGATGTTAGCTGCACGTTTTCAAGAAGCAATTGATCGCGCCGCTATGCGCGCTGGCAAAGGCGGTAGCGACCTGTATATAGAAGAATGGCGAAGCGACACCAGCGACTATGCAACCGATCTATCATTACAAGAGGCTGCGGCGATCGAGGTTGCGGCACTCGAAGCGGGGTTTGACGATGAGCTGATTAAGCGAATGGTGAAAAACAATGGAAATATTCCAGAAAACTAACGTCGCAAGCTTTTTGCCCACTGAAATTATCATTGAAAGGCGTTAGAATATTGCCATTGTAATTATGGAGAGTAAGCTAAATGAAAGCAATGATACTTGCCGCGGGTAAAGGTACTCGCGTAAGGCCGTTAACCAATGAAATGCCAAAGCCGATGATCCCGATCATTGGTAAGCCAGTTCTTGAGTACCTGATCGAGGAGTTAGCTCGCCATGGCTTTAACGAAATCATGATTAATGTCAGTCATTTGCCTGAAAAAATTGAGAACTATTTTGGTAACGGTGAGCGTTTAGGAGTGCAAATAGGGTACTCGTTTGAGGGCTATATCGAAGATGGTAAAATTCAGTCAGAAGCCCTAGGTTCGGCAGGTGGCATAAAGCGCATTCAAGAATTTGGTGGTTTTTTCGATGACACATTCTTAGTCGTATGTGGCGACGCGCTAATTGATTTAGACCTTACTAAGGCGGTCAGACAGCACTGGAAAAGTGGCGCTATGGCGAGTATTTGCACTTTGGAGGTCAAGCCAGAAGAAGTTAGTGACTATGGCGTTGTAGTTAGTGACGAACGTGGCCAGATAACCTCGTTTCAAGAAAAGCCATCGGCTGATCAAGCATTGTCTAATAGAGTTAATACTGGGATTTACTTTTTTGAACCCGCGGTGATAGATCTAATTCCTAAGGATGAGGCCTACGATATCGGTGCAGACTTATTCCCAAAAATAGTCGGACAAGCACTGAGACTTCAATCCATCGATATCCCGTTTAACTGGATCGATATCGGGCGCATCAGCGACTACTGGGAAGCTAATCAGAAAATTATGAATGGCCAGCTTCGAACCATTCCAATACCGGGCACCGAGATTAAACCAGGAGTCTGGGTTGGTCTAAACACCAGCGTTGACTGGGATGCATGCGACATTCAAGGGCCAGTTTATATCGGCAGTGGAACCCGCGTTGAAGCAGGCGCCAAAATTATTGGCCCAACTTGGATCGGCCATGGCTGTCATATTCGTGGCGGCGCCAAGCTTAGTAAGAGTATTATTTTCGAATACACTCGAATAGGCTCTGCCAGTGTGGTCGAAAACGCGGTAGCATTTGGTCATTTCTTTGTCGATAAAGATGGTAACACCTACAAGAGCGAAAAAATGGATCTAGACTGGGTTACCGATTCACGCATTCCATCAGAGATTTTAGGCGTCTAAAATAAGTGTCTAGATACGTCGAGGCCAGCTTGCCCAATATCACCTTAATCGGCATGCCCGGAAGCGGTAAAAGCACGCTCGGGCGACGCTTGGCTAAATTGCGTGGAATGTCTTTTGTTGATACCGACCATCTTCTTGAACAAGTTGAAAACATGCATATTCAAGATATTGTTAATCGCCGGGGTGTCAAACACCTGCGTTTTCTCGAAGCGGCAGTGTTGGCTCAATTAGATCTTGATAACCATGTGATCGCCACCGGTGGCAGTGCGATTTACAGCCCAGAGGCGATGCAGCATTTGGGTGCAATCGGCGTGCGCGTATACCTGCAGATAAGCTTGCGAACACTCACTCAACGAGTCGATAATGCCGCTAGTCGAGGCCTAGCCAAAATGAAGTCGCACCCGTTGCCAAGGTTGTACCATGATCGTGTCGGGCTTTATGAGTCAGTTGCCGATATCACAATCGCTAATGATCGACCAATGGCGGCGCTTAGCATGGCCAAGCTAAACCAACGTTTAGACGATTTTTTCTATGTCTGATTCAAGTGATGCGAAGTTTTGGGTAGTGATTCCCGCGGCTGGATCTGGCAGCAGGATGAAGGCAGACATGCCGAAGCAGTACCTAATGATAAATGGCTTTACGATTATTGAGCACACTCTCAAAATCTTTTTAGCTAACCAAGAAATCCAAGCCGTTATGGTTGCTTTACCGCACAATGATCAACGTTTCAGTCAGCTGAAAACAGTTCATGATCGACGAATAGCAACGACTACCGGCGGTAGCTCGAGAGCACAAAGTGTATTGAACGGGCTAAACGCCTTAATGGCTGTCGATGACGATTGGGTACTGGTTCACGATGCAGCTCGGCCATGTCTTAGCGGAGAGTCGCTTGCAACCCTGATTGATCATCTAAGGGATGATAAGGTTGGCGGTATACTCGCGGTGCCGGTAAAAGATACACTTAAGCGATCTACGTCCTCGCAAACCATAAGTTCGACTGTTGATCGTGTGGATATGTGGCAGGCGCAGACACCGCAAATGTTTCGCTACGGCGTTTTAAAAGCCGCTTTGACTTCAGCGATTGAGCAGGGTGTGGCCGTTACGGATGAAGCTTCTTCGTTGGAAAATAGCGGCTACAAACCAAGATTAATAGAAGGCGACGTGCGAAATTTGAAAATTACTAATCCTGAAGATTTCGCGATCGCGGAGTTTTTGCTTAAGACTAAACACGCAAGCGCAAACAAAGTACAATAAAAGCCATGTCCTACTGGGAAACCTTTTGCCTATGCCACTCAAACAGTATTCAAAACAAATTCTTAAATTAACCGTCAACATAGTTTTTTGCCTTATGTTGCAAGGCTGTTTAGGCACTATTATCGGCACTACTGTGGATGTCGCCCTCGAGGTCGCTAAGGTACCATTTAAAGTTGGTGGTGCGGTAATCGATATTGTTAGTGGCGACGGTGAAAAGAAAAACAAGAATTCCGACGATAATGGCGGAGACGACGATTAATGAGAATCGGCCACGGCTATGATGTCCACCAATTGGTAGAAGGTCGCAAACTAGTACTGGGCGGAGTAGAGATTAAACACAGCCAGGGTTTGCTCGGTCACTCTGATGCTGATGTATTACTGCATGCCGTTTGCGACGCGGTATTAGGTGCCTTAGGCTTAGGTGATATTGGTAAGCACTTCCCTGATACTGACGCCGCTTACGCTGGAGCAGACAGCCGAAAATTGCTTCGCTATGTGGTCAGTCTAATGTCTGAGAGAGATTACTGTTTGGGCAATTTAGATGTAACGGTTGCTGCTCAGAAGCCTAAGTTAGCACCTCACCTAACGTTAATGAAGGCCAATATATCGGCTGATTTTAACTGCCAGAAGAGTCAAGTAAATATTAAAGCGACTACTACTGAGAATCTCGGTTTTGTCGGCCGTGAAGAAGGTATTGAGGCACATGCCGTGGTACTTCTAATCCCAAATAAAGATTGCCAGCGCTCAATATAGATATTATTGAGCTCACAGCACGAGAATTAGAACCGAACTTGTAATCCTATCTGTAGATGATGACCGACGCTAAACTTGAAAATCGTAACAACCGAAAGCTTGCCCAAGAGAAGGCGCTTCAGCTAAATCTAAATAGCAGCATTTATGGCGCTATCGTTGAAATTGGTGCTGGCCAAGAAACGGCGCGTCAGTTTTTCAACGCCGGTGCTGCGGCAGGCACGGTTGCCAAAACTATGTCGGCCTATGACATGCAGGTTAGTGATGACGTTTATGGCAAAGCTGGTCGCTACGTAAGCCGCGAGCGATGCGAACAAATGATGGACCACGAATACGGTCTGATGGTTCAGCGCTTGAATCAAGCTCGCGGCGATGAAACGCGCTTTTTTGCCTATGCAGCGACAGTCACGGCTAGAAGTTATAGCCAAAAAAATGAATGTCATGGTTGGATTGGTGTAAAGCGCCAACTTGAACCGCATGCTGAACCCAGCTCAATTATTTTGCACGTCAGAATGCTCGATGATACTAATCGAAAGCAGTCCGAGGCTCTCGGTGTCTTAGGCGTCAATTTAGTGCATGGTGCATACCATCACGCCGACTGCCCGAAACGAATTGTCGATAATTTACAAGATGGCATGGGTGCTGACAAGCGTATCGAAATCGATTTGATTCATTTTTCGGGCCCAGACTTCGAGATGGTTGAAAATCGCTTGATGAATCTGCATTTAATTCATAGCTGGAATTGCCGCGCGGTGATGTTTGAACCAAGTGGCCAATCTGTGGTGCCTGCATCTGCGTTGCGTAAGAAGGATACGGTGGTAATTAGAGGTTCGTTTAAACCGCCCACTAACGTTCACATGGATATGAAAGAGTCTGCGGTTAAGCACTTTGCACAAGAGGAGGGGGTTGAGCCTGATAAGATTCTGGTAGTCGCTGAAATTACATTGAATGAACTTTATTCGGGCAACGAAGATGCTGATTCAGATTTTTTAGCGCGAGTTGATTTGCTTAACGAATTAGGGTTCTCGGTTTTAATTTCGGACTATTTGCGTTTTTTCAGATTACGTTCTTGGATTCGTCGTTATACGCATAATAGAGTCGGTATTATGCTCAGCGTGTTAGATTTCGACTACCTGTTTGCTGAAAAATATTATGAGGGTTTAGAGGGCGGAATATTGGAAGCATTTGGTAAACTCTTTTCCGACAATACCAATGTTTACGTTTACCCTACGATTAGAGACGGGAAATTAATTTCCTTAGATAATGTCGATGTCGACCCATCACTACGGCATCTCATGAAACATCTTACATCCAACAAAGCTATGGTTTCAGCCGATATTCAGAACGTGCAGAATTTAGATATATCGGCGCGTGAGGTAATAAAGGAAATACCTAAAGGCCGTGGAGACTGGGAAAATAAGCTGCCACCAGCAATAACCCAACGGATCATTGAAAAATGTCTTTTTGGCTTTAAAAACTAGTCTGTTTTTATTGCGTTTAAACGTTTGAGGTTATTAGCAATGCTACCGATATTGTATTCATTCAGGCGCTGCCCTTATGCTATTCGTGCTCGCATGGCGATTAGTTACAGCGGCGTCGAATGCGAGCTTCGCGAGGTTGTGCTAAAGAATAAGCCTAGCGCAATGCTCCAATCCTCTGCCAAAGGTACGGTGCCAGTATTGGTCGACGATGGTCTCGTGGTTGACGAAAGTATCGAGGTGATGGCTTGGGCCTTAGCTAGATCTGATCCGCATGATTGGCTTAGACAATCACTAGGGCATCAGCTAATTAAACGAAACGACCAACAGTTTAAATTCTATCTTGACCGCTATAAATATTTTGAGCGCTATCCTGAACAATCTCAATCCTGGTATTTTGACAAAGCCCTAGAATTCTTAAGTTGTTTGGAATCTAGGCTCAAAGTTGACGAAAATGGTTGTCCTTTCTTAGAGACTCCGCAACTTAGCGTATTAGATGTGGCGATTTTTCCATTCGTTCGGCAATTCGCATTTGTCGACAAACCCAGGTTCGATAGTCAATGCTTACCTAAGCTACAAGCTTGGTTATCATTCATACTCGAGTCAGCAGTTTTTCTAAACGTAATGCATAAATATGCGCCTTGGCAGCCAGAGCAACAACAACGTATAGTATTCGGTATCTGAATATCAAACATCTGTTAAAGTAAACGAAATTAATTTTTCGGCCGCCGTATCAAGCATGTCAGACTATCAAATACACCATCAGTCAGAAGAATGTCTTTTCTATGTTGATCTAGAAGATGGTCAGCGTGCATTTTTAAAATATCACCGTTCCGGCTCAGAATCGGCCAAAGCTATGGTCGACTTCTATAGCACATTCGTTCCTAATGCTTATCGAGGTCAAGCCTTAGCGTCTCAGTTAGTTGATCATGCTTTTGCCTGGGCCGACGAAAATACGTTGCACATCAATACCTCATGTTGGTATGCCGCTAAGAAAATGGAATGCCGTGATCTGAAAATGTAGGCCTTAAAAGGCTGCGCTAAAATTAGTCCCTAGTTATCCTCTGATAGGCTAAAGATAAGATGATGTTGATAGATGATCAATTAAACGCTTCGCAATATTTAAGCCGTTTAAAGACTCTGAGCGCCTTAAGGCCAGCTTTGGAGTCAACGGAGTTAAGCTCGTCGTTATCGCAAATTTGCGAGCACCTCAAAGATTACTTGATTGAGGATTTAGATAACGCTGAGTCAATTCTACTTCAAGCTAAATCTGATTTTAATTACGTTTGGTCTATCGCCGAGATCTCGGGTTCTTTGTCCCAACCTCAACTTGGTGGTTGGCAAACACAGTTTGCGGAAGTCACTATCAGTTTTGCGTTAAGGTTGGCTTGGCTCAAGATCGCGCCAAAACATAAAGCCATTACTCAGTTAGTGCTTGATACTCATGGTGATGTTCCTGGCCTGTTTATTTTTGGTATGGGTAAGCTAGGGGGCTATGACCTTAATTTTTCTAGCGATGTCGATTTAGTTGCTTACTTTGATCCGCTGGTAATACCGGTGCCGGCCGTTCTCGGCAAGAGCTACGTCTGCCATCAGGTTCTGCAAGCACTGACCAAACTATTAACTCAGGCTGGTGCACCGAACTTTATTTGGCGGGTTGATTGGCGTTTACGGCCCAATGCATCAGCGACAACTTTGGCTATGTCAGTGGCCGCGGCTGAAGACTATTATTTTTATAGAGCCTCACCGTGGCATCGCTTAGCACTTATGAAGGCTCGTGTGGTGGCTGGCGATATCGCATTAGGGAGCCGTTTTTTAAGCACATTAACTCCCTTTATTTGGCGGCAAAACCTCGATTATCGAGCGTTAGATGAGTTGGCTGAAATTAAGCAACGCATCAACCTAGAGCACCCTTCTTTGCGTGCACAAAGGCAATGGATAGAGCCTATATCTGAGGACATTGCTGGTTACAACGTCAAACTTGGCAGTGGAGGAATACGCGAAATTGAGTTTATTGCCAATGCCTTGCAGTTATTGTGGGGCGGCAAGCATTACACATTGAGGACACCTAATACGCTTGAGGCGATAAATGCATTATGCGATTTAGACAAGCTTTCTAAAGAGGTTGCGCTCACTCTCAGTAAGGCCTATCGGTATCAACGTCACCTTGAAAATGCAATTCAGATGTTGGGCAATCAGCAGACCCATTTATTGCCGGTTTCGGAAGATGGCCAGCAACGACTGAGGGCGCTACTCGGCGTTGATCAGTGGCAGTCCCTAGTGGTTGAACTAAATGGCTATAGAGCTTTTGTTCATCAATATTTTGAGCAACTGTTTGCCGAGCAATCGGCGGCGCAGGGCGATGGCATCGTATGGCCAGATGATCTGAACCAACAGGCAGACGAAATCATTGATGCCTGGGAAGGTGGATTTATCAACTATGGTGTCTCAAATCAAGTGCGCCATCGCCTAAGGCCTTTAACTCGTGGTATCGCCCATTACCTCGCCGACCACAATGGCGATGCTAGCAATACCATTATTAGGTTGCACGAATTTTTCAGAGTGCTGCCAAGTGGCGAACAATATTTTCGTTTGTTGGCTGAATCGCCGACCCTACTTGCCAGCATTGTACCGCCGTTACTTCATTCGCCAGCGATGACCCTATTATTAAAGCAGTCGCCGCATATTATTGATTGTTATGTTCATGAGCAGTGGAGCTACCCTCAGCCCTTTGATAGCAGCTATGTGATGCAGGTTGACGATTACGGCGAGCGTCTTGAGCGAATGCGGCGTTTTGTAAATGAACATTTGTATCAATTGTACTTGAGCTTTTTAGACGGAGCTTTGTCGGTAGATCTGTTTCAACGGGCACTGACCGAGTTAGCTGAACATAGCCTAGAGCTAGCACTAGAGGTGGTGGCTGACAACATGCAGCTAGAGTGTGTTCCTATAACGGTTGTTGGTATGGGTAAGGTGGCGCTGGGTCAAATGTCACCATTGTCTGATTTAGATCTGATTTTTGTGTTCGACCAAAATGATACTAGTCTAGAGCTTGCCTCACGTTTTGTTAGCCGTTTGCAAACGGCGATATCGACACCGATGCGAGAAGGAATTCTGTATGAATTGGACACACGCCTGAGACCTTCTGGCCGATCTGGTGCGCCAACTGTCTCAATCGAGAGCTTTGCAAATCATCATTTAACTCGAGCGCATTCATGGGAGCACATAGCCTTGGTGCCAAGTCGGGTAGTGGCTGGTAACCGAGCGCCAGAAGCGAGACTCAATAGTATTAAAACTCAGCTACTCAGTCAGCCGCGTGACCGGCTTCAATTAGTTAACGATGCTCAGAAAATGTGGCGTCGAATCGCTGAGCATCGAGTTAAACCAATTGCTCTTGACTGCATGTTCAGTAAGCTTAGAGAGGGTGGGCTGATGCAGGCTGAATACCTAGCGGCATGCCTGATACTCGATGCAGGCCACTGCTTGCCACTCCACAGTGTGGAATTTAATCAGTTGCTGTCACTTGTCGATGACTCAAACCAATTGAAAGACGCTATTCGATTTTGGCGTGGGCAGCAGTTATGGGAGCGTTTGTTGGGCAAATCCGAGCAAGCATTAAGCATGCTACCCGCTGAATACTTAACGCGCATACTTGAGCAGTCTAATCTTGACACTATTGATCAATTAGTTGCCGTAAAAGCAGGGCACTCAGACTATGTTCAGCAACGAATGGAGACGTTTTTTTATTCTAGTTGTTTAGATTTAGAGCCGTTAGACAACTGGCTAGAGAGTAAAGTCAACTGGCTCTAAAAATCTGGTTCATGACCTCACTTATGCGTGTTTACTGTTCTGGCAAAGTCCACAAAACACAGACTGGTGTTATTGTCGCCAGAGAAATGCTTAGCCGCATTATAGAATAATTCTAGAACAGAGTTGGCTTAGCTCAATAGAGGTTTCATTTCGACTAAAAGTGATCGCAACCATACTAGTGCTGGGTCTTGCTCACTGTGCTCGTGCCAATAAATACTGATACCGAAACTCGGTAGTGCGAAGGGCGCGTCAACAATACACAGTTCATTATCTACTATTTGCTCGGCCATCAACTTAGTGACCGTGAGAAGTTGATTCGACGATTTCAGCACTTTGCCAGCAGCGAAATAATTTTGGCAGCGTATTGAGGTTTGCCGCTCCAAGCCTTGTTGTAGAAAAAAAGTATCTTCTATTGTCATTCCTAGCGGCCGATTCGAGACACTAATATGCTGACTAGTCATGTAATTTAGTTTGTTGAGCGAGTTGCGAAGCGGGTGATTGATGCGCATTAGTACACTGAAACCGCTTGACCAAAGCCGATGTTGGCGCACTGGCGATTTGACTGGCATTGAAACATCTAAGGCGACATCTATATGACCTGAGCTGAGTTCTCTAGACAGATTATTGCGATCAATCTTGACGCTAGCAAAGCCGACATTGGGAGCTCTACGGGATAAAATTTGAGATAGTTTAGGGAGAATGGCCGGTTCTAAAGCATCGTGCATGCCGATTCTAAAGTTATGCTCACTGCTCTGTGGTTCAAAGTTGCTTAATTGCTGAAGTATTTGTTGCAGGCGAGTGAGGTTGTCTATTATCAACGGCGCTATTCGTTGACAGGCAGCCGTCGGCAACATTTTGTTCTGAGAGCGCCGAAATAGCGGATCATCAAGCGCTTCTCGCAAGCGCTTTACAGCATGACTTACGGCCGAAGGTGTTAAATGAAGAGTATCAGCCGTGCGTGTCATATTTTGCTCTACATACAGGCTATGAAATACCTTTAATAAATTCAGGTCCAATTTTTGTAATAATTTTGACATTTTAATGTGAATAAAATTCATAGTGTGAGTCTAGTATATTTCATTTTGTTCATTATTTTGTTAAGTATTCTAGATTCAATATCTTTGATCTAATTCACTTCTGACCTAATTTACTAGGGACTCTGCTATGAACTTTGAACACAGCGCCAAAACTCAAGACTACATCTCACGCGTTAAAGGCTTTATCCGCGACAATGTCGAACCAGTAGAGCGTCAAATCTACCGAGAGCTACATGAGTTGAATCCGACTGGAGATTGGCAGAACTGGCAGTTACATCCGCTGATCGAAAAATTTAAGGGTATGGCAAAAGAGCAGGGATTATGGAACCTGTTTTTACCGGATGCTGAGCTTGGTAAAGGTCTGACGACACTTGAATATGCGCCGCTAGCCGAGGAAATGGGGCGTATGCTATTTACGCCCGAGATCTTTAATTGCAATGCACCCGATACGGGCAATATGGAAGTTCTCTATCATTTCGGTAGTGAGCAGCAAAAAACACAATGGCTGAAGCCGTTGTTAGAAGGTGATATTCGCTCTGTATTTGGCATGACCGAGCCTGAAGTGGCATCGTCGGATGCAACCAATATGCAGGCGTCTATTGCCTTAGACGGTGATGACGTAGTGGTTAATGGTACAAAATGGTGGAGCACCGGCTTGGGTCATCCAAAGGCAAAGTTTACAATTTTCATGGGCCTCTCAAACCCAGGCAACGATCGTCATAGTCAACACGCTATGGTTATAGTGCCACTTGATAGCCCCGGCCTTGAAATCAAGCGAATGCTAACCGCTTATGGTGATTATGATGCGCCCTATGGACATGGTGAAATGCATCTCAATGATGTGCGAGTTCCGAAACAGAATTTAATTATGGGTATGGGTAAAGGCTTTGCTATTGCACAAGGTCGTTTAGGCCCAGGACGTATTCATCACTGCATGCGAACTATCGGAATGGCTGAAAAAGCACTAGAGTTAGCGATCGAGCGCGGGCTGGAACGTGAAGCTTTTGGCAAGCCAATTTTAAAGCTTGGTGGCAATGGCGAACGTATCGCTAAGGCTCGCATTGCAATACATCAGGCTCGTTTAATGACCTTGCATGCGGCTTGGAAGATTGATGCTGTAGGCGTGAAGAATGCCATGACTGAAATCGCGGCGATCAAGGTAGCGGTACCGAGTATGGCCGAAAAAATTGTTGATATGTCGGTACAGATGCATGGTGGTGCGGGTATGAGTGCTGATTTTCCACTCGCTCACTTCGCTGCTGGGGTAAGAGCTTTGCGCTTAGCGGATGGCCCAGACGAAGTGCACATGGCTATGGTGACGCGCTTGGAGCTAAAAAAATACACGTCTCGTAAGTCATAATTGAGGCGAACGATATACGAATACGTAATTAAGAGATAATAATGAGAAAGATTTTAATTACTGGTGCCGGTTCGGACCTTGGCAAAGCCTTAGCAAAGAAATATGCTGGCTTAGGCGCTGAAATATGTATCGCCGACGTCAATGAGGATAGCAGCAATGCGGCGGTTGAAAAAATTCAGAGCCTGGGTGGAGCCGAGTTTTTCGTCAAGTGTAATATCACTCAACAGCGGGATGTTGATATGTTGTTGATGAGGTTGCCGATCGATGGCGGTCGATTGATATGTTAATCAATCATGCTGGACTGGCAAGTGCGGGCAAATTTGATGGTGAAACTATCGAACAATGGCAATGGGTCTTTAATCTCAATTTGCTTGGCCAGTTTCGTATGACTAAAGCCTGCTTGCCTTTAATCCATAACAGCGAGGCGGCTGACAAAAGTATTGTCATTATTGCCTCGCAAGCGGGTTTTACCGCGGCGCCAGGAATGGCTAGTTTCTGCGTTACTAAGGCGACGGTTATAAGTTTATCAGAGACCCTATATTTAGAATTGTCGGCGCGAGACATTCATGTCTCTGTCGTTTGTCCAACCTTCTTTGATTCTAATCTTAATCAATCCCTACGAACTAGCGATGGTAAATGCAATTGATGGTAACCAAACTAATAAAGCAGTCAGGCATTAGTGCCGATGATACAGCGGCTAAACTATTCGACGCGGTAGCCAAAAAGACATTCATGATTATTACCGATAAATCCGGTCGTAACGCATATCGCCTTAAACGGTATCTTTCGATGGAGATGTATCTCAATATTGTCAAAAAGAGAATGGCAAAATTTACCAAGAAAAATGGCTGAGTCAAATAATAAGTTGGATGCGGGCGACCCCGTAAGAAGTGGTGAAGAGCTTGATCTAGCTCGACTTAACCCTTGGTTAATCGATCAACTGTCTGGCATTAGTGGCGCCCCCAGGGTAACTCAGTTTTCTGGGGGTGCGTCGAATTGGACTTACTGTTTAAGCTACCCTGAAAAAGATCTTGTATTGCGCCGAGCACCGGACGGCACCAAGGCAAAGGGTGCGCATGACATGGGCCGAGAGTACCGTCTTCAAGGAGCCATAAAAGCGCTATACCCATACGTACCTGACATGCTCGCCCACAGTAATGATGAGTCGATTATTGGTGCCGAGTTCTATGTAATGGAAAAACTGGATGGTTTGATCCCGCGCACCAACATGCCTCGCGGCTTAGACCTAAGCAAGCAGCAATGTCGAGAGCTGTGTTTCAACGCTTTAGACAGCTTGATCGAATTACATCAAGTTGATTATAAAGCGGCAGGGCTTGAGAAAATCGCTAAAGGTGATGGTTATAGTGCGCGACAAATCAGTGGTTGGACCCACCGCTATCAAAAAGCTAGGACTTGGAACGTACCAAGCGCAAGAGGTGTCATTCAATGGTTAGAAGACAACCGGCCTGAAACGGAAACCATTTGCTTAACACACAATGATTTCCGCTTAGATAACCTTGTCTTAGACAGTGCTAAGCCGACCAAAATTATTGGAGTGTTAGACTGGGAGCTTGCCACATTGGGCGACCCATTAATGGACCTAGGTAATTCATTGGCCTATTGGGTCGAAGCGGATGACGACTTCTTTGCGCAAAAAACACGCCGCCAACCAACCCATCTAAAGGGTATGCTTAAGCGTCAAGAAGTTATCGATTACTATCTTCAAAAGACCAATAGTCAGATCAAAGACTTCACTTTCTACGAAGTTTATGGACTGTTTCGTCTGGCCGGCATTGTGCAGCAAATTTACTATCGTTATTACCACAAGCAGACTCACAATCCAGAGTTTAAAATTCTATGGATGTTCGTGCATTATTTGATGCATCGGTGTCGCAAAACAATTAACAGGTCTAGCTAGTTTTATGGCATCAGTTTACTTAATACGGCATGGTCAAGCTTCGTTTGGTCAAGAAAACTATGATCAATTATCAGAACTCGGTCAGCAGCAAGCTACCCATTTAGGTCAAGTATTAGCAAGACGGCTGCCAAAATTTGATGGCGTGTGTTTGGGCACTATGTTGCGTCATCGACAAACAGCAAATAATTGTTTAAATGGTTTTGAACAAGCTTTTGAGCAAGCTGATCCAATCTTCGACGAAGGCTGGAATGAATACGATCATCAAGACATTTTACGCCAGTACCGTCCTGAGTTTATTACCTCAAAAAGTATGATGTCGTATATCGCCAAGCAAGCCAACCCTAAGAAAGCGTTCGAAGAAGACTTCAACGGCGCTATTGACCGTTGGATAGCAGGTCAACATGATCACCAATATACAGAGTCTTGGACTGGCTTCACAACGCGAGTACATCGGGCCTTACAAAGCACATTAGCTAATAATTTCGATAAAAAACGTATTGCTGTGTTTACATCAGGTGGGCCCATTTCATTAGTCACACAGCACCTGCTCGGTGTTCCTGAGGAAAAGATAATGCAAATGAATTGGACGCTTCTAAACTGCGGTGTGACTAAAGTCGTAGCGGCAGGCCCACGTTTATTTGTTGCCTCTTTAAATGAACATACCCATTTTGAAGGCGCCGAACACAAGCATTTTATAACTTATACATAACAGAAGAGAAATATGAGCAGAACAAATATACTTATTACGGGGGCCAGCTCCGGCCTTGGTTACACCATGGCCAAAATGTACGCTGCACAAGGTAAAAACCTCGCACTTTGCGCTAGGCGTGTAGAACGACTAGAAGAATTACGTCAAGAAATCGCCAAAAAACATCCCGATATTAAGGTGTTCATTCGTAGCTTGGATGTTAACGATCATGACCAAGTGTTTGAAGTTTTCAATGCCTTTGCCAAGGATCTAGGCCACTTAGATCGTGTCATCGTAAATGCAGGCATGGGTAAAGGAGCCTCATTAGGTACAGGCTACTTTCACGCCAATAAGCAGACGGCTATTACTAACTTCGTCTCGGCTATCGCTCAATGTGAGGCTGCCTTAGAATTGTTTAGAGCTCAGAACCACGGTCACCTAGTGACAATCTCGTCTGTCAGTGCGGTACGAGGCTTTCGTCGTGCTATGACCGTCTACGCGGCCTCCAAAGCCGCATTATCAAACCTTACTGAAGGTATTCGTATTGATCTACTGGACACTCCTATTAAAGCTACCACTATTCATCCGGGTTTTATTCGCAGTGAAATCAACGAAAAAGTTAAAACAGTTCCATTTATCGTTGATACAGAGACTGGATGTAGAGCCATACTAAGAGCAATCGATAAAGAAGGTGCTAGTTATTATGTGCCGGGTTGGCCGTGGGAAATTATGTGTCGGATAATGAAGATTTTACCTTTGAGAATGCTAAAAAGAATGAGCTAGAACGGTCATTGGTATCGAAACAATAAACGTGGGTAGTCTTCGGTTATACCGTTACCGAATTTTGCCGATCACTTGTAAAGTAGTTGATTGAGCAAAATTATCTGAGGAAAATGGCTGAAATCGTCAAATTAGCACCTTTGTCGAACATCCATTTCTGGCTTATCGCGTGGATTGTGTTATTTTAGTAATGCGCATTTACCCGTGCGCAACCAAGCCTCCAAATATTGCAGCCTTGTTCTACCCGACACAAGCAATAAATGGGGGCCACTTCAAAAAGGATATGAAGTAAAAAACAGGAAGGGTCTCGATGAGACATGGCTTCCGGGAAGGCTCTTGGGTTTACCCCCTCAAGGGCCTTTTTTTA
>JBLHRL010000004.1:0-90899 GCA_047625975.1 Arenicella sp.
TACTTATTTTCAATATGATTACTATTTAGCTCTATCCATTCGGCTATCTGACGGTGCATCTTTTTACGCTGACTGTAGAGCATCAAGTCGTACGCAATTCGCTGAGTTGCAAGATGCTTAAAACCGTATTCCACATGTCGAACTTGAGCTTGGGTCATACCGATATCACTGAGTGAATCCAACTCTAAATTAAGCGACTCACGATCGTTATCAAGTGGGTATAAATAGTGCAACTGTTGCATCGAAAACTGACGACCAATCACACTGGCTGTTTTTAGTGCCAGCTGTTGTTCCAAGCTAAGCCGTTCAAGGCGACTGACAATGGCACTCTCAATCGACGACGGTAATTCTATTTCTTGTGCGCTTGTTATACCAGGAGCAAGGGTACAGACCCCATCCTCAATAATTATAATTTCGCGCTCATGTAAGTCGTTGGCTAGCACTTCACTGTACAAAGGGTGCCCTTCAGCACGCTCGAGAATTAAATCTAATATTGCATCTGGAAGTAAGTCAACTTTAAGCTGCTGACACACCAAAGCAGCTACATCCGCTTTAACCATTGCCGATAGAATTATTTTTCGAGTACCGCTCAATTCAAGAATATTATCCAAACTTGCCGGGTTATCACCCACGAAGGGCTGAGTAACAACTACAAAAAGAGTATTAGTTAAGTCTCTAATCAATGAGTCTAACAATCGCCATGAAGCCGAGTCCATCCATTGGCCATCATCGATGATCATGGTTAGCATTTTAGCCTGCGCTTCTTGCTGCAACATTTGGCCGATCAGAAAGTGAATATTTTCAGCGCGAATTTCATTGCGCATGCCGCTGGTATATTCAGTTTCCGGCAAAGTAATGCCCAAAACGTCATTTAGAAGTGGCAACATCTCAAGTCGAACGCTACTAATATTGTCGGCCAGGTTAAACAAATAGGCCTCTTTCTCGCTATTACTCGAGAGCCCACTAAAGCCCAGTGCTTGATAGAGCAGTTCACGCCAGACTCCGTAAAAAGAAATTTGTACGTTACTAGCGCTGGCACGGTAAAAAGCATTTGCATGCTCACTCGATAAGTCTAGTTTGAACGCGTCGAGTAACACCGACTTGCCCATACCCGCCTCACCTTCAATAACCACAGACCGAGCATGCTGGTTGCCTTTACAATCAGCGACAGCCTCTATCAACATATGCAACTCGCGCTTGCGGCCAATAATTGAAACTCTCTCTTTATCAGCCGACACTTTTAAGCTGACTGGGCGAAACACTTCAACCGCGAGATCTTTTCCCTTAAGCTTAAATGAAACACCCTGATCAAATTCAATCTGATGCCGACAAGATTGCACCGTTATAGAGTCACAGAGCACGCCGTCATTGGCGATACTCATTAACCGAGCAGCGGTATTAACACCGTCACCCATAAGGGTGTACTCGCAACGATGTTTATCGCCTAATGTTCCACAATAAACCGGCCCAGAAGCGACGCCAATCGACACGCTTAGATCCATCGAATTTAAAAGTCTTTTGATATTCATTGCCGCTTTTACAGCACGCACAGGGTCGTCTTCAGCCGACATCGGTGGTACGCCGAAGCCGGCAATAATAGACACTCCTTTATCGTCACAGCTGATTTTATCCAGACTGCCGCGTTGTCCGTAACAAGCCTGCTGTATGGTGGACACAATTTTCTGTGCCTGATCAACTGAAATATCAGTGGTAAATTGAGGCAGGTTAATAAACAGCACGCTGATACGGCGTAACTCTCCCAGTAACGCTGTGTCACTATGACCCGCAGCAATCCGTGAAGCCACAGCTGCTGGTACGAAGGAACGTAATATGGGTTCCAGCGAGGGTGGTAACTCAATTAACTGTGGTTCAATTGCTAAATCCCACTCTGGAGTCTTCTTAACATTGTAAACGTCAGTGTCGCGAACTTCTACTTCAACCTCTGCGGCATCAATAAACCCAAGGTTCTTAGCATTTATCAACACGTCATGCGACAGAGCCGCATCACCTAAACGTCCTACGTCCGAAATTGCATCACTGACAACCGCATATTCCCAACGACCCAGAACACCACCCAATACTAGACCAACAATGTCGCCATAGCTAACCGCCACCTTAAGGCTTAAAACAACTTTATGTTGTTGTAAAATTCGCTCCGAAACCTCACGCGCGACCCTTTGCATTTCAACCCCGCAGGTCGTCGCTCGTCTTAAGCCAAGCTTAGCATCCGAGCAAGGAAACATAATCAGCATTGCATCGCCGGCGAACTTAATTACGTCTCCGTCGTGCGCCATTACCACCGCAATCAAATGGTCAAAATAGTCGGATAACATAAAAGTCAAATGCTCCGCTCCAACCGCTTGCTCTCGACCGTACTGCCCCATTAATTTTTCGGTCAGATTGGTGAACCCAGAGACATCAGCAAATAACACAGCCGCTTGATATTGGCTTTTTTGATGATTAAGGGTGATTCGACCTGCGACCAAATCTTTTAGCACAATATCACTTAAAAATTTCGAAAACACCTGCAACCTTTTTCGACTGCTCAGCTCTTCACTCACGCTAGCTTGATCCATCAAGCCAGCGCCTTTAACATCACTATCTAACTGGCCTGAAGCTTGGACTTTAGCTGTCATTAAGTATCTCGAATCATCGTTTACTGCTCTATGGCTATGTTTCGCTTATGTCGATGCAATAGAATGCATTTGATAATTCATCAACTAATACTACCAGATAAATAACCATGATCTAGGCCTAAGGATGCCAATATGGCGTAGATCCTAATTTTATTGATGGCTTTTGTTGGCTTGGAACCCTAGTTTCTTTTTAGAGTCTTCAATTTAAAGTTACTCTACATCAGGTTCATTGAGACGAGTAATTAGGTTTAGTAACAAAACTAACGCAACAACAATTGAAATTAGCAAAAGCGAATAGAAGTTCGCACCGAACGTAAATACTGGGCTAAATATTACTATTCCACATAGTATTACCAGGCAAACTAAAGCTGCAATTTTTGTTTTTTTCTATTCAATTTCACCAATGGCCCACTTGTTTGTGTATATACATACAATGCCTTTAAAACTGACGAGTGTTATCTGCGCGTTTAAGCACACGAAGTGTGCGGTAATTTATGAACTTGTTATAAGCCTTTAAACTATGCATTTTTTTGCAGAATTGTGTAACAGCTTGGCAGCTATGAAGGACGGCACTGAAAACGATAAGGCTATTAATATTGGTAAGGTATCAAAGCCCGATCTCAGATCTTGCAAAGCTTGGTAAACGACTCCGCCAAAAAATGCCACCACTACAATCAAGCTGAAAATTAATAACGAAGCTTTTACTGGATTCTTTGTCTCACGTGCCATGACATCAAGTAAAAGACAATCTATCGATTTCATAAATAATTTACCCCGTGCTTGTAACAGCTAATGATGATGCACGCTCGATACCCAGCTATTCCTGGTCTGAATAAACCTTCATATACTGCTGTATTTCCTAATTTTTCTTTCATTTAAGTCATTTTTAGTAGCGTGAAAGACAGCTGGCTCATTTTCATCATAGTTTTACGGTTAGCTCTGCTCAAGTAATATTGTAAGATTGTGTTTTTATTCTACGTAGCAGCCTGACGTAAACGATAAGCGCGTAACTCACAGCTTGCAAGTAGTCAGGTTGGGCCATATTATTAATACACACTGCTTGTTTTACATCGCTTTATGTAAGTGATAAATGACCTATCTGAGCTGTTTATCGATTCGATTTAACTGGGCATGGTGTTTCATCAAGGGGGGCATTGCCCTTATCTGTCAGTGTGTGAAAACATTTTTTGTACGTATGACTTAACCAAAACACCGATCACCTCGATAAAAAGACGATCAAGCAACTATTGATAAAACAATTTTTCAATTTACATTACTTTCCAACCGGCATCAAAAAGCCCCTGTAAAACAGAGGCTTAAGTGCGATATTTTACAAAAGTGATCTTAGGTAACTGCTAGAACGGTATATCGTCATCAAAGTCTGTCGCGGGCGCCGGCTGTGAAGGTGCTTGGCTTGGTTGACTGCCGCCAAACTGTTGACCGCCACCTTGTTGTTGACCGCCACCTTGTTGTTGACCGCCCTGCTGCTGGCCGCCTCCAAATTGCTGTCCGCCACTCGGTTGTTGATAGCCGCCACCTCCTTGACCGCCGCCCATACCGCCACCACGAGAGTCTAGCATTTGCATTTGATCAGCGATGATGTCGGTCGAATATCGATCATTACCTTGTGGGTCTTGCCATTTACGTGTTTGTAGCTTGCCTTCGATATAGACTTTCGAACCCTTTTTAAGATACTCGCCAGCGACTTCACCTAGTCGATTAAACAAAGTAACTCGGTGCCACTCGGTGCGCTCTTGGCGCTCGCCAGTGTTCTTATCTTTCCAACTATCCGATGTTGCTACGCTGATGTTTGCAATCGCAGCACCATTATTAGAATAACGAACTTCAGGGTCGTTACCCAAATTGCCAACGATGATTACTTTATTTACACCTGCCATTTTTTGCTCCGATTTGCTTATTTTTTGCTCTTTCGAGCATTTAAATTTTGTATTTGTTCAGCCGCTCGATTCTAACGTGCATTCAGTCTTGTGCAAAGCTCACTCGGTAAAAAAGAGAGTACAAAACGGGGACAACCAATAAAGTTAACAAGGTCGCGAAGCTTAAGCCGAAGATAATACTGATCGCCATCGGTTTAAACATAGCGGTTCCGCCCCATACCAAAGGCATCATACCTAACACCGTTGTTGCTGTGGCTAGAAAGATTGGCCTTAGCCGCTGTTTACAGGCGTGTACAATCGCGTCCCTGGGCGCTTTATTAAGCTCAAAGCGTTCAATATTAATGCGATCTATTAATACGATAGCATTGTTAATAATGATGCCCGACAACGCGATAATGCCAAGAATGGTAAAAAAACCAAAGGAAGATCCAGCAATCAGTAGGCCATTAATAACGCCGATTAACCCTAAAGGAATGGTCACCAAGATAATAATTGGGCTACGAATCGAATTAAATTGGGACACGAGCAACATCAATATCACCAAAAAAGCGATGGGTAGTTTGGCCGCGATCGACGCTCCGGCATCGCCGGATTCTGAAGACTCGCCACCTAATTCATATTGATAGCCATCTGGCCATAACTCCGATTGATTAATCAATAGAGGCTTAATTTCAGCGGTGACCTCAGTGGCGTTAAATTCGGGCTTTAGCTGAACCTTAAGCGATAAGGTTTTAACCCGGTCTCGATGCTCAATCACACCCGCTTCAAAGGCAAGTTTTACGTCGGCTACTTGTCGTAGTGGCACAATATTGCCGGTCGATTGAGAATAAACGCTAAGCCCGTCTAACTTACTAATATCTTCTCGGTCGCTAACATCCGCGCGTAACACTATTGGCACTAAATCATCTTCGTCTCGAAATTGAGACAGTTGCTGGCCCTGTAAGTTTGCACGCAAAGAATAAGCCACGTCATCACTACTAACACCGGCTCGTTGCGCGCGTTCTTGGTTAACTTCAACTCTAAGCTTTTTACTCGGCAAGCCCCATGAATTCTTTACCGACAGCACCTTTGTATTTGAATACAAAATTTCTGTCACTCGATCGGCGATACGGTATAACTGGTCAACGTTATCACCTTGGATCCGGATCACAATCGGGTAGCCAACTGGCGGGCCATTTTCCAATCGAGATATTTGTTTTGATAAATCAGGTTGAGCCTTGGTGAGATAAGCTTCAATGCCGTTAATAACCTCGTCAACCACCTGCCCGTCTCGAGTATTGGCGATTAAAAATGCATTGGCAGGATTTTGATTCGGCGGATTGATTGTAAGCGCTAGGCGCGGGCCGCCCTCACCAATAAACGTCATCCAGCTAGTCATTGCCGCAGCCTTATCGCCATCAGCTTGACCATATTCGCGTTTGATGAAGAGGTCTAAGTCTTCGACCATGGCGGTTGTGGTTTCAATCGAAGTACCCAAAGGCATTTCCAATTTGGCAGTAAAGACTGGGTCTTCAGAAGGTTCGATGAATATCTGAGGCACAAATCGCAGCAGCATTACCGAGAATAAAAACATCATCACAATAGCGGCTATCGACAATAGTCTATTGCGCAAAGACCAGATTAGGCAACGATTATAAAGGCGGTATAGCGGCCCCTCGAACGCAACCTCTGTCGACTTACCGATGTGCGACTTAATAGCTCTAACCGAGAGTAACGGCAAAAATGTCATCGCCAACAGCCAAGATACTAACAGTGCGATTGTCACCACATAAAATATATCCGAGGTGTATTCGCCAACCGCCGACTCCGCTAAACCGATCGGCATAAAGGCGGCGGCCGTCGTCAATGACGAGACCAATAATGGAGTAGCGAGCTCTTTCCCCGAGTTCACAGCCGCTTGCACAGCGCCGATACCGGCATTGCGTTTCACCAGAATGGATTCGACGATTACAATAGCGTTATCGACCAACAAACCAAGAGCAATAATCAACGCCGCTAATGATATCTGATTGATACTGATCGAAAATACCTGCATGAAATAAAACGAAATCATCATGGTAAACGGTATCAATGTGGCTACCACTAGGCCGGTGCGCAGGCCAAGAAAAATCAACATCACCACCACGACTATCATCACTGACTGACTCAAGCTGCTGACGAAGTTATCAATACTCACTTCTACCAGGTCCGCTTGAAACCATATTTTTTCAATACTGACTCCCCACGGGTACTGCCGCTCTAATGCCGGCATTAGCAGGTCTAAACGAGCGCCTAACTTGAGTATGTCACCGCCTTCACGCATCGACACACCGATCGCCATTGCGCTTTGCCCATTGACCCTAGTCAACTTACTGGGCGGGTCTTCGTAGGCCAAGTACACATTGGCTATATCCGATAAATACACCAAGCCGACTTCAGGGATCGAGATCACGGTACGGCGAATATCTTCAATAGTCTCGAAGTTACCGGTTGGCTCTAAGGTAATACGCTCAGTACCACTGACAATATTACCGCCGGCTGAAACAATGTTTGCGCGGCTCAAAATGCCAGCTAATTGTTGCGGCGATAGGCCTAGCTCATTTAATGTCGCGCTCTTATAGTCAATAAATACACGTTGCTGCTGAGCACCGTGAATATTAACCTTAGCAACGTCAGGGTCTTTGAGCAGCTGATCACGAATTTGATCGGCGACCTCTAATAGCTCAGCATAGCTAAACCCCTCGCCGGTAAGACTATAGACACTGCCGAAAATATCGCCATATTCATCATTAACTTGTGGCGCTGGCACGCCATCTGGCAGCTCTCTCTGTATGTCTTCGACTTTGCGCCTAAGGTTATCGAAGATAGGACGCATATTTGTATAGCGCTCCTGAAAATTAACCTGAATGATTGAAATACCTGGTAGAGACTCGCTGGTGATAAAATCGATCTCCGGCATTTCTTGTACTTTTTCTTCAATTTTTTTAGTAACTAATTGCTCCACACGTTGCGGGCTAGCGCCGTCAAATCGGGCGGTAATTACCGCCGCACGAATAGTGAAACCGGGATCTTGTTGTTTCGGCAAACTAAAGAACGAAGTGATACCAGTAATGAACAGAGCAAATACCAACACCAACAGCGTTCGATTATTGTTAACCGCTATTTGAGTTAAGTTCATATCACGTGCCCCAACAGTCTAAAATGAGACCAGTAAGCCTTCGCGCACAAAAGACACTCCAGCAACCACCACTCGGTCACCGGTTGATAAGCCGGCCAATATCTCAATACCGCCAGTCTGAAGCTCGCCTAAACTAACGACCTTTTTGCCAACCGTGCCTTCAGATTCAAGTTGATTGACCGATAAGGGATTAACCACATATACAAACGCGCCCTCGGCACCTTGAACCACCGCTGATAATGGCAATAAATAGTCTCGTTTAGAGTCACTACTATTCTCAAACGAAACAGACGCGGCTAAGCCTGGGCGAATGTCCGAGCTATTGTTGCCATCGACTAATATCGTTACCGGAAAAGTTGAGCCAAGACCGTTAGCCCCGACTCCCACTTCAATTACTTTGCCTGAAAAGCCAACATCGGCAATCGTATCAAATTTAATCTTCGCTACTTTGCCATTGGCTAAATCGCCAATCACGCTTTCAGGAACGGCAATTTCAATCTCTAGCTCGTCACTGCAGTTGACACGGGCGACTTCGGTGTTAGTTGAGACGTTTTCGTTAACCGACACCGCGATAGAGTCGACCACGCAATCAACGTCAACCGTTAGTTTGGTATACGACAAGTTTAGCTCGGCAAGTTGTAGAGATTTTCGCGCGGCGCGCAATTGAGCCGCTACCGAGTCAGAGTTTGCGCGCGACGCATCTAGATCGCCCAAGGAGGTATTATTGTTCGCGTATAAGGCCCTATCGCGTTGATAAGCTGAACGAGCATTTCTCGCAGCGGCACTACTTTGCTCTACCGTTGCCTGTGCCTGTTGAAGCTGTAGGTCATAGGTTGAGTCATCTAAACTAGCGATCACGGCGCCGGCTTCGATACGGTCTCCAACCTTTGCTGGGACTCGTGCGACAGTACCGCTGACTTTAAAACTTAATCGTGACTCCTGGGCCGAACGACTAACACCCGAGAATGTTTTTAGGTGTGCCGTCGCATCTTCGTTTACCACCACAATTCGAACCGGCCTTACTATTATCTCTTGCTCTTCGTCGTCTTGGCCGCAGGCGGTTACGCCAACAATAACCAGCAATAACCATAACGTTAGTTTTTTATTGCTCACCGATATTCTGTTAAAAGGGCTCATTTCAAATCCACCTGGGTTGATATCTCGTCACGTATTATCTGTTTTTGCTCATCACTCATCAGAAACTCAAAGATGCCAATCGCTCGTTGCATCTCGATGCTGGCCCGAAAGAAACCGATAGAGGCCTGAACTTGAGCCAAATTGGCACTAATACTGGCATTTTGTGAATCCAGTAAGTCGACGGCCGGAACCGCTCCTTTACTATAAGCATCGGTCACTAATGAAAGACTTTTTGAGCCTGCGACAGCGGCGTTGCTGCTGAATTCAAGATTGAATAAGGAGGTGATCAAGGTATTCATACTCGATCTCAAAGATTGAGCTACGTTCTGCTTTAAAATCGCAAGTTGATTGTCAAGTTGTGCGAGTTCCAATTCAGCGCGTTTCTTTAAAGCGCGAGTTTGACCGCCTTGGTAAAAAGGTATTCGAGCATTCAGCATGAGCTGCCAGTCTCGACCGTCAATATTACTGACCTGTTGAGAACTATTGTCCAAATTTTCAGACACTTGCCCCGTCAAATTAATTTCAGGCAGCCAATTGCGCCGTTTTACTACCTTCAATTCTCGCTGTTTAGCCTTTATGATTGACGCTAAGCGTTTAATTTCTGGAGTGTTATTAAACGACTTAACCAAACCGTATTGATACATTCGTTCAAAGGTATCGGTATTGTCCATCAGCTTGAATATTTCGTCAGTGCTGTAAACCATTGAACGGTTAAGGTCTAAGGGCATTACCTCTATTTCAGCGGCAATCTCTAAATTAAGAATTCGATTGAGATTCTGCTTAGCGATTAATACGTTAGAAAAGCTTTCAAACACCGCCGATTGACCGTTTGAAACTTGAGTCTCCCAACGATATTGATCAGCCGACGACGACACGCCAATCGCGACTCTGTTCTCAGCCAGCTCAAGGTTTTTCTCTGAAAAATCTAAATTTTCTTGCTGAATCGCAGCCACTGATTGCTGTTGTAACACATCCGCCATGGCCAGACTTGCATCTCGTATAGTATCCAATTGAGCCTGACGATATTCTTCAGAACTGGCTTGCGCTAACAGCGACTGGATCGCGTAATTGCCAAACTGAGCATCTGAAAATAGAGTCTGGCTTAGTTGAATGCTGGCATCAGTAGACTCTTCATTAGCGAAGCCAGATTGCACCAAGACTGATTCAGCTTTACGTTTCGAAAAACTACCATTAGCTGACAGCTGGGGTAATAATGCCCCCCTTGCAATAGTACGTTCATTGTGTTGCAACTCAAGGTTATAGCGAGTGTTCTTTAGGCTTAGATTGTCTGTTAACGCACGTCCAGTGATTTGCAGCAAATCAAGACGGTCAGCCTCATCGCCCACGCCGAAGTTAACCACCTCGGCATCTACCAATACCTTGAAATCGATAGCGATGCCTAGCTTTTGTGCGGTACGTCCGTTGATCGTCAGTTTTTCCTTAATTTCCACTAAAATCGGTTGTTGACTAGCCGGTTCACCAAGCATAACGGCTTGCATGTTTAAAGCATTTCGTCGCGCTGAAAATTGGTACAGAGACTGATTTAACGGTGTCGCTAATAGCCCGTGTTGAATAAGATCTTCTTCTAAATAGCTAAACGTGGGTAGGCCACGAGCAGTAAGTTCAGCGATAAGGCCAGGTATTTTTTCTCGCGGGTAACGCGGGATATAGCCGATCATCACAGCGTCTACATCGTTGGCAATTCGGTCTAATACTCGGTGATTTTCACCGTCATGCGGAATCAATTGCAAGCGAAGGTCAATATTCGCCTCTACGCGCTGCACTAATGCTGGCGGTAACACACGAAATAAAAGCTCATCGCCAATCACTGCGATATTATTAAAACGCACAAACTCTCGTAGGCGTTCAACAGTTTCAACAAATTCAGTGCTGTAACTTAAGTAACTTAAGTTCTTCTTATTTGAAATACCGTTATCGCCTTTAGTGGCTTTAAACGGTGCCTGAGTTAGCTGGCGTTCAACCACGAAAGGTAAGAAAGTAGGCTTAGCAAATGTTGACCGTTTAACCACAATTTGGTTAGCCGCAACGCCCAATACTAGCAGCATGTCTACCGTGGGATTCTGGTAGATCAAATCCAACTGACGATTGTAGTCCTCGGCCGACCAATCAATTTTATACTCGATAAACTTTAAATCGAAGTCCGCCGCAGTCAAGGTCTGTAGCTCGTTTATATGCTGTTGGCGCATACTGTACTCTTGGCTAGGCTTAGCGTCCTCGAGCAAGGCGATGGTAATCAGGGGCTTAGATTGCGCTTCAGCGACGGTTAGGGTTAGGGTTAGGGTTAGGGTTAGGGTTAGGGTTAGGGTTAGGGTTAACGCCAGCATCGCTAGCCTGCCTAGGTTAGCCTGCTGAGCGTTGCATAAAAATAATTTTGACATGGTTTGCATCGTCTAAATGTATCACGTGGCTATTGCCTAGTAATTAATTAGTATCTAAAACTTAGGGCCCACTCTACAAGACAATAATTTTTTCTAATGCTTGCTGATTGAGTCTCTCGTTATCAACCTTAAGGTAGGCGGTAGATTCGCCTTCAATTATAATCACTTCTTCCACACCTTCGACCGCTTCAAGCCTAGTTTTACAATCCATTCCGGCGGCGTGATTAACATCGACTACCAGACTGTCTAATAATCGCAGTTTAGGGGCGCTGTAAGCCAAGTAAAGCCATATCAATAGCATCAATGCACAAACGACAAATACCGCCGAAACACCTATATTTCCGTAGATGACGCCGCCAACAAAACCACCAAAAAATACGCCAAGAAATTGAAATGTATTATACACCCCCATGGCCGAACCTTTGCAGGCTGCAGGCGCAAGCCGCGACACCATCGACGGTAGCATTGCTTCTAAAAGGTTAAAGCCCCAGAAAAAGAAAAACATAGATAAGGTTAACGCAATTACCGTGCTCGGGCTTCGTATCAGTAACAGCTGAGCCACAAATAGAATGCCAATGGCGGCCAAGAAGACCTTCACTAATAAGTTTTTACGACCGGACAATATAATCATCGGCACCATAAAAACGATTGAGCCTAACAGAGCAGGTATATAGACCTGCCAATGATCACGGGTCTCTAAGCCCAAGCGCTCAAGCATAATTATAGGTACCACAACAAACATTGCAGTCAACACAAAATGTAAAATGAAGATACCAAAATCGAGGCGTATTAATTGAGGGTTGCTGAGCAACTCAAGCATTTTTCGAGGTACAGCCCTAACCTCTAGGTTGCGGGTCTGCACGGGTGTCGGTACCACCTTGATGATTAAAAGCATAGAACCAACCGCTAGTATCGCCGTCATAATAAACAAGCCTTGCACGCCGATAAAGAACTCTAGCCACGGTGACGCGATCAGGGCCAATAAAAATGCAAAACCGATAGTCATACCAATTATGGCCATCGCTTTGGTGCGCTGGTTTTCGCGCGTTAAGTCGCTAGTAAGCGCGAGCACCGCTGAAGCAATCGCACCGGCACCTTGCAACGCACGACCAAGGATTACGCCTTCAATAGAGGTTGAATAAGCGGCCACCAAACTGCCGAAAATAAACACCCCGAGACCAAATAAAATTACTGGTTTGCGGCCAAATTTATCCGACATTATGCCGAACGGTATTTGAAAAATCGCTTGGGTAATGCCATAGACCCCTAGCGCAATACCCATCAACATAGGCGATGCCTTGAGCTGCTCAGCGTAGATTGCCAGCACTGGTAATATAAGAAACAGACCGAACATACGTAGACCGTAGACCGATGCTAGAGCAGTTATAGATCTTCTTTCAAGACGATTTAAACCAGATTTATTCAGCGCTGATACTTTCACTAACTAATAACCAAAACTATTTATTAAAAAGAAGCTAACTTAACGCCAGAAGGTTAAGTTAAAACTCGGATTGGAGCCAAAAAATGATATCGCTTTGACAACGAGCCACGTATATTAACAGGTTGTTGAATCAGCAGATACTGCTTTAAAGCGCTGTAATTGTTCGATCCATTCTCTTACGCTCATCCATTAAAAGAAGTCTCAATCTTGTTAGAAAAAATAACCATTCGCGGCGCGCGAACTCATAACCTCAAAAGCATTGATCTTGAACTGCCTAGAGACAAGTTAATTGTCATTACTGGCTTGTCAGGCTCTGGTAAATCGTCACTCGCATTCGACACTATATATGCCGAAGGTCAACGTCGCTACGTTGAATCGCTCTCAGCCTATGCGCGACAGTTCTTGTCGTTAATGGAAAAACCCGATGTCGACGTTATTGAAGGCCTATCGCCGGCCATATCGATTGAGCAAAAGGCCACCTCACATAACCCGCGCTCAACGGTTGGCACCATCACCGAGATCTACGACTATATGCGTTTGTTATTCGCGCGAGTCGGCGACCCTCGTTGCCCTGAGCACAACGTCACGCTCGAAGCCCAGACCATCAGTCAAATGGTCGACCAGACCATGGCTCTACCTGAAGGTACAAAGGTGATGCTGATGGCACCGGTGGTCCGAGATCGTAAAGGAGAACATCTAAATCTACTTGAAAGCATGCATTCTCAGGGGTTTGTTCGCGCTAGAGTTGATGGTCAAGTTATCGATTTGTCTGAGCCACCCAAGCTAAAAAAGAATTTTAAGCACAATATCGACATCATCATTGATCGCTTAGTGATCAAAGAAGGCAACGAACAACGCATGGCGGAGTCGTTCGAGACAGCCCTAGAGCTAGCCGAAGGTGTGGCTGAAATTCTGGTTATGCCAAGCGATACTCAGAAAGAAACGACCTTAGTTTTCTCTGCTCGATACGCCTGTAACCATTGCGGCTATAGTTTAAGCGAGCTGGAACCGAGGCTATTTTCGTTTAACAACCCAGTCGGCGCTTGTACCTCCTGCGACGGTTTGGGCAATAAACAGTATTTCGACCCCAAGCAGATTATTTTTGACGACGAAGTAAGTCTATCGCAGGGCGCAATTAAAGGCTGGGACCGCCGCAGTTTATTCTATTTCAGAATGCTACAGAACGTTGGCAGCCACTATGGCTTCTCGGTAGACGAGCCCCTTAGCTCACTAACTGAAGAGCAAATGGAAAAACTACTTTATGGCAGCGGCGACGAAGCAATAGAGTTCAGCTACTTACGCCAAAAAGGTCAAGGTGTGGTCCGCCATCACTCGTGGGAAGGCATTATCCCCAATATGGAACGTCGCTATCGCGAGACTGAATCCAGCGGTATGCGCGAAGAGCTTGCTAAGTACATCAACTCGCAAACCTGTCCTGACTGTACTGGCACGCGTTTGCGCTTAGAAGCTCGAAACGTGTTTATTAAAGAAACCAGTATCGACCAGATTGTGCATCGCTCAATTGGTGACGCTCTGGCCTTCTTTGAAAACCTTGAGCTGACGGGTAACAAGGCTGAAATTGCTGACAAGATCGTCAAAGAGATTCATGACCGCTTAGGCTTTTTGGTAAACGTAGGTTTGAATTACCTTAGTATGGACCGATCGGCTGAAACATTATCTGGCGGCGAAGCGCAACGAATTCGGCTTGCATCACAAATTGGCTCAGGCTTGGTAGGGGTAATGTATGTTCTCGATGAGCCATCAATTGGCTTGCACCAGCGTGATAACGACCGATTGATTGGCACACTGACGCATCTGCGCGACCTAGGTAATACCGTGATTGTGGTCGAGCATGATGAAGACACGATGCATCATGCGGATTACATCGTTGACATCGGCCCCGGTGCCGGTGTTCATGGCGGTCACATTGTCGCTCAAGGCACTATAGAAGATATCAAAAATAATCCTAATTCACTGACTGGCCAATTCATCTCAGGCAAAGAAGTGATAGCGGTACCTAAAACACGCCATAAAAACAATAAGAAAGCACAGATTAAAATAATAGGCGCAACTGGCAATAACCTAAAGAATGTGTCGGTTGATATACCGATCGGTTTACTCACCTGTGTCACTGGCGTATCAGGTTCAGGTAAATCGACCTTGATTAACAGCACGCTCTATCCTGCAGCAGCTCAGAAGATTAATCGTAGCCGCATTGAATGCGCGCCGCACGACGACATTGTCGGCTTGGATCAAGTTGACAAAATTGTTGACATCAATCAAAGCCCAATTGGTCGTACCCCGCGATCGAACCCAGCGACTTACACACAATTGTTCACACCGATTCGTGAACTATTCGCTGGCACACCTGAAGCCAGGGCGCGCGGTTATAAACCCGGACGCTTCTCTTTTAACGTTAAAGGTGGTCGCTGTGAGGCCTGCCAAGGCGATGGCATGATCAAGGTTGAAATGCACTTCTTACCCGATATCTATGTTGCCTGCGATATCTGTAAGAGCGAGCGTTATAATCGTGAAACCTTAGATATCCGTTATAAAGGTAAGAACATTCATGACGTGCTTAACATGACGATTGAAGATGCCACCGACTTTTTTAGTGCCGTCCCAAATATTAATCGTAAGCTCGAAACACTTATGTCAGTTGGCTTGGGTTATATCAAACTAGGCCAAAGTGCCATTACCCTCTCGGGTGGTGAAGCACAACGCATCAAGCTCTCACGTGAACTCTCCAAACGTGACACGGGTCAAACTTTATATATATTAGACGAGCCAACAACTGGCCTGCACTTTTTCGATATTCGTCAGCTACTCGAAGTGCTTAATAAGCTTAGGGATCAAGGCAACACAGTGGTGGTGATCGAACATAACCTTGACGTGATTAAAACCGCCGACTGGGTTATCGATCTAGGGCCTGAAGGCGGCAATGGCGGCGGCGAAGTAATTGCCAAAGGCACGCCTGAAGAGGTAGCCAAAACTAAAGGCTCCTATACCGGACATTATCTTGCGTCTTTTTTAAAATAGTAGCCTAACGCTAACGGTATATGCTGGTAGCGTTATAAGGCCAATTTTTGTAGCGGCTGATCAGCCGCTATCCAGCCGAGGATGTCGCCTTCTAATTGATAAAGCGGTCGACCTGATGTGTAATCGCTCGACTCTAATGCATCTGTTACTGACTTTGCTCTGCGGCCACTGCGACAGTAAAAAACCATTTCTTGATCTTTGTAGCGGTCCAACAATGTAACGTCATTGAGAATAGACAGATGCGCTATGTTGATTGCTCCCGGTACATGTCCGCTGGCAAATTCTTGCGCGCTACGCACATCTATAATTACTAAACTTGAATTAGCCTTTTGCTTATCACTTAATGCATCGTGGTCTAAATCGATCAACTCAGCATTGGCCGGTATAGCAATGAACAACAACGCAACTAATAATGATGTCGCTATTGCGAGTGTGCTAATTTTTGCTGAATTTTTTCTAATCATAATTGAGCCCTGTTTAATAACCACCTGAAGTGGTGAAAATAATGAATTAAGTATTTTGGTAATCTGGCAACCGAATAGAACCCATCGATTTACCCGCCAACTCAGTATGCGCCTGATACTGACTAAAAAACAATTGACCGGATAAATGAGTGAAAAAATCAGACCGGTGTAGGCAATCATACACGGGTATCTTCAACTCAGAGAAATGTAATTTTATGCCGCGCTTCTGCAGCTCCCTATCAAGCTCTTCCAGCATCTCTAAAGCACTGTAATCGATAGTGTTAATCGCCGTTGCAACTAGTACTATATGCTCAACTTGGTCGGCTTGGAGCAGACGCTGATCGATATAATCTTGTAAAAAGCTTACGTTCGAGAATAGCAAACTCTCATCCACTCGGAGACTAATAACTCGTGGGTTAGTTTCTACAGTGTAATTCTTGATATTGCGGAAATGTTGCGTGCCCGGCACTAAGCCAACTTCGGCGATATGAGGTTTTGAAGTGTAATATAGGTGTAGCAATATCGATACAATGACACCGCAGGCAACACCAGCTTCAACCCCAATTATTAAGGTCACCATTACCGTAACACTCATCGCTAAAAAGTCACTTTTCGAATGCCTCCAGGTTTTTTTAAAGCCGGCTATATCAAGTAATGACAACACCGCGACGATAATAGTTGCGGCGAGCATTGCTTTGGGTAAGTAATACAGGTAAGGAGTCAAAAACATCGCCGCCAAAGCCATCATTAAAGCCGTGAAGATACTTGCAAATTGAGTGCGCGCGCCAGCATCAAAATTAACCACAGATCGCGAAAAGCCACCTGTAACTGGGAACGCGCCGACCATGCTTGATGCAACATTTGCCGCACCAAGCGCTACTAACTCTTGATTGCCATCAACTTTTTGCTGACGTTTTGACCCCAGAGTCTTACCAACTGAATACGACTCTACATAACCAATAAGTGAGATCAATAAGGCTGGTATAAAAAGACTTTCCAGCGCTAAAAAGGAAATTTCTGGTAACACCAGACTGGGTAAGCCAACCGGCACAACGCCGACAATTTTGACCCCACTTTGATCTAGCGCCAAAATATAGACTAATGCGGTACTCAATAGCACCCCAAGCAACGGTGCTAACTTAGTCAGTAATTGACTGTTAGCCTGAGATAAGCCGATCGACATAAAGGTCGCCTGTGCCGAATGTCTTGACCAAACCAAAAATGCCAACGCTCCACCGCCGATGCATAGTGTTTGCAGGTGAATACTAGCGCTTATTGACTCGCTTGGGTTGAAACCTGAAACAGATGACAGTTGACCTAGCGCAATCAGTAGCCCCGATGCCGAAATAAAACCAGCCACCACTGAGTGTGAAAGAAAGTTAGAAACAAAACCGAATCTAAACAGGCCTAGCAACAGCATGATACAACCGGACATCAACGCTAAAAGAGTCGCTCCTTGAGCATAGCTCAGCCCTGTAGTAGCGCCGAGTTCGCCTAACGCCGACGCCGTCATTAGTGAGGCGATCGCAACTGGGCCGACCGATAAGGTTCTCGAACTACCCAAAAGGGCATAGATTAAGAGCGGTAAAATACTCGCATAGAGACCGACTACCGGCGGCAAACCCGCAAGCATCGAGTAGGCCAACGACTGCGGCATCAACATCACTGCAACGATCATCGAGGCGACTAAGTCTTGTTTAAATAGCGCATAACTATAGTGCTGAGCTTGACGTAAAAGTGGCAAATTCAGAACAGAAAAAGTCATTTAGGCCTCTTATTTATCCAACATATATCGGCATGTTTAGCAGGCGAATATAGGCACTTCTACGACGCGCAGCGGTATCGCTAATAGACATTATTTTGGTCGAGCAAACCACTCTCGCCCTTTGAGCATGGCGTTCCAGTAAACAAACGGCAGCATGCTGGCTTTCAGCAACCATGCAAGCTTAGTCGGTTTAGTGCCGTCATTTAGCCATGCCGGAAAAGTAGGCAATAATTTGCCGCCGTAGCCAAATTCAGCAAGGATTATTTTGCCGCGCTCAACCGTTAGTGGGCAAGACCCGTAACCGTCATAGCTCACTAGCGATGCATTACCCGAGACTTGATTAACAATATTCTGAGCAACCACTGGCGCTTGTTTTCGCGCCGCCGCCATGGTTTTTGCATTCGGCGTATTCATCACATCACCCACCCCCCAAACATTGTTAAAGCGCGCATGCTGAAGCGTGTGTTGATCAACCTCTAGCCAACCAGCGGAATCGGCAAGCTCGCTTTGACTAACGAAATCCGGCGCGATCTGTGGCGGGCAAACATGGAGGAAATCAAACGAGGTTTCAGTAGTCTCGCCATCGGCGTTCTTGAACCATGCTAGTTGAGATGCGCCATCAACCTTAACCAAGGTTTGCATAAAATTAAGTTTGGCTCGGTATTTGTCGATATACGCCTGCAGTGCAGGAACGTACGCTGGCACCCCAAATAACACACCGCCACTATTATAGAACTCTATGTCTATATCAGCCAGAGCCGAGTTTTTGAGCCAGTAGTCAGCCGAAAGATACAAAGCCTTCTGAGGGGCACCGGCGCATTTTATAGGCATTGGAGGCTGTGTAAAGATTGCCTTGCCACGTTTTAGATTTTGCACTAACTGCCAAGTATACGGTGCAAGATCATAGCGATAATTTGAGGTAACACCATTCATGCCCAAGGTCTCTTCTAAACCTTCAATCCCCTGCCAATTAAGCGTCAGGCCTGGAGCTACCACTAACTGTCTGTAACTAAGCGAAGAGCTGTCGTCAAGCTGCACCGTATTTTGCTGCGGAGCGAACGAGACCACTGATCGCTTGACCCAAGTAACACCTTGGGGAATAACGCTTTTTGTCGTTCGGCGGGTTGAATTAGCATCAAAAACACCCCCTCCAACCATCGTCCAGCCGGGTTGATAATAATGATATTCAGCCGCATCGATAATAGCGATACTTAACTGACTGTCGCGTTTAGCAATACTGCATGCGGTAGCAATACCGGCTGAGCCGGCTCCGACAATCAGCACATCGTATTTAGTCGTGACCTGTCCGCTCGGCGCGCAGCTGTCGTCTGGCATTTGATTTGCATGCTCCCATAGTTGCTTCGATCGATTGCCACTGCCGCAATAGGCATGAACTCGCTTCGAGCTTGCTAGTATTTGTCTAAACTTGAATACATCAGCCTGAGACATTTCGCCTGGCTTAAAGGGGATCGCGATAAACTCTAAACCGAGACCCTCAACCTGCTGCTGGATCTCATCATGCGCATGCTCACTCGCCAGTCTATTGCATACCACCACCTCAATGCCAAGCTCGACTAAATTGCTTATATCATCGATTTTTAACTGCGGTGAAATTGATAACTGCGGCGAAACTGTCTCGATATTTGTGCTCACGATGTATCTCCTTTGAAATTATTATTGTCAGGCTTAGGACTACTTTTAAAAGCTTAGGGCTACGTTTAAAAGCTTAAGGCTACTTCTGAATCGGACTAGTGGCTTTCAAACCACTGATTGGTACCTTCAGGTAACGCACTTGGTTATCTTCGGCGGGCGGGAAAAAACCCGCTCTCATATTAACCTGTAATGAAGGCAAAATTAGCTTCGGCATCGACAGCTGTCGATCTCGGGCTTCTCTCAATTCTACGAAGGCGTCTTCGCTAACCAGAGGGTTAACATGAATATTATGCTGGCGCTGATCAGCCACTGTGGTGGTGTACTCAAGCGCCCTACCGTCCGGCTGGTAGTCGTGACATATAAAAACACGGGTATCGTCAGGCAAACGCAGCAAACTCTTTATTGAGTGGTACAAAACACGCGCGTCACCGCCAGGAAAGTCGGCACGCGCAGTTCCCGAATCGGGCATGAAAAGAGTATCGCCGACAAACAATGCGTCGCCAATTAGAAATGACATACAAGCCGGCGTATGGCCTGGTGTAGCAATCGCAGTGCCACGCAATTCGCCAATCTCGAATGATTGCTTGTGCTCAAGCAACATATCAAATTGACTGCCATCGCGACTGAAATCGTCGCCCTCATTGAACAGGGTTCCAAATTCATGCTGTACCTGCATGATATGCTTACTGATTGCAATTTTACCTCCCAAGCGCTGCTGCAAATAAGGTGCGGCTGATAAATGATCAGCATGTACATGGGTTTCGAGTAATAAGGTAACTTGCAAACCCATCTCTTCGACACAGGCGACAATCTCATCAGCGCACTGATACGAGACCACACCCGAGGCATATTCAAAGTCGAGAACCGAATCAACGATTGCGCAACAATTTGAGTTCGTGTCTCTAACCAGATAAGAAAAGGTACTGCTATTCGGCTCAAAGAACGCTAACACCGAGGGGTTGCTAGACTCTAGTCTGTACTTATTTTTCTGATTGGGCAGCATAAAACGGTGATTGCGAATCGCGTAAAAATTATATTCTAATCGATAAAGCAATACACATGCCAACTATTGAGGCACCTAGATACCCAGCCAAAGCGCTTTACAGTTGAATTAACCTGCCATTATTGACAATAATTCGCCAAATAATGTCATTATTGACAAATGAACGAGATAGAAAAATTATCCCAAATGCTTCAAGCCCATGAAGTGCCGGCCATTCTGGTAAGTTCTGACTACGAGATATTAGCCAGCAATCAAATTTATACTGAAAAATTCGGTGAAATTGAATTTAGCCAACGACCAAAATGCTTCGCAGTCTCGCATGGCTACAGCAAGCCCTGCGACCAATCCGGTGAAGACTGCCCGCTGTCAGCGGCGAAGATTTCAAAACGCAAAGAGAAGGTGCTTCATATTCACCAAACACCAAATGGTCGCGAACACGTTGATGTTGAAATGATTCCAATCTTCGATGCCGACCAACAGCTAAGCTATTTCGTCGAGTTATTGCGGCCAGTGCCACTGGCAAGCGGAAAGAGCACTATGCAAACGATGGTTGGTGCTAGCCCAGCGTTTGAAGAAATGCTACGCAAGGCCAGTTTAGTGGCAAAAAGCGACGCCAATGTTTTATTATTAGGTGAGTCCGGTACGGGCAAAGAGCTAGTGAGTCAATCGATTCATCTTGCCAGCAAACGAAGCAATAAACTAATGGTCACGCTAGAGTGCGCGGGCCTCAGCGATGCGTTAATAGAAAGTGAATTATTCGGTCATGTAAAAGGTTCATTTACCGGCGCAAATGCAGATAAAATTGGCTTAGTCGAGCAAGCCGACGGCGGCACTTTATTTCTCGATGAAATAGGCGATGTACCGATAGAAACTCAGGTAAAACTGCTCAGGCTAATTGAGTCTAAAACCTTTCGTCGAGTCGGCAGCACCGAAGTCAGAACCTCTAACTTCAGATTAATTTGCGCAACCCATAAAGACTTACACCAGTTAGTCAAGTGTGGCAAGTTTCGTCATGACTTGTATTACCGCATAAATGTATTTCCGATTCACACGCCCTCTCTAAGAGAGCGACGAGAGGATATAGCGCTGCTCGCAAAACATTTTACTAAGACCGTAGACGTAGGGTCGAGTCTCCACATTACCGAATCGGCTATCGGCTTACTTAAGCAACATGAATTTCCAGGCAATGTAAGGGAACTATTGAATATTTTGAATCGCGCGACGATATTAGCGCAATCGAATGTGATCGACGAAACACTAATTCGACAATGTTTCGAAATCGACTTAATCGACAATAACAGGGGGTCGCGTATCACGCCCAATTTAAGCCAGCTGGAGTCGAATTACTTTACTGACTTACTACAAAAATATCATGGCAACAAAGCACAGGCAGCCAAAGCTGCAGGCATTAGCGTGCGTACTTTGTACCGCAAACTCACCCTGAAATAGCAAACTAGTAGCGGCAGCTCCTCACCCTCTACAACTGATATACCGTGGCCAAGCAATCTCATAAAACAGATTACTTGGCTAATAAACACAGGTACTTCTGATTGGATTATCACCCCGATCAGGCTATATTTAGGTCTTAAGTTCTGACCACCTAATGCGAAAATACTATCATGCTGATCGTTATATCCCCTGCCAAAACGCTAGACTTTGACGCGGCTCCTGAAGCCCTAAAGCACACTCAGCCAAGCATGCTTAGACAAAGTGAGCAGCTGATCGATGTATTGACTACTAAGTCGCCAGCGGATGTTGAGAAAATGATGAAAATTAGCCCAAAACTATCGGAGCTTAACGTTGGGCGTTACCATACGTGGAATACGCCATTCACAAAAAAAAACGCTAAACAGGCATTATTGGCATTTAAAGGTGATGTTTATACTGGCTTAAAGGCTGACGATTTCAACCAGCAAGACTTAGATTATGCTCAACAACACCTACGTATTTTATCGGGTCTCTATGGCGTGCTACGCCCACTCGACTTAATGCAAGCATACCGACTTGAAATGGGTACCAAGCTTGAAAACCCACAAGGGAAAAACCTATATGAATTCTGGGGCGGTAGCATTACCGCTACCCTCAATAAACAATTAAAAGCAATTGGTTCTCAAACGCTCTTAAACTTAGCGTCAAACGAATACTTCAAATCAGTCAATAAGCAAGACCTTGCCGCTAACGTCGTGGCCCCGATATTTAAAGACTGGAAAAATGGCCAATACAAAATTATCAGTTTCTACGCTAAAAAAGCGCGCGGTATTATGTCTGCTTGGGTGATCCAAAACCAAGTTGAGGACTTAGAGACGCTTTTAACCTTTGAGCAAAGCGGATATCAATACAGCGCCAATGATTCTGACGCACTAAACCCAGTTTTTTTGCGTAAGCAATAACCTTAATCGCTCAGGTAAAACTAACAGACTCTATCGCGCTCTACTTTTGGCTTCAGCTGGTTGCTTCCGTTCAAGCAAGAGTCGTCAAAGCACCAAGCTCATATCACCGCGCTTACCCTTGACTAAGGCCGCGGCAATGCTCTTGGCGACTAATTCCGCTCGTAATTTCATTCGTTCAGCGTTTTCTCCAGCATGCAACTCATCTACAGCTTGGTTAAATAGAAACAGCCAGCGGGTGAAATGCCCTGGCCGAAGCGGGATCTTTTGATGTATATCCAGATGCTTTTTCAGAGTATTACCAGTGTAATTATGCTTTCTGAATAGACTATCGTCCCAAAAATCGACAATAATCGGTAAATGATGTTGAAGATTTATCTTCGCCACATTGGTAAAAATAAAGCCAATTATCTGATCTTTTAGCATCACATCATAGAAACGCGAGATGATATCTTCTATATCAGACCTTAGTAATACGTCTTTTTTTGACATTAGTTGTTATACTCGATTTCAGTTGAAATACTTCACTAGTTTAGCCCACCGCGGATATGTCTGATACTACTGTCAAAAATAAATGCCAAGAAGGCACAAAATATACCGCTGGAGAACACGCGGCAAAGCCAGATATCGCCCTAGCTGCAATCACGATTCACCAGAGCAGTCGGTCGAGAAGCATGAGCAAATAACGTGTTAAATTAGATCACATACAACATTCATAAATTCTTCCACCAACCTCACAGACTCTAGAAAAGCAAAAATTATGAGCAATTCACTACGTGACGCGGCCTTACATTATCACCGCAACCCTCGACCTGGAAAAATTCGTATTCAGGCCACCAAGCCGTTAACTAACCAGCGCGACCTGGCATTAGCTTACTCGCCTGGTGTGGCAGAGCCTTGCTTAGAAATTGAAAAAGACCCTCTTGCCGCTGCACTTTATACCTCTCGTAGCAATTTAGTTGGGGTAATAACCAATGGCACAGCGGTATTGGGCCTGGGCAACATTGGCGCACTCGCCTCTAAGCCAGTGATGGAAGGTAAAGCAATATTATTTAAGAACTTCGCCGATGTAGATGCTTATGATATCGAGGTAGACGAAACCGACGTCGACGCATTTTGCGACATAGTCGCTGCCCTAGAGCCCACTTTTGGTGGCATTAACCTTGAAGATATAAAAGCCCCTCAGTGCTTTGAGATCGAAGCAAAACTTCGTGAACGGATGAATATTCCGGTATTTCACGATGATCAACATGGCACTGCAATAGTATGCTCAGCCGCAGTAAAGAATGGCCTGCGTGTAGTAGAAAAAGATATTAGTAAGGTCAAGCTGGTTGTGTCTGGTGCCGGTGCGGCAGCTATGGCTTGTACTAATCTACTAATTGAGATTGGTGTGAATATCGATAACGTGTTAATGCTCGATAGCCGAGGCGTAATTCATTCGGGCCGTGAAAACCTAGACCCAACCAAACAACGATTTGCGAAAGACACTGAGGCTAGGACTTTAGACGAGGCAATGATCGACTGCGACGTTTTCTTGGGTGTATCTCAACCTAATCTAGTCAGCGTCGCGATGCTTAAAAGCATGGCCGATAAGCCACTTATCTTGGCTATGTCTAACCCGAACCCGGAAGTAAAACCGGAACTGGTCTACGAGCATCGCCCTGATGCGATTATGGCGACCGGGCGATCCGACTATCCGAACCAAGTGAATAACGTTCTTTGCTTTCCTTTTTTATTCAGAGGAGCTCTAGATGTTGGTGCCACTACGATTACTCGAGCGATGGAAGTTGCCTGTGTAAATGCCTTAGCCGATCTGGCGCGCTCTGAGAGTAATGAAAAAGTTGCCAGTTATTATCAAAACGAGACCATGCAATTTGGTGCCGGTTACATTTTACCGAAGCCATTTGACCCTCGTCTAATTACCACCATTGCCCCTGCAGTAGCACAAGCAGCAATTGATAGCGGCGTAGCAACTCGCCCTTTTGAAAGCTTTGAGGCGTACCAGAAAAGCCTAGAGCCGCTGGTCTACCGCACCGGTAATGTGATGCGACCGATCTTCGAACGAGCGCAAAACACCACCCACAAAGTAGTTTATACCGACGGTGAAAATGTCCGCGTACTGCGCGCAATTCAAGACGTTGTTGACCAAAGCTATGCGCGCCCAGTACTGATTGGCGATGCCGAGCTTATCCGCAGCAAAATAATAGAGCTAGGTCTACGACTAGTTGAGGCCAAGGACTATGAAATCATTGCCCCTAGCGGCACAACTGAGAGGGACCGCATCGCCCAAGTATGCGAACTAATTGAGGCAGGCATTGTGCATGCAGCGCTGACTGGTCCAGGCATGAAGCTGCATGAGCAGGTCGAAGCGATAGATGAATGCACTGGCAAAACTAATCAAGATGAACGCATGGCGGTGATGCACCTACTGCTTCTTGAGAATGGCTCATATTTTATTGCCGACACCAGTATTCATGAGGACCCTAGTCCAGAACAATTAGCGCATATAACTATGATGGCCGCAGAAGAGATCAAACGTTTTGGCATGACCCCTCGTGCGGCATTGTTGTCACACTCTAATTTCGGTAGTCATAAAAGTAAATCAGCACTAAAGATGGCTAGAACCAAAGAAATATTAGCCGAAATCGCGCCTGAACTTGAAGTAGACGGCGAAATGAAAGCGAGCATGGCGTTAAACCCTGAAGTTAGAGAGAAGTCAGGTCAGAGCAGTTTAAGCGGCGATGCAAACCTTTTAATTATGCCGAACTTAGATTCTGCAAACATCACCTACACAACGCTTAAGTCTCTAGCCAATGGTGTATCCGTGGGGCCGATTATTCTCGGTACATCTCTACCGATTCACGCGATCACAAAAACCACATCACCTCGAGGCATCGTAAACTTGACCAGTTTAGTCTCCGCGAGTGTAGAGAGGTAGGTCAGCCCTAAGGTAGCTGGATCAAAAAGGGTACTCTTTGAGTGCCCTTTTTTATGTTAACGGTTAACAAACTCAGTCCAAACCGCTCTAAATTGTGCAACATCGTTACAAAAAGTTAGCCTCATAAGTTTACATCACCCAAACTTATAAGTATCATTCACTTAACAAATAAAGGTTTGTTCACGTAGGTTTGTGAGCAACAAAGACCCAATCTAAAACTCAACCAAAGTGGTTTCACTCAAAAAATCGGCTTATGAGCACAGAACTTAGCACGCAACATCAAGACATAGACGCCCTCGAAACAAAGGAATGGATAGAAGCTCTGCAAAGTGTTATCGAAGCCGATGGCTCAGACCGCGCAAGGTTTCTACTACGTGAACTTTCGGATGTTGCTCGAGAGGCAGGTGCAAGACTGCCTTATGGCCTAAATACGCCGTACATAAACACTATCCCGGTTAATAAACAACCAGCTCTGCCCGCAGATCGTCAACTTGAATTCAAGATTCGCTCAATGATTCGTTGGAACGCCGCGGCAATGGTATTGCGTGCTAATAAAATCAGTACCGAATACGGTGGCCATATAGCCAGTTTCTCATCGGCCGCGGTATTGTATGAAATTGGTTTTAACCATTTCTGGCGTGCTCGATCAGCCGAACATGGTGGTGATATGATCTATTACCAAGGCCATTCCGCTCCTGGCATGTATGCACGCGCCTTCTTAGAAGGCCGTTTAAGCGAAGAACAATTGGATAATTTTCGCCAAGAAGTTGGTGGTAATGGTTTATCTAGCTACCCCCACCCATGGTTAATGCCGAACTTTTGGCAATTCCCAACGGTATCCATGGGGTTAGGCCCAATTATGTCGATCTACCAAGCTCGCTTTCAAAAGTACTTAGAAAATCGAGAGTTGATCAAGACTGAAAATCGTAAAGTTTGGGCATTTTTAGGCGATGGTGAGATGGACGAGCCAGAGTCACGCGGTGCCTTAGGCCTAGCAGGTCGAGAAAAGCTTGATAACTTAGTTTTTGTGATTAATTGTAACTTACAACGGCTCGACGGACCGGTTCGAGGCAATGGTAAGATTATTCAAGAACTTGAGTCTGAATTTCGAGGCGCAGGCTGGAATGTGATCAAGGTAATCTGGGGGGCGCAGTGGGATATTCTGCTAGAGAAAGATCATGACGGCCTGTTACAAAAACGCATGCAAGAATGTGTTGATGGTGAGTATCAGGCATTCAAGGCTAAGGGCGGCGCTTACACTCGTGAACATTTTTGGAACACGCCAGAGCTGAAAGCCATGGTTGCTCATATGAGTGATGAAGACCTCGACCTAATGCAACGTGGCGGTCACGACACCGACAAGGTTTACGCTGCCTACCGCGCTGCAGTAAAGCATTCTGGCCAGCCGACAGTGGTTCTAGCTAAGACCGTTAAGGGCTTGGGTATGGGTACTTCGGGTCAAGGCCAGAATACCTCTCACCAGCAAAAGAAGATGGACTTAGAATCGCTTAAAGGTTTTAGAAACCGCTTTAAAATTCCGGTTTCAGATCAGCAACTCGAGAAGGTCGAATACATTCGCCCTGATCCAGACTCGGCAGAAATCAAATACTTACATGCACGTCGTCAAGCATTAGGTGGGTACCTACCAGCACGCCCAAACCCGTCTAACAAGCTTGAGATTCCGCCGCTAGAAGCATTCGCGAAAATATTGGAGTCCTCTGGCGAACGTGAAATTTCCTCGACGATGGTATTCGTGAGAATACTGTCGTTGCTAATCCGTGATAAAAATATCAAAGACCGCGTGGTACCTATAGTACCCGATGAAGCACGAACATTTGGTATGGAAGGATTATTCCGTCAGCTTGGTATTTACGCCAGCGAAGGGCAGAAGTATGAGCCCGAAGATTCTGACCAATTAATGTACTACCGTGAGGATGTGAAAGGCCAAGTACTCGAAGAAGGTATCAATGAAGCCGGCGCAATGTCTTCATGGATCGCGGCGGCGACATCGTACTCGACCAATGAGTTACCGATGATTCCGTTTTACATCTATTACTCAATGTTTGGTTTCCAACGTATCGGTGACCTTGCTTGGGCAGCAGGCGATATGCAGGCTCGTGGCTTCATGGTCGGCGGCACTGCTGGCCGTACTACTTTGGCTGGCGAAGGTTTGCAGCACCAAGATGGCCATTCACATCTTCAAGCTTCGACCATACCAAACTGCATTTCCTATGACCCAACTTACGGTTATGAGCTAGCGGTAATCGTACAAGATGGCATGCGACGCATGTATGTCGAGGAGCAAAACGTCTTCTATTATTTAACCGTAATGAACGAAAACTATGTGCACCCGGCGATGCCAAAAGGCTCGGCAGAAGGCATTCTCAAAGGCTTGTATCAGTTATCTAAGAGTAAAAAAGACGATGGTCAAACGCCCACAGTACAGTTGATGGGCAGTGGCACAATACTTAACGAGTGTGTGGCTGCAGCAGAAATCTTAGAAGCCGAATTTGGCGTCGCCGCCAATGTCTGGAGCGCAACAAGTATCAATGAGCTTCGGCGCGAGGGTCTAGATGCTCAACGTTGGAACATGTTGCACCCGAATGACAAAGCCCGAATCAGTTATGTTGAGCAGTGTTTTCAAGAGCAAAATGGCCCGGTTGTTGCCGCTACTGACTATATGAAGGTATATGCCGACTCAATTCGCGAGTTCGTTCCATCGCGCTATGTCGTCTTGGGAACCGATGGCTTCGGCCGAAGTGACGATCGACAGCAGTTAAGGAATCACTTTGAAGTGAATCACCAATACATTATTATCGCCGCCCTCTCGGCACTGTTTGAAGATGGTAGCATTGACGCTGAAGTAGTGAATAAAGCTATGAAACAGTTTAATATTGACCCCGAGAAACCATCACCAGATACACTCTAGTAGATGATCAATGGTGTGCTAGGCACATAATTAGATTCACGTGAGCATAGACAAGAGCAAAGGCAATGAGGTTTAACGTATACCTAGGGGAAGCCGCAGAATGATTAAGTATGTTGAACTTACAGCACCTGAGGCTAGCGCCTTTCGACAGGCGAAAATCCTGTCGATTGAATGCCAAGAAGGTCAGAAAATCAAAGAGGGAGATACTCTCTTTCGAGTTCAAAGTGGCGCGCATGAAATAAACCTCCCGGCGACTAGCGCAGGGCGTATCGTCGAAATAATAGCCTCATTGTCGGAAAGCATTACGATTTCCACGGCCCTATTACTATTAGAGACTGAGGTCGAAGGTAGTACAGCCAGCACGCCTATTGATGTTGATGATGGTTTAAAAAAAGTTGATTCAATGACCAAACAAGCGATTGATGTAATCGATAGCCGCAACATAGCCACTAAAGAAATAGTAGAACCAGAATTAGAGAAAGTTGCTATTGAGGCGCCGGAAGTACCGAGGCGTGCGAAAATGAAAGGCGTAAAGCAGCAAAAAATAGCCAAAAAAACACACCAACAACGAGCCCTAGATCTTACCGCTGAGGATTCATTTGGATCGACAGTTTCGACCGAACAGCAAAACTCCGACAATAACGAAGTGGTATTAACCCAAACGGCAGCTACCACTGTCGCGAAGCCAAAAAGCCATAGTCAACCGAGCCAACCCATGCCATCGATTTCTATCTTTGAAGTAACCGTTCCCGACATTGGCGCTGACAGTGCTAAAGTTATCGAGATACTTGTGAATGCCGGAGACACTGTCTCCATTGAAGACCCGCTAATTACTTTAGAAAGTGACAAAGCCAGTATGGACGTGCCGTCACCGAAGGATGGTGTAGTCAAATCTATTTCAGTATTAGTAGATCAGGACATCAACGAAGGTACCCTAATACTCGAACTCGAGTGTGAGGGGTTGGACAACAATAATGAAGCTGATACGGCAGACAAACATCAATCGGCTGTAATTGAAGAACAATCAGAACCTTCAGCTGAGGCACAAATCAAGCCTGAGCCTGCGAAAAAAAACTCATCCGACCCTAGCAGTCAAGTGGTTGAAGTTCGCATACCCGATATTGGCGGCGACTCGGCCAAAGTGATTGAATTACTTGTCAATATTGGCGATCAGATTGAAATCGAAGACCCGTTAGTCACACTTGAGAGTGATAAGGCTTCGATGGATGTTCCGAGCTCAGTAGCAGGCATCGTGCATAGCATTGAAGTAAGCGTTGACCAAGACATAAGTGAAGGCACATTAGCAGTAACCGTAATGAGCCAATCGACCGAGCAAAAAACAGTAGACACAGCCAAGCCGTCGGCATCTAGTCAGCCGGACACGGCTAAAGTCTCAAAACCACAGAGCAAAGCACCGCAATCAACACCACAGAATGTTGCAGATTTAGCCGCGGTAGTAGATCCGTCAGCTACCTCTCATGCATCACCGTCAATCAGGCGTTTGGCTCGTGAGGTCGGGGTTGATTTGACCAAGGTCGTGGGCTCAGGTCGAAAGAAGCGTATTACTCGAGACGATGTCAAAGCATTCGTAAAAGACGCATTGAGTAAACCATCGCAATCCACTAAAGCGGCTGCACCGATTTCTGGGACAGGTATTCCATTAATTCCAACTCAAGACTTTACTAAGTTCGGTGAAATTGACATACAGCCTCTGAATAAGATTAAGCGCTTAACGGCGGAGAACCTTCATCGCTCATGGCTAAATGTACCGCATGTGACCCACAATGATGAATCAAATATTAGCGATCTTGAGTCATTCCGAAAGCAACTAAACGCTGGATATGTAAAACAAAAGCGCGATATCAAGTTATCACCGTTGGCTTTTATCGTGAAAGCAGTGGTTAATGGTCTGCAACTGTATCCGCAATTCAATAGCTCTTTAGAGCCTGGTGGCAAGAGCCTAATCTACAAGAAATATTTCAATATAGGTATCGCTGTTGAAACACCGAATGGACTTGTTGTTCCAGTGTTGAAAGATGCCGACAAAAAATCAATCGCTGAAATTGCTAAAGAAATGGGTGAATTAGCCAAAAAAGCACGCGACAAGAAGCTAACGATGAAAGATATGAGCGGTGCTTGCATAACAATCTCAAGCCTTGGCGGAATTGGAGGCACAGGTTTTACACCCATTGTAAATGCTCCTGAGGTCGCTATTTTGGGCGTCTCTCGTAGTAAAATACAACCAATTTGGAACGGCTCTGAATTTGAGCCTGGAATGGTACTGCCATTAAGTCTATCGTATGACCATCGGGTAATCGACGGCGCCGAAGCGGCTCGCTTTACTCGTCATATTGCCGCAGTCCTAGAAGACGTTCGTCTTCTAGCGATCTAGGAGAAGCATTCATGACCAACTCAATTGACATTAAAGTACCCGATCTTGGTGGCGCCAACGACGTCGAAGTAATCGAAATATTGGTAGAGGTCGGCGACAGCATTAACGTCGAAGACTCACTAATTACCGTCGAAAGCGATAAAGCATCAATGGATATACCTTCATCGTCCGCGGGAGTCATTACTGATATCAAGGTTTCGATCGGCGATTCGATTAATGAAGGAGATATTATAATTCGGCTTACAGCCGATGATGTATCTGAGCCAGAAGCACAAAGCGCTGCGTCCCTCGAGGGCGTTGATACAAACGCCGTAAGCGACCTCAAAAATATTGCTGAAGAACCTGCAAGTGCCATAATTGCAGCACCATCAGCGGTCAAAATCGATGGTCGCAGCGATATCCACACATCTTTAGTCGTAATAGGCTCGGGCCCCGGAGGTTATACCGCCGCATTCCGTGCCGCCGACTTAGGTCTCGATGTCACTCTTATAGAAAAATACGACAGCTTAGGTGGCGTATGTTTAAACGTGGGCTGCATCCCTTCAAAAGCTCTTCTCCATTCTGCTGCGGTAATTGCACAAGCGCGAGATATCGAGAAACATGGAATAAGCTTTGGCAAACCCAAGATTGACGTCGACAAGCTTCGTCATTTTAAAGAGTCAGTAATCGGCAAGCTCACTAGCGGTTTAGCCGGCATGGCCAAAGCACGTAAAGTCAATGTTGTTAATGGGTATGCCAAATTTACTTCGCCAAACACTATATCAATCGCAAGCAACGGCAAAAATTCAACACTGAGCTTTGATAGAGCCATTATTGCGGCCGGCTCTCGAGTAAGTATATTTCCAATGTTCGAAACCGATGACCCACGGGTTATCGATTCAACCGGCGCTTTGGAGCTTAAAGAGATTCCAAAATCGATGCTAATTGTCGGTGGTGGCATTATCGGCCTAGAAATGGCGACTGTTTACGCCGAACTTGGCACCGACGTATCGATCGTCGAATATATGCCTCAAATCATTCCTGGCGCTGACAAAGACTTAGTTGCCCCACTACAAAAACGTATGAAGTCATTACTCAAAGAGATTATGACTAGTATAAAAGTCGAGAGTATTGAACCTCAAGATCAAGGTATCAAGGTTCATTTTACCCCAGCCAAGGGAGGCTCAGCGCCAAAAGCACAGGTTTATGACTATGTATTGGTCGCAACTGGCCGTCGACCCAACGGCGATCTGATCGACGCCGATAAAGCCGGCGTCAACGTTGACGAACGGGGATACATCGCAACCGACGGGCAAATGCGTACTAACGTTGAGCATATTCACGCAATAGGCGATATCGTTGGCCAACCTATGCTGGCCCACAAAGCAACTCATGAAGCGAAAGTCGCCGCCGAAGTCTGTGCTGGAGAAAAGAGTCACTTTGAGGCGAGTGTTATTCCATCCGTCGCCTATACCGACCCCGAGATAGCGTGGGTAGGTCTCACCGAAATTCAGGCTAAAGCCCAGAAAATTGAGTACAAAACGGGTATATTCCCTTGGGCTGCCTCTGGGAGAGCCATCGGCAACGATCGAACGGAAGGCCGAACTAAGCTTATTTTTGACCCAAAGACACATCGTGTTCTTGGTGGTGGAATTGTTGGTCAAAGTGCGGGGGATCTGATTTCTGAAGTCGCATTAGCGATCGAGATGGGTGCTGATGCTAGCGACATAGGATTAACCATTCACCCTCACCCCACACTGTCGGAGACAGTGGCAATGGCGGCGGAAGTCTATGAAGGTACGATTACCGACTTATACATACCCAAAAAGGGCTAGCACCGCAGAATGCATTGCAAAAATTTGATATTTTGCCGTAAAAAGACTTAACGATTGGTTCGTAGTCAGGCGGATTCTGCGATCAAGTTATACGTAGTTTGGTAGTTCTATTTTATCAGTAACGGCGGGGATCGTCTTACTGTGTTGGAAAATTGAGAGTTTCTACGAGTAACGAGAGCATTGTGATGTTAATCAGTCTTGTAAAACAAGGAGTATTAAAATGGCTAGATTAATAAGTCTCAAAGAGGTAAGCGAAACAGTACAGCCAGCCAAAGTCTTGGTTTTATTATCGAAATATGCTCAAGCTGTGGGTACCTGCACTGGCCTAATGATTAAAATTAGTTCTTTAAACGTGTTTAAACACGTTCATACACGGCTAAATTAACAGCCCATTTAACTGTTAGGCGACTGCATAGAGAACTTCTACTTGAAATTAACCGCCAGTTAGGTGTGGGAACAATGCACACCAACCGACAATCAGAGCTAGGTAATTTAAGTCGGCTAGCTCGGGCAAAAATGGTGAAGTATTAGTCAGCAACTAACGTCGGAAACTGAAAATTATTTATCCGTTAACGCTTAGTTTTTTTTGAGCAAAGCAAATATCGCCGTCGTTTAAGAACAATCATAATGTTTAGAGTAGTAATGGTTTTCGAAATAATTAATGAAAGTGGCCATTTGCTGGTAACAACTCTAAAAAATCTTCTTCAGACATAAATTGACTTTCATTAACTGGCCACTGACGCGGAATCTCTCGCAGTGCATCGCTGTGGGCTTTAGCCAGACGACCGAACCATGGGTAACCCGCCTCAGTCATTATCGAGATAATCATCTCACGACTCGAATAACTATCTGATGCTTTGTACAACTGCAGTAAATTATTGCGTAACTCGTCAATCTCACCGTTAAGGTAGTGACTATTTTCACTTGTCTCAATTTCCCTTAGATGAAAAAGTAATTCAGTAATACGGGGAGTGATTTTCATTAATATATTCCAATTTCAAAGCGTTCAATTCCCAAGCCGCAACCAGTTTTTTAATAACTTGGCTAGTATTCATAAATCGATACTGGAGCCAGTAACAGCAACAAACTCTAAAATAGTGTCAAATCCAATCTTATACAAGACATAAAACAGAATCTTCGGTTGATTATTGACAAGATTAATCCCACGTCGGCTATTTCCAAACGTTTTATACTGTTGTATGAATTTGCCTCTCAACAATCATTAACATTACAAAACGCTATCACGCTAGCCGATACTTGATTTACGGCTTCCTCCATCGGTAAATGACCAACGTTTTCAACTTTCACTACACTAACATTCTCAATTTCACTGTCAAATCTACGGTTCATTATCACTGGCAAGACTCCATCCAATTCACCCCAGATAACTAATGTCGGTACCTTAATACTTGAAAGCTGCTTCCATGCGTGAGGGTCTCTAGGCGTGTTCGCCAAGTCAATCATTGCTTGACGATTACCCTGCATACGCAGCAATTCCCAGTAACGGTCGACCATCTCGTCAGTGATAATTTCTGGCGCAACCACGGTTTGTAGCAAAGATGCTTTTATAATTGCCCTAGGCGTTATTTTTTTCATTAATGCCTGACCTATCGAAGTTTTTAATATTTTAAAACCAATATTAGATTTCACCACAGTTGTCAGTGGCGCACCCGATGGTGCGATAAGTATTAAGGACTTAACCCTGTCTGGCCGATCTAGCGCTGAAGCCCAAGCTATCGCCCCACCGAGAGAATTACCGACCATAGTGGCAGCCTCGATGTTCAAATGGTCTAACAGAGACCATATTGAATTAACCATCGCCTGACGAGAATAGTCTCGCTGAGTATTGGCTCCCGTGAGTCCGTGACCTGGAAGGTCTAAGGATATTAGCCGATAGCGATTAGCTAACTGGTTAATCAATGGCTCCCAGGTATGCAGTGAAGCACTGGTGCCGTGAATCAGAACCAACGCAGGCCCATTGCTCGCACCCTCATCCCTATAATGAATCCGACCTCCATCCGGTAAATCGATGAATTGTGATGCGCCGCCAGCATACTTAAGCTGCATGTCTTCAAATGAGGTCTCAGCAGTCCAAAATATAACTATCAAAATTACGGACAATGTAACTAGGATCAAAGTTACACCAATTAGTATTCTCATTATTATTTTCATAACCTACTGTCACTTAAGTAAAAAAATAAGCTTAACCGTTACTATGCTCTAATAAGTGAAGCCCTACTCCCCATTACTTACGCGCCCGTGATATATTCCATAATTAATAAGGTGGGCAATTTTATTGTCAATTTAAGCGACTGCTTAATTAGCCGTGTGACCAATATTTTGATCAGTAGTGCCGCCACACACTGATCGATAAAAATTAGAAAAAAAATTTTATGTCTCAGCAATTTATGCTTCTAGCGTCAAACCCCGAGATAGGTCTAAAGGACGGCATCTATCAAGATACCTCCGAACCATTTCGTGATTCTGCATTATCAAATGATTTTTCTTCAGCGGTATTAGACTTACTCGCTAAAGCCACTGATAAATCTTTATTTTCTTTGGATATCGAGGCTTTGGCTAACACACTAGAATTGAAGTCTGCATTAGCTTCTAGCCAGTTTCTTTTTCTTCAAAATTTTGACCTAAGTGCGGTTAATACGGTTTTGGATATCGCTCAAGACTATGGTGGTGTAGCGCACTTTTTAGCCGATAGTGTCGGCCAGATTGAATCATTAAAAATCGACTCGGGCTTAGCCTCAATAGCCGCTACAAGGTGCGCGAATAAGCACAATGTTTGCCACGTGTCTGCCGATCTAGCAAAGCTTAAATTTGCGCCGAATCATTACGACCTTATTGTTCTTGGTCAACTTGAATTACTGCAGCTATCATCGGCAGTATTGACCACCCTGTTAAAAAAACTTAGAGCGTCGTTAAGCCAACGTGGCGTATTGATAATTAGTGCTGTAAACAGCGACCGGCTAAATAAATGGTTTGATGCGAAAACAACCAGCACTCAGCAGTTAGATTTTTCTGATCTATATTTTTCTGACCGATCGAGTGCAAGAGATAGTGCCGCGCCAATCACAGAGTTAACGCGTAAACAACTGCGTGACCGAGTACTCGACAGTAATTTTACCGCCATTGATATTCACGCGTGCTTTTCTACTAGTGACGACTGTAAAGCACTATTCTCTGAAGACTACCTGACAGCTAGCGTTAATGCGATTAATCATTTTTACCGACTTGGCTCTATTAGAAACCCAAGTATCAACGAGTTCCTTTTATATAAACGCTTAATCGACGAAAAGCAGAATCTAGTCGATTACGCCAATAGCTTTGTACTTCTTGCCGGTGCTAGTTCAAAAGCCATAAGGCAATTGTATGATGACGATTTTTGCCACTTCCCAGACCCACAGCAAAAGTCTCAATGGCGAACCACTACCAGACGGCCTCGGTCAGCTCAGAATGTTGAAAAGCACGCTACCTTCGAAAATTTAAGCGGGCAAACAAGTCTTCTCAATGAAGCCGATGAGGCAAAACCTTATTATAAGGGTCGAATTCTGGTTACTGACTGGCTCGATGCCTTGTTACATCAAAACCATCGCCGTTTTGAAGATTTAGTACAGGAATATAACGACTGGCTTAATTCAACTGATTTAGCCGAGCCGATTGGTGCACGGGTATTTGATATCGCTCCGTCGAAGGTCATCCTAAATGAGCGAGGTGGCCAACGCGACTATCAACTGATTGGCACCCTACGAAGCGTTAGTACTAAGATGAAGGCCACTGTAAGCCCAGAGTTTTTACTCTTTAGAGCGTTATTTTGGTTTGCTAGAGAAAACTGGTCGCTGCTTCAGAGCTATGCAATTAATAACGATATCTATACCATTGGTTTATTTATCGTTGAATACATGCCAACGGTGTACCAAGTCGATGAACTAACTGGTTTCGCTGAACTAGAGCAGCAGATCCAAACTCAAATTTACCAAGTCCCTGAAGTAGAATCGATCGTCATGGCTCTGTCCGTCTCCTTGGCAGACCCCATGCCAACGTGGCAAAACACTAAGCTCGCGTTAGCGGCTAACCTTGAGCATACCGTCAGCACTCAAAAATCAGAATTATCAGCATTAGTAGGACAATCACATCGTCTAAAGCAATTGCGAATCGACAATCAACATCAAACTCAACGTATCGCCGATTTGCTCGATCATCGTACCGATCTGGTAGAGCAATCAAAACAAGGTGCACAACAATCAGAAAGTCTCGAAGCTAAGCTACGAGCTGAAATAGATCACTTGCATCAACGCCTGCATGCTCAGCATGTTCGCAACGACGAACTTCATGGTTATCTATTAATGCGCCCTACTACGCGCGCAAAACGGGTTGCTCGCCGCACAGTCAACCGCTTAACAGGCAAACCGCTGATCGAAGCAATCGCTCAACCAGAAGTGATTAGTCAACCACAAGAGTCAGCACTGCCGACCGGCGAGTTAATTGGTCAGAACCGCGAGGACTACCAATTATGGGTTTCAGAGAATACCCTAGACGACGCTGATATTGCGGCCGCAAAAGCTGATATCAAAAACATGCCGTTTAAGCCCGTGTTTTCTATCTTGGTGCCAATTTATAACACCGACCCTGAATACTTATTGCCGATGATCGAGTCGGTGCAAAACCAAATTTACCCTCATTGGCAATTATGCTTGGTCGATGACTGCTCACCTAAGTCGTATCTTAAACGCATACTCGAGCATGAAGCCTTGCAAGACGAGCGTATAGAGATTCAATTGAATGAGGTAAATCAAGGTATCGCCGTCACCACCAATGATGCGCTAGCGATGGCTAAGGGTGACTATATTGCGCTATTAGACCACGATGACGAAATCAGTATCGACGCGCTTTACGAGAATGCTAAGGTCATTAATGCGACACCTGATGTAGGCCTAATTTACAGTGATGAAGATAAAATGGACATGCAGGGAGAGCGTCTTGAGGCCTATTTCAAGCCTGATTACTCACCAGATCTACTGCAAACTAATAATTACATTTGCCACTTCACCGTTATCAAGAAGTCGATCGCCGATAGTGTTGGCGGTTTTCGTGAAGGTCTAGACGGATCTCAAGACCACGACATTATTATTCGTTCGGCAGCGGCCGCCGAACGTGTGGTGCATATCCCGAAAATTCTATATCACTGGCGAAAAATTCCCGGATCAACGGCCGTATCGTACGATTCTAAATCGTACGCCTGGGAAGCCGGTCGCAAAGCAGTTGAAGACCAACTCAAAAAAGACGAAACTGGTGTGCGTGTCGAATTCGGTTCGCTTAAAGGAACCTACCGCGTACACCGAGAAATTAAGGGCAACCCGCTGGTTAGCATAATCATTCCGTTTAAAGATAAACCAGAACTACTCGACTCCTGTCTCAGCTCAGTTCTTGGGCGATCTAGCTATCAACAAATTGAAATTATTGGTGTCAGCAATAATAGCCAAGAACCGTTAACCTTCGAGCGCATGAAGCATTATGCTGAGGCCGATCCACGGATTCGTTTTGTTGAGAAAAATATCCCATTTAACTTTTCAGCTATCTGCAATTATGGTGTCTCACAAGCTAACGGCGAGTATATTGTATTACTCAACAATGACATCGAAATCATCTCGCCTGACTGGATTGAGCGCTTGCTTGAACATGCACAACGCGACAATATAGGGGCTGTCGGTGGTAAATTGTTATTCGCAGATGGTACCATTCAGCACGCTGGTGTCGTCGCTGGCATGGTTGGAGCCGCAGGTCACCCGCATAAGTTTTTCCCCGACAATCACATTGGCTATCATGGACGCTTACACATGGTCTACAACGTCAGCGCGGTTACTGGCGCCATGATGATGGTGAAAAAATCAAAATATCAAGAAGTTAACGGTTTAAACGAACAACATTTAGCAATCGCCTATAACGATATTGATTTATGCCTGAAGCTACTGGATAAAGGGTATTTGAATATATTCACCCCGCATTCAAAAGCGACTCACCATGAATCAATCAGTCGAGGCTATGAAGACACCGATGAAAAAGTTCAGCGTTTGTTGAGAGAACAACGCTATTTTCTAGCTACTTGGGCTGACTTTTTAGACGCAGGTGATCCATACTACAATCCGAACCTGAGCCTCAAAAATGAGCGCTTCTCGTTAAAATTTAAAGACTAAACTTGACTGTAATGACATTAACAGAAGAACAACAGCTGGCTTGGCAAGAAAACGGCTACCTACTGCTAAAGAATTTCTATTCTAGCGATGCGATCAATGACATTAATTCAATGATTGACTATTTATGGAAACGCCGAAGTAAGCTCAGTGCCGAGTATGTCATTGATATATTTGTCGAGACCGACGATGAACGCAGGGTCTATATGACCGATGCTCCTACATCAGCTCGCAAACAACCATATAAGCTAAACGACCTATACCTGAGTCAAAAGAAAATTCGTGAACTGGTGGTTGGTGAGCGTCTTGCACCGATATTAAGAGAGTTATTAGATGGCTTTCCAATGGTATGCAATAGTCTCAATTTCGAGTTTGGGTCACAGCAAGATTATCACTTTGATACTTTTTATATGCCATCGCCTACGCCGAATAAAATGGTTGCGTCATGGATAGCACTCGAGAACGCAACCACTGAAAACGGGCCGCTTAGTTATTTCCCTGGAAGCCATAAAATTGAGCCGTACCTATTCTCAAACGGCACTACTCACGCTTTAGCGGCTGAAATGTCAGCCTTTAATGACTACGTCTACGCTGAAATAGAAAAACGCGGCCTTAAAGCTGAAACCTTATTAGCCGAAAAAGGCGATGTTCTTATTTGGCATTCACAGCTTTTTCATGGTGGCAGCGAGATTACCGATAAGACCAAAACTCGCAAGTCATTAGTCACACACTATTTCACTAATGAAGACTTCCCCGATGTTAAAGCGCCCAAGGTCTGTGACGATGGCGGCTACTTAGCCCGTCAAGCGCAGCCAGTTAACTATCAATATAAGCCCAAAAGCTGGCTACAGCGCACCTTTAGCTAGGCTTGGTCAGCGGAGACTCTGTGCGAAAAAAAATCAATAACAAGCAGTTTTTAATAGCCGCATTAGGGGTTGGTATACTTTTGAGACTAGCTCTGATGCCATTTTTCGGGCATGTAGATTTGTTTTCTGAAGCGCGAAGAGTGTTTTACGTGCTAGAGAATGATTTTCTATTCGATAATAGCCATCGCTTCGTAGTTTTCTATATCGAAGTTTTTTTTGCCGCGTTTTCAACGCTATTTATTGACGTTACTGACGGTTTATTCCATATCAGTGACCCAACTCAAAGCGTGTCTAATTTAGTCGATTATGGCTTTTTCCTAAACGACCCCAATATTTACCGACACCTATTTTTCTTTAAGCTGCCATATCTTATTTTCGACATTGGCACGGCACTGCTGATATGGAAGTTTATCGACAAGCCGGAGCATCGTAAAATAGCGTTACTAATATGGCTATTTAACCCTCTGACACTGTTTTCGACTTATATTTTTGGCCGCTTTGAGGTAATCAGTCTATTTTTTCTAATGGCCTGTGCATTGCAACTCAAATACGATCGAGTATTTTTTGCGAGTGTATTATTTGCAGTAGCCCTGCACTGCCGTGAAATTAATCTACTGTATGCGCCGTTTTTACTGATAGCTCTGATCGATTTCAAAGACCATTGGTTTCGTAACCTTGTGGTACTTGCCACAAGTGCCGGAATCATTGCCGCAATCTATGTTCTACCAAATTGGCTTATTAGTCTCAGTGGCGGCAATACGCAATTATTTGTAGACCCGATCGAGACACACTCTAGCGATGCCCTGAGTAAATTATTGTCTCTCGGTTACTACTGGTTCTATCCAATCGTAATCGGCCTAGCTGCTTTGGCAATTTACCAATGGGAGATTGGCTACCGTTCAAAAGCAGAAAGGTTTGTGCTGAGCGCCTCGGTGGCGCTATTTATCTATTTTGGTTTCAACGTTCACAGTGTCCACTATGCCGCATGGCTAGTGCTCTACCCTATTTTGTCGATCCAATACGGGAAAAAAGTAGTGTTGCCGTTCACAGCCTTGTTTGGCACTTGGATACTATTGTGGCTATTGAAGACCGACAGTGGAGTCTTTACTTTATTTTTAGCCGCGCCATTAAACACTGACTTTATCGGCATGGGACACTTTCCTAGCTTCTTCGAGCAAAACATTGCAAGCGAATCGTTTACTTTACATCAAGCTATTCAATTAACGCGCTCACTATTTTTAGTCGTAATGGCCTTCTTTACCTACCGTGTATTGAAAGCTGAACCGAAGCCTAGATTATGATACCAATACGCACCTCAGATCGAAGCATGCGTATTGATCAAACCACAATACGAATTATCGGCTTTACCCTCCTAGCTCTATTCACTTGTACAGGCAACGCGCAAACTATTACCAACGACCTAGAAACAATTTCACCAGGTTACTATCGAGTAAATGGCGATGACCCATTCATTATTTTCGACTCACGGCAACAAGCCCAACAGCCTAAATATCTGAAACTCGACCTAGATGATAAGTTGGTGGGGCTACCACTGGAGATTTTTTTTCGGGGCAACAACGATCTATTTGATCCTTACTATAAAATTAATTTCACTGCTACTAGTTTTCCTACTGCGATCGAACTACCGACCGATATCTCTTTTACGCAAAACTCTCGGTTACGGCTAGATATAAACTACTGCAAAGATTGCAATATTAAAATTGACCAGCTGCCGGTGCTGATCGGTCAGCTCGATGCGGGGGTTACGCTGACAAAACCGAGTCGAGTACAAAACGGTCTTAAGCTCATCGAGACAACAGCCGGTCTAATCTCAACTGAAGAATGGCAGCTAAACGACATAAGTGGAGACCCCAGCAACTTTGAAATTTCCGCCAATGATCCGTTTTTAGCATCGCCAGGATTGACTGTCAGTACGCTCGGGATATCAGGAGTCTACTTTAAAATGAAGGCTCCGAAGTCTGACCAGCTATGGAATAACTATCACTTATTCTACCAAACTGAGCGACACCAATTTTCAATACAAGCAAGTTCGACGGTTCGAATAATCGACAGTGGAAGTGAGTTTGTCGAGTTAGTTTTTCCGTTAGATTTTTTAAATAAAGAGCATCCATCAGATGGCGTTTTAGAACGAATACGTTTAGATATTCCTGATATTTTGGGAGCATGGTCTTTAATAGAAGTCCGCTTAGTAGATCATCAGCGGATGAAAGAGTTCCAAAAGCTGATACCAACTAAGCTGATTCAGATGAAAAAAAAACGACCTTCGGGGCTATTACTAATCAAAAAATCACTAAGCAATGTGATATCAGACCTAGGTTTCTCAATCAGTTATCTTCTACTATTAATATCCATCGCTTGGTTTTTTAGACGAGCATACAGATCAAACAACTAGAGCTAGCCTAGCGCGGTTCCATTAAATAGTGTACTGACTTTATGACTTCATGCTTTAATTCGGTATAAAAAGCCTTAAGCTCACTATTTCTGGTGCGATGAGACTGGCTTGAAATTTGTAGTAAAATATCACTATCTTGCATTCGCTACGACACTCCCTTGCGTGCTTTTAGTTGGTGTACAAATTTAGCTACCAATTTCAGGCATTCTGTATTCAGTTGAATGTCTCGGAGAGGAATAGTTACCTTATTCATTATGAAAATAAAAACCATCTAACAAAAATCTGCAAGCCAGATCTCAACTCTCTAAGCATAAGATAAGGCCGGCTTAACTCAAGCGTACAACGTAAATAAATAGATCAATTAAATAAGGTTATAGATGGATCTAGAGTATCAGTTGACGATCTGCGACTCTTCTAATGCACGGGCAACGCCTTCAAACAACGTTTTTTCAGCATCACCAAAACGATTAAGGCTTGGACTGTCGATATCAAATACGCCACGATACGATGGCGTATTAAACGGCACAACAATTTCAGATTCGCTGGCCGCGTCGCAGGCTATGTGCCCCGCAAACAAATGCACATCATGCACAACTAAGGTCGCTTGATCAGAGAATGCGCTGCCGCATACGCCCTGACTTACCGGTATTCGAGTGCAAGCAGGCTGACCGCAAAAAGGGCCGAGTACTAGCTCGCCATGCTTAAATAAGTAGAAGCCAACCCAATTAACATCCTCAAGGCTGTGATACAGGAATGAAGATAGATTCGCTGCATTGGCAATAAAGTCAGTTTCTGAGCTAAGCAATGATTGCGCTTGCTTTAATAATAGAGAATACGATTCTGGCGACATAAGTGTGGTTAAGTGATACTAAATAGTTAAATTTTGACTAGTTACGATGACATTAAGGCATAGCCTAAATAACAAAATAACGACGACTCAGTAGTCAATGCCCTACACAATCAGATGCTGTAGTTTGCTGAAACCCATTCGTTCTAAATGACGTATAAATGCAGGCTCAGCACTTAGCTCGGTCATAAGCACAGTTCGAGTTAAAGACTTGTTTGGCGCTTGATTTAATGTCTGACAAAGCGACTCGAGTCTATTGGCGATAGCCTGACCAGAATCAACTAGTCGCAGATTACGACCATGTTTTTTAAGCTGCGATCCTATTTCGTCTTTCAATAATGGAAAATGAGTGCAGGCAAGTACTAACACATCAATTTCGGAATCACTGATGATCGGTTTTAAGATAGTGCCTATTCTCGATTCATCAAGACGGCGACCGAAAAGTTTGTTCTCAGCCAGTAAAACCAATTCACTCGAGCCCACCTTTGTAACATGGCAGTCGCTGGCAAACTCGGCGATTAGTCCGTCAGTATAAGGTCGGGCGACTGTTGCAGGGGTAGCAAGCAGACCAATTTTTCGGCTATAGGACTGCTCTGCGGCTGGTTTAATTGCCGGCACTACGCCAATCACTTGAAACTCGTAGGCCTCTCGTAAATAAGGCAATACCAACGTGCTAGCGGTGTTACAGGCCATAATTAGAACGTCTATACGAAAATCTTGGTCAACTCGCGTTACAACCTCTTGTACTCGCGCTAACAACTCAGCTTCTGGCTTAGTGCCATACGGGAACTCTTGGCTATCGCTAACGAAAAGATAGTCATGCTCCGGGCATCGGGCCACAACATTTTTGAAAATACTCAGGCCGCCAACGCCAGAATCGTAAATCACAACAACAGCCATCTAACAACTACCGAGCAGCGTTTAATTGAGCAACGTAACTCTTAACACCTTCCTCAACCGTGGCAAAAGTCTTATTGTATTCACCGGACATCGTAAGGTTGGTTAAATCTGCTTTGGTGTAGCTTTGGTACTTGCCGATTAATGCCTGAGGAAATTCGACATACTGAATTTTTTTCTCCGCCACCCATTCTGTAGTGGTCTTGTCGGCACCTTCTAAGGTGTTCAAAACAGCGGTTGCCACATCATTGAAACTCTGTGCTCGACCAGTGCCAACATTAAAAGTACCACTCGCTTCAGGGTGTTCTAGAAAATGTAGATTAACGTCGACAACGTCGTCTACCCACACAAAATCTCGTAGTTGTTGACCATCAGCATAGCCGCCACTGCCACCAAACAATTTAACCACACCTTGGTCATGGTATTGGTTGAAAAAGTGATACGCGACCGAAGCCATTCGGCCTTTGTGTTCCTCGCCTTTACCATAGACATTAAAATACCTCAGCCCAACAACTTGGGAGTCAGAAACACTAGAGTTCTTGCGCACGTAGCGATCAAACAATAACTTCGAATAGGCATAAGCATTTAGGGCTTGTTCGTGCTGAGGGTCTTCTTTAAAAATCTCGCCGCCGCCATAAACCGAGGCAGAAGATGCATAGATATAAGGAATACTCTGCTCACCACAATAGTGAAAAAGCGACTTAGAGTATTCGTAATTATTCTGCATGATGAAGCGACCATCTGTTTCCATGGTATCTGAACAAGCGCCTTGGTGGTAAATCGCGGTTGGCCCACCGAATTCCATACCTTGTTCAATTCGTCTCAGAAACTCGTCTTTATCCATATAGTCTTCGATATCACAATCTTCAATGTTAGCAATTTTATTGCCGTCATTAAGGTCATCTACCACCAAAATATTGTTCAAACCACGTCTATTCAAGCCACGCACTAGATTTGAGCCGATAAAGCCAGCACCACCCGTTACAATAATCATCTGTTAATACCTTTGTTAAGTGCTTTATTTCGCACAGTAATATTGCTTACTTCGTAAATTTCACTAGCACTATTCAGCAAGCTTGATTACCACTTCATCGATAGTAGCGACGGCCGTGCCTAGCTTGCCAACAACGATACCGGCTACCGTGTTAGCGAGAGTAAGCTTGTCTTCATTTGAGAAGCCGGCAACGGTAGCCAATGCCATAAGTGAAATCACCGTATCACCGGCACCGCTAACGTCATACACCTCAAGTGCGGTTGCCGGCGAATCAATTTGTGCACCATCTCGGCTAAACAAACTCATGCCTTTTTCACTGCGGGTCACTAGTAAATAGTCGAGCTCTAACTCATCTCGAAGCCCATGCGCCTTGCACGAAAACTCAGCGTCCGACGAGCAACTGCCGGCAACGGCCTCAAATTCCTTCATGTTAGGGGTTATCAGTGTGGCACCAGAGTAACGAGAATAGTCGCTACCTTTAGGGTCAATAATCACTGGTTTTCCGAGCGCTTTTGCCGCCGCGATCATATCAGCGACATGCGTCAAACCGCCTTTACCGTAATCGGACAAAACGACCACATCAGCCTGCCTCACAGCGTCGCGATAATCATCCAAACACTGACTCAATATTTCATCACTTGGTTTTTCCTCAAAATCGGCACGCAGCAATTGCTGATTCTGCGCGACCATTCGCAATTTCACAATGGTCTTAATCGATTTATCGATTGTCAGTCTAGCTTGGGCACCATAGCCAACGATAATCCGTTCTATCTCGCGGCCGGCATCGTCGTCGCCAACGACCGATAGCAGCTTGGTATGGGCTCCAAGCGCAAGTAAATTATGTGCCACGTTAGCCGCCCCACCAGCCCTTGATTCCTCGCGTTTAACCGCTAACACCGGCACCGGTGCTTCAGGCGAAATTCGATCAACACTACCAAACCAATAGCGGTCAAGCATTACGTCGCCTACCACCAAGGTCTTTATATCAGAGAATTGATTTTTGGATATTTTCATACTTAATTTGACCGGCCAATACCATAGTATTTAAAGCCTAATTTGGCCAAACTAGCGGGGTCGTAGATATTACGCCCATCAAAGATTACAGGGTCACTCAACTGTCGCTTCAAACGTTCGAAATCGGGGCTACGAAAGGTCTTCCATTCAGTCACTAAGACAAGCGAATCGGCGCTTTCGGTGGCGTCATAAAGATCATCGCAGAAGGTCACAGACTGATGCCCGGCATAAAGTTCTTTGGCTTCTTCGATGGCGACCGGATCGTAGGCTCTAATGTTAGCTCCGCGGGCTAACAAACCATCGATAATTACGCGGCTAGGCGCCTCGCGCATATCATCGGTATTTGGCTTAAACGCTAAGCCCCAGACAGCAAAGGTTTTACCCTTCAAGTTAGCGCCCATATGAGCATCGATTTTACTCAGTAGAACAGACTTCTGATCTTGGTTGACGGCTTCGACCGCAGCTAAAATTCTTGTATCATAACCATGTTGCTGCGCGGTGCGATGTAAAGCCTGAACGTCTTTCGGGAAGCACGAACCGCCGTAACCACAACCGGGATAAATAAAGTGATAGCCAATTCTCGGGTCAGAGCCCATACCCTGCCGAACTAATTCTATATCGGCATTCAATAGCCCAGCCAGATTGGATAATTCGTTCATGAACGATATCTTGGTCGCCAACATTGCGTTGGCCGCATATTTAGTCAATTCCGCCGATGGAATGTCCATGATAATAAGACGTTCATGGTTACGATTAAAAGGCGCATAAAGTTCACGCATAACATCCACAGCCCGATCATCATCGGCACCTATAACAACTCGATCAGGCTTCATAAAATCTTCGATTGCAGCGCCTTCTTTGAGGAACTCTGGGTTAGATGCGACGCTAAACTCTATATCGACGCCCCGGCTATCTAATTCAACCTGGATTGCTTCACGAACTTGTTCGGCAGTTCCCACCGGAACCGTCGACTTAGTTACTACAGTGCGGTAGTCCATCAAACTCTGACCAATAGACTTAGCGACCGCCAACACATGCGATAAGTCAGCCGAGCCATCTTCGCCCGGAGGCGTGCCCACGGCAATAAATATAATTTGCGCGTGTTGAACCGCCGTGTCTATATCGGTAGTGAATTTCAGCCGGTCCTGAGCCACCACTGTTTTCACCAGAGGCTCAAGACCAGGCTCAAAAATCGGAATCTTACCGGCAAGTAGCATGTCTATTTTGCTTTGATCTTTATCAACGCATAAAACTTGGTTTCCGACATCGGCAAAACATGTGCCTGTTACTAACCCGACGTAGCCGGTACCAACTATTGATATATTCATTTTTTGTTCAACTTATTTTCTGCTGTTCTTAAAGAACCACCTATCAAGTTATATTTCGAACTTAACTCGACACCCGTTTAACTAATATTAGAAGCTAATTATAGTTCAATTATAGTTCGATTATAGTTCGATTATAGTTCGATTATAGTTCGATTAAAATTGAACTAGATTAGCGTCAGTGCCTAATCAGAAAAAATAGACTATTGAACCTTTTTGGTTACATATAATGGGTGCAAGATTCCGCCCAAAGCAGCATCGAAAAATGACTTAAATCGCATTAAAAGCATTACCGCCAAACCTAACTCTGCACCATAACCCATTAGCTCTAAAATACTTACGTAGGCAACTTCCATCAGGCCTATATTGCCGATCGAAATGGGTAAATTCATAATTAACATAATAATCGGTGTGGCAACGAGCATATCCGAAAAGCTAACCTGCGAATTAAATACTAATGCGGTTAGGTAAACATTAACAACCGCAGCAAAATAAAATAATAGTGAGTTTAAAAACGCTAATGCAATGGTGCTGGGCTGCTCTTTATAAACCGTTATCGATTCTAATAGCTTATCTAGCTTGGCAAACAATTTGGTGGTAATCGAAAATTTTGATTGCAGAAAATCGCGTACTTTACGGTACAGTCTTGGTTCAAAAATTAGCCACGCGATAAAACCAAGCCCAATGGCAAATATCGCCAGGGTAAGCACAATAAAGCTTTGATTAAACCTTCCGAGTTGAGTCAACACAGCTATTATTGCAACAAACAGTAAGGTTACTACGCCGGTGTACCGCTCTACAAACACTGATGCCAAGGCATCGGCTTGTCGACCAGAAAATTTGCCGAGTTCGTATGATCGAACAAAGTCTCCACCAACGCTGGTGGGCAAAAACATGTTGTAAAACTGACCGACCAGATAGTAGACAAAGATTCGCCAATAACCGGCACCTAATAACCGTGCACGGGTCAGCATGAACCATTTAAAAGCGCTGACCATGTTAATCAATACGCCAATCAGCACCGCCGCAATCAACAACCCTAGGTCGGCATCTCTAAGAGTATCAAAAAGAAGCTTTCGACCCTCAGGCGAAAACAAATCGGCCAGATAAATCACCGCACCCAAAAGGCAAAATGTAATAACAATACGAAGATATTTGAAAAGATGTTTATTCACGGTCGAATTTAACCAATTTGTATCACTTTTTAGTAAGTTTACTTACTTTTCAAAGATTGTAACTGGGATCTGAGGCTCAAAGTAAGTATTATGCGCTTCTTTGAAATTTGATAGGTTTTACAACGAAATGACTACTGCATCTGCACGACACATCTTGGTGTCAACTGAACAAGCGTGTTTGGATATTCAAACAAAAATTAACTCTGGTGAGAACACCTTTGAAACTGCCGCAGCTGAACATTCTCAGTGTCCGTCTGGTAAGCAAGGCGGCGATCTGGGCAGCTTTGGCCCAGGCATGATGGTGCCTGAATTTGACCAAGTAGTCTTCAATGAAGAAGTTGGCAAAGTTCACGGTCCAGTTCAAACTCAATTCGGTTACCACTTAGTTGAGATTACTCAGCGTGATAGCTAGAAGGTTGATCCCAAAGTAGCGTCAAAATACCTCGTTAAAACGGGGTATTTTTTTGTCTAGCGCTTATCTTTTACAATAAATAGAAGCGGATCATAAAAAATGATACAGAGCTAAGTAACACAACAATAATGCTCGACACTCTATAAAAACTGAACAGACCAGCGAAGCCGGCCGCAAATAGATAGTCCAAACCAGCATGTGTGAAGCCACTTTTAGCCTCGAACTGAAAAATAATTGGCGCCCAAATTGCGGTTAGTACCGAATATGACGAATAGTTTAAAAATCGCTTTACCTTAGGCCCGGGCGAGTAAGCGATCGCCGCAGAGAAGAAAACATAGCGATTAACAAAAGTAATCAGTCCCATGCCTAACAACAATAGCCAGATCATCGCTCTTCAACCTCATTATCGGCACTTAATGGATCGGGCAAGGCATAAGCGCCGAACATCCCTACCAACGCCGCAATCACAATATAGCTGTCGGCGAAGAATGGCTTTAACAGTACCGCTGTAAGCCCACTCAGCAATACAGAAACCAATACAGGGAAGCGCCTTAATTGAGCAAATGTCATCGCTATAAACGTAGCTACTATGGCAAAATCTAAACCTAGAGATTCTAGGTTTGCAAAGTATTCGCCGGCGACTATTCCGACCAAAGTCGCAAGATTCCAAAACAAGTAGAACGTCACCCCTGAGATGATCGCAAACTTTGCCGAAAAGCTCCCCGATAATTTGCTATGGGCTTCAGACACAGCAAACATTTCGTCGGTCAACAAAAAACCGATCACCAACCGTGAGCCTAATGGTAAGGTCTCAACGTGTTGGCGAAATGTTACTGAATAAAGTAAGTGCCGTGAGCTTATTACAAAGGTAGAAGCAAATATTGAGGTAAATGAAGCGCCTGCTGCTAACAAGGTAATGCCCGACAACTGCGCCGCGCCAGCGAACACTATTAACGACATGATCTGTGCTTGGATTGCTGAAAAGCCCGCTTGAATCGCCAGAGCACCAGTCAGAATACCCCAGGGAATCACCGCAATTGAGAGCGGTATTGTATCGAGTATTGCCTGCCGCGCTAATGCTTGTTTGGCGTCATCAGCAGCGCTTGTACATGCGTTTTTTTGAGGCATGTTTAACCACACTGTTTTAGTTTATGAGAAGGTTAGATATCGAGCACTGAGGATAACGTCAGTACCGTTGATCTATACTTAGTATTTCACGGTTTATCTGAAGGCCGATTGTAATAGCGATCATTGCAGGGACGCAACTTATTGCCGCTGCGCAGGTCGCGCTCCGCAGGAGAACTGCCGAGCGTTAGCCGGTTGCTTCTATTCGTAAGCCTTATTGGCGATAGCCCTATTGTGGCTCTTTGTTCCACTATTATCACAACTTCGATGATTATTAATAGGCTTACGGCTTATTAATAGAGTAACAACCGTGGACGACTATATGCGAAAGTTGTATAAGAATTTGGCATAATGATGAGCAATAATGTCGTCAAGGCTTACTAAAAATGACCCCATGGATAAAACTAACTATTTCCGAAAACCGAAATTTCATTATAATTATCATATTGATGAGCGTCTTTCGCAGTAGTTTAGCCGACTGGAACTCAGTCCCAACTGGCTCGATGAAGCCAACCATTATCGAAGGCGATCGAATTATTATCAACAAGCTAGCCTATGATTTGAAACTTCCATTTTCAAATATTTCAATCGCTAAACTAGGCGACCCGCAGCGTGGCGACATTATTATTTTCAATTCAAAAGTATCGGCAAAGCGACTAGTAAAAAGAGTTATCGGACTGCCAGGTGATGCCGTTTCAATGAAGAACAATGCATTAAGCATTAATGGAAAAGCATTAACATACGGGCTTAACAACGCCGATACTACGCCGAGCGTTAGCAAGCCATATTATGATTTAACAGAATATCTTTATGGCGCAGTGTACTCAATTCGAATCAGTCGTCAGACAACAGCCGCGTCCAATCTTTCAAAAATTATCGTACCTAAGGGTGTGTTTTTGGCATTAGGTGATAACCGAGATAATAGCGCTGACTCGCGTTATATAGGTTTTATTCCACGCGCGGAAATTATTGGTCGCAGCAAAAATGTAGCCATGTCTTTCGACTATCAAGACTACTACTTATTAAGAAAAGAGCGTTTTTTTAAAGCACTTTAGACAGTAACCGCCCGCCCTAGCGAGTATCCGTCTCTTTTACAAAATCCTTATAAAGCTTGTCCTGAAGAGTATTGTCGTTACCCGCTTTGAGCGCTTGATCAACCACTTCTTTATTTAGGTGGCTCGCAAATAGCTGAATGAATTCATAAACATACTTTCGCATCACAGCGTTTTTACGAATGGCTAAACTTGTTACACTTGAGTCGAAAAGGTGACCGGCGTCCAGCACCGCAAGGTCTTGATCTTGCTCTTTATCGTAGGCCATGCGAGCACAAATTCCAATCCCAAGGCCGGTCCGAACATAAGTCTTTATCACTTCAGCATCGGCCGCCATCAACACCACATTGATATCTAAATCACCTTTCTTAAACGCCCGATTCATTACTGAGCGGTCGGCAACACCAAATGTATAGGTGATTATAGGGTGCTTAGCGATCGATTTAAGGGTGAGTTCATGCTGGCTAATAAGCTCATGTCCTTTGGGCACAATAATGCATCGATTCCAGCGATAACAGGGTAACAAAATGAGATTATCAAACAACTCTAAGGCTTCAGTCGCAATGCCTATATCGGCTTGCCCTGAATCGGTCAAACTGGCTATCTGCTCAGGTGTCCCCTGATTAATCTGCAGCTGAACCTTCGGGTAGCGCTTACGAAATTCACTAATCACTGGCGGCAAAACATAGCGAGCTTGGGTATGTGTGGTTGCGATAGATAATATACCAGAGTTAGGGTGGCTAAACTCTTCAGCTATCCGCTTAACGTTATCAGCTTCGTTTAAGATTGTCTCGAAACGTGGTAATAACAATTCCCCTTCTGGGGTGAGTCCATTTATATGTTTGCCACTTCGCTCAAAGATAGTAACCCCGAGCTCTTCCTCTAAACGTTTAATTTGACTACTAACCCCTGGTTGAGAGGTAAATAATTTTTCAGCGGCCGCCGTTACGTTCATACCGTTCTTAACTACTTCGGTGACGTATTGCATTTGTCTAAGTTTCATAAAAGCAAAATAGTGAGTGCGAGTAAAGTGGCTTATCCGAGGTCCCTAGCAAGGAGTTTGGCGTAAAAAGCATAAAAACTAACCGATACTTACTTGTTGAAACATTTGTCCGGAATTGAAAATTCGCTATCGAGTGAACCATTCTGATCGTAGCGATCACAATTTGCCATATAATTTGCGGTAGTAGACGGCATCGGTACACGAACACCACTAAGATGACTAACCACATCTTTACCCATATGCAGTAAACGCATGCCGTCTTCCCAATATCGCAATCTGTCTTCGTGACTGCTCAAGCCACATGGCTTAAATTCGGAAATCGCCTCTTTGGCGACAACATAACGGGGCCATACTTCGTAGATCACCTCGTCTCGACGCATCGTTTCGACTTCGGTTTTGGCGGCCTCGCGCAGCTCTTCTAACATAGGCAACACACCTTCAAAGCCCTCAACGTTAGCAAAAACATCCAACATTCTGTCTATAATTTTATCTATCGCCTTAAAGGTCTGAGCTAATTTGATATAACGGCTTTCAAAAAAACGATCCATCGGGTACGAGAATGCCTTAAACGGTTCGCCCCATAGTTCGTCTACGCCTTCTTCGCCACTGAAGTGTCGAACCTGTTTACCCAGCTCTAGGGCTTCTATAAAACATGCTTCACATTGTTTCATGAGCGGATTATCTTCAGCGATATGGATGCCTTTGTCTTCTAGTTCAACCACACCAGAAAAGATATCTGTTGCTCGATTGAATAGGGAGCCGGCTAACATCGCCGCTTTTACTCTTTTGCGTGCTGGATCTTGTTCTTGTTGGTAATATTTTCTTGAGATTTCTAAACGCCACCCAGGAGAATTAATACCCTGTTCAGTGTGATGAAATACTCGGCGGCGAAGAGAGACGATCAGCGCCTTTTTTTCCGCCATTGTGTTTGCGGGAGGAGCATAATAACGAATCCAATAGTCATCAATAAAAATACAAATTTTTCCATTATGTTCTTGAATAAGACCATTATCAGGCATTTGATTCGCATCTGAGCCCGAGGATAGGGTTTGAGAAGCTGATTTTGTTGGTAATATTGACACTAGTAGACTCTTTTAAATTAGGTGTCTTAGTTCGCTTAGTATGCCAATTCCATTTGCTCTATTTAGTTAACGCCTTACGTTCCATTTGGCGTCGACGATTGCACACTTTCTTACCTTCGCAGATATCACAAGCGCCTTTTAGGCCATCGATATCATTGAGACCACCACAACTTCCTTTAATTGCGCGGTTGTTAACGATAACGCCCACGGCCATTGAGACCATGACCAACATAAAAACAGCGAAGGTGACAAAAAATAAGTTCATACGGCAAATCGAATTAGAGTTTTTGTTACTAACAAGTGACTTACATAATCCTTGCTTGATGACAGTAATGTAGTAATAGCGCTGCTAGGTTGCAAGCCTTTATTGCAAATAGGCTTCAAATTTATCGGTTAATTGCACCGCATATTCTCCCTCATTAACACCGCGAATAATTAAATAGGCAGCAAGGTCGTTATTCTGCGCAAAATCCCACGCTTCTTGCTCGCCCATCGCCATCATAGCGGTGGCTAATGCATCGGCTGTCATTGCACTTTCACTGATAACGCTCACCAAGGCAAGTCGGTGATAAATCGGCATTAAGGTGCGTGGATCGATCATATGAGAAAATTGCTGATCATCAACAACCAGATAATTACGATAGTCACCCGACGTCGCAATAGCGACATTGTCGAGCTTGACGATCTCTTGAATACCGCCGAGGATATGTGGTTTTTCAATGCCAACTCGCCACAGCTTATCATCGGCCGACCTTCCCGAAGCACGAAGCTCGCCACCGATGTTAACTAAATAGCGGGTTAATCCCAAAGACTTCAATACTAAAGCCACTTTGTCTACTGCATAGCCTTTAGCAATAGCCGAGAGACTTATCTCTAGGCCATTCACGGTTTTGATTAAAGAGCCTTCGCTTAAGATCAGCTTATCAACGCCAACTGTGGTCCTTAACGACTCAATATCGACCGCACTCGGCCTTTGCGTTATCTTACCTTCTGGCCCAAAGCCCCAAGCGTCTATCGCTTGTGCAAGGGTCACATCAAACGCACCGTCACTCATAACCGAGATACTAATCGCTTCGCTGATTACCTCTAGCAAGTCTGCTGACAACTTTTGCGTCTGATTAGCTGGCAAGCGGTTGAAGTCGCTAATTTCGGAATCAGCAATATAATTCGACATGCTCTGATTGACCGAATTCATCGCCTTAAGGACCTCTGCCTCAAGGCAGTCACTGTCGATCGAAGAATCTTTGATAACCGTTACTCGATACTCAGTACCCATCATCGGCCCTGAAAAAGTTACTTGCTGTTTATCTGATGAGCCTGAATCGCAGCCACTAAGACCGACAGAGCACAGTACAATCACAACCAAAAACAGCGAGCACCGCTCGCTGTTTTTGTTGATATTTATCAATGATAAAGCCATGTCTATTTGCTCATTGCTAATTAAAAAACTCTAACCACCAAAGTCATCCAATAAGATATTTTCATCTTCAACACCAAGATCATGCAACATGTTGATCACCGCCTGATTCATCATTGGCGGGCCGCACATATAAAACTCACAGTCTTCAGGAGCCTCATGCGCACTTAAGTAGTTCTCTAACAAGACATTATGAATAAAACCAGTGTCGCCCTCCCAATCATCTTCTGGCTGAGGATCAGACAAAGCGACATGCCATTCGAAGTTATCGTGTTCGGCCGCTAGACGGTCAAAATCTTCTACATAGAACATTTCACGCCGACTACGGGCCCCGTACCAAAACGTCACCTTACGTTTAGTACTGATCCGTTCAAGCTGATCAAAAATATGCGAACGCATTGGCGCCATACCAGCACCACCACCAACAAATACCATTTCAGCCTCAGTATCTTTAGCAAAAAACTCACCAAAGGGACCCGAGATTGTAACTTCGTCGCCCTCTTTCAAATTAAAAATGAAAGACGACATCTGGCCTGGCGGTAAACCTTCGGTGCGCGGTGGCGGAGAAGCGATGCGGACATTCAACATAATGATGCCCTTTTCTTCTGGATAATTTGCCATCGAGTAAGCGCGCACAACGGTTTCTTCAACCACCGACTCATACTGCCAGATATTAAAGTGATCCCAGTCTGGTTTGTACTCGTCTTGAACCGTAAACTGCTCGTAGTTGACCTTGTGTGGAGGACATTCAATTTGAATATAACCACCCGCACGAAAGTCAACGTTCTCACCGTCAGGGAGCTCTAATACCAACTCTTTAATAAACGTGGCAACATTATCGTTTGAACGAACCTTGCAGCGCCATTGCTTAACACCAAAAACTTCTTCCGGAACTTCAATACTCATGTCTTGTTTAACCGCAACCTGACACGACAGGCGGTCACCACAAGCGGCCTCGCGTTTAGTTATATGCGTTTCTTCGGTCGGCAATATAGATCCGCCACCCTCATGTATCTGCACACGGCACTGAGCGCAAGTGCCACCACCACCACAGGCTGAGGGCACAAAAAGTGAGTTCTCGGCTAACACGCTGAGCAGCTTACCACCCGCCGGAACTATAATCTCCTTCTCACCATTAATGGTAATGGTCACATCACCGGTCGCTACTAGCTTGCTCTTGGCGAACAAAATAATCGCCACAAGGGCTAAAACAATCGCTGTAAAAAAACTTACACCCAATCCGACTTCTAACATAAATATCGACTCCTGCTATAACTGAATGCCTGAGAACGCAAGAAAACCTAGCGCCATCAAACCAACGGTAATGAATGTGATGCCCAAGCCTTCAAGACCATCAGGGACATCACTGTATTTCAATTTTTCTCGAATACCAGCCAAAGCGACGATTGCCATTGCCCAACCAATACCACTGCCTGCACCATACACTAGGCTTTGGGTAAAGGTGTAGTCGCGCTCTACCATAAAAAGTGAGGCACCTAAGATGGCACAATTAACCGTAATTAACGGTAAAAAAATACCCAGCGCACTGTAGAGTGCAGGCACAAAACGGTCTAAGAACATTTCTAAAATTTGCACCAATGCCGCGATAACACCAATATAGCTAATTAAGCCTAAAAAACTTAAATCTACTTCGGGTAATCCAGCCCATGCGAGTGCCCCTTCTTGCAGAAAATTTTGGTAAATCAAGTTATTAATAGGTACTGTGATCGCCAATACTACAAAAACCGCACAGCCTAAACCAAAGGCGGTTTCGATCTTCTTTGATACCGCTAAAAAAGTACACATGCCAAGGAAGAATGACAATGCCAAGTTTTCAATAAAAATCGCCTTGACGGCTAAACTAAGTAAATCCATTAGTGCGCTCCCCCTGCATTTGCGAGAGGTGCCGTATTGTGAGCATTTTGCATTTCAAAATCGGCTTTCTCAACTTGTTCAGGGTACAACGCTCTGATTGCCCAAATCGTTAAGCCAATAATAATAAAGGCACTCGGAGCTAACAGCATCAAGCCATTAGGGACATACCAACCACCATCGGCAACTGGCGTAAGTACTTGATAACCCAAAAGAGATCCAGATCCGAATAGTTCGCGTACCGATGCAACAATGATCAAGATTAATGAATAGCCTAAGCCGTTACCGATACCGTCTAAAAACGAATTCCAAGGGCCATTTTTCATCGCATAAGCTTCAGCACGGCCCATTACAATACAGTTTGTAATGATCAAACCGACAAAAACAGCTAACTGCTTACTAACGCCGTACGCGTAGGCTTTCAGAACTTGATCTACAACAATCACTAACGACGCAATAATCGTCATTTGCACGATAATCCGGATGCTCGAAGGAATGTGATGCCTAACCAAACTAATAAAAAGATTGGAAAAAGCCGTTACGCTAATTAGCGCTAAACACATAATTAGCGAGGCTGACAATTGAGTTGTCACGGCCAATGCGGAACAGATACCTAATATCTGTAGAGCAACTGGATTATTAGCAACTAGTGGTTCAAATAACGCTTTTCTTGCTTCACTTGGCATAACTTAACCCTTCTCACTATTGATTGAAGTAACCACAGACACTTGACTTGTCGCGGAGCGAACACGCTCAAGATATGGGCCGAAAGCATCTTCACCCATCCAAAACTTGATCAAATTGGATACACCATTGCTGGTTAGCGTCGCGCCAGCCAACCCGTCTACCTTGTATTCTGCATCGGGCATATTTTGAGTAACCCCTCCCTTAACTAGGCTGAGAACAGGCTTACCTTGCGAATCGACGACTTTTTTTCCGTCCCAGCTTGCTTGCCACTTTTTATTATCGATTTCACCACCCAGGCCGGGAGTTTCTCCGTGTTCATAGAATGTGATTCCGCTAACGGTGCGAGCATCACTCTCAAGCGCAATAAAACCGTACATAGTTGACCAAAGACCGTAACCACTAATCGGTAGTATTATCTTACTAACTGCCTCGCCATCGCGAACCAGATAAACGTTACCATATTTAGAAATAGCACCAATAGAGGCTATGTCTTGTGCCTTGTCTAGCTTGACTCGGTATTCGGCGTCATTGGCAGCCTTACGTTGATCAAAAAGATCAACGTTGAGTGTATCGGTGAACTCGCCGGTAGACATATTAACGATGCGCGGTTCTATTTGAGTAAATAGTTCAGCGACCGTCTTACTGTCGTCATTGATGCCAGCAACCATTAAAATATTTTTCTTCTTATCAAGTAGCTTATTAGCTACCTGCTGAGGCTTTAAAATAGTTGCAGCGCCTGAAACAATAATCGAACAAACCAGGCAAAGTAGCGTTGCTACTCCAATAGTTTTAATCATATTGTCGTTCGCTAGGTGAAAGAAGCCACCTTGTCTAGATAGACTCGAAATAGAAAGCTTTGAATTTTTCATTGTCATATTTCCCCTGTTACCTACAATGCATAGCGCGCTGTACGACGCTTAACATTAGCTTGAACTACAAACCAGTCGATCAGTGGTGCGAACAAATTAGCAAACAAAATTGCCAACATGATGCCTTCAGGGAAAGCTGGGTTAACAACACGAATTAATACCGTCATTAAGCCGATCAAGGCGCCGTACCAAAACCGCCCGGTGTCTGTCATCGAGGCACTCACTGGGTCGGTCGCCATAAACACCATACCAAAGGCCAGACCGCCCATCACAAAATGCCATTGCGGGGTAATACTGAACATCGGATTGGTATCACTGCCGATTATATTAAACAGCAATGTGGTGGCTACGACACCAGAGGCAACACCCAGCATGATCCGCCAGGAAGCTACTTTAGTCGACAGTAAGAACAACGCACCAATCGCAATCGCAATCAGTGAGGTCTCGCCGATTGAACCGGCAACATGGCCAATAAACGTTTGTTGAATTGTGTAGCCAGCTTCCGTCAAAGCCTCTATGCCGCCCTGAGAGGCGACACTTAAAGCCGTCGGGCTGGTATAACCGTCAACAGCAACCCAGACAGCGTCGCCAGAAATTTGAGCAGGATAGGCAAAGTACAAGAACGCCCGAGCCGTAAGCGCTGGGTTTAAAAAGTTTTTACCTGTTCCGCCAAATACTTCTTTACCAATTACGATACCGAAGCTAATGCCGATAGCGGCTTGCCATAAAGGTAATGTCGCTGGCACGATCAAACTAAATAGAATCGAAGTAACGAAAAAGCCTTCGTTGATTTCATGACCGCGTACGGTCGCAAATAATATTTCCCAGAATGCGCCGACCAAGAACACCGTTGCATAAATTGGAAACCAGTACCAAAAGCCATGCCAGAAATTATCGAATAAACTCGCCGGGTCTACGCCGACACCAAGCATCATTAAGATATCACCGCGCCAACCAACGACCTCGGTAATACCCATGCTTGCCATTACCGTATTCGCTTGTAAGCCAGTATTATAACAACCCATGATTACCGCGGGCATCACCGCTATCCAGACGTAAATCATTATACGTTTAAGATCGATAGCATCGCGAACGTGGTTACGCCCTTGATTCAAATCACCGGGGGAATAAAAAAAAGTGTCTACCGCTTCGTAGAGAGCGTAAAGCTTCGGGTACTTGCCGCCAGCCGTAACATGCGGATGAATATTGTCTAGAGTACGTCGTAGAAATGACATATTAACCTTCCACCTCAATTTGAGTTAGCGTTGACCGTAATACAGGACCAAAGTCATGTTTGCCTGGATCAACAAATGAGCACAGTGCTAAGTCTTCCTCTACTAGCTCCAGACAGCCAAGCTGCTGAGAGGCATCGGTGTCTTTGACCAACAAAGACTTAATTAACGGCGTTGGTAGAATATCCAACGGCATTACCTTCTCAAACACACCGATCGGCACAATTGCGCGAGGGCTTCCGTTTTGCGAAGTAGTAATTTTAAAGGCCTTCGGCTTAAAGATACTGGACATAAGCACGTTAATTGCTGAAAACTTATTCAAACCTGGAGCAATCCAACCCATAAATTCCCTTTCAGCAGGCTCTTCGATCACTGATATTTGGTTATCATAGCGCCCGAGATAATCACTCGCGCCCGCCGCCGTATGCCCGTTCAACACAGAGCCACTAATAACACGCTTACTGCCTTCGGCGGTGCATCCCGCAATCAAATCGCTGATGTTGGCGCCTAAATTACTGGCAAGCACTCGAGGTGAGTTAACTAGTGGACCACCAATCGCAACGTAACGAGTAGTATCAAGTTTGCCGGTGTTTGCCAGTGAGCCGATCGCAATAACATCTTGGTAACCCATGGTCCAGACTGATTTTGACCCATCAACTGGATCAATATTATGTACGTGCGTGCTGCTTAAGCCCGCGGGGTGCTTGCCCGCAAACTTAGCGACGTGGACGTTACTACCGTTCAAATCAGGCAATTTGGCACCATCGGCTTGGCAAACGTAGACTGGCACGTCAAATTTAGCTAGAACACTGATGCCCATTGCAAAATCGCTAGCACACTGATTAATAATAAGAGTCGGTTCGATGGCTAGTGGATTGGTGTCCATTGCGTTGACGAAAATCGAGTTAGGAGTTGCATCTATAGCCGGAACTTTGCCATAAGGCCGGGTGCGCATTGATACCCATAGACCTGACTTAATAAGCAGCTCTCGAACGTGGTTAGCAGACATGGTAATCACGTCAGCCGTATCAAAAACTTCACTTTCATCGCCATCAACGTCGATAACCACTGAGATCAAAGTGCGTTTAGCACCCCGATTAATCGCAGAGACGGTTCCGGCCGCTGGAGAGGTGATAATCACCCCCGGGTTCTTTTTGTCTTCGAATAGCGGCGATCCTGCTTTTACAGCATCACCTTCCTTGACCAGCATAGTGGGCTTTAAACCAATGTAGTCACTACCTAAAACAGCCGCTCTACTAACCGGATTCGCAACGTCAATGCGCTGATCTGGGCGCCCTTTTAAAGGAATATCTAACCCTTTTTTTATCTTAAAAAACAATGATTACCTCACCACGTTTTGTATTTGGAAGCTTTAAACTATTACTTAAAGTCTTTTTAGCTCTTCACAACAGCCGCTCTATCAAAGAGCCATCAAAGAAGCGCAATATTGTCTTTTTCGCTTTAAGCAGATAACTGCTAAAATCAAACCAAGAGCTTGTTGGGCAGTCTAAAGCGATCCCGACGATTTATTGCCGCTGGCACTTTGAGCCAAAAACACCATACTCATACTAAACAAGCTTTTAGATCATCGATCAAACGTTGCTCAAGAGCGTTATTTAACGCCCTCTACCAACGCGCGCATAGTATACAACTTTGGGTAGTCGAGCAACAGCTAGATAGACCTATGAAGTACGAGAATCATCATACAAGCTGCGCGAAAAAAACACATGAACGGCATTTATACCAAACTTATCGGCAAAGCTGATTTATGCTAAGCTCGAAGCCAACGTCAGAGCTTTAAAATCCAGAGCTTTGGAGGCCAAAACCTTATAGGCTACACTCCGCCAACCATGGCTTTTTTAAACCAACGCGTTCGAAAATATTTTTTCGTTCATCTAAATTGCTCAGACCAACCGGAAACTTGTATGAATCTCGAAAAAGTAATCTTCGCGTTCTTCATAATTTTAGCCTTATCGTTAAACTTTAGCTTTTTCATTGGCGAGCTATCAGAACCAGCACATCACCATGTCTATGAATTATTTGCCGCACTCATCGTCAGTCTAATCTGCACCGTTATGAAATTCGGTGATCGAACTCATTTCGGTTCAACAGTACTGGCTTCAAGCTTAGTGGTTGACTTATTACTGATAGCAGCGGCTGTGACATGGGGCATATCAACGGTCAGTTACGGCGCTATAACGGCAACAACGATGGCCACCGTAACGTCACTCGCCGGTGGCGCGCTTATCGCTAATCTGCTGTCTGTTGTTTTGCTGATAATAGAAACTGGCCAAATACGCAAGTAATACTGGTCGCCTACGAGCCTGCGGAGACACTGTGTCAGACATTTTCTTTTTAGTCTTACGCCGTCTGCGTACACCACTGATTCTACTAATCGGTGTGTATGCGGTTGCGACCTTCGGCATGACGCTAATACCAGGGATAGATGCCGATGGTGAGCCTTGGCATATGACTTTCTTTCATGCCTTTTATTTTGTCAGTTTCATGGGTACAACTATCGGCTTTGGAGAAATTCCCCACCCATTTACCGATCTTCAACGCGCGTGGGTATTGGTATGTATTTACACATCAGTGATCGCATGGCTTTATGGCATCGGCAGCTTATTAAAGCTACTACAAGATGAGACATTCATTGGTGCCGTGTCCCAACGTTCATTCAAGATAAGCATTAAGCGTATTGACCTACCCTTCCATATTATCTGTGGCTACGGTGAAACCGGCCAACTTATCACTCGCGGCCTATCCGAACTCGGTATTCAGACGGTCATAATTGACCTGAAATCAGAACGCTTACATGCTCTCGAACTTGAGGAATTAGGAGTTCAGCCGATCGTGCTCAGTGGCGACATTACCAATCCTGAGAATTTACTTGCCGCCGGAATCAACAATCCACTTTGCCGCGGCATAATAGCTGTCACTCAAGACGACCACACTAATCTGCAGATTGCCGTAGCAAGCAAGTTGGTCAATCCAGATATACCGGTTATATGTCGCTCTGAAATTCAAGATGAAGCTGATAATATGAAGTCATTTGGAACCGACATAATAATTAACCCGTACCTAACCTTCGGTCGACGACTAAGCTTACTGACCAGCAACCCAGCTCTACATCGAATCCATAATTGGTTTATTAACCAACACAGTGCCGAACATATAAACCAACGGATTACCCATGAAGGCTTACCTAGCGGTAACTGGATTGTCTGTGGCTATGGCCGATTCGGCAAAGCCGTTGAACATTATTCAGATCACAGGCACACCAATATAATCATCGTTGATATTGATCTCGAAGCCAGCGGTGCACCCAAAGGCAGCATTGCCGGGCGCGGAACAGAAGCGAAAACGCTGATAGAAGCGGGCATCGAAGACGCTAGCGTTATTATCGCCGCCAGCGACGACGACGCCAATAATTTATCGGTGCTTATCACCGCAAAACAACTCAATAGCAAGATCGTCACCATCGGCCGTGTTAGCAAAGAAACCAATAATAAGCTTTTTGTACATGCCAAGTGCGATTACATCATGCGCCGCAGTCAAGTAGTCGCAAACGAAGCGCTTACTCGGATTTCGCGACCGTTGGTAACAAAATTTTTGCAGTACTCTAGCTCTCTATCGCCAGAAGCCACCAATCAGCTGATCACAGAAATTTGTCGCTTAACAGACGATACTGACGCGATTACTTGGCGGCTAGGAGTTAATGTTGACGAGGCGCCAGCAATTGTTCGTTTTATCGATAAGCATCGGTCACTAACAATTGGCAATGTCAGCGCTAATGCTCGGCTACCGCGAGCCGAAGGCATTCCGTTACTATTACTTAGAGGCGGCATGAGCCATTTACTTCCGGACCCAAGCATGCCACTAAAACTTGGCGACGAATTACTGTTTTGTGGTCCTAGAAACAAGACGCTTTTAGCGCAGAAGATGCGTGAAAACGTTGAACTGATAGACAGTTTAATAAATCAGAACCAACACCACATTCCGTTATTAAGATGGCTTAAACGTAGAAAAAAAATTAAACCTATTGATTGAAGTCACACAACATTGGAGGCTATTTAACCAACGTTTTTCGAGTTGCTAGACTTCGTGCCGGCCTTAAACAACAACGCAGAATTGGATCATCCTTACCTAGAAAATTAATAATATCATGCAAAAACTGGACGCTTTATTTGAGCAACTAAATTCTATCATTCTCGGTAAACCTCTGATCACCAAGCTGGCTGTGGTTTGTTTACTTGCACGTGGGCATCTGCTCATTGAAGATATTCCAGGGGTCGGTAAAACCACATTATCGCATGCCCTTGCCACGCTTTTTGGATTGCCATACAAGCGAGTGCAATTCACCAGCGATCTATTACCAACCGACATTATAGGCATGACTATTTTTGATATGGAGAGCAAAAAGTTTCATTTCAAGAAAGGCCCTCTTTTCACCTCGATTCTACTCGCTGATGAGATCAATAGGGCAACCCCGAAAACGCAAAGCGCGTTATTACAAGCGATGGAAGAACAGCAGGTATCGGTAGAGGGCCGGCTGTTACAACTCAACGACCCATTTTTCGTAATAGCCACTCAAAACCCATTAGAGCAATGCGGAACATTCCCCTTACCTGAGTCTCAATTAGATCGCTTTCTGATGCGCCTATCGCTGGGTTACCCGAGCAGTAAATTTGAAAAGCAACTGCTGTTGGGGCAAAACAAACGAAATGACGCTTCAGCGATTTTTAGCGCTGAGGAAGTTGCCGCTATGGTCAAGCAAGTTGAGCAAGTTCACGCAAGTGAAGCGGTTATTGACTATCTGCAAACCCTATTAGCGCGCACTCGAGATAGCGGAAAATTCATAACTGGACTATCACCAAGAGCGGGGCTTCAATGGCTTCAAGCCGCCAAAGCACTGGTATACGTCGAAGGTCGCGAAAGTGTTCTCCCTGACGATATCAAACTGCTCTCTAGCTACACCGCGGCTCATCGCCTGCATTGCACTGATGGCAGTGACTCGGGCGACGCACTCAACGATATTGTTGCCAGTGTTGAAGTGCTGTAGGACACCAACTCGACTGTGAACGACGACATTAATGACGCCTGACTTTGCTATAGGTCGAAGAGAGCTCTATATATTACCGACTCGGGTCGGTTGGTACTATGCTCTTATTCTCACTTCGCTGTTTGGTATCGCAGTCAAATTCGATAATCAATCAGCCTTTATGATGCTGTTCATACTGGTAGCCGTTGGCTTGATCGCGATGATCTATACCCACAATAACGTGATCGGCTTAAGCGTGACTAGTCATCCAAGTAGATCAGTCTTTCTGGGTGCCTCGGCTATTTTCCCTGTCACGCTCTATAACTCCAGCCGGAAACCGCGCCATGCAGTATGGCTAATCGCGGGCGGCTTCCATCAGCTTACCGAACTTAACAGTGACGACCAGCAGACGGTCGAGCTGAAGCTGCCAACAGTAAAGCGAGGCTATCTTGCCTGCGAACCGGTTAACCTGAGTTCGCTTTATCCGATTGGTATATTTTTTTGCTGGACCAAACGATTCATGTCAACCGAGAGATGCTTGGTTTACCCTCAACCGCTTGATTTAATAACCTTTCCAGAAGACGGTTCAAACCAAGGAAAAGAGCAAGCTACGGCAAATATTCGCATCGGCGCAGAGGATTATGCCGGTATGAAAAGCTATCAAATTGGTGACCGGATGCGAGACATTCATTGGCCATCTCTGGCAAAAACCAACAAATTAGTGACCATCGAGTATGAAACCCACAACAACAAGTCGGTTAATTTAAGCTGGTTCAACCTTCCCTCGTCAATGACTACTGAAGACCGCTTGAGTCAACTTTGCTATTGGATTGTTAACGCTGAAAAAAGTGACCAACAATATCAACTGGAAATGCCCAGCCAGACTATCCAATTCGATAAAGGCATAACTCATTACACCGCCTGCCTAAGAGTATTAGCACTCTGGGGAGACAGTTCTGAAAGTTGGCGCGAGAACAACAATGGCTAAGCTAACTAACCCTCTCAAAGTATTGCTTAGTAAACTTCCGCCGATGCCATCGCCACCTCCGCCCCATGACCCTAGGCGAGATACATTACTGCAGTTGTCCTTGCTTATAGGCGTAGCTGTATTCTTTCATTTTCAAATTGCAAACCTTTCAATTGCACTATTTGCCCTAGCTATTTTTATACTGAAAACATTCATTATTATTCGTAAGGTTTCGATACCACCGCGAATGATAATGATCATGCTGACAATCGCCAGTCTGGGAATGGTGATTTACGTCTACGGCGGCTGGAATGGGCAACGAGCAGGTATTAGTTTTCTAATTCTACTGGCGAGCCTGAAGTTTCTAGAATCGTACTCTTTACGCGATTACTACATTGTCTGTTTGCTTCTCTATTTTCTCGGTGCCTGCTCGTTTCTGTTCAACTCATCAATAGTCAACATCATTATCGTTTTGGCCTTTACCCTAGCCATAACCAATATTTTACTGCAGTTATCAAACCCAACGAAAGTGCCACTAAAAGATAGCTTTAAGACCAGCTCAGTGATGGTCGCAAAAGCCCTACCAATCGCTATTATCTTATTTTTCTTTTTCCCGAGAATTGACGCCGCCTTCGGCTTTTTACCCTCGTTCGACGCAGGCAATAAAGTATCGGCCTTGAGCGACCGTTTGGTCGCCGGAGAAATGGCTTTCTCAGCGTTTAATAATGAGCTCGCATTTCGAGTTGAATTCAAAGACGGAAGTGCTCCCTCGCGACCACAGATGTACTGGCGCGCTAAAACCATGTCCGCTGAACGAAATTTTCAATGGGAGGTGGTCGAACCCAATGGAAATGATTTTAATATCGCTGCGAAGATACGCAAGTCGCCTAATCAGGAGGTTGGCAAATGGCGCTACCAAATCCTTCACGAAAAAAGTAGTGATAAATATCTGCCTTACCTAGATTATGTATCGGAGTCAAACAAAGGGATTAGGCTGCCCGATTATTCAGTTTATAAATTCAGACCCGAGATAACTGCTTTTAGCTATGAAGGCTCCTCTACCGCCACTAGCACAGCACCAAAAAACAGAGTAGCGGCTTTTTCTGCGCCAACGGATATAGACAGTCTGCTAGCATTAGATAGTAAGCCAAACGCCAGACTACAATTGTTGTTGCAACAGTGGCGAGAAAATGCCAAAAGTGATTCCGATATGGTCAAACTAGTCTACGGATACTTTGAGAGCATGCCGTTTTCGTATTCGATAATACCCACATCATTAGATGATAATGACCCGCTAAACGATTTTTTGTTTAATACTCGCGAAGGCTATTGCGAGCATTATGCCAGCGCTTTCACTATCATAATGCGTATGCTGGGAATCCCCTCTCGCGTAGTCGTTGGCTACCAGGGAGGTACCCCTGTTAATAATAATCAATTTATTGAAGTTCGCTACTCAGACGCACACGCTTGGAGTGAAGTGTGGGTTAATAATAGCTGGCAACGTGTTGACCCAACAGCAACTATTAGCCCTGAACGTATTAATTACGGTATGGATGCGCTAATGGAACTATGGAATTCGGGGCTGCTGGGCAATAAAGATAGCGGGCGTGCTCTTGAAAACCTACTTAACCCTACGGGCTTTAAAAAGATGTTTCGAAGCTTCCAACACAGCTGGAAAAGCGCCAGTTATGAATGGAATAAATGGGTAGTCAACTATGATGTCAATGCGCAGCGTAAATTACTAAAAAACCTTGGTGTAGAACATCGAAACAGCGTTGTCATACTTGTATTAATTATGGCAATCAGTGCTCTAAGCTTATTACTGCTTTACTTTTGGCAGCTGGTGCCTCGCCGCATTAAACGCGGCGAGGCGCAAACTCACTATCTCCGATTTATAGAAAAATTTAAACGTTTTAAGTTAGTCAAAATGACGAGCGAAACACCTATCGAATTTGCTAAACGGGCCGCATCGTCATTTCCAAGGCAAGCGCTCGCAATCAATGAGATTACGCAAAATTACTATTGCTTGCGCTATAATAAATCTGGCGATGAGTTCGAACAAAGCGTCAACAACTTCAAACGTCTAGTAAATCAATTTAAATTAAAACGCTAGTTTTCCAAGGCTGAGGCCTTTTATATGAAACAACTTCATAACAAACTCTATGTTGGTGGCCAAATTAACGCTCTTGATTTTGATGCGCTAAAAGCCGCTGGTATCAAAACTATTATAAATAACCGCCCCGACAACGAAGAACCTGGGCAATTCAGCTCGACTGATGCAAACGCCCTCGCAAACGAGCACGGGATGATTTATCACTACCTACCGATGGCAAATGGTCAGCCTTTGCCGCCAACCTTAGTAGCAGACTTTAAAGCAATCATCGATGCCAGTGACGAGGGGGTTCTCATTCATTGTCGAAGTGGAATGAGGTCAGCGTTTATCTGGGCTCTAGGTCAAATACCCGTTGGAGCGATTAGTGTCGATGACGCAATTGACAAAGCTCACGCAGCAGGTATCCCCCTTGGTAATGCCCGTGCCATGTTAGAAAGCGTTCAAGTTTAAACCGGCTGTCGAACAATCTTTTAAGTAGAAGGAGATCAGTATCAACACCTCAAAAAGGCGAGAAGAAATTATTTCTCAGCCAATTGGGCCTATTCTTATTCGACTAACAATTCCGATGTTTTTTGCGCTGGTGGCAATTATGGGCCTAGGTCTGGTGGATAGCTATTTCATCTCTTACCTTGGAACTCACCCGTTAGCGGCAATTGGTTTTATCATGCCAATTACATTTATTGTCACCAGTATTGCACTGGGTATAGGCATGGCAATTTCTTCATTGACCTCAAAGTTAATAGGCGCTGAACGGATGGGGCTCGCCGCGCGGCTAATCACAGATGGATTTTATCTAACCGCTATAACGGCACTCTTGGTAACTCTAATTTTAACCCTCGCGTTGGAGAAAATATTTTTACTCATCGGTGCCGACCAAACCACACTCCCACATATTTACGACTACATGCACATATGGTTGATTGGCACTGTAATGCTAATGGTCACTCAGGTGTGCTCGAGCACCTTTCGGGCATTAGGCGACACCAAAACCTCAGCCGTTATAGCGATAACTATGACGCTAACCAACCTTACCTTAGACCCGCTGCTGATATTTGGCTTAGGTCCTTTTCCTGAGCTTGGGATGCAAGGCGCTGCCTTAGCGACGGTTATAGCGGTGATGGTCGCGGCCGTTATCGGCCTATACCAGCTGGCGATAAAAGAACGCTTACTACTAGCGTCACTGCCATCGCTAAATGTATTTAAGACTAATTTTAAACAGTTAATTGATATCGCCATACCCGCCGTATTGGCTAACGCCATAATTCCGATTACCGCCGCAATGTTAACGCTTTTAGTCGCTCGCTTTGGCACTGACTCGGTCGCCGGTTTTGGGGTTGGCAGCCGAATCGAAGCCGTCAGTTTAATGATCGTATATGCGATGTCGGCAACCTTGCCAATGTTTATTGGGCAAAATTTGGGTGCTGGCAAGCCAGAGAGAGTTGTGGCCGCTTTAACGCTCAGCTTTAAGTTTGTGGTAATTTTTCAATTGGCGGTCTATGCACTTCTTGCGGCTTTTTCGGCCACCATCGCCAGTGTGTTTTCAAACGACGCCGCAGTTCAAGAAATAATTGTATTATTTCTACTAATTGTTCCAATTAGCTATGGGTTGTCGGGGGTAGTAGTTTTAATTAATGTATCAATGAATGTATTGGGTAAGCCAAGAATTGCGCTTTATATAAATATTGTTAGGCTCACTGTGCTGTATTTTCCACTCGCTTACTTTGGCTCTCAAGCATTTGAAATTAAAGGACTTTTTATCGGCGTTGCAATTGGAAACGGGCTTGCTTTTTGCTTAGCCTATCTCTTACTAAAACGGGTTTTACATGATGTAGAAATCATCGTCTAAAAAATAATTTAACACTTTCTGAATCTAATCTCTGAAACTAGGCATCTAAGTTTACAGAGACACCAATAATGGTGTCCCGTCACTAACCCCTAAATTAGTCATGGAGCCATCATGAAAAAGTTAACAATACTCGTAATTTCAACCGCTTTTATTTTCAGTATTAATGCAGCTCACGCAAAGAACTCAGCCAGTACTTCAGAGTTATCTTCAAGCACTAATAAGCTATTTTTACTCAAGGGCAAGGCACCAACCGGTAGCAAAATCCCATCAATAGAAGCCACCTCAACCGTACCGTTTCACAAAACCTTCGGTGCGCTAACCGCTGAACAGCAAAACCTAGTAAGAGCAAAATTCGATAGTTTACGCAGCAATGATACGCCACCGTTTCCTCGCTCGGGCCTTCGCGCAGTCTACAAGCCTCTGGTCAAAGCGAATAAAGAGTTTGGCGATGATAGCGATATAAATGTAACGGCGAAAATAAACAGCGCAGGTTTTGTTAACGGGGTAACCGTGCACAACAGTAACAATGCACAATTGGTCAGTTATATTCAGCGGCACTTGCAAAACACGCGGTTTGAGCCCGCTAAATGCGACGGCATAGCCTGTGATATGGACTTCCCTATCGACATTAGCTTCAACTAATAGTTTCAACTAACAAATTCCAATAATAAATTACTCTAGTAATTAACAGCACGTGGATTGTAGAGGTTGGCCGAATGGCCAACCTCATTTTTTCGTTTCTAGACTAACTACTTAACACTTTATTATATTGAAGCATCCGCAGGCAACCTCTGAGCTTGGCTCCGTTTAGAAGGTTGTCTACGGCTAATAAGCGCTAAAGCGACTTAATATAAGTAATGGCTTTCTGCACAAATTTATTTGTCTGCTCAGAACCAGCGGTTAGAATTCTTTCACCATTGGGATCGTTAATAGCATCAATATTGGCCCGTACATTTTCAGGTGTTTGTTGTGCGCTCGGCAGAAAAATACCTTCGGTCTCATAAATATGAGTGGTCGCATAACCACCGGCACCAGCGCATAGAATTGTTCTATTTGGCGCATCTTTATCGCATAATGTTATTAAGCCAGCGGTAACCGATTCAACACTCATAATCTCCATGACCTGTTTATCTTCGATAATGTCTTCAAGCATACGAGTGCCAGCCGTTGGCGCTAAGGTATTAACATGAATGCCGTACTTATTACCTTCCAGCACAAGTGTATTCATGAAACCAACTAAGGCCATCTTCGCCGCACCATAATTTGCTTGGCCAAAATTACCGTACATGCCGCTTGACGATGTAGTCATCACCAGTCGCCCGTAATTTTGATCGCGCATGATGTCCCATACCGCTTTTGTACAGTTTACGCTGCCCATTAGATGAACATCGACCACCAATTGAAAGTCAGCCATGGTCATTTTTGCAAAAGACTTGTCTCTCAATATACCTGCGTTGTTAACCAACACATCGACGCGCCCCCATTGCTCCATAGTCTCAGCAACCATTTGTTGAACCTGGTCGAAGTCAGCAACGTTAGCGCCATTGGCAATTGCTTCGCCGCCGTTTTGTTTTATAAGCGCAACAACTTCTTGCGCTGCTTCACTACTTCCGCCAGTACCGTCACGAGCTCCGCCTAGATCGTTAATTACAACCTTGGCACCACGTTTTGCTAACTCCAGAGCATGGCTACGCCCCAGGCCATTACCCGCGCCGGTAACAATCGCTACTTGATCATTAAAATTAATACTCATTTTTGTACCCTTATAGTTTTACAATCTAATTATTAGAATTTAGTTTAAACAAAGACCATAGTCAGCCAATCGGCAATAAGAGCCGGCTTATCTAAGCCTTCAATTTCAACCGTCATTTGAGAGGTAAATAAATACTGGCCCGGTTTCTTTTCAACCGCTGAGGTTAATACCGAACGCCCACGAATTCGCGAGCCTACTCGTACCGGCTGAATAAATCTCAATTTATCACAGCCATAATTCACGCCCATTTTAGTCCCTTCAACGGCAACACCGCAGCCTGTCTCAGAAAAGTGAGAGAGCATTGATAAAGTGTAAAAGCCATGCGCTATGGTTCCGCCAAACGGTGTTTCGGCGGCCTTCACTGGGTCAATATGAATAAACTGATGATCGGATGTCACATCGGCAAATTTATTCACATTGTCTTGTGTTACGTCATACCATTCGGATACGCCAATTTCTTCGCCAACGGCGGATTCAATGTCATTAGGTGCTAGTAGTTTGCCCATTATTTTTCCCTCGGGATGTGTTTAGTTACTTTACTGCCAGCGCTAGTGCCTGGCGAATTTTGGTTGGAATAACGGTTGATTTTCCGCTTGCTCGGTTGACAAACACATGCGTAAAGATACCGCTTGCACAGGCCTCAGCTTGTTCATCATTAAAAATAGCAATCCCATATTCAACCGATTTCGAGCCTAATTTATTGACTCTAAACGCCGCTTCTATTGTCTGCGGAAATGCAATAGGAGAATGGTATTCACAGCTTGAAGCGACTACAAAACCAACCGCTTCGGCGCTCAGAATATCTAAGCCCCCCTGTTCTATTAAGTAACTATTTGCCACTGTATCAAAATAACTATAATAGGTAACGTTGTTCACATGACCATAAATATCGTTATCCATCCAACGAGTGTTAATACTCTTAAAGTAAAAATAGTTGTCTCGATTTCTTGCTTCAATCATTACTTAATATGCCTGTTGATAGATAGACAAAGCCTGATCATATGACACTGTGCGTGGGTTATTTATTAATAACCGTGTCTGCAACATAGATTGCTCAGCCAAGGTCTCTAAGGCACTTTCAGGAATGCCCAACTGGCTTAAGCGGGTTTCTAATCCGAGCTCTTGGGCTAATGATAAAAAATAATCCGCCAACTGTTGTGGTGCGTCGACAATCTCAACACCTGGCAAGATAGCAGGCATCAACTGCACGTAAAGATGCCCTGCTTCGGCGGCATTAAACCTAAGGATATGCGGTAACACCAATGAATTACTTAAGCCATGAGGAATATGGTAGATACCTCCCAAAGGGTAAGCCAAAGCATGCACCGCACCGACCGGAGAGTTAGCAAACGCTTGGCCAGCGAGCATTGCTCCGAGCAACATGTCGCTGCGTGCATCCAAATCGGCACCATTTTCAACCGTTGTCTTAATACTTGCCGACATCAAAGATAGCGCCTTCAATGACAGCATATCGGAGATCGGATTTTTCAAGCGTTTACTGGTAAACGCTTCAATCGCGTGCACCATTGCATCAATACCGGTTGCCGCTGTTCCATGAGGTGGTAAGCCGAGCGTTAGCTCAGGGTCGAGCAAAATTGTGTCAGCGAACAACACGCGGCTAACCACGCCGGCCTTAGTCGACTCTCCGGTTGTTACAATGGCGACACTGGTAGCTTCAGACCCTGTGCCTGCGGTGGTCGGAACCTGTACTAAAGGCGTGCGTGCAGAGGTAATTTGATCTACCCCATATATATCTGGCAACGATTGCTCTCCCTTGAGTAACACCGCCACTAACTTGGCAACATCCATTGAACTGCCACCACCAAATCCGATCACACCATCACAGCCATTTTTTTTGGCTAGACTGGCAGATGCGACTACATTCGCCTCTGGTGGGTCAGCTTGGACATCGCTATAAACAACGTAATCAATACCTGAGTTGGCCAGCGACGTCAGCGCCGAATCAAGTAAGTTGTGCTGCATGATACCTCTGTCCGTGACAATTAGAGGCTTAGTCATGCCTAGCTGATTGACCACGGTAGCAATATTTGCAACGCAGCCGGCCGCGAAGTGCATGGTAGGCACCGCTAAAAAATCAAACGCCATCGTCATATTAATAGTCTCTATTACGTTATTGTTAGCCAGAAATTCTATTTTTCCAGCTCCGTTGATTTACAGCTCTCTTAACTCGCGGCGTAGGATCTTACCCGCTGGAGATTTAGGTAAATCATCCATAAACACAATTTGCTTTGGCACCTTGTATGAGGTCAACTCAATACGACCATACTCAATGATATCGGTTTCAGTTAGCTCACTATTGTCACTGACAACATACAGCTTAATAGCCTCACCGGTGCTCTCACTCGGCACCCCAATAACCGCACATTCTACTACGTCTTTGTGGCCATAGATGACTGCTTCAACTTCGTTCGGATAGACGTTAAAACCAGAGACAATGATCATATCTTTGATGCGATCTACTATCTTTAAATGACCGTTTTCTTGAATAATTCCAACATCGCCGGTCTTAAACCAGCCATCGCTATCTATCGATTCTGCGGTCGCCTCGGGACGCATCCAATAGCCCGTCATGACGTGTGGCCCGCGGACACAGATTTCACCACGCTCACCGGTAGCCACCGTCTCGCCATCGGCATCGATGGTCTTAATCTCTTGGTACAGCATACTCGGACCAACGGTTCCAAGTTCATGGCTCTCTGGGCGGTTACATGCCGCATTTGCTGACGTTTCAGATAAACCATAGCCTTCGTATAGCATCGTACCTGTACGTTGCTGCCATTCTTCGCCGATTTCCTTAACCAGTGCAGTACCACCAACAATTACGCCAGTAATATTGGAAAAATCAATCGAATCGAACTCAGGGTGTTTCATCAAGCTGCTTAGTAAGGTGTTGACCCCGGCCATATTTGTAAATGGGTAGGCCTTCATCGCCGCAATAATCGAATCAAGGTTACGCGGGTCGGGGATCATCACGCTTAAACTAGCAAACAAAACTGAACCGACCACATTAGCGGTAAAACCAAACACATGATAAACAGGCAGAACCGCGATTAGTATCTCTGGCGTACCTTGTTTATTCAGAACAACGCTTTTACGCGATAGAGCCCTGGCGCTAAACAAATTTCCATGGGTCAACATCGCGCCTTTAGAAGGCCCGGTAGTACCACCGGTATATTGTAAGACGGCAATGTCATCCATCGATAGTGCAACCTCATTAAGCTGATCAACCTCACAATCGAGAACATCGTTAAATGCTATTACGGTGCCATCAGTATTACGTGAGCATATTGCCTTAAATGAATCACTCGCTTTGAAGGCGTTTTGTGGTTGCACCATATCGATCGCGCTGGTGGCAATAACATTTTTGATATCTGTGCCTTTAATAACCGCTTCGACTAATGGCAATAAGCTATCTAGCACCACCAGTGCTACGGCACCTGAATCTTTAAACTGATGCTTAACTTCCCGAGCGGTATACATCGGGTTAGTATTTACAACAATAAGCCCAGCCCTCCAAGCGCCCCAGACAGCGATTGGGTATTGGGTAATATTGGGGAGTTGAATAGCGATTCTATCGCCGGGTTTGAGGCTTAACGAACCCATCAAAAAACTCGAGAAACGTTTGGTCAACAAACCAAACTCGGCGTAACTAATAGTCTGACCCAAACAAGAAAATGCTGGGCTTTGCCCATATTCCATACAAACGGTGTCAAACGCCTCAACCAAACTCGAAATACCATTAGGGTTTAACTCGGCCGCCATTCTTTGTGCGTAACTCGTCATTCGATCACCTCCTTAATTATTTTTATTCGATTATAGTAGAAAAGCCACTAAAGAATACGTCAATTCTCGCCACTTATATTAGGCTTTCGTGGATTTAATTAGACACCTAAATCAACAATCTGAATTTACGGTCAAAACACTTTCTGATGGACACACACACCGATCCAAAAACAGTAGTTCTGTACTTTTAATCAAAAAAAACCTGCCTCAAAATAATCGAGGCAGGCCTTTCAGATTACTGCAGCTTAGACAATCTTTGCTAGCTAAACTGCCGATCAACTTCTTTTACCTTAGAAGTCTTTACGAACTGTTAAACCAAATGTACGTGGCTCATTTCGGTAACCTGAAAAACTACCTGCCTGAGCGACCGATGGAAAGGCGCTAATTAAGAAAGACTCATCCGCTAAGTTACGAGCCCAAAGCGTGTAGGACATACCTGAATCGGTAGTCATACCGGCCGAAACGTTTAACAACTTGACTTCACGAGACGCGATGTCCGGTGAGATACCGTCAACGACTTGTACCTTGTCCTCATACTGATAGTCACCACGAACATAAGCTTCGTTACCGCCTAACTGGAACTCATACTGAGCTGAAAATGATGCACTTAGTTCACTAATACCAGACGGTACCTCACCACTTATGTCACCACCCGCAGACCCAGTAAAAGAGTCATACAATGGATCCAGTATTGTCATATTAACACCATAGCTAAATGAGTCAGTTGGCGAGTAGCTGAAATTAATCTCAGCACCCTTAACTGATTGACGTTCGGCGTTAGCGAGCACGAAGGCATCGCCTACGAAAGCGTTTGACTGAAAGTTATCAAGTACTTGATCAAATACAGCAATATTTAGAGAGCCTCGATCAAAACGCGCTTTGACACCAAGTTCAATCACTTTAGCTTCTTCAGGTTGTGCAAAACGACTACCGGCTCTGGTGTTAGCAGCCAACAGGCCTAAGGAACCTAACGTGGCGAAATCAGCCGGTGATGGCGCCGAGTCACGACTCAAGTTAATCGACGATGCTTTAAAACCCGTTGAGTAAGAAATGTAACTATTATAAGTGTCGTTAATATCCCAAGCTAGACGAGCGGTATAGGTCACCTTATCATCAGACGTTCGACTATCTTCAACCGGGTTCTGAGTATCGGTTGTAACCGGTGGAAAGATCGGTACAAAGTTTAGAGGGCCTAAATTAAACATACCTCTAACTTCAGTACGAGTAGAGTCAAGCGAGTAATCTTTCTCATCATCGGTGTAGTTGAAACCTAATGTCGCGGTCAATGAGTCAGTTGCATGCCAATCAAATTGTCCAAATACAGAGAAAGCCTTGTTATCAAGCGTTGCAACACTGGAAATACCAGAATTGTTTTGATAAAACGAGCCTTGTGGAATACCACTCAAGGCTTCTACTGTCGACAAGCCAAATGGAACACCAGCTTGAGCTAGAAGAATGTCAATAAAATTACGAAATTTAGGGCCAAATAAAACATCAGTGTCTTGTTCTACGGACTCATCAAAATAAAAGCCACCAACCAACCAATCAACGGCGCCATCGCCATTAGAAGCAAAGCGAATCTCTTGAGTAAAAGTATCGATATTAATATCGTTTTTGTTGCTGTTAGTTAAATCAGCACTTGAAAAGTCGATGTCTTGATTATCTAAAACATCATTATTTCGAAACGAAGTGATACTGGTTATTGAGAACTTTTCGTACTCAAAATCACCTTGCACAGAAAGACCAAAGTTGCTAATTTCATTGACCGCAGGATCATCATAAAAACCTTCGAGTGCGTCAGGGTCGTTTGGTACAATTTGGCCACCTAATGCATTAATCGCAAGCGTCGCTGGACCACTAAAAAGATTTATCACACCACAACATGATTCTTCGAGTTGATCATAGTCGGCAATAACACGAATCGCGGTGGTATCACTTGGAGTCCAGTTTAACTGGCCTCGAACGGCAAAGCGGTTTCGCTCATTAAGCTCTGCACCCGTCTGAAGATTCTTGAAATAACCGTCACGACTATTGTAACTACCAGCAAAATCAAACGCTACGTTATCACTAAGAGATCCTTCAACAAGGGCCTTTACAACAACCGCACCTAAGTCACCAAAACTACCCGATATAAAACCACCAGACTCACCCGTTGGTACTGGCGTTACAACGCTAACTACACCCGCTGATGCATTCTTACCAAATAGTGTGCTTTGTGGGCCACTCAATACTTCGACACGCTCTAAGCGCGGTAGATCCGAAATAGCAGCCGCCGAACGAGAGCGATATACACCATCAATAAACACGCCGACTGATGGCTCGATCCCGGGGTTATTCGCACCATTACCAAAACCACGAATAACGAAGTTCGCGTTACGTGATGTTTGCAGCTGCGATATACGCAACGATGGCACAAGCGATTGTAAATCGAACAAATCTTGAATTTGAGCTTTTTCAATGGTGTCAGCCGTTGTTACGGTGACCGCAATTGGAATTTCTTGCAATGTGGTGGCACGTTTTGATGCAGTAACCACAATCTCTTCCAGTACCGATTGAGCAAAACTTACGTTAGGCCCTGCAATGGTAGCCAATGCAACAGCCGATGCTATTTTCTTAAATGAAAAATTCATCCAAATACTCCTCTCTAATGATGGTTTTTTATTAGTTAGGGTCGAAATTTCGCCAGTTCCAATATCTAGATAAGCGCGGCAACTGTCGTCTAATAAGACTAACGTTGCAGTAAGTACACGAATTCTTCCTACCAGTGTACTTAAAACTACAAATACCCAGCTATTGTTGTACCACCTTTAACTCGGTTATGACAGGTATAACCTTAATTTATATAATGAATAGGACGTTTAAATTATCTCAGCAGCTAGACCTATCTCTTAACCTAGCAGGCATCATTTCTGGTCAGTAAAGACCCCCCTCTTACTAATCTGCAGATAGGTAGTTCAAAACATGCGCAAATCAATAACAATATTTACGGTCTTCTATCAGACCAAAAAAATCAAACTATCGTACAAAAAAAAAGCCTGTTTCGAAAAATCGAAACAGGCTTAATCTATTTACTAAAAAACTTAGAAGTCTTTACGAACTGTTACGCCAAAAGTGCGTGGCTCATTCGGATAACTATTCAAACTACCGGCTTGAGCTGGCGTTGGAAAACCACTTAACAGATATTGATCGTCAGTTAGGTTACGTGCCCAAACTGTGAAGCTATACCCATTTTCTGTATTAATGCCGGCACTCGCGTTAAGCGAGCTAACTTCGCGCGAAATAAGGTCAATGGAAATATTATCAACAACTTGCACTTCGTCTTCATATTGATAATCAGCACGAACAAAAGCATCACTATTGCCTATACGAAAATCGTAAGTGGCTGACAAAGAAAGACTAACATCAGGAATACCTGCAGGTACAAGACCCGTCAAGCCGATTGGAGGTCCACTTCCGCCCAGAGGAAAGCTGTCGTAAATTGGGTCTAGGAAGATTCCTGCCAAACCTAATTTCAGTGAATCTATAGGGTAGTAGTTAAGATCAAATTCAATACCCTGAGTAGACTGTTCACCAGCATTCAAAAGTTGGAAGCCCGTCCCGTTAAAGATCGACGATTGAAAGTTTTCAATAGTTTGATCAAAAATCGCTAGGTTTAATGACCCTCTTTCAAAACGTGCTTTTAAACCAATTTCGTAAACGAGAGATGATTCTGGCTCTGCGAAACGTCCACCGGCAGCTTGATTAGGAGCGTTAGCCGTTAAACCAGCGGCACTTAATAATGCCAAGTCACTGGCATTAGGAGCCGTATCTCGCGACAGATTCCATGAACTAGATTTAAAGCCAGATGCCGTACTTGCATACAGATTAATGCTGTCACTTAAATCATAAGCGAAACGCAGAGTGTAGGTAGTGTCATCGTCTTCGCTCTTCCCACTTTCAAACTGGTTCGGAAAACCAACTGTCGGAGGCAATGAAGCTTGTAGCGCGGCTAAGCCACCTAGAAACCCCGCTGGTATGGCGGCAAAGATGTTGGTGTTCACTTGATTAAAGGTAACCGCTTTGTCTACTTTGGTGTAGTTCAAGCCGGCGGTTGCCGTCAAGCGATCGTTAATATGCCAATCAGCCTGACCAAAAAATGAAATAGCTTCGTCGTCTTGACTAAAGGTATCTTGCGCGCCAGTGCCGTTAGCAAAGAACGTTCCAGCAGGAAATCCAAACGCGCCTTCGATACCACCAAGTGCGCCTGGAGCACCAAGACCAGCTACCAAACCATCGAAATAGTTTCGTGCTTGAGAACCCCAAAGGACATCAGAAGTATAATCCAAGCTTTCGTTGAAGTAGAAAGCGCCAACCATCCATTCGACATCACTGTCGCTAGTTGACGTAAGACGCACTTCTTGGGTAAAGGTATCAATAGCCACTGAATTCGGACTAGTTTGAGTTAAAGCAGCCGAAGTAAAGTCGATATCCAGTGCTTCAAACGTATCGCTGCTGCGAAGCGCGGTGATAGAAGTAAGAGAAACGGTGTCGTAATCGACATCGACCTGCATCGAAATGCCGCCATTTTCAACTTCATTGAATGGGTCAATGTCAGTCGACGTTTGAAAACCAAATGGTTGCTCCGGGACTAAGCGGCCGCCAAGGGCATTTACAATTCCGCTAGTAGGTCCGTTGACCACATTCACTGTACCGCAACAAGCCTCATCAAGCTCATCGTAATCGGCGATGATGCGTACTTCGGTTGAGTCGGTTGGCGTCCAAACCATCTGACCACGGATGCCCCAACGATTTCGTTCGTTGACTGCATCGCCGCCAGCAATGTTCTCAAAATAACCATCACGCTGGGTGTAGTTGGCAGACACATCGAAGGTCAAATCCTCAGAAATTGAGCTTTCAAAAAGGCCTTTAAAATTCGTGTAGCCAATGTTGCCTAGACTGCCAGCTATATAACCACCAGTTTCACCTGAAGGCTTAGGCGTAATGACGCTGATTACACCAGCTGACGCATTTTTGCCGAACAGTGTGCTTTGTGGTCCACTAAGTACTTCGACTCGCTCTAAACGTGGTAGATCAGAGATTGCTGCGCCAGCGCGAGAACGATATACACCGTCAATAAAAACGCCTACTGAAGGCTCAATACCTTCGTTATTAGCGCCGTTACCAAAACCACGAATCGAGAACGTAGTGTTAGTTGAAGACTGCAATTGAGTTACTCTCAATGTAGGAACTACGCTTTGCAGACCAATAACGTCTTGGATAGCGGCCTTATCAATTGTCGCACCGGAAGTCACAGTTACGGCAATTGGTGTTTCTTGTAGAGTAGCGGCACGCTTACTTGCGGTGACGACAATCTCTTCTAAAAACGAACTACTGCCAGATGTTTCTTGTGAAAAGCTGACGCTGGGTGCGGCAACCGTAGCTAACGCCACAGCAACTGCAATTTTCTTAAATGAAAAAATCATTTACTTTCTCCTCTTCTACAGATTTTGAGATGATTATTTTTTTTTCGGGGCGTTCGAGACAATCGAAAACCCAATATAACGGCCGCTTCATTGCGGCTAACGCAGTATAATATTAATACAAGCGCTAGCATACTCTTTACCATTATTTACATTGCATTTAAAGGCATATCGCCCATTAACGCGATGAATGAGTCGCTTTTTGATACAGCGTAACCAGACAGCATGACTCACTGAAAAAACATCGTACAGCTGAGTTTAACGATCTGGATTTTAAAGCAAGGAAGGCTGACCTGATTTAGCGATATTATGGCCTAAATACGACCCTTACCAATAGTCTTGCCCATTAAAGCCAACTGTCTCCTGACTTCCTTTGGATCTGCGGTTAACGGTCGATAAATTTCTAGTCGATCGCCATCTTGCAATAGATAATCATGCGCTACTTTTTGGGAAAATACGCCGATATCAAGTGTTTCAAGTTGACGCTCGAATAAGGCCTCAATTTCGACCATAAAACCCGAATCTTGTATCAACTCCTGCGCGCTAGTACCGCGCCCTACAGGCGCTTCATAAAGCCATTGTTTTTTCTCGGTGGCATACACCAGCGATACGTTGATTGTGTGCATAAAACTTCTGTCACCTGGACATGGTTTAATTAATTGATGCTGAGGCGCCGTATAACTGCTCTGCGCGATTTTGAAACGCATCCAGTTGCGCCGTGATAACACTTTTAAAAACGCGCCCGAACAACGTTTGGGTTATCAAACTTTCAAAGTTAAAATCCATTTCCAGCGACACTTTACAAGCGTTCTCACTCAACGGCTGCAAAACCCACTGCCCACTCAGAGTCGAGAACGGTCCCTCTACAAGGTTCATGCTGACACTCTGGCTTTCAATCATCGTGTTACGAGTAGTAAATTCAAAGCTAAGTTTTCCATACGAGATCATTAGCTTGGCTACTAATTCTCCAGAGCTCTCAGACACTATTTGAGTACCACTGCACCAATTAAGGAAAGCAGGATAAGACCTAATGTCGGCAATCACATCGTACATTTGCTTGGCGCTATAAGGCAGTAACGCCGATCGAGAAACATTCATGACTTGTTAACGCTATGCGGGGAAAAATAGAACGAGAAGTAAAACGATGGTGATTATAAGCGGAGCTACATAGCGAATGCAAAGCCTCCATATTCGATACGCTAACACAGGGCGAATAGCTAAGGCCTCGCGAGCCGCGGTCTTCGACATACGCCAACCCGCGAATAAGGCTATCAACAAAGCCGTTAATGGCAACAAAACATGTGTCGATAGAATATTAAATAGATCAAAATAGCCTCGAACCCTTTCTTTACCAAAATAATAAAAACTGAATGTAGGTTCACTAAACGAGTAAATAAATACCCAGCCCAATGCCCAGGCTGAGGCGCCTACAAGCCATGCTGCGGTGCGACGAGATATAGACCAACGTGATGAAAGTAACGCTATTGAGGGTTCAAGTAATGCGAATCCCGAGGTCAATGCCGCCACGAATAAGAGAAAGAAGAAGGCTGAACTCCACCAAATACCATTCTCAGTCATCTGCGCGAATGCGACTGGTAAGGTCTCAAAGATAAGCCCTGGACCGGTGTCGTGCTGCATGCCGAAGGAGAATACAATTGCCAAAATAATAAAGCCCATTAGTAGAGCAATGCAGGTGTCAAAAAACATTATTATTCCCGCTCCGAGAAATAACGGCCGTGACTCGCTAAGGTACGAACCGTACATAATCAATATTCCAATACCAATGCTCAGGGAAAACAATGCTTGGCTAAGCGCGCTGACGAGTAACTCAGCGGTAATTTCACTAAACTCAAAGTGTGTCATAAATTCAAACGCGCGCTGAAAATCACCCACCTCGCTGGCAAACAAGGCTAACCAAATGACAAAGCCTATAAATAGTGGCATCAAAACCCGTACCGCTCTCTCTAAGCCGCTACGAACCCCTTGCGATAAAACGATCACCACCAACAACACATAGACGCTATGCCATATGATTTGCTGGTCGGCATTTCGGAGCAATGCGCCGAACGAGTTCTGAACGATTTCCGCAGGCACATCAACAAAGGCACCAGACAGTGACTTCATAATATAGAAAAGCGTCCAACTAGCGACCACGCTATAAAATGAAAAAATCAAAAAGCTGGTGACAATACCTAGCCAACCAATGATCTCCCAAAGCCCTGACTTGCGTTCTTCTTTGGCTATTGCACGAATGCTCGCGACGGGGTTTCCTTGCCCTATTCGACCGATTAGTAGCTCTGCGATAATTAACGGGAAGGCAACCAACAAAACACAGGCGACATAAACGTATAAAAAAGTCCCTCCGTGCACTCCTAACTCGTAAGGAAACTTCCAAACATTTCCTAGGCCAATTGAAGAACCAATGGCCGCCAATAGAAATGCAGTATACGAACCCCAGGACGGACGCCCCGTTGCCGATGAGCGATTTAGTAATTGCTTAGAAGGAGAATTAGACACGCTAGTTTTATTTTTCTGATCCGGCTTTGTTCGCCATAACTAAGTTCGGCAAAACTATTTACAATGTTAGTTTTATTATTTTCGTATTCGCAAGCTTCAGCTTATTTGCCTTTACAAGCTTCAGCATATTTCTATTTTATAACTTCGGCGCTATGATTCAATGCATCTTGAGTATACATAAGCACAACCAACTGCAAAGACCTAATGGCAAAGAATAAAAAGGCCCCGTCAAACACCATCGCGAGCAATAAGAAAGCTCGCTTTGATTTCTTCATTGAAGAAGACTTTGAAGCGGGACTCGCCCTTGAAGGCTGGGAAGTTAAGAGTATGCGCGAAGGGCGTGTGCAGCTTAAGGAAAGCTACGTGACCATTCACAATGGCGAGCTATTCTTATATGGAGCACATATTTCTCCACTAATTTCAGCCTCGACTCACATATCACCAAACCCAGTAAGAAATCGAAAGCTACTAATGAAGCGTTATGAAATCAGTCGCTTAATTGGTCAAGTTGAACGCGACGGTTATACCATCGCGCCTTTAAGCCTTTATTGGATTCGTGGTCGCGCTAAACTTAAAATCGGCTTAGCTAAGGGCAAAAAACAACATGACAAACGTGCCAGCATTAAAGACCGCGACTGGAAACGCGATCAACAACGCTTGATGAAGGGCGACTAAACTCGGTACGCTGCAAGCCGTCTATTCTAACCGCTCCTTACTCGCCGAGACACGCCTCTTAGAGCACACTGATACCAAAAAACTTAAGCAATACAGTACTAACAAATACAAATAGTAAAATTGCGGGAACAAAGGTACTTAATGCAAAGTTGACATAACGTTGCGTGAAAGACCCGTCGTAGCGGACGTCACCGGTGGTCAACTCTTTGTCTAAATTGCTCTTACGCCAACGGTAGGTCACGAACAAGCAAACAATAAAACCATTTAAAGGAAGAATGGTTTCGTAGAAAACGTCGTACACCAGATCAAAGAATGAGTTGGTTTTCCCGCCGTATTTAAGGAACTCAGAAAAGAATTCGAAGCGTCCGAACGAGACCATACTGGCAATCACTAACAAAGCGGCACAGGCGCCGAGCACTAGCACGCTTTTAAAGCGGCTATATTTCAGTTCGTCCTGAAACGCCGAAATAGGCACCTGTAATATTGACACCTGTGAGGTGATCGCAGCGAAGAAAACCAGCAAAAAGAATACGCTGGCAAAAATCGATGCACCTATGAAGCCAATTAAACCTTGTAATGACAAAAATATTTTCGGCAAAAAGGTAAACACTAACGACACTGACGACGACGACAAATTGTCAGTATTTATATCTGGGTTAAATACAAAAATAGCGGGCAAAATCAATAGACCGGCAAAGAAGGCAACCGAGGTATCTACCAAGGCAACCATTTTGGCACCGCTAGCGACACTCTCGCGTTTACTCACATACGATCCATAAGTAATCAAAATACCCATACCCAATGAGAGCGAGAAAAATGCCTGGCTGAGAGCGATATTAATAGTCGACAGGTTAAGCTTAGAGAAATCTGGCACTAAATAGTATTCAACACCCATTAGTGCATTCGGTAGGGTCAGCACAAAGATAGTCAACGCTATTAACATAACAGCCAAACTCGGCATCAGTACTTTAGCTAACCGTTCAATACCATTTTGTACGCCAGAATTTAGGATAATGCCGATTAAAACGGTCAACACCGCTAAATAGATAAATACACCATTGGCATTAATAAAGGTACCAAAGTAGCCTTCTTCTGACATCGCCTCCAAATTACCGCTAACAGCACCAATAAAGTACCCAAGCAACCATACCGTTAATACCTGATAAAAAACGGCGATCATAAAAGGGGTAATCAATGCCAACCAACCACCGAACCTCCACAATGACTTTTCGCCGGCTATCGATTTATAAGCGCCAAGTGGGTTTCGTTGAGTTTTGCGGCCCAAGGACATTTCGGCAATCATGACCGGCAGACAAATAAATACTATGAACGCAGCGTAAACAATCAAAAACGCCGCGCCGCCACTTTTGGCAGCATTGACTGGGAAGCCAACTAAGTTACCTATGCCAACTGCTGAGCCAGCGGCCGCTAAGATAAAACCAAGCCGAGAGCGAAATTGTTCGCGTTTTTCTGCCATGTTTGAGTCCTTTATAGTTTCTTATAATTATTTATAAAAACAAGTCTAGCTTCTGTCTTTGATCATCACAAGGTTTTCTAAACATTAGCCTACCCACCAATACTGGCAGACTAGGTAATCTATCAAAATGATCGGTCAGATCTTACTCTCTGTGCGTATTTTTCTCCCACAGCGCCGCTATGCTCTAAAGCAAATCTATATCTTGGTCTTTTTCAATGGCGTTGTTCAGATGCTGAAATCCAGTTCGATCGAATCTTGAGATGGCCTCTTAATGCTAATCTTAGGTTCAAACACGACGGCATCGGAGGCGTGCTCAAGTTTGCTTCGTCCAAGGTATTAGCAATATTAGCGATGCTACAGAGCACTATCTTGCATATGGCGTAGCAGCGTCACAATTTTACCACTTGGCTATGGCCCGGTAAACGGCAAGAAGGTAACGCCTTGCAGTCGTTTATGACTGGCTAGTCAGAAATCAAAGTAACGCCAGCGCTTACTACCCTATGCAATACCGTACTCATCGCGGTTACTTGAAAGCGACTATCTTCATGCGTACCTGCTGCAAAGCTCACCCGAGTGCTTGACCCCGTAAGTTGTGACCATCATCAAGCATTAACTTAGAACACTGATCTAACACGCTAAAGTTTACCGTAGCGTTGACTGCCGCAGAACATATCAACGACGCCCGCAGCCGGCTTGAATGTTTCCTGATAAAGCGAAATTTCGTCAAACGAGGTAATGTAAATATGATCGACAGTAAGTAAAATTTTTCAAGCAACAGTATCGATTTGCTCACCCTGGTCTGCAAACAAGAATTGTCGAGTAGAGCGCTCTGTCAGGCAAGCATTGTCCTCAGACTCTAAATTTTCAACTATAGAGTCAGGGAATCTCTCTCGAGCAACATCGCTCAGAGGCCTTACTCAAATTATGACAGTCATCAACAGCTAACAAATATTGTAAGTGGTAAATTTTGTAAGTCGCAAATATTTAAATGCTCCCCAAGGTTACACTTTCTCAATGGCATTCTCTCGCCGACACTCGTAACAGCTAATACCGCTTTCCCTAACCGCTATGTTTAAGTGGCTTTATCAACGTATCTAAACCTTCGATTTTTAATTCAAGGCACAACTTCATTAGTTCACCGAGCTCACCTTTTGGAAATTCGCTTCTCTGAAACCAAAACAAGTACTCCTCGGGTAAGTCTACCAATACTCTACCAGCATACTTACCAAACGGCATTTGCCATCGAGCTAGCTTTATCAAGTCAGCTTTAGAAAAACCAAGGTGTTGGTAAGCGTCTGAGCTGTCGTTATGCATATTATTGCTTGACCTTCTTATTAATTTGAAAGCTATTTTTTCAAATTTAAAGAGTAGAACCTTGAACGCTCTACTCTCTAAATTTAATTATTCTAGACGGTCATAAATCTACAATTCTTTCAAGAAAATTTCCAAATCGTCAGATCCACCAATATTCTTACCGTCAAAGAAAATTTGCGGCACCGTCGCATTACCAGAAATCGCTTTTACGCTAACCGATGTCGCATCTTTACCAAGCACAATTTCTTCATAGCCGATGCCCTTTTCGGTCAGCAACGCCTTCGCTTTTAAACAGAACGGACAGCCCGGTTTGGTAATAATTGCGACCGACGAAGGTTTGGCTGCTTGCGGATTAATATAGTCAAGCATAGTGTCCGCATCAGACACCTCAAACGGGTCGCCTGGCAAGTCTGGTTCAATAAACATTTTTTCGACAACACCGTCTTTGACCAACATTGAGTAACGCCAAGACCGCTTACCAAAGCCAAGGTCCTCCTTACCTACTAGCATGCCCATACCTTCGGTAAACGCGCCGTTACCATCGGGTATCACGGTAATATTGCTCGCCTCTTGATCTTGCTTCCAAGCGTTCATCACAAACGTGTCGTTAACGCTCATACAGATAATTGTATCAACATTATTGGCCGAGAAGGTCGATGCGAGTTCGTTGTAGCGAGGCAAATGCGTTGATGAACAGGTTGGCGTGAACGCACCTGGTAAAGAGAATAGAGCCACGGTTTTACCGGCGAATAGTTGCTCACTAGTCAAACTTACCCATTCATCATTTTCGCGCACTCTAAAGGTGACATTAGGGACTGATTTGCCGACCATGTCGACCGATTGTACAGTTGTAGAATTAAACATTTTTTGTCCAATAAAGTTATTTTGATTTAGTTTATTTTATCCGAGTCTGAATTATCGCTAAAGCCTTATATTTAGATTTTATTAATCGTTTTTATAGATGGTTAAAGATTGAACGACACTAAACTACTGTCTTAGTACTTTTATAAGCCGCCAGTGCTGATTCTCTCGCCTGCTTGTGATCGACAATCGGAAATGGGTAATTATTACCTAGGGTAATATCAGCCAACTGCAAGCTTATGGGGTCGGCTTCCCAAGGCTTATTAATGAATTTCTTGTCTAGTTTAGAAAGCTCTGGAACCCATTTTTTAATATACGCACCCTCTTTATCAAACTTATCGCCCTGTAGAATCGGGTTAAATATTCGAAAATAAGGTGAAGCGTCAGCGCCACTGCCGGCAACCCATTGCCAACTGGCGGTGTTATTGCCAATATCCGCATCGACTAAAGTGTCCCAGAACCACGCCATACCCTCTTTCCAATGGGTTAAACAATGCTTGGTCAAGAACGATGCGGTGATCATTCTAACCCGATTATGCATATAACCAGTGGCCCATAACTCACGCATACCAGCATCGACAATCGGGTAGCCAGTCTGACCTCGTTGCCAAGCCGATAATAATTTTTCGTCGCCTTGCCATGGAAAATCAGCAAACTTCGCATTGAACGGTTGATCGATGATATGCGGAAAGTGTACCAACAAATACCGACTGTACTCGCGCCAACCAATCTCAGCCAAGAACTTAACGCCGTTGTCAGAATCAATTTCTCGACAAGCAATTGCGTGATGTATATCGAACCATATTTGTTTTGGACTGATCTCGCCAAAGGCTAAGTGCGGCGACAACATCGAGGTATTTTCTTCAATCGGAATGTCACGACCATCTTTGTAGCGAGAAATAGTGCCTTCAGTAAAGATTTGCCATTTGTCTTGAGCGCCCGCTTCACCTGGTGACCATCTAGCATCAAACCCGGTTGACCAATCAGGCGATGTCGGTAGTAAGCCCCAAGAGCTTAACGACTCTGTTTCGATTGAGTGAGACGTCGCTACGAAAACTGGGGTCTCCAGCAAGGGCGTGGGCTCAAGCCGAGACATGCAATGGCGCCAAAACGGGGTGAAGACTTTAAACGGCGTGCCCTGCTTGTTTAATATTTGGGTTGGCTCTATCAAAAGCTGAGCGTTAAAAGACCGATACCCTATGGCCGCTTGTTTGAGGCCTTCTTTCAGTGCAGTACCGGCCGCAATGCCTTCAGGTGAATAAACCCGGTTCCATACCACTGACGTAGCCTGCACTTGCTCGCAGAGTTTGGCTAAAACTTTTACTGGGTCGCCGGTTCTGAGGATCAACCTAACACCTCGATCAGCGAGACTCGCTTGAAGCGATACCAGGCTATGGTGCAACCACCAATAACTCGCACCACCAAGACCGTTAGGTAAGATATAAACTGGGGTAACTTCGCCAATAGACGCCGCATAATGCAATGCGGGGTTGTCAAGCAGTCGAAGGTCTTCTCGCAACCAAACTAGTGTATTCATACCTTAAGCAACTCCGCTGCTGTCTTTTATCGCCATTATTTCAATAGTGATTGATTTTTTATTGTTATTTAACATTCCTAAAAACATCGACTGATTTAATTTTAATGCGGTTAATGTTCAGCTGGTGTGACTTATCAGGTAATTCTGGGATAAATTATAAGCAAAAAGACGAACACCAGAATCATTATCAGAGCCACCGCATAGAATAATGGATTGGCGCCATAGATCTCCCAAACTGAGCCACTAACAAAGCTAGCTGTCACGCCACCTGAGCCAAAGCTAACGCTGCTTTAAAAAACTTGCCCACAAATCTGATAGCGCCCCCTGAAATAGCCTATCGATTAATTGAATCATTACACTATGATAAGGACCGTAGGCAATCGTATGTAGCGCTTGAGAAATAAGAATCATCCATGGCCGCAGATAACGCCGCCACCTAATCGAGGCTACTGTGTAGGTAAAGCTCAATTAACTCGATAATTTAAAGCGACGAAAAAAATTATAGCGCAAGACAAACACCTCGAACGTAACCAGGCGGGTTACCAGTATTGATGGGCATACGCCGTCGAATAATTCCCGCAATTACTTGCTGCCGATGCTCCGAAATATCCCCCTTGTTCAGGGGAAAATTTATAAACGCGATTTGTTGACCTTCGCCTATCGGATGTACCGGCGTCACAGATTCTGCAGATTGCAGTGCTGACTGGTCATAAAGCTCTGTTTCAAAGTAAACCACAAAGGTCCCAGCGGCTGGATCTCCAAGACGTTGAAAGCACTTGAACAAGCAATAGCAGCAGTCCCATTACAATCATAACGCTAACTCGAATAACGAGGTCGACTACAACAAGACAAAGCACGAGGAACAAGGCTGGCTAAATCCGCATGCAAGTCAACACCCTCTGATGTTTCGACCAAACCGACGGTGTCTTATTACATCTATCAGTGCCTCGTTCAAACCAATACAAAATATCATATTAGCTGTTGGTGGTAGTGTCTTCGACGCCAAACATATCGCGATACAAGTTAGCGGCCGCAAGCATCAATAACGGTAGCGCCCAAATCAAACCAATGCCGAATGGAATAGCGGCTACTATAATTACCAGCATAGCTAATAAAACAAACCCCAACATAGCGAACCACTTCGGTGTTACTGCTTTACGTGACGTAGTCAATGCTTCCCATGGCGCCATGTTTTTCTCCACCACTAAGGGCACAGCCATAGAGAACGCTATTATTAAGTAAATCCCGGGAATAATAAGAAGCAAGAAGCCTAGCGCCACAATAACGTAAACTAGAATGTAGGTAATAAATAAAGGAATGGTTTTGTCAAAATGCTTAAACAATTCGCCAACCTCGATCTTCGCGCCTACAGAAAATTTCAAGGCGATCATAAAAAGACCAGCGCCCATCGGTGCCATCACTAAGCCTACCGATATTTCAGCGATAAGGGCGACAAAGCTAAAGTCACCCGTAATAGCGTCAACTGATTTTCCGAACACCATAGCGACTAAAAACGTCAACGCCACTGATATAGCAATATAAATAAGAGTCGCTATCCAATATGTCGCTTTCAAGCCTTGCAGGTTCTCCCATGCATTTTTAAGCAGCTCAATAGGCATGAGTTGGTAGTCACCCGCTAAGGCTTTTTCAACCGAGCCATGTTCGGCATCTATGGATGGGTTAGTTAAGTCGGCTTCTGGAGCTTTGTAAATATCAGTCATTACTTTTTCCGTTTAGTTAATGTATTGATTACTTTGCCGCGAGGCCCTTGTTCGTTCGAGTGAAGTACTTGTTCGGAGCGGCTTTAAGTAATAGTAAATAGCGCGGCCTCAACAGTTAGTAGACTCAAAAGCAACCATCTACGCAATCAGGCTCTGTTTCGCTTGCTTGAGTCTGATGCTAAACTAGTTCAGCTGATTTTGAAAGTTTGCAGATTAGGCTGGCCCTGTAACAAGGTCGTTTGTCGGCAAGACAGAATCTAAAGAGGCCACTTTCAAGCGG
>JBLHRL010000005.1:0-85278 GCA_047625975.1 Arenicella sp.
AGGTGCCACGCTTCGCGCAACATTACCGAATTTGCGAATATGTCGAATCAGCTAACTCACGGCGACTAAGCCCATTACAATATAAGCCACAATTGTGATGGCTCCACAAAATAGAGCATATGGCAGCTGCGTTTTGACGTGATCCAGAATGTCGCAGCCTGCGGCTAATGATGAGACTGCGGTGGTATCAGACACTGGCGAACAATGGTCACCGAACACCCCTCCGCCAAGAACCGCGGCTAATACTAACGAAGGCGGTAAATCTAAATTAATCGCAATTGGCATTGCGATAGGCACCAACAGCGCGAAAGTACCCCAAGATGTACCCGTAGTAAATGAAGCAAACGCTCCGGCAATAAATATCACTGCGGGAACTAAAAATAACGGTAGATAATCGGCTACTAAGCCGGTTATAAACACACCGGTGCCAAGGTCTTTAACGCTCGCGCCGAGCGCGATAGACAGCAATAAAATTGCCACCAACGGCAAAATTTCAGCTACACCGTTGAAGCCCTCACTAACCAGTTGGCGATGACTAAATCGAGGTTGGCTTAGCAACATTAGAAACGCCACTAACAATGCGGCGATGGTCGCGTATAAAACCGATGCTGAACCACTGCCGGCCATAATATCACCATCACCAGTCCAAAACATAAAGCCGATCATGCCGAAGACAATAATGGCAAGTGGCACTAGCATGTCTTTGGCCCGCCCGCCTTGTATATCGACGTCACTAACGCTTGTCTTAGCAGGTGAATGCTTAGCAACTATCTCCGCGGTTGCCAATGGCCCGTAAACTTTGCCAGTCCAAACGGTATAAAACACTACAATCAGAGTAGATATCGCGTAAATATTCAGGGGTACGGTGGCCAACAAAATACTGACCGCCGATTGCTCGGTTTGATAGGGCGCGATAATGCCCAGTACAAAAGCTCCCCAACCGTTTAGTAAAATTAAAATGCAGACCGGCGCCGAGGTGCTATCAATAATATAAGCCAAGCGTTCGCGGCTCATATTAAATTTATCAAATAGACCGCGTGACACAATACCCGCGGTTAAAACGCTCAAATTCGATTCAATAAACACCACTATGCCAGTGATAAATGTCATTAAACCAGTGCGTCGAGCATTACTCGCGACGCCACTATTAACCATTTTCTTTACCGTCGCATTAACGCCTCCGGAGAAACGCATAAAGGCCAGTACGGCCCCAATCAACATACTAAACATAAGTATTCTAGCGTTACCCGCATCGGTAAAAACCGATATCACACGCTCGACTGACTGAATAAAACCGTGCAAGGGGGAGTAGTTTCCAGCCTGAATACCGAGTAAATATTCTGAAGTAAATACAGCTAAAATTAATGCCCCTACCACCTCTTTTTTCCATAAAACGAAAGCTATGGCGACGGTCGCCGGTAATAAAGTTAACCATTCGGGCATCATAAGGCCTCTTGTAATCGGTCAAGTCCGTCACTCAAATCTGCGATTAAGTCTTGCGTGTTTTCCAAACCGATATGTAAACGAATCAATCTACGCTGTAACGACCAAGGAGCCACTGACCGTGCAGCAGGCGCTGCGCCGACGGGTAAAATTAGGCTTTCGTAACCGCCCCATGAAAAGCCCATTTTAAAGTGTCGCATGTTATCGACCATCGCCGTAATCGCCTTGCCATTACTCTGCTTTAATACAAATGAAAACAAGCCGTTACCTCCGGAAAAGTCTCGCATGAAGAATTCATGCCCAGGGCACGAGTCGAACGCTGGGTGCAATAGACGATCGACTAAATCGTGCTGCTCTAGCCAGGTTGCAACCGCCATCGCGTTACGCTCATGCTCACGCATACGAACGCCCAAGGTGCGTATACCGCGTAGAGTGGTGTAGATATCATCAACCGATGCACACTGACCTAGCTCATAGCTTCGATCACTCAGTTGTGACCAACACTGCTTATTCGCACTGGCGACACCGAGCATCACATCAGAGTGACCATTGAGATACTTAGTCGCTGAATGAATTGAGATGTCAATACCAAAGTTCAGCGGCTTAAAATTGAACGGTGAAGCGAAGGTATTATCAATCATGGTGACGATTCCATACTGCTTAGCGACGGCAACGATACTGGGTAGGTCTTGCACTTCCATGGTCAGGCTGCCTGGCGACTCGAGAAAAATAACTCGCGTGTTGCCTTTTACCAACGTTTGAATATCACCGCCAGCCATTGGATCATAATAACTTACCTCTATACCCATACGTGCAAGCGTCCCGTGACAAAAATCGCGGGTGGGTTCATATACTGAATCAACCATTAATAGATGATCACCAGCACTTAGAAAAGCCAATAGACAAGTCGTGATCGCAGCGGTACCGCAGGGATAAACATAGCTACCCTCGGCATTCTCAAGTTCACACATTGCATCGTTAAACGCAAAAGTGGTTGAGGTGCCTCGGCGGCCATAGTACTCACTTGTACTATTTTCAGTATCAAATCGATAGGACTTTTGGCGACCGGCTGCAGCCATATCCGCCATGCTGTCGAAGACGATCGTCGACGCTCTGGCTATGCTCGGGTTAACCGCTGCGCCAGTGTACTTTTTATCGCGTCCAGCTGAGACTAATAGAGTGTCTTTGTTCATCGCCAAACTATAACCTATCTTTTAGCGATTTTTAATCTGAGTGACAGATTCAATTCACAACTACGCTTGAACCGCTTCTTTCGGTTTAGCAAACAATTGCTGCAAAAGTAACCCCGCGATAATCAAGCACAAACCCACCAAGGTGCTAGCTAAGATAGCCTCGTCAAGTAAAATACTTATAAATACCAACGATACAAACGGTGATATAAAAATAAGATTGGCGACCTTGGCCGTATTTTCTGCAAGTTTCATTGCGTTCAGCCACAATATAAATGCCAGACCCATCTCAAAAATACCGACATAAAAGCCGCCCGCTAAGGCTTGCCAAGGCGAATTAAAAAGCGCCGCGAGATCCCCTGTTACATAGGCAACAATGATAATAATCGGTAATGCGAAACTAAAATTCAAACATAAACCGACGACCGGTTGACGTTGGTCTTTCTGGTTTAAGATCCAATAGAGTGACCACACGACGGTGCTTGCTAGCGCCAACAAAACTCCTTTAATATTAGCAAAATTCAAACCCAGCACATCGCCGCGAGTAGCAATCATGAGCACACCAAAGTAGCACAACGCGGCCGCCGCCAGATCGAATCGCCCCAACCGCTGGCCAAGCAAAGGCACGGCTAATAGTGTCATAACAATGGCCCAAGTGTAATTAAGTGCTTGAGCCTCTTGTGCGGGCAAGGCGTCGTAGGCTGAGAACAGCAATAGATAATAGAGTGTAGGATTCATCAGACCGAAAATTAGTGACCAAACATAATCCGTTCTAGATAAACTAAATAAGCGTCTAACTCGGCCTTGAACTAGCAATATGCCGATTAAAAATAACCATGAAACAAGCGACGCCAGAAGAATAAGCTGCAACGGCGAAATGTAGTTCAAGCTCAACTTAAAGGCGGTAGCTACCGTCGACCAACAGAGTACTGCCGCGAGGCCATAAAGAATCGCGTGTTTTTGTGATTTTAAAGCGTTTGTCAAAGTAAACTGGCCAAATTGAGAATTTCCTGAACATTACCACGGAGTGGCGATGTCATGTACCGACTATAACTAATAAGGAAATATCTCTGGCTCTGAGTCGCGACTATCAGGGGACTTCGCTGCGCTCAGTGTGACGAATGCTCACTCGGTCATACTCTGAACAGCGAAGTATGTTCTGCCTCCGGCTTACCATCGTTAATGAGCTAACTATCAGAGTCTTGCTTGACAATCGGGGCATAATTAAATACTGTTTTTACAACCAGTAAAACAAAGCTTCCAGACAAGTAAAACTTATGCATCAACCCCTTCCAAGCAAGTATTACTTGAATCACGCTCACGAGCTGTTTGATTTCGTCGCCAAACAATGTTGGACGCTATTAACGCCTGAGCACAAAGATTATCTTCACGGCGTAAGCGCTTTGAGTGATGATGCTCAATGCATGTTAGTTCGTTGTTTAGCGCGCAAACCAAAATTCATTAAACTTAGCTCGCTTAATTACGCCGAAATCCTGAATTGCCAAGCGGCACTAGCGGAGCTACAAGCAAAAAATTATCTTAGAGTTGCTAATCACCATGATTGGCGGCAACTAAGCCAACAGCTGACTAAGCCACAACTGATCAAAAGCTTGGTCCATGCACCGATAAAAATAAGGGCATCGACCAACAAATCAGAGCTAGTAGATCATGCCGAACACTATCTCAATGGTCAGGAAGCCCACTTACCATCATTACTAAACAGTATTATAGTAAGGCAGAGAAGTGATCTGATCGAGTATATATTTTTTTTGTTTTTTGGCGATATTAGTAACCGTTTTCAACAGTTTGCGATGCGCGATTTAGGGGTTATGAAAACTCGCAAAGAAGCCCAAAACGTAGCCCGTTTCGAACATATTACTGAAGCTCAAAGCGCCTTTGAACTGCAAAAGCGACAAAGAGAGTTCGCCGCCAACCCGAGCCAACTTAAGCAACAAACCGCCGCATATTTAATCAACTGCGATGCTATCGGACATAGTGCCAAGGAAACATACGACCGTTTACTTCTGGCGGTTGGCGATTCACTAATTGACTCTGACGCAGAGCAAGCAATCATTCTATGGAAAGCTTCGAGCGACCCCGTCGCAATCGAGAAGTGGGTGCGAGAAAGCTATAAGCGTTTTGATAGAAACCAGTTGGAAGCGAGCTTATTGCAAATGAGAGAAACAGATCTTGACCCTCGCACTCAGGTTTTTATTGAAGATTTTCACGCTCGAAAATATCAAGGTAAACGCACTAGTATTTTTACTGATATGTTACGCGAAACCTCTAGCACCATCGCCCTAGACGAAGCCTTTACCAACGATGTTGAAGCGGGTGTAATCGCAGATTATCGAAAACGTGGCATTGATGCCTACTTCACCGAGAATAAATTTTGGCGTGGACTGTTCGCGCTAACATTTTGGGATCTACTTTATGGCCCGCAACAAACCCAGCACTCTGAATTTGATCGTTTACCATTACAGCTAAAGAACAATCGTTTCTACACTATTCAAGAGCGAGAAATAGAACAATGCCTTGAGCCATTCAGTAGCCAACACTTAGATCAAAAAAAAGCTCTAATCGCATTATTTACTCAGAAATCGGTTATTCACTACGGCAAAGCAAATGGGCTTTTTAATTGGTCTGTGGGCCTGCTTAACAAGATTCGCTTAGCACTTTCGAGCAATACTTCTGCGGGGCTAGCTAGGGTACTCAGGCGCATGGCTAAAAACTATAGCAATAGTAAAGACGGTTATCCAGACCTGATGGTTATCGAAGATGGCAAACTTCGCTTTGAAGAAATCAAAGCACCTGGTGATGTTTTACGAGCCAATCAACTGGTCAGTATTAATTTACTTCGAAGCGCAGGAATTGACGTTGATTTAGTCCAAGTAGAATGGGCAAGCAATCCAGAACAAACATACGCCGTCGTTGATATCGAGACCACTGGTGGCAAAAAAGGAGCTAATACGATCACTGAAATAGCGGTAGTCCAAGTACGAAATCAAGAGGTCGTTAGTGAATGGTCTACCTTAGTTAACCCACAACGTCATATCCCGTCACATATCACCCGTTTAACTGGCATCGATAACCGCATGGTCGCTAGTGCACCAACCTTCGCCGAGATAGCAGACCAACTTGAGCAGCAACTTGAGGGGGCCATATTTGTCGCTCATAACGTAGGCTTCGATTATGGTTTTATTAAGGCTGCTTATGAGTCAATTAATCGAAGCTTCAAAAAACCTAAATTCTGTACCGTTAGCAATGCTCGAAAGTCCTTTCCAGGCTTAAAGTCTTATAGCCTGGGAGCACTGACGGAGTACTTTGACATCGACTTAGTCAGCCACCATCGAGCACTCAGCGACGCAAAAGCGACGGCTGATCTACTTAGATTAATTCAAGCGGCTCGGCAATCATGAACAATCGAGTTGTTATTTACTCAATCTAAAATTTCCCTTATCGACCAAATTGAAAAATCATTAGGCTCATATCAATACTAAATTATTGCTAGAGTGGTGAAAATTATAAGAGTCATAACAATGATAAAGCAACGTGCTGTGGTTCAAGTTGTCGGGATGTTGGCGTGCGCCACACTGATCTGGTTTTTACGTCCTCAGAATATCGAAGGTCATTATGGCTTTTGGTCTTTATTACCTGCGGTACTAACTATAGTCACCTGCTTTCTTACACGTAATGTTTTACTCGCTTTATTGTTTGGCGTGTTTACCGGCGGCTTGGTCAGCGGAAAACTCAACATCCTTAATGCCTTTCTAATACCAAGTCTCGGCAGTGAAAACTACGCGCAGATGCTATTGGTTTATTTATGGGCCTTGGGCAGCCTATTGGGTCTTTGGAACCGTAATGGTGGCGCACGACATTTCGCTGAAAAACTAGCTGAGCGTTTCGTTAACTCACGCACCTCGGCTAAAGTATTTACATGGTGCATAGGCGTTCTATTTCATCAAGGAGGCACTATCAGCACAGTACTAACTGGCACAACGGTCAAACCAATCACAGACAAGCATGCTGTCGCCCATGAAGAGCTGGCTTATGTGGTTGATTCAACGGCGTCGCCAATTGCCACTATTATTCCTTTCAACGTGTGGCCGATTTATATTGCCGGCTTGATTACGATCGAACCACTCAACTCGATCATCGGCAGTGAAGAAGACGCAATTAAAATGTTTTTGTATGCTATTCCATTTAATTTTTACGCCTGGATTGCCGTCAGTATGACCTTACTATTCGCCCTTGGCCGCTTACCTTTGTTAGGCAGTCCTATGGCTAAAGTGGTTACGCGCGTGACCACCACAGGCGAACTCGATGACGTTGGCGCTCAGCCTATGGCCGCGTCAGAACTCACTGAGTCAAATTTACCAGCAGGGTATAACCCATCAGTTATAGACTTCTTATTGCCGATCTTAGTGCTGCTAGGTTTTTGCATTGTGCCTTTGGCATCTGGCGCTAACCCGCTTGTATTTGAAGGCTTTGGAGTCGCGGTAATAGTTGCATTTACCACCAGCATTATTCGTGGAATGGAGATCTCAACCGCGTTCGATGCAATGATACAAGGCATCAAAGGGGTGACCATCGGCGCCCTTGTTTTAGGTCTAGCGGTTACTCTGGCAACGGTTTCAGCAAAACTAGGCACCGCTGACTTCGTGATTCAGAGCACCTCAGGATTGCTCATCAGCTGGCCATATATTCTACCCAGCCTATTACTCTTTATATGCATGTTTGTGGCATTCTCAATCGGTTCTTCGTGGGGCACCTACGCGGTTATGTTCCCTATTGCCTTGCCGCTTGCACTGGCACTTTCGCAAGACCCAACTTACTTACTTTTATGCTTCGGCGCTATCATGGGTGGTGCCGTATTTGGTGATCAATGCTCACCAATCTCCGATACAACGATCCTGTCTGCCCTTGCGTGCGGCGCCGACTTGATGGACCACGTTAATACTCAGCTTCCTTTAGCGATGATCGCTGCCGGTCTATCGTCTGTGATCTATCTTATCGTTAGCCTGATTGTTCTCTATTGACATAAATTCACTATCGAGTGGCTGATTAGTTCTTCAAGAATTCAGCATAGGCCTCAATAGTTACCTGATCACCGACCAAGGGAATGAATTTATCCACTCCAAAGTCAGAGCGAGAAAAAGTACCTTTGGCTGAAAAACCAAGAGTATATTTTCCGCTTAACATATTGCTCGCAGCGCCGTGAAAAGTGGCGGTAACGGTAATTAATTTTTGTTTACCACGCCAGTTCAAAAAACCGCTGAATTCAAACTCAGTCTCGCTGATTGGCGTCACTGATTCACTGGCGAATTTAGCTTGCGGAAATTCTGATTGGCGAAACCAGGATCTACCCATCAGATCGTCTTTCAAATCAGTATCGTTGATATCCAGAGAGTCTATTTCAATCAACGCGGTGAGTCGCGATGCGGCAATGTTGTCTGGATCAAATTCAAGCGAGGCGTCGAAGGTATTGAATCGCCCAACGTAAGTAGATAATCCCAAATGTTGAATTTTAAACAATAACGTCGCGTGGCTTGAATCTAAAGAGTACTGTCCAGCTTTAAGCTTGACCAACTCTGATTCGACCTTCGGCGTTATTAATGACACGCAAGCCGATAGTAACCCGCTGCTTAAAAGCACGAATAAGATTATTTTCTTCAACACATGGGTCCCAGCTTATCACTCATAAGTATATTGTAAGGTTTAGTCATCTGCTTTGGAACATTCAAGCAGCATCTTACGCATATGATCAACGCCCAACTTATTCATCAAAGCGATATTATCTAGCGGAATTTGATCGGTATCCGGATGTTCATCAACAGCCCAGTCTAAACTCGACTCACGTAAAATATGCAACATTGGATACGGTGCTCGATTAGTGAAATTTTCGGCGTCGTCTTCGCTTGTGCCAGCAAAACGATATTCAGGATGGAAGCTGGCAAACTGAAACACACCGTCAAGCTTCATCTCTTCGAGCAAAGAATCTGCAAAACCGAGAAAATCATTAAAGTACTCAAATTCCGATAATGCGCTGGGTAAAATCAGCAACGTGGTTTGTAACTCTTGATGCTTATTAAGCAACGAAAGCTCAACCACTAAGTCGCGAACGATTTCTTCTTCTAGCTCAGCAAAAGAGGTTTTAAAACGAATGCTATTGTTTCGATATTCTCGTTGCGCAAATGGGCATAGGTTTAAATTTATTACTATTGAGGTAAGCCAGTTTTCGACTCGCCTCTCAATTTCGATACTATTCGGATTAACTTTTGGGCTATTTTCGTTCACGATTTTTTTGTCTAATTTTCTCGGTTACTCGGGTTAGCCGTAATGCAGCTTCAGACCAGTTGGCGGCGTAGCTTAGCGAGGCCTGATAATCAGCCTGAGCTTCACCTAGCTTACCTAAACGCTCTCGCGCCATACCTCGGTTCAAGTGCGCAATATGCGGTTTCTCGACGCCTAATTGTAAGGCTAAGTCATAGTCGCTTAATGCCTTAGGCAAATCGTTACCGAAAAACCATAGATTACCTCGGTTTACGTAGGCTTCGCCGGTCTTATCATCAAGATCAAGCGCAAGATTAAAATCGTTCAGGGCTGATTTTCGATCACCCAACGCCATATAAATGGCGCCCCGATTCACATAGCTTGCGACTAAATTTTTACGGCTCAAAGCGCCGTCATAAATAGCGCGTTGGCAGGGTTCAAGATCGCGTCGGCTAGCACTACCGTTAGAGATAGCGATTGATGACGCCCGATAGCACGCGGCGGCAAAAGAATCACCACCGATAACCATGCCCAACTGAGCTTGAGCAGAACTTAAGGCCAGTGATAATCCAATACAGGTTACCAGCTGTTGTGAGAACTTAGAAACACAATACTGCGAGACTGCTTTCATAACGACCTCAAATTTATCATCAGCGGCTTAAACAGGTTTTCGAGCCATTTTTCGAATTTCAGTGTAAAACACATGGTGGTCAAGTTCTATTATTCACAGCCTAGTCAATTTGGCGCAATGACTGTAGCGGGGGCACGGTAATAATATCGCGACTTCGTACCAAGCCAAGGGCCGTAATCAATATGATTCCCGAAAAAAAGCCTAAAGCCCATAAATTTGGGTGCCATTGAGGTGCCATATCAAATACATTGCGCTGTATAAAAAACAATATTAGTTCAGCACCGGCTCCGGCAATTACACCCGCTATCGCTCCCAATGTAGCGAACTCAACCGTTAGGGCACCGATAATAATCTTCTTTGAACTGCCTAATGTACGCAGAATCGCATTCTCTCGCAAACGTTCGTCGTAAGAAACGCCAATCGCCGCAAACAAAACTAATGCACCGCAAATTAGTACCAAAAATAGAATTAACTCAAGTCCTTGAGTAACCCGATCAATAACGTCACGAATTCTCGCAATCACGTCACCTAGCTCGAGTACAACCGTAGTTGGGTACTGCTTAACCATTTTATTGACGAAAGGAGCTTGTTTAGTTAAAGCGCCGCGATTCACCTCCATAGTGTCGCCAGCACGTACAGCGGTGACCCAATTTGGTGCATAGCGGTCTAAAGCACCTGGGTAGAACACCACGTAAAAATTTGGGTTCATACTTTGCCAATCGACACTTCTAACGCTCGCAAGTATTGCGCTGAACTTAATGCCACCAATACTAAATTCAACTTCGTCGCCAATCTCTACGCCAATTTCAGTGGCGACTTGCTCTTCAATTGAAAACTCCAATCGCTTTGGTGCGGTAAGCCACCATTGGCCACTGACAATTTCATTACTAACTGGTAAATCGACTGTTTGCGTAAAGTTAACTTCACGACTAAGCCCGCCTGACTGCGCCATCCGTTCACGGGTAATAGCTTCGCCGTTAATAGCCACCAAACGACCACGTACCATCGGAAACCACGGGGTAGTTGTAACATCAGATTCAGCCAGTAATTGTTTTACCGCATCTACTTCTCGGTCAGCGACGTTGTAGAGAAAGTGACTTGGCGTATCCTCAGGCAACTGCGCTTGCCATTCGGCGATTAGGTTAGTTCTGAGCCCGGTAACGACTAACAAAAGCATCAAGGTAGTCGAGAAACCGACCAACTGCACTAATGTTTGTCCGCGACGTCGCCATAAATTAGCCAAGCCTAAACGAACAAAGCTACCGCGCCAGCTACCAAATCTTTGTACTAATTTTAAGAACTGTAAGGCAATTAATGCGCAGACCAAGAATAAAATAAATATCGCCGCTAAAAATAATAAGGAGGTGACTAGGCTTTCGCTATACCAATAGGTCAGCAACAATAACGACGCAATGCCAATAGTGAGTCGCCGGCCTTGGCCTAGTAAAGAGTCAGGTAAATCACGGCGCAACACACGAAGCGGAGCGATGGTTGGCAAGTGCCACAGTGCCGGCAGAGCAAAGCCCAGCACACATACAAATCCGGTAATGGTTGCGACTATCCAAGGTCTACTGCCAGGCGGCGGTAGTTCAACCGACAAGACGCCCTTAGCCACTTCGAGCAACATGTAATGAGCAAACCAGCCAAGTAACATACCGAGCAAGGTTGATGTCGCCGCAATGATAAACAGGCGAATGAATTGGCTGCGACGAATTGCGCGTGTGGATTGGCCCCATGCCTTCATTAATGCAACTTGGTCAGTAAGTCGACTAGCGTAGCGCTGGCTGGCCAAAGCCATGGCTATGCCCGCCAACAAAACACCGATAGTTCCGCTTAACAGCAAAAAGGCTCGGCCCCGTTGCATTGCATCAGCTAATTGCTCTTCGGCATTTTCAGGGGTTACCAAACGAAAGTGTTTTAGATCACTGCTATTTTTTAACCCGTCTTCGCGCTTTTGGTACCAAGCTTTGTATTGCTCGATTGATCGATCATCGCCACTCATTAAAAAGCGATAACCTATGCGGCTGCCTGGTCGAACTAGTTGCGAGGCAGGCAAATCGTCAATACTGATCATGACTCTTGCGCCAGCAGCGGCAAAACCAGTGCCTCGGTCCGGTTCATTAACGATTAGGTTAGTAACGGTAAGGTTAAGATATCCAACCTCTAAGGTATCGCCAATTTTAATATTCAATAGATTGAAAAGTCGAGCTTCGACCCATGCCTCACCTGATGCAGGACCATTCGAACGCTTACTGACGTTGCCCACCTCTAGATCATCGCTCAGTTCTATTTGGCCGCGAAGTGGATAAGCATTGCTTACCGCTTTGACCGATGCCAAGTGGTTACTGTCGCCGGCAAAAACCATAGAACGAAATAACGCCAAGTCAGCGGTTTTGAGAGCTAGCTGCGTTGCTTTCTGTCGATAATCATCGCTAATTTCAATACCACCCCTGACGGTTAAATCAGAGGCCAAAAAACTAGTGATTTGCTGATTCAGGCCACGCTCAACTCGGTCGGCAAATAGACTAACCGCAGTGACAACCATCACCGCCAATACCAGTGCTGAGACGACTAAATTTAGCTGACCTCCCTGCCAGTCTCGCCATAAAAGCTTTATATCAATTAAATTCATGGCTAAGTATCCACTCGGCTCAGTAGACGACCATCATCGATGGTAATAATTGATTGGCAACGTTGAGCCAACCTAGGCTCGTGTGTGACCAGCACTAAGGTAGTATCGGTTTGTTGATTGAGGTCAAAAAGTAAATCGCTAATTTTTAGGCCCGTCGCTTGGTCGAGATTACCGGTTGGCTCATCGGCAAACAATATCTTCGGCGAACACGCGAATGCCCTAGCAAGTGCAACACGCTGTTGTTCGCCACCTGATAACTGCTTGGGATAGTGTGTTAGTCGCGCCGCTAAACCAACTTTATTTAGATATTCAACAGCCCGCTCACGGGCGTCACTTTGAGCCGATAACTCCATCGGTAAAGAAACATTTTCAAGCGCCGTTAAACTGCCAAGTAATTGAAACGTTTGGAACACAAAGCCAACCATGTTCGCTCGTATTGCGGCGCGTCCCTCCTCGTTAGTAGCGGTAATTTCGTGCTCACCCATCCATATCTTTCCGTCAGTAGGGGTGTCTAAACCGGCCAGTAAGCCTAAAAGAGTCGACTTACCTGCCCCAGACGGACCGATAATCGCGACGCTTTGACCGAGCTCAATATCTAAGGAAACATTATCTAAAATTGTCAGATCTTGATCTGCAGTACTAACGCGCTTGCTTACGCCTTGCGCGCGAAGAATTGATTGTGTCATATCTGCTATTTTTGCCTAGAGTTATCTTAACTGGGTGGCCACAAGAACTATGCTAAGTTAGCTGTATTATGTTGATTACCCAATGAGACCTTATTGGTCTTACCTAACTCTATGATACCGAATCACCTGAAAGACAAGTTCACCTTTGCTCTATTTACATTACTCTTTTTAATTTTTTCACCCTCAGCTCAAGCTAAACATTTGGTGATATTCGGCGATAGCTTAAGCGCGGCTTATGGCATGGAGCTAGAGCAAGGTTGGGCATACCTTTTGGCCGAGTCGATTAAAGAGTCGCATGAGGTTACCAACGCAAGCATTTCGGGAGAAACCTCTGGCGGAGGCCTCGCTCGCCTAGCAATAACATTAGCCGAGTTAAAACCAGACGTTATGCTAATTGAGCTAGGTGCAAATGACGGCTTACAAGGGATGCCAATTAGCGCGATGAGTGACAATTTGGAGCAAATCATCTTGATGGTAAAAAAACAAGAGATTGGTCTCGCCTTAGCGGGGATCTCTTTACCAGCAACCTATGGTCCACGCTACATTGATAAATTTCGTGCGACGTTTAGACAACTAGCAGAGAAACATCAGCTGCCATTTATTGATTTCTATCGTGAAGAGTTTTTTCTAGAGCCTGATTTCATTCAGCAAGACGGACTTCACCCAACAGCGAAGACTCAACCGATTGTAAAAAAATTGGTTTTAAATTTTTTAATCGACAACAAATTATTGGACTAATAAGATGGCAATCACATTATATGGCGTAGGCCCGTCTCGTTCTTTTCGATGCTTATGGGCACTTGCTGAAGCAGAGCTTGAGCATGACTTCGTTGCCTTAGAGCTAAATGGCACCGGTACCGATGGAGCTAAGTCTGACGAATATCTAAAGCTAAATCCTCAAGGGAAAGTTCCTTCGCTAAAGCATGATGGTTTTGTACTAACCGAAAGTGCCGCGATATTAAATTACATAGATGCAATTTCAGAAAAACTATTCATCCCAACTGACGTGAAAATGCGGGCAAGGTACGACGAGCTCGCTTTTTTTGTATTGTCCGAACTAGAGCAGCCGCTATGGACTACTGGCAAACATAAGTTCGCTATCCCACAAAAGCACCGAGTAGAGCAGATCTTTACGACTGCAAAATGGGAGTTCGAGAAAGCACTCGAGGCGTTCTCAAAGCTAGCCAGTATCAATAAGTTTGTACTTGGCGACAGCTTTACCTTTGCCGATATTTTGGTAGCCCAAACCTTTAACTGGGCCGATCGGTTTGGCTTTGATGTTGCCCCAGAGTATTTAGACTATCGTGACGATATGTATGCTCGAAAAGGCGCAATTGCTGCAATTGCGAGATTTAACTAACAGTCTGGCCTTACACCGCTAACTTTAACAGCGCTTTTTCTACGGCGCTGATATAGGGATGTATTTGCGGACGACTTCGGCGTAAAAATTCCAGACCCTCCTCTATACTCATCCCCCGATAATGACATAAATAAGCCAGTACCGTGGCTGGCGCACGACAGATCCCCGCATTGCAATGAACATAGACCCGGTGCCCGACAGTGAGCAATGCATTTAAGGCCTTTACTGGCTCGGCTAACTTGTTGCCCAAGTCTGCTTCATCAAAGTCGACAATGGCAAAACGCTGCATGTTTATGTCATTGTGTTGATAGACACTCTGCAGCTTCGGCCAATCTATTTTATGAGACTTAAAATCAGCGTCGCTTTGCAACGACAATACAGCGGTAATTTTCATCTGTTTTAAGCGTCCAGCATCAATACTGTTTTGCGGCGCACTACCCAGAAATATATTTTTTTCTATGCGATCAAAGTTAATCATCTAAACTCATCTATTTATGAAACTGTGAACTCTGACCTTGTACTGTTTCTACTAGCGCTTGCATATTATCAGGTTTGGCAAACGGCTGAATGCCATGACCTAAATTGAAAATATGACCTTTGTCTGTCTCACTATGCTGACCATAACCTTCGAGTACTAACATCGCGTTGTCACGAACCTGTTGCTCACCGGTGTTCATCACCACTGGATCCATATTGCCCTGCAACACTACTCGATGTCCAACTCTCGCTTTAGCATCAGCCATATCGACAGTCCAATCAAGACCTAAGCCATCACAGCCGGTATCAGCCATTAACTCTAGCCACGGACCACCTCCTTTAGTAAACAACACGATAGGAATGTCTTTGGTCATTCCATCCGCTTTCATGGCGCTGACAATTTGCTGCATATAAGCCAATGAGAAGGTCTTATAATTAGCCGTCGACAACACGCCACCCCAGGTATCAAATATCATCAGACTTTGCACCCCGGCAGCGACTTGTGCTTTCAAATACGTAATCACACTATCAGTCACTACTTGCAATAGAGTATGCGCGGCCTGTGGCGACTCGAACATCAGCCCTTTGATGCGACGAAAATCTTTGCTGCCACTGCCTTCGACCATATAGCTAGCTAAGGTCCAGGGGCTACCGGTAAATCCTATTAACGGTACCCGGCCATTCAATTCTTTACGAATCACACGTACTGCGTCCATCACATACCCTAGATCATCTTCAGCATCCGGAACCGTCAATTTTTTGATTTCAGCTTCGCTACGAACTGGCTTATTAAATACTGGGCCAATGCCTTCTTCCAATACTAGCTCTAAGCCCATAGCGTCTGGAATGGTTAGAATATCAGAGAATAAAATAGCCGCATCTAGTCCAAAACGATCAATAGGCTGCATCGTCACTTCGCAAGCCAAATCGGGAGTTTTGCACAGGGTCAGAAAATCCCCTGCCTGCTTACGGACCTCACGATACTCTGGCAAATAGCGACCAGCTTGCCGCATTACCCAAACGGGGGTTCGTTCAACCTTTTCGCCACGTAAAGCACGAAGATATAAATCATTTTTCATTTCATTCATGCGGCGGATTATACAGGCTCAGATTACTTCTGCGTGAACAGTTATTATGATTAAGAAGGCCTATCTGCAATTTAAGCTAATAAAAAGCCGCTGTTATTAACAACGGCTTTTAGAGACAACTGAAATGAGTTCAAGGCTAGTGTCGATTCAAGTAATTCAAAATGCCTTCAGCTGCTTCACGTCCTTCAAATACCGCTGTCACGACAAGGTCAGAGCCACGCACCATATCACCACCAGCAAACACCTTTGGGTTAGTCGTTTGGAACTTTAAGGCTAAATCAGTAGACGCTTGAACGCCGCCCCAATCATTAATCTGGATATTAAAGTCAGAGAACCAAGCCGCTGGGCTGGGGCGAAAACCGAACGCGATGATGACATCATCAGCTTCAACAATCTCTTCAGAGCCAGCGATTACTTCGGGTCGGCGGCGACCACGCTGATCGGGCTTGCCTAACGTAGTGGTAGCCAACTTAACCCCCGTCACTTTACCATTCTCACCAATAATTTCAATCGGCTGACGGTTCCATAGAAACTCAACACCCTCTTCCTTAGCGTTTGCTACTTCACCCTTTGATCCAGGCATATTGGCTTCATCTCGACGATATGCACACATTACTTTACTGCCTCCTTGTCGAACCGAGGTGCGTACGCAGTCCATAGCGGTATCACCACCGCCAAGCACCACCACCTTTTTATGCTTCATATCGACGAATTCTATAGCATCTTTTTCAAAGCCCATTTCGCGATTGATATTTGAAACCAAGAATGGCAAAGCTTCATGCACACCTTCGAACTCTTCACCGGCAAAACCACCCTTCATATAAGTGTAGGTTCCCATACCAAGAAAGACAGCGTCGTAACCGTCGAGTAGTTCTTGAAATTGAATGTCATTGCCAATTTCAGTATCTAAAACGAATTCGACACCCATCTCCTCCATAATAGAGCGACGTGTTTTCACCACCTCTTTCTCAAGCTTGAATGGTGGTATCCCAAAAGTTAACAATCCACCAATCTCAGGGTACTTATCAAACACCACTGCCTTAACACCGTTTCTGGCCAAGATATCAGCGCAGCCTAAACCGGCCGGGCCAGCGCCGATAATAGCCACTTTTTTATCAGTCCAGACAACGTTCGACATATCAGGGCGCCAACCTTGCTTTAGCGCTTCATCGGTAATGTACTTCTCAATCGAACCAATCGTTACCGCGCCAAAACCGTCGTTCAGAGTACAAGCGCCTTCGCATAGACGGTCTTGAGGACAAATTCGACCACAGACCTCTGGTAAAGAATTTGTTTGATGCGACAACTCAGCCGCTTCAAATAGATTACCTTCTGCCACCAACTTTAACCAATTTGGTATGTAGTTAGAAACCGGACACTTCCATTCGCAATAAGGATTACCACAATCTAGACAACGCTCGGCTTGAGACGCCGCTTGCTCTGCCTCGTACTGAGCATAAATTTCTTTAAATTGCTTATTACGTTCTAATGCCGGTACTTTTTCAGGGTTCTGACGAGGCACATCTAAAAATTGAAAATCATTACTCATATTTTATCCCTTACGCTGCCGCTTTCAAAGAATCAATTAAGGTTTCGAGGTCGCTCGCTTTTGGCTTGATCATCCAGAATTTAGGCACATAATCTGCAAAGTCGTCTAATATCTGTTGACCACGCACACTGCCTGTTGCCGCAACATGTTTCTCGATCATGGTTTGCAAATATAATGCATATGACTCCATCGCTTCAGGCATTAAACGGTAAGTATCGATTAATTCATGATTGTAACGATCGATGAAAGTTCTGTCTTCGTCGAGCACAAAAGCCACGCCACCGGTCATGCCTGCACCGAAATTGACGCCCGTTTCACCGAGCACGCAGACGGCTCCACCGGTCATGTATTCGCAACCATGATCACCTAAGCCTTCGACCACTGTGTAGGCACCTGAGTTACGTACAGCGAAGCGTTCGCCGGCTTTACCCGCTGCAAATAACTCGCCACCCGTAGCACCATAAAGGCAGGTATTGCCAATAATTGTTGATTCATTAGCAATAAATTCAACGCCTTCGACCGGGTAGATAGCGATTGTTCCGCCAGACATACCTTTGGCCACGTAATCATTGGCGTCACCGGCAAGATTAATATTCAAACCTTTAGCATTCCAGACCCCAAAGCTTTGGCCCGCAGTACCCGTAAGATTCAATGTAATAGGCTTATCAGACAACCCTTCATGGCCGTGAGCACGGGCGATTTCACCCGATAAGCGAGCACCAATTGAGCGATGAATATTCTTAACTTGATAGGCAAAACTACCGCCGCTCATTGATTCAATGGCAGGCAACATATCAACCACCATTGTCTCAGCCAACTCGCCTTTATCATAAGGTTCGTTCTTTGGCTCGATACAAAACTGTGGCTTTTCCGCCGCAACATTACCATCATGCAAAATCTCAGATAAATCTAGATTTTTTTGTTTGTCGGTTTCACCTTCTAACTGGATTAGCAAATCAGTACGACCAATCAAATCGGTTAATTGAGTTACCCCCAATTTGGCCATCCATTCGCGCGTTTCCATGGCAATAAACATAAAGTAATTCATTGCCCGCTCAGCGGTGCCTACGTAATGCTTCTGACGCAGGATATTATGCTGAGTTGCTACACCTGTAGCACAGTTATTCAAGTGACAAATCCTTAAATACTTACAACCAAGGGCGACCATTGGGCCAGTACCGAAGCCAAAGCTTTCGGCGCCCAAAATTGCCGCTTTAATGACATCCAAGCCAGTCTTCAAACCACCATCTGTTTGTAAACGAACCTTGTCACGTAGATCGTTGGCTCGCAGTGTTTGATGGGCTTCGGTCAAACCGAGTTCCCAAGGGGAACCAGCGTAGCGAACTGACGTCAACGGGCTCGCGCCGGTGCCACCGTCATAGCCAGATATGGTAATTAAATCAGCATACGCTTTCGCAACACCAGCGGCGATCGTTCCGACACCGGCTTCGGCTACTAACTTGACCGAAACCAAGGCTTTTGGATTAACCTGCTTTAAATCAAAAATTAATTGCGCCAGATCTTCAATCGAATAGATATCATGGTGCGGTGGCGGTGATATAAGGGCAACACCTGGGCTCGAGTAACGTAAGCGGGCAATAGTCTCATTTACTTTATGGCCCGGTAGTTGCCCCCCTTCACCAGGTTTAGCGCCTTGCGCCACCTTAATTTGTAGAACTTCGGCGTTCACAAGATAATGCGGCGTCACGCCAAATCGACCTGAAGCGACCTGCTTAATTTTAGACATTTTGGCAGTCCCAAAACGCGCTGCGTCTTCGCCACCCTCACCTGAATTTGAACGACCACCTAAGGCGTTCATCGCTTCGGCTAGAGACTCATGGGCTTCTGGCGACAATGCGCCCAGTGACATGCCTGCACTATCAAAGCGCAACACTATTTTTTCCCAAGGTTCGACATCTTCTAAGGCAACTGGCTCGATATCATCGCGCAGACCCAACAAGTCTCTTAAGACCATCGGCTTACGATGGTTTACTGTGTCAGCATAGTCACGATACAACTCGAAATCACCGCTTTTAACAGCCGCATGCATTGTGTTTACTACATCCGGATTGTAAGCATGATACTCACCTCCGTGAATAAACTTGAATAAACCACCTTGCTCTAGAGACGTCTTCGGATCCCATGCAAAAGCTAATATAACGCGCTGATCATTCTCTAAATGGGAAAAGTTACAACCTTGGATTCGACTTGTGGTGCCGGTAAAACAGACATCGACGACCTCGTTGGCTAATCCAACCGCCTCAAATAATTGTGAGCCACGATAACTGTGGATAGTCGAAATACCCATCTTCGATATAATTTTGTAAAGCCCCTTATTAATGCCTTTTCGATACTGACGAAGAAATACGCTGATGTCGCCCTTTATTTGACCTTTGCCAACCATCTCATTGATGCTTTCATAGGCTAAATAGGGATGAATTGCCGTTGCTCCATAGCCGATCAAAACCGCATATTGATGTGAATCCCGTGTAGTGCCGGTATCAACAACAAGGTTAGCATTACAACGCAGGCCTGATTTAGTTAAACGATGATGCACGGCACCTGTAGCCAGTAACGCTTGAACTGGCATACGATCTTTGGAAATATTTCGATCGGATAGAACGATGATTCGACCCGCTCCTCTAACAGCATCTTCAGCCTCGTTACAAATTTCTTCAATACGAGTTTTCAGCGACGTGTCTTTATCAAACGTAATATCGATTAAATGATGCGCGAAATCTGGATCTTGATTAGCTAGCAATCGTAGATATTTACTTGTTGATAGCACCGGAGAGTCGACAACAATCGCTTTCGCCATAGCCTCGGTTGGCTCGAAGAGACTGCTTTCGGAGCCGAAATAAGTCTCTAATGACATTACGATTTGCTCACGTAATGGGTCAATTGGAGGGTTTGTTACCTGGGCAAATTGCTGTCGAAAATAATCACTCAGCATTCGGTGACGCATCGACAATACAGCCATTGGAGTATCGTCGCCCATGGAACCAGTTGCTTCTTGCGCAGACTCCGCTAGCACACGAATAACGTCGTTACGCTCCTCGTTAGTAATCTGAAATAGCTTCTGATAGATCTTAAGCGATGCAGCGTTAAGCGTGACCGTGGTTTCTCGGTCGTTCAAACCTGACTTCAGCCTAACAATATTGTCTTTCAACCATTGTTTATAAGGATGCTCACTTTTGATATGTTGATGCACGTCACTAGGCATAATAATTTTGCCTGTATGGGTGTCAACCGCCATCATTTGTCCGGGCTTTAAGCGGCCTTTTTTAACCACATCGGTCTGCGCGTAGTCGTATACACCAACTTCAGATGCCAGCGTAATCATCCGATCTTTAGTAATCACATAACGCGCGGGTCGTAAGCCATTACGATCGAGCGCACAAGACGCATAACGTCCATCAGTGAGCACTATTCCAGCAGGACCATCCCAAGGCTCCGCGTGAATTGCTTGAAAACGGTAAAATGCCTTTAAATCTGGATCAATATGTTCAGCATTTTGCCACGCCGGCGGCACTAGAGTTTGAGTGGCTTTGAATATATCCATACCACCCATCAAAAACACCTCGAGCATGTTATCCAGGCTCATAGAGTCGGAACCTTTGGTACTTACAAACGGTGCCGCTTCGTGCAAATTCGGGAAGTGCGAAGACGATAGCTTAGCACCACGTGCAATCGCCCAATTGCGATTACCTTGCACAGTGTTGATCTCACCATTATGAGCCAGATAACGAAACGGCTGAGCCAGACGCCACTGTGGAAGTGTATTGGTCGAGAAACGCTGATGAAACAGACATAGAGATGAAGCCATATCAGCTTGATTTAGATCTTTGAAAAATACCGGCAAATATTCGGGCATCACCAAGCCTTTATACAAAATTACTTTACACGATAAACTAGGGATATAAAATTCGTCGTCAGCTGTTTCAGCGATTTGCAGCTCAGTTTTACGACGAGCCAAGAATAAGCGTCGCTCAAAGTCATGTTCACTCAGCAACGAGGGCGCATTAACGAAAAGCTGTTTGATCACAGGAATTGATGCCTTCGCTTGCTCTCCCAATGTCGTTTTATCAAGCGGAAGGTCACGCCAACCGGCGACAATCAAGCCTTGCGCACTCAGCTCAGAAGTGAGTTTTTCAATCGCCGCGTTTTGCTTTTCCAGATCACGGTCTAAAAACACCAAGCCGGAAGCAAATCGCTTTACTAGGTTTATACCGGCTTCACTCGCTGCTCGGTGCATAAATTCCTCAGGCATGGCCATTAACAGGCCACAACCATCGCCAGTTCTACCGTCAGCGGCAACCGCACCTCGGTGGGTCAGCCGAGCAAGAGCGCTAATAGCCGTACTGATCAGCCAATGACTTGGCACACCGTCCATTTGCGCTATTAAACCGAAGCCGCAATTGTCTCTTTCAAATTCGGGGCGGTATAAACCACCTTCGCTGTGATACATCTTAGTCACGTCGTTTTCCTAAAAAGAACTATCGATGCACAATCGAACGAATGTGCATCGCAATGGAAGAAGCGAGAACCGTGTCTCAGCCTCCGAATTCAACGCTCCAAAACCTAAAAATGACGAAAAAGCCATAAGACCACACAAGCTAGTGTTGGCTAGCAATCCGCTGCTAAGAGGCTCAAAAAAACCGTTATACACAATCACTTCTTACCTTGCTCTAACACTTCGGAGCAGTATACGAAACAATTTGGATTTACGGCAAGCTTGCCAATGACAAGCTCGTTAAATGAGCCTTAAAACAGGGCTGTTCGACTAACGATGCCGACAGGTTTGGTCGCCGGGATAACCGAACATAATTCGGATAGAGCGAAAAAGGACGCAAAGTATACTGTTAACACGGCTAAAAGTCACTATTTCAACGCTTGCTAGGTACATTAGAGCTAGATAAACGCTATTTATAAGACCTAATTCACCAGTTGTTAACACTACTCTGTATCCTTACATATATTTTATCACCGAGCATGAGAAGGAAATGACAAAATCACAATTTATCCAGAGCTTCTATGATCTCTTCGACGACTTTGGAAACAATTCGGTCTCCAGACATTACCACCAGATCAGCTTCCTGTTCATACAGCTCACCGCGCTCTTCCATCAGCTGACGTAACTTACTTTCAGCATCAACATTTTCCAATAATGGTCTATTTTGATTTTTTTGAGTACGCGCCAACTGAGTTTCGATAGACGTTTTTAAATACACCACAAATCCTTTCCGGAGTAGAATTCTATTTTCTTCACTGGTGATTGCACCACCGCCAGTTGCCAAGACGATACCCGATCGATCACACAACTCACTTAACATCTTAGTTTCACGTTTTCGAAAACCATCTTCGCCTTCAATATCAAAAATAGTAGATATAGAAACACCACACCGATCTTCGATCATATGGTCGGAGTCAACAAAATCCATGCGAGTACGTTTCGCTAATTGCTTCCCAACCGTGGTTTTTCCCGAGCCCATAGGGCCAATAAGGATCAAATTTTGCATTATTTTTCTATTTCTATCTGTTTGAATTTAACTGATCGCGGCTCTCAACGAAGCAAAATGAGAACAGTCGTAGCATAATACTCTTTATTGAGTAAAAACTGCACAAAGTGTTTAGGCTGGTGAGTCGTCGATTAATCTGGCTTCAACAACTGCTTAAAATTACAAAAGCAGAGGCTGGCCCCTGCTTTTGTAATAATAGCCTTTTTAAAGGCACATCGTTAATGTGAAGACGATTAGCCCAAATTCAACTTAGGGGTAATGATTTTTGGCGTCAAAAAGATCAAAAGCTCGGTTCGATTAGAACGCTTTGATTTTTGTTTGAATATATTACCCAAGAATGGGATGTCACCAAGGAATGGAACTTTAGTTTCACCCTCACTGTCATCCTGCTGATAAATACCACCAATGACTACGGTTTCGCCATTATCAGCTAGTATCTGAGTTTCAATCTCTTTAGTACCGACAACATTAATATCTGCCGCCAATGAAATAATATTATCCTGCTTAATTTGGACGTCCATTATGACTCTATCGTCTGGAGTAATTTGAGGTGTTACCGTAAGCCGAAGCTCGACCGTAATTTCTCGAACCCCGCCAGAGGCACCGTCACTGCCGCCAGCAGCACCGCCGCCTGGCACGGTTATAAAAATCGACTGGCCTTGACTAATCACGGCTTCTTTTTGATTTGAGGTAATCAATCTTGGGCTCGCAACTATACGACCACGACCATCCGCCTCCAGCGCGGATAGCTCTAGACTAATCAAATGCGCGAAACCGCGGCCAGTTCTAAAAATATCAAATGCATAAGAAGCCGGGTTTGTGCCACCAATATTAGCGGCCCCGAGATCAACAGACAACCCGCCATTACGGTCGAATTCGAGTGGATCATTAGGATTATTAAGCTGATTGTTTATTGAATCTTGAATAGTAGTATTACCGTTGAGGGTGCCACCACCAACCACATTACCTAGGTTTGAGCTTTTTGAACCAGGAAATCTAACATTCTCAGTGACACGCTGGAAACCCAAACGGGCACCTAATTCGCGACTAAAATTGTCATTCGCTTCAACAATTCTGGTTTCGATCAATACTTGCCGTACCGGCTTGTCTAGTTTAGCTATTACATTTCGCAACTGTTTGATTTTTTCGGCCACGTCTTGAATCAATAAGCTATTGGTTCTCTCATCGACGGTGACACTGCCTCGTGCACTGAGCAAGGAATTCTTGTCTGTCTCAGTTACGTTTAGAGATGAACTATTAGTCGTACCCTGCCCTGACTGTGACGATGAGTCTCCTTGTTTGACCACTTTCACAGACTTAATAACGGTAGCAATATCCACCGCTTTAGCATAATTAATTTGAACGATTTCGGTCGACAACGGAGCAAATTGCTCAACTACGCTCAAAGCTTTAAGCTCGTCTTCTTCTACCTTCTGAATTTCCGCACTTGGCGCAACCCAGACCACATTACCGGTTTGCCGCTTAGCTAGCCCTTTGGTTCGCAAGATAACGTCCAGCGCCTGATCCCATGGCACGTCCTTCAGGTTGATCGTAATGTCACCCTGGACCGAGTCACTAGTGACAAAATTTATTCCGGTGAAGTCGGCAATTACAGCCAAAGCCGATCGAACATCTATCTTCTGAAAGTTAATAGACAGACGCTCTCCGTTGAAGCCTAGCTCTAAGTCCTGGTCATCACGAAGACCCTCTTGCGTCTCAATAATTGGATCGACGACTAATGTAAAGCGCTTACCAGACTGGAAAGCAAGGTGCTGATACTGACCCTTAGGCACAATAACTATGCGCACATTACTAGCATTCTGGAACGAGTCAATGGTTTGTACTGGCGTAGCAAAGTCTGTTACATCCAACCTTTGCTCAAGTTCAGCAGGCACATTTACATCAAACAAATCGATTACAATCTCACCATCTCGCTCGCGAGTATCGATAGTTGCGTTGTCATCACTCAAATCAATTACCAGCTTACCGCCACCAGCCTCTGACCGGCGAAAGTCTATATTCGTCACGTTTGTCGAAGACTCTAAATCTGGACGGCTAGCAAACGGTTTCGGCTTTGAAACTTGGCTTTGATCGGTCAAATCATTGTATACAGTTAACGAATAACCATTCTCTATCGGTAATAATTTGTACCGTGCGGTATCCCTTAAATTGATGATTAAGCGGGTCCTATCAGGGGTTTGAACAGCAACAATACTGTCAACCTTGCCCATACCAACGTTGGTTCGCTGGCTACTCAACAAGCTCTTCATACCAAAAAAGTCTATTGCGATGCGGGCTGGGCGATCAGTGCTGAATGTACCCGGCTCAGATAGAGGAGTATCGGCTAGAAAGTTAATTTGCACGTCTCCACCACTCAAAGTGCTAAACACCATATCGGTCAAATTAGCACTCTGAGCATATGCAGTATTAACCGCCGCCGTTGCTAGCATTAGCACTGAGACACACAGCCTATTGAAGCGCCGAGGTAAGTTAATCGATCTCATAGTTTTGCTTCCTGAATCGTTATTGTTCATCTATTGTTATTTCCACATCCCTAGTCACCCATCGACCGGCAGGGTCGGCGACGGTTTCGCTGAGTAATAAACGTTGCTCATCGGGGAAAATTTGCATTATTTTTCCATCATTTTGGCCAATATAATTTCCAATTGAGGCCAAGTGAGCAGTGCCTTGCGTGGTTTTAACGATTACCCAAGGTACGCCTTTTTGAGACATTGTACCAACCATCCTTAGCCCATCTAGAGGAAAGTCTTCTAACGGTTCTTTCACTCTACTGGCATCAGGGCGCTGGCTCGCAAATAAAGTTTCGTCATCGCGGTTATAGACGATACTGTCAAAGCTAAATGGATCGTTCTTATCATTAGAGGCGTACTCAAACCCTTTGTATGGTCGGATTTCAGGTAACGGGTCAATCTCGGGTTTTCTATCTTTATACGCATCGGCAACAAACTCACGCAAGTCCGTCATATTGCTATCAGCACAACCTTGCAATACTAAGCAGGCTAAGGCAATCAACAGTAGCTTATTAACTTTACTCGTCAGCATAAGAGTCCTCCAAATAATGATATGTCTTGGTAGTAGCCTTGAATCGTAAAGCCCCTGAATCGTCAGAAATTCTCTCAACCGAAAAGTCTGTCACGTTGATAATTCGAGGAAGTGCGGCGACATCACTTACAAACCCCGCTATCTGATGATAGGTCCCATTGGCGATAATATTTACATTCTTCTCGGCATAGAAATCTTTATCTATATTGCTCCCAGGTTTGATTTGCTCAAATTGCAAGCCACGAGATAAACCAACCTGAGTCATATCAATCAACAAATCGGGAATTTCACTCTCATTTGGAAGTTGCTTTAGCAGTACACCAAAAGTCTCTTCAGCTTCGATCATTTGCTGCTTGTAGGCATCGAGATTAATGGCTAAAGCTTTTTTTTCTAGATAACTGTCTTTCAATCCAGGCTCTATCCTTTGCTGATTCGCCAGAGATTGTTGCTGACCCTGAATGATAAATTTATACCCAGCCAAAACAATAACCACACACAGCATCCCAGCTATCGAGAACTTAATTCGACGCGTCCATGACCCGATATCATTAATATCCAGGCCATTTAGTTCATCTATGAGGCCCATAGGATGCCCCTTTCTACTAATAATTTCATAATCTAAGTTTTCTCTTAAACTTGGTTCGCTATATTTTTATCTTTTTTAACTTTGCCATTGATCTTGCAACTGAAGACTCTAACGAACCGCGTTGCTGCTATTGGTATCTGCTGAATCGCCTTTTCGCTGTTGCTTCACTAATACATCAAATTGGCTCACCAACGCGCCGTTTTGATCAACTACATTGACAACATTAAGGGTTGCATTAGTGAACCAGTCGGATGCATCTAGACTGCGCATTAAAGCTGAAACACGGCCATTGGATTGAGCTTTACCTTTTATAGCCAAACTATTTTGTGTCTTGGTGATGGTGTCGTAGTAGACGCCGTTAGGTAGTTTATTAACGAGATCATCAAAAACATGAACAATTTGAGCACGATTTTTCTGTAAGTTTTGAATAACTTCCATTCTTGAAAGTAGAGCGTCACGCTTTCCTTTCAAATCTTCGATTTCTCTAATAACCTTTGATAAATCAATAATTTCAGACTGTACATAGGCATTTCGGGCTTTCTGATGATCAATGCGTGAGTCCATAAACACTTTGCCCGCTAACACCAATAGGCAGGTCCCGCTCCACATTGCGACACAAACGAATAAGGTTATTTGATTGCGCTCTCGCCGAGTCGCCTCACGCCAAGGTAGTAAATTGATATTAGCCATTAACTAAGCCCTCGTAACGAAAGACCATAAGCTATAGAAAGAGCCGGCGCGGACACTGAAATCATGTCTCTTCGAGACTGTACATTTGCACCTGCGATAGGATTTAAAACAGACACTTTGGTACGCAACTTAACCTCTAAGTCGCCGGCTAAACCTGCTAAAGCACAGCAAGCACCTGATAGCACTACGCTGTCGATGTTTGAATAGGAACTAGATGAATAGAAAAACTGCAGTGCCCTACTTACTTCTTGCCGCAACATCTCAATAAAAGGTTCTTGCACCGCCGTTAAAAAATCGCCAGGAGGTTGAGACGACGCGAGAATTTCCTCCGCCTCATCGGCTGAGACGCCATATTCTTTACGAATTAATTTTACTAGCTGGGCTGAGCCGAAGCTTTGATGTCGTGAATACAGCACTTGACTATCGTTCATTACCATCAAGTGACTGCTAGAAGAGCCTATATCAAACACAGCTACTGGCTGACTCGATTGCGCGCCAAGAGAGTTTTGAGAACGATAAACTCGCTCTAATGCGTAAGTGTCAATATCAACATAGGTAAGTTCCAAAGAGGAGCTCTCGACTAGATCGATATAGTCGTCTACGATACTTCGGCGACAGGCGACCAATAACACATCATTCTCATCTTCGTTGCTTTCAGACTTGCCAAGAACTTCGAAGTCTAAATTGACCTCGTCAATCGGATATGGAATAAAGTGCAATGCCTCAATACTAATTTGCTCTTCTAACTCAAGCTCTCCGATATCAGCAGGCATGCTGAGCACTTTTGTGATCGCATGACTTGACGATACCGCCACCGCAGCCAGCTCAGCTTTTGCACCAGACTTGACCATCGCTTCGTTCAAGGCGTCAGCCACCAGATCAGAATTGGCGATTGCATTTTCAGAAAAGGCACCAGCCGGCAATGGCACGACAGCCCATGCAACAACTTTTGGATTCGCTTTTGTGCCAGACAACTCAACTAGTTTTACCGAATGCGTTCCGATATCTATACCGATGACTGCCTTAGATTTTTTGGTAAACAGTTTCAAGAAACCTCCATAAAAACCGCTATTTATATCATTATTATAATTACTTACTTTAAAGTCTAACCAAACTGACTCAATAATGCCACATTTCTATTTAGGAAATCGAACATTTCATATATTATCGTTATTGGTTAACAAATAAGAAATTGGCATTTTGAAAAAATCGCAACTGCTGTTATCGCTCACCACTTGGTTAAGCGGCGCGCTCATGCTCGGATTTGTAACCGCGGGGTTCTTAATAGTTCAATTGAGTCGAGACCTGCCTAATGCACAAAGCATAAAGGGCATAGAGCTAAAAATTCCGTTACGCGTTTATTCAGCAGATAAGCTCTTGATCTCAGAGTTTGGCGATGAACGACGCAAAACAGTTGACTATAGAAACACACCGCAAAAGCTAATCGACTCGGTACTTGCCAGTGAGGATGATGGCTTTTTCGAACATAGCGGTGTCGACTTCAAAGGCCTATTTCGAGCGGCACTATCAAATTTTCGATCTGGCCGCTCAGGTCAAGGCGCCAGCACCATCACCATGCAAGTGGCACGTAATTTTTTCCTGAGTCGAGACAAAACCTATGAGCGCAAACTAAAAGAAGTATTACTATCCTTCAGGCTAGAGCAAATTCTAAGCAAAGAAGAGATTTTATCGCTTTATTTGAATAAAATTTTCTTAGGCCATAGAGCCTATGGTTTTGGTGCCGCCGCAGAGGTCTATTACAACAAACAACTAGGCCAATTAAGTACCGCGCAAATAGCCATGCTTGCTGGCTTACCGAAAGCACCATCAACCTACAATCCACTGCGCAATACTGAGCGAGCTTTAATTCGTCGAAACTATGTGCTTGGGCGGTTAGCTGAACTTGGCAAAATAAGCGAAGACGACTATAGGGTTGCGCTCTCAGAGCCGATAACCGCGCAAAAGCACGGTCGGCAAACCGATTTAGTAGCACCACACATCGCCGAAATGGTGCGCGCCAAGCTTACCGAGCAATACGGGGAAGGGGCCTATTGGCAAGGTTTAAATATCTACACCACGATCTCATCAAAGCAACAAGTGGTGGCGGAAAGATCGCTAAGAAAGGGGCTACAAGACTACGACCGACGACACGGTTTCAGAGGCCCAATAGGCGTTGTGGACCTAGACGCAATAGCGCCAGATACAGACAGACAACAACTCGATAGTGCTTATAACGAGGCGCTTCGGCCCTACCCTAGCAGTAAAGATCAAATTCCGTCGATTGTTATCGCCGTCAATGATGACGATTCGCAACTTTGGACCCAGGACTTCGGTGAGGTAAGCATCAAGCTGGCGTCCGCTAAGTGGGCCAAACGGCATAAAACCGCAAATTTAGTTGGCGATAGCCCAAAGAAAATGTCAGAAGTGATAAAAGCTGGGGACGTGGTCTATATTCAACCTGACGAAAAGAAAGAGGTAACCACGCCCACTCAAAGTATCGATGAAGATGCTTCTGTAGCCGCTATAAACTGGAAACTTTCACAGATCCCAAACGTGAGTGGAGCCCTGATCTCAATAGAACCAAAATCAGGCAAGATCCTCTCACTCGTCGGAGGCTATGATTTCTTCCTAAATAAATATAACCGAGCAATTCAGTCAATACGGCAACCAGGCTCCAATATTAAACCGTTCATCTATTCGGCGTCGCTTGATCAAGGCTTTACACCAGCTAGCGTAATAAGCGGCAGCTCGATTGTTATCCGAGATCCAGCTCATGGAACTCTATGGCGACCAGAAAACTACAGCGGTCAGTTTTACGGCCCAACACGTATACGCCAAGCACTAAGCAAATCTATGAACCTTGTATCAATCCGCCTGTTACGAGCGATTGGCATACCTTATGCACGACAATATGTAGAACGCTTTGGTATTGATATGACTCGCTTTTCAGCATCGCTTACCATGGCGCTTGGCTCTGGTGGAGTAAAACCAATAGAGATGCTCAGCGCCTACAGCGTACTCGCCAATGGCGGTTACAAGATAGAGCCGTACTTTATCCAGCGAATCACCGATCGCGACGGCAACACTCTCTTCTTAGCACCATCAGCGGAACCGTGCGACCAATGCTATGCGGAGTATTTGCCTAAGCCTGAAGTCATTGGTCTTGAGATTGAAAAAGCAATAATTGTGCCGGAAGACGTCGATAATTATGAGACATTAAAAGAGCCGCAAGATGTGGATCTCGATATTCTTCCCGAGATCGCCGATATAAGCATGCCACGGAGCTACGAAGCTCCGCGCGTTATGTCGCATGCAAATAATTTTCTAACAGTTAGCATGATGAAAGACGTAGTGCGGCGTGGCACGGCAAGAAAAGCGTTAGCACTAAACAGACAAGATCTTGCCGGAAAAACAGGTACCACCAATGATTATGTTGATGCATGGTTTACTGGTTTCAACTCTAAAGTAGCAACCACCGTTTGGGTTGGCTTCGATAATCCGTCAACCATGGGCCGAGGCGAAGCTGGCAGCTCAACAGCATTGCCAATTTGGATTGACTACATGCGCACAGCGCTCGATGGCGTGCCTGAGGATTCAACAGAGCTGCCTGAGTATATCGAGTCTGGCTTCATCAACCGCAACACTGGAAAGCGAACTGACGAAATGGATCTGAATGCAATTCAAGAATACTTTACAATCGAAGAACTAACACCCGAGCACGCTCTATTACAGAGCCTTTATGGCAGCCTTTCAATAGACGAGGTTTCAGCTGAGTTAGATATCGATGGAACTGTTTCTGAAGGTACTGATGACTTAGTGATAGACGCTATAGGTGAATTTTTAGAGGGTGAGGAAGAGGCTGAGCAAACACCTAGTGAATTTAGACAGCAGGATCGTATTATCGAACAGAAAGAAGACACTGAGGGCTTATTCTAGGTAACTACAAGCTAGTTACCTAAATCAGACTAATGACTTAATTTACTTAGGCTAAATAGAAATTAAGCCTTCGCTATTTTTTGGTCGCTTTCTTTTTAGACGCCTTCTTCTTAGTGACTTTCTTCTTAGTTTTTTTCTTGGCTACTTTCTTTTTGGCTTTCTTCTTTACAGGCTTAGTTCCAGTAACAACCCATTTACCACCTTCATAAAAAGCCTTCCATCCAGTCGCCTTAGCATCTTCTTCAGACTGTACGTATATTTCCTTAGTCTTGCGGCTATAGCGGATAACGGTTGGTAAACCATCGTCATCGGCGATAGGGGCAGCGAATAAAAACTCATACTTAATGTCTATCTGATCTTTGTACGGCAAGATTTCAGCCACTAGAGGCGCGCGCGTCTCACGGTTTTTAGGAAAGCCACTAGCGGCTAAAAACATACCCGATGCGCCATCACGTAATACGTAATGATCGTCAACTTTCAAGCAGCGAAGATCTGGCATCTGCACTGGATCCATTTTAGGAGGGGCAGGCTCACCATTACGTAAAAGCTTACGAGTATTCTTGCACTCTTCATTCATACAACCAAAATACTTACCGAAGCGGCCGTTTTTCAGCTGCATCTCACTCTCACACTTATCGCACTCGAGCAATGGACCCTCATAACCCTTAATCTTATAGGAGCCCATTTCGACTTCAAAACCCGAGCAATCCGGATTCTTTCCACAAATATGTAATTTACGCGACTCATCTAATAGGTAGCTGTCCATCGCGGTGTTACAAACATTGCAGTGGTGTTTGCTAATCAACAGCTTAGCTTCAGCTTCGTCGTCTTCATCGACATTAACCGCTTCATCCCCAGGCACTAAGTTCATGGTCGATTTGCACCGTTCTTTCGGTGGCAGCGCGTATCCAGAACAGCCGAGGAATACACCAGTAGTGCCGGTGCGTATCTGCATTGGGCGGTTACAACTATTACACTCAATATCAGTTTCAGTAGGGCTATTTAGCCGCATTCCGCCATCTTCATCGTTCTGAGCCTTAAGCAAAGTAGACGAGAAATCAGCGTAAAAACTATCCAGTAGATCACGCCACTGCATACGCCCTTTGGCAACATCGTCGAGCCGATCTTCCATGGTGGCTGTGAAGCTATAGTCCATCAGATCCGCAAAGCTCTCAACTAAACGCTCGGTGACAATATCACCCATTTTCTGTGCATAAAAACGACGTTTTTCAACCTGTACATAGCCCCGATCTTGGATCGTCGAGATAATCGCCGCATAGGTCGATGGTCGGCCGATACCTCGCTTCTCAAGTTCTTTAACCAAGCTGGCCTCTGTGTATCGTGCCGGCGGCTTGGTGAAATGCTGAGTCGGTATTAACGTCTCTAAATTTAGGTCTTCGCCCACCTTCATTGCCGGCAACACACCATCGTCATCTTTCTTGACTTGCACCGGCTGCACTCGTTGATAGCCATCAAAGACGATTACTCGGCCGCGAGTACGCAGCTCGTAGTCACCCGCATGGATCACCACGCTCGTACTCAAAAACTTGGCTGGCACCATTTGGCAGGCGACAAATTGACGCCAAATAAGCGTATATAAACGCTCAGCATCACGCTCAACATTAGCGATTTGCGTTGGCTTAACCTTCACATCCGACGGGCGAATCGCTTCATGCGCTTCTTGCGCTCCATCTTTACTTGAATATGATAACGGCGACGCGGGTAAGTATTTTTTACCATACTCACTATTGACGAAATCACGACAATCGGAGACAGCGCCGTTACTCAAATTAGTCGAGTCTGTACGCATGTAGGTGATATAGCCCGCTTCATAAAGTCGCTGAGCTAGCATCATGGTTTTCTTAACACCAAAACCTAAGCGCGTGCTGGCTGCTTGCTGCAGCGTTGAGGTTATATAAGGTGCGGTTGGCTTAGTTGAGGTCGGTCTCTCATTGATTTCCGCAATTTTATAATTAGCTGAATCAAGGTACTGAACCGCAATATCTGTCTCTTCTTGAGTAACCGGCTTAAAATTCTCACCCTTAAACTTACGAACCTCAAAGTTAATCGTGTCTTTAGCGTTGGTTTTCAGGTCTGCAAATAGATCCCAGTACTCTTCTGGAATGAATGCGCGTATCTCTCGCTCGCGCTCGACCACTAACCTAAGAGCAACCGACTGAACGCGACCAGCCGACAAACCTCGTGCGATTTTAGCCCATAATAAAGGCGACACCATGTAACCCACGACTCGGTCCAAAAATCGTCTTGCCTGCTGTGCCTGTACCCGAGCCATATCAACAGGCCCCGGATTTTCGAATGCAGCTTGAATAGCCGTCTCGGTAATTTCGTTAAATACCACGCGGCGATATCGTGACGGATCTCCGCCGATCGCCTCTTGCAAATGCCATGCGATCGCCTCACCCTCTCGATCCATATCCGTCGCGAGGTAGATAATGTCAGCATCTTTGGCAAGTTTTACCAACTCATCGACCACTTTTTCTTTGCCAGGCAGAATCTCGTAACGTGCTTCCCAATTTTTCTCAGGATTAATGCCCATCCGATTTATCAGCTGGATCTTACTCTTCTTATGCCGATGAATAATTTTTTGTTCGGGAGATAATTTACGCGTGATCGCCGACTGACGCGCACGCTCTTTAGTATCGATTGGTTTTCTATCACCGCCGCTAGTAGGCAAATCTCGAATATGACCAACACTGGATTTGACGATGTAGTCATTGCCAAGATATTTATTAATCGTTTTGGCCTTTGCTGGCGACTCGACTATAACTAAAGACTTGCCCATTTTTATTGCTTAACTCTTTTGCTTAATTATGCTTTATTAGAATCTGCAAACAAGTTGCTAGCAGACAAATTTGACTTGGTAAGTGGGGAGAGTATCCACAATAAGCCGGTTACAGACAAGTTTTAGTGTATTGCTGGCAATAAATCCTCACTCACAACGACTTCAGCCCACTCTGCAATCTCAGCAAACCCAGGCTGATTACTCAATACCATTAATACTACCCACTTTATATGGTCGAATGTGACGTCAGCGGAGTCAAGCGCCATCACTCTATCGATAACCGTCTCTCGAGAAAGTTGATCGAGTAAGCCGGCGTTCATCAATCGAATTAATAAGGATTGCCCATCAGGTTTCAAGCGGGCCGCTTCTTTTTTCGTATAAAACCGAATTGAACTGGCCGCTTGCGGCTGCCATATGATTTTAGTCGGGTCTTGCTCGCAGACATCAAGTAGGCCTTCAAGCCATACAAATGCTTTACTTACTTCGTCGTCGTCAAAACCAGCGCTCACGAGTTCTTTAGCCAACTCTTCTTGACCGGGTTCAAACGAGTCTCCATCGATAATATAATTTTCGAAGAGATAAATCAGCACTTCGAGCATATCTTCTTTCATTTTCACCTCTAAAGACCGACCAACTTAATGGTCAGATCAGGATAAATTCACATAGCCGCCATCGTTGGCAATAGCCACAGCACCTATAAGCTCTAGCTCAAGTAGCATGGATGAAACTTCACCGGAGGTCAATTGGCTGCCCAATATTATGTCGTCTACGGAGGTTGACTCGGCTGAGATGAATTGCAATAGAGGATGCGGGGTTAAGTGACCGGCTACGGGTACCTTAGCTGAGTCTTGCAAGAATCTAGCAAGCGGTTCAGACAGGCAGTGGATCACGTCAGTACAGCAACTTACTAAGCTTGCGCCCTGCTGCAACAACATGTGAGAACCTCTGTACTGAGAACTCAACGCTGAGCCAGGCACGACCATAACCTCTCTATTCTGCTCCATGGCCAAGCGCGCAGTAATTAAGGTACCGCTTCGCTCGGCCGCTTCGACGATCACTACACCATAAGATAGTCCACTGATAATACGGTTCCGTTGCGGAAAGGTATGCCGTCGAGGCGCAACGCCAAGCGGATACTCAGACACCAGCAAGCCGGTGCTCCCTAAATGCTCGAACAAGGATCGATGCCGCGAGGGATAGATTATATCCAATCCATTGGCTAGAACCGCGATACTTAAACCACCTGCATGCATCGCGGCCTGGTGCGCGGCGGCGTCAATGCCGAGCGCCATGCCGCTAGTCACCACAAGGCCGAGGCCTGACAATCCACCACTGATCGAACGGGCAACCTTGTCACCGATAGGAGTGGGCTTACGTGAACCTACAATGGCCACTTGAGGCTCATGAAGTAGCGCAATATCACCAATAGCAAATAGCGCTAGCGGTGGGTCGACTAACTGCCGTAATAAACGTGGATAGCATTGATCAGTTATCGGGATAAGGTGGTTCGAATGCTGACTAAGCCAGTCTAAATCCGCATCTATTATTGATTGCTCTACTTTTGGCTGAGAGCAGCGCGGACGGCCCGAAATAACCGACAGAACTTGCTGATACGGTGCCGTCAATACCCGCTCAGGATGTTGGAAATGAGAGACTAATTGATGTTTCTGAGCACGGCTCCAGCGCTGGTCGCGTATCAGACGACACCACCAGAGATAAGTTGAACTCTCTGTTGTCGACTGGCTTGCATGATGCAAACCGAGATCTGGTTTAAAAAGGCAATCCTGTTGCATATAAATGACCCTCCATGGCCAAAAAAAATACTATTCAAAGTACTCTGAAGCGCTAAATACTTCCGCGCTAATTAACTACTCGACATCCGGGCTCACGAGCACATCACCCGACGTGACTTGACGGTTTGAATCAGTAACTATAGCGTAACTAACCTTTTCAAAAGTTCTAAAAACTAGAGCAAGACCAATGTTCTCTTCGGGAATAAAATACTTCTCACCTGTGAACGGATCTTTCTTGGCTATTTTTTGACTTCGCACTCTTAACACATCACCAGATCGAATGCCCTCTCGCTCGCCAATATTAATAGCCACTACAGATAACGCACCAAGTTCGGCTGCTCTGTTTTGCGTATCCAAAATAACACCGCGAACGTCCTTATTCTGAGGCGCGCTAGGAGTAAAAAACGATAGAGCCTGTTGGCTTATTACCGGACGCAGACGATCCCTAATATTAATATCTTCGTAGCTGGTCGTAACGATCAATCGTGATGGATCACCGGCCTTTAACATACGGGCATCGCCTAAATGAGTAGCTTCCCAACCCAGACTTTCACCGCTCAGTGGGTCAACAAAGTGACGACCGGGTTTGAATACACGAAAGACTTCAACTGATTGATCTTCAATGCCGCGAGCATAAAACTGATCAGACTTACCTAGTATTAAGTGACCGTTAAAACCATCGACCACATACGCGGTCGATTTCATTTCATTGGCATCAGTGACCAGTGGTGAGTTGATGTAGGGTCCTATAGAGCCCGGATCAATCAGCGGAACAGCTTCTGAGTAGCGGGTCGCTCTCGGTGAGGGCGACAGTTTAACGGTCTCGCTAATTGTCTCTCGTCGGAGAGCCTTCAATACCGGGTGCCCGTCTACCATTGTTAATACCAATAGGTCACCAGGGTAGATTAAATCAGGGTTTTCAACTTGAGGATTACCTTGCCAAACTTCAGGCCAGCGCCAAGGGTCACGTAAAAATTTGCCTGAAATGCCCCAAAGAGTGTCTCCTTTAACCACCGTATAGCGATCAGGGTAAGAATCGGTCAACAAGGAAGTATTAGTGGCGTAGCTGCTTATTCCAGCGCTGACAATAAACGTATACGCCAGCCACGCGGTTAGCGTGTGACGAATTAAGCGTCTAGAAACCTGCTGAACCGAGCCAGCGTCGACGGCTGAAGCGGCTTGAATTTTTCCTTTATTCATGTTTGATTTAATTATTGTCATTAGTATTTGCCTAACGTTATTAGCCTTAGGCTGCTTTCGCTTACTTAAATCCTAGCCTCCATTATGGCGGCCGCAATAACCATTGCATTAGCGATAAATTAGACCAAAAAAAGCTTCACATTTTTAGTTTTTATGGCATGTAACATGCGATTCGAGCATAATACCAACAATCGAATGGCTGAGCATGTTGCGAGCCGTTTATTTAAACTCTTATTAACTTTATTCTATACTTTATTCTAGTAAGCTCTCGCCAATATAAAAATAACTAAACAAAGAGCTGTTAGAGTAGTTCTCAAGCGCGCGTTTAAGCAAGCCTAAAACGTAAATAATATAGTTTCTATAGTATGTTACGCGAACATTACAGAATAAAGTTTACGTTATTTTCATCCGAAACTGTAAGCAAAATTCAGTATTAGTGATACAAACCCAGGTATTGTGAGCCCGCAAATGGCCATTTTAGAAATCTTAGTTTACCCAGACCAACGCCTTAGAATCGTGGCAAAACCGGTTAAAACTGTCGACGATTCGATTCGTCAGCTAGTGCAAGACATGACCGAAACCATGTACCACGCAAATGGCATAGGCCTTGCGGCGACACAAGTCGATATTCATCAGCAAGTTATTGTTATGGACCTATCGGATGAGCGCAATAAGCCCAGAGTGCTGATTAACCCAACCATTATCGAGCAAGACGGCGAACAGTTGTATGACGAGGGCTGCCTTTCGGTGCCGGAATATTATGCGCCGGTAAAAAGAGCTGAGAACATTAAAATAACCGCTTTAGATGAACAAGGCGAGATCTATGAACTGCAAGCCGATGGCCTGCTAGCGGTTTGCATTCAACATGAGATGGACCACTTAGCTGGCAAAGTATTTGTCGACTATTTATCGCGGCTAAAGCAAGACCGGATCAAAAAGAAAATGCTCAAACTTGCTCGTGCCAATGACTAAATTTGAACAAGCCTTTACGACAGTGTGAGACACGACCCTACGCCATGAATATTATTTTTGCCGGCACACCTGATTTTGCTGTCGCTGCTCTAAGAGCGCTATCAAACGAACATCAGGTGGTTGCTGTTTTTACTCAGCCAGACCGCAGGTCAGGACGAGGCAAAAAGCTAAGCGCACCGCCCGTAAAGCAAGTTGCGCTAGAGCTCGGTTTACCCGTTTTTCAACCAAACACCCTAAAAGACCAAGTTCAACTGATGCAGAGCTTTAATGCCGACGTCATGGTGGTAGTTGCCTACGGCATGCTACTGCCGCAAGCGATATTAGATATTCCACCACTAGGCTGCCTCAATATTCACGCCTCTTTACTACCTCGGTGGCGCGGCGCGGCACCAATACAACGAGCGATAGAAGCTGGCGACAGTCAAACCGGGGTGAGCATTATGCGCATGGAATTAGGTCTTGATGCCGGCCCAGTTTTCAATACTCTGAAAATTGATATCACCGATACTGATACTAGCCAAAGCCTACATGACAGCTTGGCCAAGCTTGGCGCTAAGGGTGCTTGCGAAACACTTTCTGCCCTCGCTAATGACCCCAAACTTCTAGCGACTCCACAAAATGATGCACTATCAAACTATGCCAAGAAAATAAGCAAAGTAGAGGCCGAGCTGGACTGGAGTAAGTCAGCGCGCTCTTTGCAGCAACAGATCAGAGCATTCATTCCGTGGCCAGTGAGCCAGACACAGCACGGTCAAACGAGAGTCAGGATTTGGCAAGCGAGCGCAATAGAACAGTCGTCAGAAGCTATGCCCGGAACAATTATCGGCAGTAGTGATTTGGGAGTCGAGGTCGCCTGCTCAGAAGGGGTTTTACGCTTAGAAAAATTGCAACGTGACGGTAGTAAACCGATGGACTATTCAGTTTTTCGTAATGGCTATAGCTTGAGCAAAGGAGACAGCTTGAGGGCTGAGGGCAGTTTGGCTAACGCCAAACCAAATGCCAGCAAACCTCTAATCAACCGCAATGTTAACGGAAAGAATAATGTCTAAGCGCCTCAACTCTCGTGCTGCCGCAGCAAAATTAAGCTGGCAAATAATTGACAAAGGCCAATCGCTGGATGTGACCCTGTCAAGTTTTTTTGAAGACGGCGAATACTCGCCGCAAGACCGAGGCTTCATTCAAGAGCTTGTCTACGGAGTCTGTCGATGGTATGGCGAACTTGACGCCGTTGCTGCAACGCTATTGCGTTCGCCGATCCGCAATAAAGATCGAGTGATACATTTCGTGTTACTGGTTGGGTTATACCAGCTACGCCATCTTGATACCGCCGAACACGCAGGGGTGGCTGAGACAGTCTCTGCCTGCAAGCAGCTTGATAAGCAATGGGCTAAAAATGTCATCAACGGCTGTCTGCGTAACTATCTTCGTGCGCCAAGTGATATCGCTGAAGATGCCAATACATTAAGTCACCCCGAATGGATCAGCCAAGCGATCCGGCACGCGTGGCCAACTCAGCTGGAGCGCATTCTTGCCGCCAATAATGAGCGGCCAACAATGCGCTTAAGAGTCAATAGCCGCAATTATAAACGCGATGAGTATCGGCAATTGCTAGCCGATGTAGGTATCGATGCGACGGCCGACGCCAACTCCGTCGAAGGTATTATTCTAGACTCTCCCTGTGCCGTCACGTCCTTACCAGGCTTTGATCAAGGTGCGTGTTCGGTTCAAGATACTGCAGCACAAATTAGTGCAGACTTATTAGACGTGAAAACTGGAATGTCAGTATTAGACGCCTGCGCCGCACCCGGAGGCAAAACAGCGCATATACTAGAACGCTGCGACAATAAAATTGATATGCACGCATTGGATATTTCGGAACGCCGTTGCGAACAGCTTCACTCAACCCTCAGTCGACTCCAATTAAGTGCAGACATATTCACCGCAGATGCAAGTCAAAAACCAAATTGGCCGCTACCGAAAGACGGCTATGACCGCATATTAATCGATGCACCGTGCAGCGGTTTAGGCGTGATTCGGCGTCACCCCGACATAAAACATCATCGCCGACCTAGCGACATTGACGCCCTAAACAAGATTCAAGCAGGGCTACTAGATAATCTTTGGTTGCATCTCAAACCAGGTGGAATAATGCTTTACATGACCTGCTCAATCTTACCTAAAGAAAACCAACAACAGGTCAAGCAGTTTGTAGCAAGAACAAACGGTGCTATGCTGATTAAAGTCCCGCACCCCAATGCGCTTACTCTAGATCAGGGAGTGCAAACCTTACCGGGCATCCATGATATGGATGGTTTTTATTATTGCTTACTGCAAAAACAGTAAACCCTCGGCACACAATAATGTGCGCACCCAACGCTTAAAAATTATGTTGACCGTTTCTCGACAAACACACCTCAAACTCAAAACGCTAGCCGTTTTGTTAGTGTTGAGCGCGACATTGATACTCAGCATCGAAGCCGCAAAAGCACAAAGTATTCACTACGACAATAACGGCCTAAAAATTGAACTATCTGAAGACGTTCAAGCCGCGATTGACAGCGGCGTTTCGCTGACCTTTGAAAACCAATACGCGCTCGCCAGACACTTTCTTATTTTTACTTGGCACACTAAAATCGAACAACACGAATTTGTGGTAACCCGACATACCTTGTCTAACCGCTATCTAGTGCACCAAAGCAATAAGGTAGCTCCACGAATTTTTAGCTCGACGCGCGAAACAATGACCTTTATCAGTCAAACGGCGCTTGGCTATTTCTCTAAGTACATTTCCAAGCACCAAACGCAGCACGCTAATTCGCTTTCAGAGCATAAAATGCGACTGCGCTTGAGCAAAACCAAACTTCCCGGCCCTATGCGCTTAACCGCGTTCATTGCCAGCGACTGGGACCTAGACTCTGGCTGGACGTCATGGCAATCAGATCAATTGTAAAGAAAATATCTTCGCCACTACCGGTAATTTCTGTTTGCACTGGGCTACTGTTTGCCCTGAGCTACCTAATTGTTAAATCGCTAAGCGATGACGCCGCCGGCGAGTTGCAGTTTTGGATCACCATTATTGGCAGCGTTGGGGTAGCCACACTTATATTTTTTTTAGTCAGCAACGGCTATGCACTTCTGAGTCAATATCGACGCAACGAAATTGGCTCAAAGTTAACCGCCAAGATGGTAGTCATCTTCTTCTTTCTGACTGTGATCCCGTTTTCACTGATTTATTTTTTCTCTATTCAGTTTCTTAATAAAGGTGTTGATAGCTGGTTTGACGTTCGTATTGAACAAACCGTTAAAGACTCTTTACTATTGAGCCAGTCGGCACTTGAAGGCATAAAAGAAGATGTCATCAGCGATGTCGAAAAAATAGCTATTAATATACGCCAAAATCAGAATAAGCCAGCTAACGAGCTGCTCGGCATTATTCGTGAGCTGCGTGCGATTAACGGCTTTACTGAACTCTCACTGTATACCGATGATGGTCGAGTACTAGCCTTTTCCAGCAGCGATCAGACGAACATTTTACCTAATACCCCTGGCGATGAGGTCTTCTCAGAATTAAGACTGAACCAAACATATACTTTATTAGAGCCAATCTCCGCAACCATGCAGCAGTTTAGGGTCGTGGCACCTATTGCAGGCAATCAACTCGGTCGCCAATTTTATGGTGTGCAGGCGATAAAATTACTACCGTTACGGTACGCAACCCTGGCCAGTAGTGTAGAAACAGCAAGCAACCAATACGCACAAATGGTGTTCGCTCGCGGCCCACTAAAGTTCAGCCTGATTGTAACCTTGAGCCTAATTTCACTCGCAAGTTTACTTTTTTCAATGCTAGCGGCGGTGTATTTATCACGTAGATTGGTGGCCCCGATTTCAAACTTAGCGGTCGGCACCCAGAAAATTGCTGAAGGTGATTACGGTTCTCATTTGCCGATAACAAGCTCTGATGAACTTGGCATTCTAACTAAGTCATTCAACAATATGAGCAGCAAAATTAGCGAGGCTCAGCAGATTGCATTAGCCAGTCAGACTGAAACAGAACAACAAAAAGGCTATCTTGAAGCGGTGCTGACCAACCTGTCATCCGGTGTTTTTTCGTTTGACGACGAAGCTCGCTTGCAAATTTGCAATAGCGCTGCCACTGATATCTTGGGTCTAGAGCAAGAGTCGCTTTTACAAAAGACCGCCGACCAATTATGTCAACCAGATCATCATGCAAAGCAATTCTTCGAGCTCATCAATGCGGGTATTAAATCGAAGCAAAATAACTGGCAAGATGAGCTCACTTTGCTTGGCACACATGGCCGTCAAATGTTAATTATTCGAGGTAGCGTACTCAGCCTAAATGCCGAGTTATCCACGGGTAACACAAAACCCCATAAACCGCTAGAGAACTATGTGGTGGTATTCGATGACGTTACCAACCTTATTCAGGCTCAACGAGACGCCGCTTGGGGCGAAGTTGCGCGCAGGCTTGCACATGAAATTAAAAACCCTCTAACGCCAATCCAACTGTCGGCGGAACGTATAAAACTTAAGTTATATGATCATGTAGATGGCGACCTGCAGGAGACGCTAGATCGCAGCACTCGCACCATTGTGCAGCAGGTAGAAGCTATGAAAGAAATGGTCAACGCATTTTCAAGTTACGCTCAACCCGTCAGGGCAAAATTGGCGCCACTCAATGTGAATCAATTGGTTAGAGATGTAGTCGAACTGCATACGTCTCACCTAGATAAGATTAAACTTACTCTCGAGCTTCACCTTGACGACAAATTGCCAAGCATCAAGGCCAACGCTTCAGCCCTACGTCAGGTACTGAATAATTTGGTAATTAACGCCAGCCATGCACTCGATGATACCAAACACCCAATAATTAGAATTAGCACGCAGATGGCGGCAAAGGTTACTGGCGAGTACATAGATTTGGTTGTTGAAGACAACGGTTCAGGCATACCCGAAGATATTCGCGAATCACTGTTTGACCCCTATGTGAGCTCGAAGGCAAAAGGCTCAGGTTTAGGATTGGCTATTGTGAAGCGTATTGTCGAAGAACACAGTGGCTCGGTTTGGGCTCGAGACGGTTCCAATGGCGGTACAGCAATGCACCTCAGACTGCCTATAAACGCAATGAAAACCTACCGTGGCAATCGCCGCCAAAATAGTTTACATTCGAACGTCTCTAACGATATTGACGCGGCTTGAAATAGCTAATTAGCATGCCAAATCGGCAAATCTCTTAATTCAGCCCATAACCTTTTCTAATACGTCAGTGAAATAGCTCGATGAATAGTTCGATGAAACCAGACCGTCAACATATTCTTGTGGTCGACGATGAACCCGATATCCGTAATATATTGCAAGACATACTGCAAGACGAAGGCTATAGCGTGAGTGTCGCTGAAAATGCTGACCAAGCGCGAATACGTTTTAGAGAAGATCGGCCAAACTTAGTTTTACTGGATATCTGGATGCCCAAAGAAGACGGTATTTCAGTCCTTAAAGGCTGGGTAGAAAACCAAACATTAGGCGACACACCAGTGGTAATGATCTCCGGCCATGGCACGGTCGAAAATGCGGTGGAAGCGGTGAAGTTAGGCGCCTATGATTTCCTCGAAAAGCCACTATCAACTGGCAAGCTTTTACTCAGTGTAGAGCGTGGTTTAGAAAATGCTTCGTTACGCCAAGAGAACAAACAACTCAAATCGCGTTTAAAATATAACTCACCAATGATATCAAATAGTGATTCGAGTCGAGAGTTGCTGCGCCACATTCAATTGCTCGGGCCAACAGATAGCTGGGTATATATCACTGGCGAATCGGGCACTGGCAAGCATTTAGTAGCTCAAAAAGTACATGAAAATAGCCCGCGGGCAAATGCTTCATTTGTAGAACTAAACTTAGCCGCCATGCCCAGCGACAGTGTGGCTCAGGCCCTATTTGGCAGCGAAGTCGATGGCAAGGTGGTGATTGGGCGGTTTGAACAAGCAAAAGGTGGCACCCTATTTATTAATGAGGTACTGGGTCTAAATTTAGAAACTCAGAACATGCTATTGAGCGCATTGCAAGAGCGACAATTCTTACGCCTGGGCGGTAACGAGTATATCGAGCTAGACGTTAGAGTAATCGTGACCACCAGCGGTAACCCTCAAAAAGCTGTCAACGAAGGTCACTTTAGTGAAGATCTCTATTACCGATTAAACGTGATTCCGATTCAGGTACCTGCTCTGCGCCAACGCAGAAAAGATTTGCCCGAGCTGATCGAGCTGTTTATCGAAGACGTCGCCAGTAAAAATCAGTTAAAAATACCAACGATGACTGACTCGGCGGTATCCGCTCTGATTGAATATAAGTGGCCCGGCAATGTACGCCAACTGCAAAATGTAATTCAGCGGCTATTAGTACTAAATACTGGCGATGAAATAAGCTTAGACAGCGTCAAATCAGCACTTGGTGGAGACCTAGATATGCGTCAAAAACCAGCTCATTTACCGGACTATTTTGAAGGCGGCATGCGCAAAGCTAAAGAAGAGTTCGAGCGCGCTTACCTGACCCATCACCTTGCAACTGTCGAAGGTAATGTTAGTAAGCTTGCCAAAAAAGTTGGGCTAGAGCGGACCCACCTTTATCGAAAACTAAAGATTCTCGACATTAACGCTCGCGACGCCAAATAATTTCTTAGTCGTGGCTATAATAGCTATAATAGGCTCATCATGAAAATTCTTATCCTAGGTGCTAGTCAAGTCGGTGTGTCCATCGCTGAGGTGCTGGTTGGCGAAGAGAACGACGTTACTGTTGTCGACGTTGATAGTGATATGCTACAGCAGCTACAAAATCGTTTAGACATTCGCACGGTCACCGGCAGTGCAGCTCACCCTTCAGTATTGAGATCGGCTGGCGCGGAAGATGCATCTCTAATTTTGGCAGTCACCAATAACGACCAAGTCAACTTGGTTGCCTGTCAAATTGCTGAAGCGATTTTCTCGACACCAACTAAAATCGCTCGCCTACGCTCGAAAGAGTATTTAAACAATCCCGAGCTATTTAGCAATGAGTCAGGCTTTCATGTCGATGTAGTTATATCGCCGGAGAAAATTGTTCGCGATCATATTACCCGTCTAATCGAATTTCCTGGAGCACTACAAGTTCTCGATTTTGCTGACGGTTTAGTTCAACTAGTCGGTGTCAAGGCGGTTGCTGGTGGTGCTTTAATCGGCTCTCCGCTAGAAGAACTCAAAGAGCATATGCCGGGCGTCGAAACACGCGTTGCGGCTATCTACCGTGACGGTGAAGTCATTACACCTAAGTCGGAAACTGTTATTCTAGAAAATGACGAAGTGTTCTTTGTCGCAGCTCGAGAGCACATTCGCAAAGTCATGAGAGAGATGCGCGGTGTTAGTGATAAAACCAAACGTATCTTCATCGCCGGCGGTGGCAATATTGGCCTAAATTTAGCACGCGAATTAGAGCGCAAGGGCTACAGCGTTAAATTGATTGAGATGAAAGCATCCCGAGCGCAAAAAATTGCCGAGTCAATTGGTAATACGATTGTGTTGAATGGCGATGCGGCAGATGCCAGTCTATTACTTCAGGAAAATATTGAGGCGGCAGACGTTTTTTGTGCGGTTACCGAAAAAGATGAGATCAATATTTTATCGGCTAATTTAGCCAAGCAATTAGGCGCAAAACGGGTGATGGCATTGGTCAACAAACCCGCATATGTAGAGCATTTAGAGCACCGCGATATCGATGTAATCATCTCTCCTCGAATTGCTACTATTGGTAGCGTTTTGGCTCATATTCGTCGCGGTGATGTGGTCGCAGTGCATTCGCTTAGACGTGGTCGTGCTGAGGCGATTGAAGCAATAGCGCATGGCGACGCCAACTCATCAAAAGTAATTGGCAAAGGGGTTCGAGAAATACCGTTCCCAGAAGGCACCGGCGTTGGCGCAATTGTTCGCGATCATAAGGTTATCATTCCTAACGTAAATACCATCATTGAGCCTGAAGACCACGTCATAATTTTTATGGATGACAAATCGTGTATCGCCGATGTTGAAGCCCTATTCCAAGTCGCCGCAACATTTATCTAACCCCACGCAATCGATCTTGATGACTGAAACATGCAGTATCAAACCGTTCTAAAAATTCTAGGTGTATTGCTGATTATGTTCAGCGTCACGCACCTAACACCTTTACTGGTATCGTTTATTTACAACGACGGTAATAGCTTTCCGTTCGTGCTGTCATTCTCAGTAACACTCATTACCGGTTTGATAATGTGGGCACCGGTTCGGCGCAGTAAGCGTGACTTACGATACCGTGATGGCTTCTTAGTGGTCGTTCTCTTCTGGACCGTGCTAGCCACCTTCGGCGCGCTGCCTTTTTTATTTTCGAGTCACCATTCTTTATCTGTGACCGATGCTTTTTTTGAGTCGATGTCAGGGCTCACCACCACCGGCGGCACTATTCTCACCGACCTCGACACGCTGCCTCATTCAACGCTTTACTACCGCCAACAATTACAATGGTTGGGCGGTATGGGGATTGTGGTGTTGGCGGTAGCGATAATGCCGATGCTCGGGATCGGCGGTATGCAACTGTATCGCGCAGAAACGCCAGGGCCGATGAAAGACAGTAAGCTCACACCACGAATAACTGAAAGCGCTAAAGCGCTTTGGTACATTTACTTTGGCTTAACAGTGATGTGTATGTTGGCCTACTGGACGGCAGGCATGAGCTTATTCGATGCAATTTGCCATGCCTTCTCGACCGTCGCCATTGGTGGTTTTTCAACTCACGATGCCAGCCTCGGCTTCTTCAACAGCGCGGCCATAGAAACAGTCGCCATGGTATTCATGCTGGTGGCGTCAGCTAACTTCTCATTACACTTTTTAGCATGGCGTAATAAATCAATTTTGCCGTATCTGCGAGACAGCGAATATCGTTTCTTTTTAACAATCTTAGCGCTCACTTCGATTGTTGTAATAGCCGCACTGATTTCGCAAAACTTATACACCAGCAGCACCGTTGCCGCTCGCCAAGGCTTATTCCACTTAATTTCGATCGTCACAACTACCGGCTTTACCTCTAGTGGCTTTGCATGGTGGCCCGGCGCACTTCCAGTATTGTTAATTCTACTCAGCTTCATGGGCGGCTGCGCCGGATCGACTGCCGGTGGCATGAAAGTCATGCGCATTCAATTAATGTACAAACAGGGCCGTAAAGAAATTGTACGGTTGGTTCACCCAAACGCAGTGTTGTCTATAAAATCTGGCGATCAAGTGATTAGCGACAAAGTGATTAGCGCCGTAACGGCCTTCTTCTCGATGTATATTCTTTCTTTTGCGCTTACTGGTTTTGCCCTTAGCGCCGCCGGTTTAGACTGGATAACAGCATTTTCAGCCGCCGCCGCCTGCTTAAATAATCTTGGTCCCGGCTTAGCTGAAGTAGCGAACAACTACGCCGACATCAATGACACCGCAAAGTGGATTTTATCATTCGCTATGCTGCTCGGGCGCCTTGAACTATTTACTCTATTGGTACTATTCACCAGCACCTTTTGGCGCGACTAAATTTACTTTTGAGCCGTAATGTTAAGGCACCAAAAAACTGCCCACGCGGCCTTTTTCTAATTCAATATCAGCTTACATATAAACTGAAGTTTTACGGAAGTATTTAACAAGCAAGTAATACCTCACAGCACGATATTTATTGTGGTTTGATTTGCCATAAATTTTGATCGTTTCTTGAATGCTCTCATCTAACTTTGAAGAGTCTATCAAGCCAAGTTTTTTTAAGCAGTGCTTCTTAACTCGATCTAGTTGGTTTGGATCACCGGCTGAGACAGCACACGCATCGGCGCTATAGATTTACGGGCCGCAACCAATGGTTCAAGGCCGTCAGTAATTTTATACCAGCCTTCACATCACACCTCTTCTCGATATCGCCAGCATATTTGACTATTAAATCAACACGCTTACTCATTGGTCATCTCCAAAAAATTAATCGTTATAGTGTGTTTAAAATTGTCCAACTCAATTAAGGAAACAAGCTCTAATCCCCCAGACTTAAATCGTATAGCACTGCTGATAGGTTCAGTTGCATTCGACAACACCTAAAATATTGAAAATTAGAAGAGTAATGAAAGTCTATTTATAAAATTTAACACCCTGTTCGCCATCATCTAGAGGACGAGTCTTAAATCGCTTGTGCACCCAAAAGTATTGCTCTGGGTTAGGTCTAATTAAATTAGCTACTTCTTGGTTCATTCGAGTGGTGTCCTTTAGCTCGTCGCCACTCGGGAACTGTTCGAGTGGCGGGCTCAAAAAAACATCATAGCCTTGCCCCCAAGGCTTAATTCGAGTTCGGCAAGGTATCACCAAAGCATCCGTCATTTCGGCGAATTTACCCAGCATTGAATAAGTCGCCGCAAGCTCATGAAAAAACGGTACGAACAAGCCCTTGCGCCCCGCATCTTGGTCTGGCAAATAGTAAAAGGGCCGACCCTTACGAATCGCCCTAACCAACTTTCTCATTGATGCTTTACGCTCTACCAACTCGCCGCCATAACGCAGCCGTCCACGTTTAACGACTTCGTCAACCAAGCCATTTTTTGCATATTGATACATGGTTAGCATGGGTCGTTCTTGCGCAAGCGTATAACCGGCAACATCAAGCGCAGCAAAATGCGGCGCAAGAATTATGATATTACGACCAGATGCCAAGGCTTTATCGTAATCTTCTCGGCCATAAACCGTCACCATTCGATTGAATCTCTTTTTCGATACCCACCAATTCATAGGAGCTGTGAATAGAGATTGTCCTGCCATCTGATAATGTTGGCGATTAATTTTACGCCATTCTGGTGCTGCTAGCTCAGGAAAGCAAACCGAGATATTGCGCAATGCAATCCGCCGTCTTGACGCGCCGAGCAGGTAAAATAAAAGACCCACGCTTTGACCCAAAACCGCAATAACCGGTAACGGTAGAATACTAACAATACGGAAAAACCCTAGACCAAGCCAGGTAGGCCAGTACTTAGGACTCAGAAAATGTGAAAGATGAGTGTTTTGCAAAGAAACTTAACGCGATCAATGTTCGTAGGTAGCCGTTTACAATAGCACAAGGTCGGTAAGTTCTCGCCCGTGGCCCAGGTATCTAAGTTAGTAAATAACAACAAACTTAACTACTTGCAAAGCGGTCACGCTTAGTTTGCTAAACTAGGCTTTATGAATATGAACAGACGATCAGTGCTCTTGATTTCAGCCACTAGCCTTACTGGTGGCATTGCGGGTATTAGCTGGTTACAAGCCCAAGAGAGTGACAATGAAACATCAACTAAGACGCAAAAAAATATGACAGAGTCCCTAAATTTAGAGCCTAACCCTGATGCCGTTGAACCACTCGAGTTGAGCAAGTCTGAATGGCAAGCTCGGCTAAGCGATGAAGCTTTTTACGTATTACGTAAAGAAGGCACAGAGCGAGCATTTAGCAGTGAACTGAACGACGAAAAGCGCGATGGAGAATTCGCTTGCGCTGGCTGTGGATTGGTATTGTTTACGTCAGCCCAAAAATTCGACAGTGGTACTGGCTGGCCTAGCTTTTTCGACATAGTTGAAGGTCGAATCACCACCAAGCGCGATTTCAAACTTATCTTACCGCGCACTGAATATCATTGCGCTCGCTGCGGTGGGCATCAAGGACATGTATTTAAAGACGGCCCTGCGCCGACCAATTTACGCTATTGCAACAATGGTGTAGCGTTGACGTTTATTGCCGCTTAGCGTAATAAAGACCCTCAGCTTGCAGGTACGTTCGCAAGCTGGTGATTGTTTCTGAGGCATCTAGTAGGTCTTGCCACTCATCAACGTCGTTAAGTGATGGTAATTGCTTTAACGTCAAACCGGCCGAGTTAGCACTTGCAAGTGTTTTCTCAAATATCTGATCTTGACCCCAAGGCTTATTGAGAAATAAGTCATCGGAAGCGTGGCAAAGACCAAGAAAATAGTAACCGCCGTCGTCCGACGGGCCTATAACCGACTTGCCAGACTGCAATAATGTATAAGCCTGACGCAGGCTCGAAGCTAGCGTATGGGGCGCATCACAGCCCATCACAGCGGCAGGGTAACCGTAACTCGACAGTGCATGCCGCATCTTTGCACCTAAATCACCCTCGCATTGCTGAGTTACTGTGATTGCATAACGCTGTCGCATTTTAGAGAAAAATACATGATCCAAATCCAACCAAACCGATAGGAAAACTTCGCCAGGCCAAGATTCACATGCCCGCTGAATTGACTCCTCCATCAAGCGCTTAGCAATTTCGGCCGCTTGCTCGGCTGAACAATGAGTCATTAAACGAGTTTTTACACTCCCCGCAATTGGCGCCTTAGCAAACAGCAGTAGCGGTATGTTATCGAACATCATCGTAACCTTGCTTAAGCCATGAAGGTGACACTCCAAAGAAATAAGCTAAGCGATACCACCACATTTTTACAATGGTAGAAGCGACTCCGTGCTGCTGCCAACGCCGAGCGCTGGTAGTGACTTTTGCCCGTGAACTAAAAGGGCGGTGTAAGTGACGTAGACGCTTGCACAGCGCAACGTCTTCCATTATCGGAAAATCAGGAAAACCGGCTATTGATATAAAGACTTCTCGATCAATAAATATCGCCTGATCTCCTGTTGCAATACCGCTGATTCGCGAGCGCAAATTTATAAAAAAGGCGACCATTTTCATGGCCTTAGAGCGGCTCGAGAATTGAACGTCAAATCGCCCCCAAATAGCGGCTTTAGCCAGCTCAGATTTATAATTTTTCGGAAGCTTAGTATCAGCGTGCAAGAAAAGCAGCATCGGTTGATTCGCTTGCTGCGCTCCAGCATTCATTTGTCGCGCACGTCCCGCTTGGCTAGATAACAGCCGATAACCAGCGGCCTCAACTAAGCTACAAGTTTGATCCTGACTGCCACCGTCAACAATAATGACCTGCTCAGCACCTAATCCGTCAAGTTGCTCAAGAAGGCTTGCTACCACTGCTTGCTCATTAAGTAGTGGCACAATGATTGAGACTCCCTGGCTCACAATTAGCTCATTCAAACGCTAGCTTGATCGCTTTGCACCAATCCGCAAGCGCAGCGCGTTCAATTTGATAAAGCCTTCTGCGTCAGCTTGATTGTAAGCACCTTCATCATCTTCAAAAGTGGCTATACGTTCATCAAACAATGAGTCTTTTTCCGATTTACGCCCGGCAATATAAACCATACCTTTATACAGCTTAACCCGAACAGTTCCGTTAACGTGCTTCTGCGACTGGTCAATCATAGTCTGCAACATTTCACGCTCAGGGCTCCACCAGTAGCCGTTATAAATTAGCTCAGCATACTTAGGCATCAACTCATCTTTCAAATGGGCGACTTCACGATCTAAAGTCAATGACTCCATAGCCCGATGAGCACGTAACATAATCGTCCCCGCTGGAGTCTCGTAACAACCGCGTGACTTCATACCGACGTATCGGTTTTCAACGATGTCATCCCGACCTATACCATGTTCGCCACCGACTTTGTTCAGCCAAGCCATAACCGTTGCTGGGCTCATAGCCTCGCCGTCTATTGCTACGATGTCACCTCGAACGAAGTCGAGCTCAACATATTGAGCTTGATCAGGTGCCTCTTCAGGAGAAGCTGTCCATTTCCACATCTCGTCTTCGGCTTCGGCCCAAGGGTCTTCCAAAATACCGCCCTCATATGAGATATGCAGCAAGTTAGCATCCATTGAATACAAGGACTTACCGTCAGCTTTCTTTTCAACGCTAATATCATTGGCGTCAGCATAGGCAAGTAACTTATCTCGAGAGTTTAAATCCCACTCACGCCATGGAGCAATTATTTGAATATCGGGGCGTAATGCATAGGCGCCAAGCTCAAAACGAACTTGGTCATTACCTTTGCCTGTGGCTCCATGCGAAATAGCATCAGCACCGGTTTCATTGGCAATTTCTATTAAGCGTTTGGCGATAAGTGGGCGTGCAATCGAGGTTCCCAAACGGTATTCGCCCTCGTACATGGCATTCGCTCGCATCATAGGATAAACATAATTACCCGCGAACTCCTCGCGAAGATCATCTATGTAAATACTTTTAACGCCCATCGCTTCAGCTTTGGCACGCGCCGGCTCTACTTCTTCGCCTTGGCCAATGTCAGCGGTAAAGGTCACAACCTCACAGTCATATTCTTCTTGCAACCACTTAAGAATAATTGAAGTGTCCAGGCCACCTGAGTAGGCAAGCACTACTTTCTTGATATCTTTCTTTGAATTCGCCATAACCGCGTTAAAATTGAGAAATTTTCAGTGTTCGTAGTGTCTGGTTTTCGCCCGCAAAGGTCAAGCTAGCCTGACCTTAAATATAAACCGCTCGCTAACATTGACGGGGGATTAGCGATAGAACTTGAGTGCCAAAGACGTAAAAAAAGTGTATAACAAGACAGTAGGTTAAAAGAATCTGTTTCTAAATCAAAAACAACTAAAATTTAAAGGTAACTGTAATGGAAGAAATCAACTTTATAGCTAGATGGGCACATTTAATGTTTGGCATTACATGGATCGGTATGCTGTATTACTTCAATTTCGTTCAGGGTGGTTATTTCAAAAGCGCCACCCCTGAAGGCCTAGCCGATGCTAAAGCTAAGCTTGCCCCGAGTGCATTATGGTGGTTTCGTTGGGCCGCGATGTTTACATTCCTAACCGGCCTATATTTAATCTCCTACTTAGGCACCACCTTCAAGTACAACGATTACATTATGATTGGCTCACTAATGGGCATATTAATGTTCCTAAATGTGTGGCTCGTGATATGGCCATCACAACAAATTGCGCTTGGTATGAAGGAAGGTGACGGCCCAGCCGCTGGTGCTAAAGCATTGCTAGCCTCTCGAACAAATGTATTATTTTCAGCCCCAATGTCTTACTTCATGTTAGCTTCAGCGCATAAAAAACACCTAGTTGATGGTGTAGATACTGGCCTTTTTGTTGCTCTTGCGATTGTAGTGATACTTCAGTTAAACGCATTATTTGGCAAACAAGGTCCAATCTCTTCAGTCGTTGGCGTTATTCACTGCAGCATCGCACTCACAGCGGTACTCGCAGCTACTTTGTATTTTCTCTAAAACGCCATAAAATAAGTCTGTAGAGGTTTGTCTTAGCTGGATAAAACCTAGTAAACTTAGACCTAGATGATAGCGCCCCGCTTGATAAGTTGGGGCGTTTTTTATTTCTACAATAATGTTAGCTCAAACCATGCTAATCGCACCCTGATAACAGAATAGAATACCCTAATCATGTTACAAAATTTTCTGAAAAAGTTTCGTAAAGAACCGCTCGCTCAATATCCTGAACCAGCGCTAATGAAATCTTATACTCGCTTGCCGATCAGTTTTGTACGGGGCCAAGGCCCACTATTGTGGGATGCCGACGGTCACGAATACTTAGATGCGCTCGGCGGTATTGCAGTAACCTTTTTAGGCCATTGTCACCCGAAAGTCAGCGATGCGATATCGCTACAGGCAAACACCCTATTACACACTAGCAACCTATTTCATATTAAGGCGCAAGCAGATCTTGGAGCAAAATTCTGCGCTATATCAGGAATGGATAAAGTCTTTTTTGGAAATTCCGGCGCAGAAGCGAACGAAGCTGCGATAAAGATTGCACGCCTACATGCTCGGACTAAAGGCATAAAGCAGCCAATCATCCTCACGGCTGATCAATCATTCCATGGCCGCACCATGGCCACATTATCGGCCACCGGCAATGCGGCAATTCAAAACGGCTTTGCACCATTGCTCGGCGAGTTTATTCACGTACGCTACAATAATATCGAAGCAATGCGCAACTACGCAGATAATACCAATGTTGTCGCTATCATGATCGAGCCGATTCAAGGCGAAGGCGGCATTATAGTGCCTGACGACGGCTATTTACGCGCCTTACGTACACTATGTGATGAGCAAGGCTGGCTGTTGATTGTTGATGAAATTCAAACTGGTATGGGCCGCACCGGACAATGGTTTGCCTTTCAACATGAAGGCATTCAACCGGATATCGTCACCAGCGCCAAAGCGCTCGGAAATGGTATTCCTATCGGAGCATGTGCAGCTAGAGGCGAAGCCGCAAATTTGATTAGCCCTGGAACCCATGGCAGTACTTTTGGCGGCAACCCGTTCGCAAGTAAGGTTGGGGAGACAGTAATCGACATTATTACTGACCAAAAACTGGTGGAAAAGGCCGGCGAAATTGGTGCCTCACTTAAAAAGAAACTGCAGCAAACGCTGATTACTTTCGATCAGGTTGTCGATATTCGAGGTAAAGGCCTGATGCTCGGCATCGAGTTAAATAAAGTATATCCCGACCTGGCAATGAAATTTTTGGTAGCTGGGCTAGTAGTCAACATCACTGGTGATGGAAAAGTGATTCGCCTACTGCCTTCAGTAATGTTGAGCGAGGTGCAAGTGAAAAAAATTGTCGAAACCATTCGTGACGTTGTATCGGCGCTTTAACTGAGTGAAACAATGACTAAATCAGTTCAACACTTTCTGACTCTGGGCGACTTAAGTCCGATTACCTTACAGGGCTTAATTGACCGAGCCATCGAACTCAAGGCAATTACCAAACAAGGTGCGATATACGAACCACTTAAGAACAAGACCTTGGCGATGATTTTTAGCAAGTCGTCAACCAGAACTCGGGTTAGCTTTGAAGTCGGAATGCGCCAGCTTGGCGGCGGCTCTATCAACTTGAATCCAAATGACACTCAAATAGGCCGCGGCGAGCCCATTGAAGACACGGCGAAAGTTATCTCCAGCATGGCCGATGGCATCATGATTCGTACTGACTCACATAGCATGGTTGAAACTTTGGCCGCATACTCGAGTGTGCCGGTTATTAACGGCCTAACCGATGACTATCACCCCTGTCAGTTACTGGCCGACATACAAACATTTCAAGAACTTCGTGGCAGCGTCAAAGGCGCAACCTTTGCATGGGTCGGCGATGGCAACAACGTGTGCAATTCGTTTATTAATGCCGCTCGCCTTTTTGATTTTCAGTTAAACATAGCAACCCCCGAAAACTACCAGCCAAGCAGCGAAATTATTGAGCGTAACCAAGCGCATATAACGCTAATGAGTGACGCCAACGAGGCAGTCGAAAACGCCGATGCTGTGGTCACAGATACCTGGGCCAGCATGGGCCAAGAAGACGAAAAAAATAAACGAGAAGCGGCATTTTCTAATTTTTGTGTCGATAGCTCTCTGATGAGCAAGGCTAATAGCGACGCGCTTTTTCTACACTGCCTACCAGCGTATAGAGGCATGGAAGTTACCGCCGCTGTTATTGATGGGCCACAAAGCGTTGTATTCCAAGAGGCTGAGAACCGCTTGCACGCCCAAAAAGCGTTGCTAGAGTTCTTACTAAGTTAATTATTGTCGGCCGAATAGAGCTGCGTGAAAATTCTTTGCTAAAATACTATGCCAACTGATAAATTTCTTAAAATTAACAACATTAAGGCCGCGTATGAAAACGCGGCTCCGATCGTCGATGATGTCAGCTTTGTACTTAGCGAGGGCGAGCTCGGCTGCCTGCTAGGACCGAGCGGCTGCGGTAAAACAACTATTTTACGTGCTATCAGTGGTTTTCAAGATTTACAGGCAGGCACTATTGAACTTGCTGGTCAGTTTATTTCGAAATTAGGCCGAACACTAGCGCCTGAAAAACGAAGCGTTGGCATGGTATTCCAAGACCATGCGCTATTTCCACACCTTAGCATTGCTGAAAACGTGGGCTTTGGTCTCAGCAAGCTGACCCTTAAGGATCGTGATGCTAGAGTAGCAAGCCTACTTGAATTAGTTGGTATGCGAGACTATCGCGGCCAATATCCACATGAGCTATCCGGCGGTCAGAGCCAAAGAGTCGCACTGGCTAGGGCCATCGCAACTCAACCTAAGTTACTACTAATGGATGAGCCTTTCTCAAATCTCGATACCGAGTTACGTGAAAGCTTAGGCTATGAAGTACGAATTTTGTTAAAAGAGCTTGGCATCACTGCAATTATGGTGACCCATGACCAACATGATGCATTCGCTTTAGGCGATCAAATCGGTGTAATGTCTGAAGGTAAATTAGTCCAGTGGGACAGTTCATTTAACCTTTACCACGCACCGAATAGTCGCTTTGTTGCGAACTTTATTGGCGAAGGTATTTTCGTTAAAGGGCAGCTGATTGGAGACAATACTGTCATCACTAGTTTCGGTGAAATTAAAGGCGAAATTATCAACATTGACAGTGTTGGCCCTGAGGTAGACGTCTTGCTTCGCCCAGATGACGTGAAATGCGATACTGAAAGCCCAATACGTGGCAAGGTAACTCGAAAAGCATTCAAGGGCGCACAGACGCTTTATACAATTGTGACGCCAGCAGAAGATACCTTAATGAGCCTCGTTTCTAGCCATGATGATTACGAGGTTGGCGATACTATCGGCTTATCGATCGATGCCGATCACCTAGTTTGCTTTGCGCCTAAAACTTAATAAATGTAACAATTAAGACCTAAGAGACTAGATTCTGACCAGCCTTCTGATAGATGCTGCGAAGCATAGAATGCAGGCCATTGCTTCTGGTTGGACTTAAATGGTCGTTAAAGCCAATATCATTAATAAAGTCGGGTTTCGTATCTAAAATATCTTGAGGTGCTTGGTCAGAATATACGCGCAGGGCAATTGCGACTAAGCCGGCAACAATCGATGCATCACTGGTACCGTCGATGTGCATTTTGCCGTCACGCATTTCCATGTTTAACCATACCTGCGATTGGCAGCCTTGAATTTTATTGCGGTCAGTTTTCCACTCTTCGGCAAATTCTGGTAATTGGCGACCGAGATCGATGACGTGCTCATAACGAGACATCCAATCTTCAAACATTGCGAACTCTTCAACTAGCTCAGACTGTATTTGACTAATGGGCTCGGGCCTTATTTTGCTAATTGGCTCAGGCTGTATTTGGCTATTATCACTCATAATGTTACTTCTCTACACGCCAAGTGGTGCCATTAGCACCATCTTCAACGACTATTTTATTATCTGACAAAAAATCTCTAATTTGGTCTGCTCGTTCCCAATTCTTATCCGCTTTGGCTTGTAATCGCTCAGCAATGAGAGCGTCAATTTGTTCGCCATCAACACCTTCTGCGCCGCTCGAAAACCACGCATCAGGATCTTGTTGAAACAATCCTAACCACTCGCCACTTTGTAAAAGTGACGCTTTAATCTTAATTAACTCGCTCTCGGAATCGGTCGTGTTAGCTTGCTTAACTAACACGAATAGTTCGGCCATAGCTTTGGGCACATTGAGATCATCTAGCATTGCATCAACAAAACCTTTGCTCTTCTGGTCACCAATATCACCGGGTACTTTGATATGCGACATTTTACGAAGTGCTCCGTAAAAACGGTCTAAGCTATTATTCGCTTGCTGCAAGACCTTGTCATTCCACTCCAAGGGGGCACGATAATGAGTTGATAGTAACACGTAGCGAATTGCCTCACCGCTGGTTTGCTCGAGCAGGTCACGGACCAGCAAGACATTACCTATCGACTTCGACATTTTCTCTTTGTTAACGTTTACAAAACCATTGTGCATCCAATGATTAACAAATTTTAACCCATGCGCACAGAAACTCTGCGCACGCTCATTTTCATGGTGTGGAAATACTAGATCATGGCCACCACCATGAATATCAATGGTCTCGCCGAGGTGGGCGGCCGCCATAGCTGTACATTCTATATGCCAACCTGGTCGCCCCCGACCCCAAGGGCTGTCCCAACCGGGCTGCTCTTCAGAGGATGGCTTCCAAAGCACGAAATCACCATCATTTTTCTTATACGAAGCGACGTCAATACGTGCGCCCGCCAATAATTCGTCTGGATCGCGTCTAGATAACTCACCGTAGCCAGCATATGAAGGCACATCAAACAGCACGTGACCGTCGGCTTCATACGCGTGACCGCCATCAATCAAGACTTGAATCTTGTTGTGAATTTCTTGCATATGATCGGTAACCTTGGGCTCAACATCAGGAGGCAAAACACCTAGAGCCTCTAAGCCTTGATGAAAAAACTCGGTATAGCGCTCCGAGATTACCGAAATATCGACATCCTGTTCAGCAGCAGCCTTATTTATTTTATCGTCAATATCGGTAATATTACGAGCATATGTAAGACCTTGAAACTGTGACCGCAACACGCGCGTCAGAATATCAAACACCACTGGCGGGCGATAGTTGCCTATATGCGCATGATTCCAAACAGTCGGACCACAGACATATACCGTCACATTACTGGGGTCTATCGGGACAAATTCGGTTTTGGTTTTGGTTTCGGTGTTATAAAGTTTCACAAGGCAAACTAGCAATTTATCGGTTTTCAAACATCAGCCAGCTTGTGAATCTACACACGCTAACCGCACAATATCGATAGTGTAACAGCCTAGAAATGAGCTGCAAGGCAGAGTTTGCGGCCAATCGAGATATTAACTAAAGAAACGAGGTTTATAGCTAAAAGCCGGCTGGACCAGTAAAAATTAGCTTGGCTAAACCTCATATTGAAAGACTAATACAGACATAAGCCAACTTTCTGTATTTCCAGTACTGCAGGAATACCAAAATGGTCACTTACTAATTGCAAGCAGCAATTTTCTTTGGCTGATTAGCAACGATATGTTGGCGGTCAAGCTCTTTTGAGAGAATAATATACGACGGTAGACTACATCGAAATGGCCTTAGTAGTTTATACACCCAGAAGGAACTACATTAGTTACTGGGGGTACCCTTGAAGTTACGTTAGCGGGGAAACCCCGAGGGCACCAAAAAAATTACGCTAGCGACCGAGGGCACCGGAAAAATAGTTGCGCTCTTTACGGAGTAACAGCCGAATACAAAATAACAGCATGAAACCAAATACCAACATCATCCATTCCGGCATACTAAAACTCATCAGAGTCCATTGAACCTCGGCGCATTCCCCACTGCCAGCCAACACTCTTTGAATAACATCAAAAAGAGGGTTCATTTCAAGCATGTAAGATAAATCTGGACCACATTCAGGCACTTTATCTGCAGGAAGGTGTTGTAGCCAAACTTGTCGACCAGCAATCAATAAGCCGATAAGCGAAGAAATCGTCGCGCCAAAAGCAAGCAGCTTAGAGCCAAATTTTCTAGGGTTAAATATGATCCCTATTATGCAAAAGAATGCAACACTAACTAAGGCAAAGCGCTGAAACATGCACAGCGGACATGGCGCCAAGCCGAGTTTTTGCTGAAAATAAAAATAAGCAATAGCCAATAATGTGCCACAGCCAATTAAACCTATCCAATACGAACGTGCTGCAATCACTTGTATCGCTCCAAACGGATCTACTGTTTATTATTCACAAGCACCAATGCATACCAATAACTTCAAATATTAAGTCGTTTTACATCTAGTGACTTACCTATCAATCGAAGCAAGAGTATACATCATGCTTTAGTCATTGAGACTAGCATTGAGCAATTACCACTAATGTTGCACTTGTATTGCATTCATTGGTCAACACTACCCCTTATTCGCGGGCCAATCGACAATATAATCCTGAATATCGTCCTCATTGATCTCGCGTTGAAACCGAACACGATGACGAACAGACTGTCCTTGCTGATGAACGCTCTCGCTATCAGCCGAATTTAGGTGGTGCCAGCTCGGTAATTCTTCACCTTCCAGTAATAAGCGATAGGCACAACTTGGTGGCGCAAATGAGGCAGAGTCTTCAACGTTACTTTTATTCATGGTCACACAGCTGGGCACCCTTACCGAGCGATTACTATAGTCGGTGCATCGACAGGTCTGGTCATCGAGCAAATCGCAAGCTACATCGGTAAACACCAATTGCTCGCTATCTTCATCATGAAGCTGGGTCAAACAACATTTTGCACAACCATCACAAACACTTTCCCACTCCTTGGGCGTCATCTCAAATAGAGTTTTAATCTGCCAAAACGGCTTATCATCTTGCATTGCTTATCAGGCTCATCGAATCAGGAGTTAAAGAAGGCAATATCGCCAAGCTTCGAGTTTATCATGCTTACTGACGCTTGCATGCGCTGGGCTTGTCGATGGGCATCGATGCCATCGAAACTCGGGCCTTGTTTGCGCTACAGTCTGAATAAGTGGTCCATTGTGTCGAGTGAAAATGGTCTCGGCGGCGGCACCATTGAAAATTACTTTAGAAATACTTGGGTAACTACTGAATAGGCGGTCGAAGTCATTTGACTGCTCAGAAGCTTTGACAATGGCACTGTCCAGACTGCCTTTTCGCTCACAATCGTGTAAAACATCCCACACAGCCACACCCTCGTTTTGCAATGCCAAGCTTCGCTGGCGATAGCCAATGCTAAATTCAAACGTGAATAACTTCGACATGATCCACCAAAATGCATTGCGCGGGTTAGCATAATACTGATTGTCGCGAAGTGATATTTGACTTGGCATAGAGCCTAAAATTAAGAGCTTAGGTTCAATGCCAATAATGGGCGAAAAAGCAGTCATAGCTAACGTTGCCCAATAAAATTATTGGTGAGCCAACTGCACAACAAGCTGTGAAATCTGTGTTTGTAGGTTCGGCGAAAATGAAGGAATCTGAGACTCTATCTCATAGTAATACTGATAAAACCCGTCGTCATCGCTCTTTTTTTGAAACAAATGCAATCGCTCACAATGATAACGTTCGTCATTAATTTCATTGTGCCGCGCAAAATTCAGCAACTCTAGCGCAAACTCGAAATCTTCTTCGGCTAGCAACTGCTCAAATCGTTGATCAAAACTAAGGTCTTCTGCATCTACAACTATTTCCTGAGGTTCAAGTTCTAATACGTGGTTTTCTTGATAAGAACCATCATCAGATAAGTCCAGATATGAAATACCCTCCACCATGTCTTTCTCGGCTTGAGTCTTTGCTACAGCGCTCAATACTGAATAGTCTTTTTTGTTTATAGTCTGAGATGGCTCGAGCTTAGGCTCTTGATGAACCTCAACGTAATTATCGCTAAAGTCTTGCTCGGTCAAACTATCGAACTCAACTTGGTCGTTGGAGCCAAATAGATTCAGCGACTGCCCTAGGGCGTATAGGCGATCACGCATAAAATTAGCCACGCCAGCTAAGGCTAATAAGCACAATAGAGCCCACTGCCAAACAGGTGTTGGGCTTGGAGACGCTGTCGCTACATCTGGGTTAACTACCGCTGCTGGGGTATTCTGATCAACATTTGACGGTTCCGGCGGAACTGGATCTAACGCTAGCGGTTGGCCCATAGTTTCATCACCAATATAGTCCTTAAGTATCGATACTTGCTTTTCTAAAAAATCAATTTTCTGATCTTTACGGGATAATTGCTGTGAAAGATTGCCGACGGTCTGAGTTAGGGAGGTAATAATCTGCTGCGAGGACTGATCCGCTTCAGCGGCATTCACAGCGGCTGTACCAATACCCGTGACTTGAAATGGTGACGCAGCTGCATCAACATCGCTGGGTTGGTCAACTGAGTTATTAGGGTCACTCGCTCTAGCGTCATTTGATGATATTTGAGTAGCGGATTCAATATTGCCATCCACACCAAACTCAACAGCTGAGCTATAGGTATTCGCTACAGACTGTGAACTACTGGCTGGAGCCTGAGATTGCTGATGTGCTTCGGTCGCCGCTATCTTAATTTTTGCTTGGGAATCAGTTAAACTTTTAACTACAGACTGGTCCGGAATAGTCAGATAAGAGCCAGCTTTTAAGCTACTAATTGACCTACTCGAGAACGCATCTGGATTAGCCTGATACAGGCCCCACATCATCTGGTTTCTTGAAGCGCCCATGGCAGCATTGATCCGCCGAGCAACACGCCATAATGATTGACCGTCTAAAACAGCGCCAAATTGATTGGCAATTTGGCCAGCCTGAGCCGTATCGTAAGGGCCCATTACATTGCTGGTCTTTGAACTAGTGCGGTACTGGTCGACGGTTTGAAACGGGGCGCTTGTGAAACTACTACTTGAATTACTATTAACACTAAGACCCTTGGCCAGTATTGTGTTGCCACGACTAGCCGCTGGCAAATCCATTAACACATTAAATTCTTTACTGAACTCAGCATTGTTATCGACCAAACTGAGTGTGAAGGTTAAATATGGCTCATTAACAACCGAATCAGAAGTTAACTTCACCGACAACTGAGAGTTTGATCGATCAAGCTTAGCCGACACTGAACTTGCGCCATCAGCGTCAAACTGCTTGGACGTTAAATTAATACTTAGAGAGTTAGGATCAACCACATTAAATAGCGGCACGCTAACCGACAGAGGCTCACCAATGTACGAGTTCGCTTTGGCGGCACCAACCCCCAAAGCATTAGCATCAGAGCCTATTACGCTAGCCAATATAAGTGATGATGACAATAAGCCAACCATCAATCGACCAATATTAACAACTCTAGATTTAGAATAATTTGAAAGGGCAAGTCCCTTAAAACTGCTATTCTCAGTGAGACATCGCCTCATGAGTATCCCCCATTTCTATACTTCACCCTGTTTAGCTTCGCCTAGAGCGGGCTAATCACTCAACCTGCACGCGAACAAACAACAATGCTTGCTACGTGCTAACCACTGCAAACCGGCTAACCTTGTATTTGCACTTACCCTGCCGCACCTTTAGCCTTCGTATAGATTTAGTTTGAACCACCACAGCATCATAAGCAATACGACAAAGGTCCTTATCTGATCAAATTACTGATAATTCATCACATATCGACACAATCTAATAATTAATTTAAGTTTTCTTTCTAACAATCCGACTACGATTGGCTTTATTGTTCCGCGGCTCGCTTCTCTAAAATACTAACCGCAGGCAAAGTTTTGCCTTCAAGAAACTCCAAAAATGCACCTCCGCCGGTCGATATATAAGAAATATCGGCAGACACCCCATACTTATCAATTGCCGCAACCGTGTCACCCCCGCCGGCAATCGAAAATGCCGATGAATCTGCAATAGCATGTGCAAGAGCTTTGGTTCCGCTGCCAAATTGATCAAATTCAAACACTCCAACCGGGCCATTCCAGACGATAGTACCAGCACCTTTTAGTAATGCTGAAAATTGCTCCGCTGTCTGCGGGCCTATATCAAAAATCATATCGTCAGTGTCTACTTCACTTACCGACTTGATAACTGCCTCTGCGTCTTTCGAGAACTGTTTTCCACAAACGACATCAATAGGTAATGGTATGTCACCTTTGGTTCGTTGCGCTTTGATCGTAAGGTCATTAGCCTGATCGATTAAATCATGCTCACATAATGATTTACCAACCTCATGGCCCGCCGCTGCAATAAAGGTGTTAGCAATGCCACCACCAACAATTAGTTGGTCAACCTTTTCAGAAAGCGCATCAAGCACTGTCAGTTTTGTAGACACTTTAGAGCCACCAACAATTGCGATAATAGGCCTAGCTGGCTGATGCAAGGCTTTGCTTAGCGCCATAAGCTCATTACTCATTAACGGTCCAGCACAAGCTATTGGCGCAAATTTAGCCACCCCATGGGTGGATGCTTGTGCTCTGTGAGCTGTGCCGAATGCGTCCATTACAAATACGTCGCACAAGCCTGCCATAATCTTTGCTAAAGATTCGTCGTCCGCTTTTTCACCGATATTAAAACGAACATTTTCGCATAAAACGATTTCACCATTACTTAACTCAATACCATCGAGCCAATTTTTTTCGAGACGCACCTCCCTAGCTAAGTGCTCACTCAAACGTATTGCGATAGGAAGCAGAGATAAAGTCTCGTCCGGCTGGCCTTCAACAGGCCGCCCAAGATGAGACATCACCATTACCTTGGCGCCCATTTCAAGCGCCAAGGTAATGGTTGCAAGCGACGCACGGATGCGAGCATCGTTGCTTACCTCTCCATCACTAATAGGCACGTTCAAATCTTGACGAATTAGAACTCGTTTTCCCACGAGGTCTAGGTCTTGCATACGAAGTATATTCATTTAGGCTGACTATTCAGTTAGTGACAGCTTATTGACTGTGGCAACTACGTTCTCGACAGTAAAACCAAAATGCTCAAATAACCGATCAGCAGGAGCCGATTCACCAAAGCTTGTCATCCCGATAACGGCACCTTGAAGACCAACATATTTGTACCAGTAATCACTAATACCGGCTTCTAAGGCAACGCGCTTGGTGACCGACATTGGGAGAACGGCCTCTTTATAAGCTGCATCTTGGGCATCGAAGAAATCGGTCGAAGGCATTGATACGACGCGAACAGCCTTTCCTTCTTTTGCCAGCACAATAGAGGCGTCCATCGCCAGAGCGACTTCTGACCCTGTTGCAATCAAAATAATGTCAGCCGTACCTTCACAATCCTTTAATACGTACCCACCTTTTTCAATATTAGCTAACTGCTGTGAATCACGCACTTGATGAGGTAGGTTTTGACGTGAAAAAACCAAGCTACTCGGTTTGTCTTGCGCTTCGATCGCCAATTTCCAAGCCACCAAAGACTCGACGGCATCACATGGACGCCATAATGACATATTTGGAATCAAGCGCAAGCTGGCTACGTGCTCAACGGGCTGATGGGTTGGGCCGTCTTCGCCCAGGCCAATTGAGTCATGGGTTAAGACATAGATGACTGGCTGCTTCATCAATGCTGACATCCGCATACCATTGCGCATATAATCAGCAAACACCAAGAAGGTACCTCCATAGGCCTTAAAACCGCCATGTAAAGCAATACCATTTGAAATTGCGGCCATCGCAAACTCGCGCACACCAAAGTATAAATAGTTGCCCGATGCATCATCGGCACTTATTCCTTTTGAGCCATCCCAAATAGTATAGTTGGATCCAGCCAAATCGGCTGAACCGCCGATCAATTCCGGCAGCAGCGGCCCTAATTGATTCAACGAATTTAAACTCGCTTTTCGGGTTGCTATAGTCTGCGCAGCATGGTCAGCTTCGACGACTAACTTGGCCGATTCAGTGGCCCAGTTAGCGGGTAGTTCGGCGCCCATGCGGCGAGAGAATTCAGCCGCCTGAGCTGGATTTTCCGCTTGGTATGCATCATAGGTAGCTTGCCACACTTGCTCAGCTGCGGCCCCTTTGCCGCTACCATCCCAAGCAGATTTTATGTCAGCGGGCACCTCAAACGGAGCCGCATCCCAACCTAGACGCTCTCGCATTAAGGTGACTTCGTCAGCACCTAACGGCGAGCCATGACAGTTTTCAGAGCCTTCCTTATTTGGCGAACCCTTACCAATCACGGTTTTACAACAGACTAAAGTAGGTTTGGATGTCTCCGCTCTGGCTGCGATTATAGCGGCGTGCAAAGCCTCGGCATCATGACCGTCGACATCCGCTATTACATGCCAGCCGTAGGCTTCAAATCGAGCAGGCGTGTCGTCCGTAAACCAACCCTCAACTTCGCCATCAATCGAGATACCGTTGTCATCCCAGAAAGCCACAAGCTTACCCAGACCAAGGGTGCCTGCTAAGGAGCAAGTCTCATGAGAGATGCCTTCCATCATGCAGCCGTCACCCATAAACACATAGGTATTATGGTCAACGATCGTATGCTTGGTAGTATTGAACTGTGCCGCCAACGTTTTCTCAGCAATAGCCATACCAACTGCATTAGCAACGCCTTGACCTAACGGGCCAGTTGTCGTTTCTACTCCGGGCGTGTAACCGTATTCGGGATGACCCGGGGTGTTTGAATGAAGTTGACGAAAACTCTTTAAGTCTGCGGCGCTAATGCCGTAGCCAGAGAGATGAAGAAGAGAGTAGATAAGCATCGACCCATGGCCATTAGACAAAACAAATCTATCGCGATTATGCCAGTTAGGATTTCTCGGATTATGACGTAAAAAATCATTCCATAAAACTTCGGCAATATCCGCCATCCCCATAGGTGCTCCAGGATGGCCGGAATTAGCTTGTTGAACTGCGTCGGCGCTGAGCACGCGAATTGCGTTTGCGAGTTGTTGGCGATTTGTCGAAGACATGAAGAAAGCTCCTGGAGCAAAAATTTGGAAAATTAGACCAGTGCCGTCTAGCCAAAACAGGCCGACACACACCACGCCTATGAACAGGCCGTAATATAACAAATTTGAATATTGATTCCTCGAATGAGGGCAGAAATATGTACTTTTTTGTAAGACTCGGCGTCCTTTGCTTACGAAAACTAAGTGATTAAGCTAATTAGCAAAAAAAAAGAGACTACGTGAACGGCCAATCGCATAAAAAACGACGCAACGCGGGTTTCCCAGCATAGGGATAAGCATAATCGTCAGGTTGGAAAAAAATGATATCAAAGGCTAATATTTAAACAGCTTGGTAGACAATTAGAAGTAGGAGAAAGCCACGCCAAGCGCGACTAATTTAGGCACTATGAAAGCCGTATCACCAATTTTCACCACCGCTTCGACATAACGTTTGTCCATACCTTCAGGCAACTCACCAAACTCTAGGTCGGGCTCTACCGTAATGCGTTTTACTTCACCATGGCAAAACAAACCTGCATAGGTTTTTCTTGCTGCTTTGGGAATTGGGTTTAAGACAACAAGTAGAGAGTCCTTTGCCGATGCGCTCTTATCCTTAGATTTAGCATCGTGCAAGCCGGCATAAGACAGTACAGGTAGCCGCTGATTGCGCCAATTAACATGACCCTTCATCCAACTCGCAGGAGCATTTGCTAGTAACTCAATTTGAGGCTTTGCAACCACTTCTGAAATGGTTTCAACCGGCAACAACAAAGGTATTTTAGCCGAATGCAAAATATAACAATCTAGTGTTTGAGTACTCATATGTCTGCGTCGTTTCTCTTGTTATTGTTGCAGTGTTTTGCTACGAAGTTAGTTCAATCGGAGCGTCCAGCTTTAAATGCTGGTTAAATACCTGCACCAAACTCTCTAATAGATATGGTTTACCTAGAAAAGCACTGCAACCTAAGGCTGTGGCTTTACTTATATACTTCTCTGTAGCGCGGGATGAAACCATCACCACTGGCACATGCTTCAGTTTATCGACCGATTTAACCCATTCCAGTAGTTCAAAACCGTCCATACGGGGCATCTCAATATCCAATAGAATCATATCTGGAATTTCTTGGTTCAATTGAATTTGCGCATCCAGGCCGTCTTTAGCAAGCACAGAATTAATACCTAAGCCAGTGATATCGCGCTCAGCAGATTTGCGTACTGTAAGCGAATCATCAACTACCATAACGGTTGGAATAGTTTGGGAAATAGTCGAATTCTGATCTGGGATCGAAACCAAAGATTCGTAGTAAGAAATACCCACCAAATCTAACAAAAGCACTACCGAACCATCGGCTCGAATCGTCGCGCCCGCGTAGATAGGGATTCGACCTAAGTGATCGCCTAAGCTTTTGACCACAATTTCTTGAGTACCAAGCAGCGTTTCGACAATCACAGCAATGTTTTGCACGCCAGCATTAACCAATATTACCGACTGCTTACCACTCTGCATCAGCAGCTTGGTGTCGTACCCCAAGTAGTCTGCCAAGTCAATTAGGGCATAACTCTGACCGGCAATATCCATTTTTGGTTTTTCGCTTTTCAAATGCCCAATAAGTTCATCCGCATCGACATTAATAATTCGCTCGATGGTACGAGCCGAAATAGCAAACGTTTCTGCACCAGAATTCACAAACATGGCACTCGAGACCGCAAGTGAAATTGGCAGGCGAATAATAAAATGTGAGCCAATACTCTTGTTATCGACATCATAAGCGATACTGCCGCTCATGCTGCGTAGCGTTGATTGCACCACATCCATGCCAACGCCACGACCTGAGGTTTGAGTCAGTTTTGAGGCCGTACTAAAACCTTTTTGGGAGATATACATCAACATATCTTCAGGGTTTAGCGGCTGATCTTCAGTCAGGAGTTTATCATCGATCGCTTTGCTTCTAATTTTTTGTAAATCTAGACCAACACCATCGTCACGCACTGAAATAATAATTTCTCGGGCTACCTGACGACATTCTACGGTGACCTGGCCAACTTTAGCCTTGCCCGATTTTTTACGGCCTACAGGCGCTTCAATGCCGTGGTCAACCGAGTTGCGAAGCATGTGTTCTAAAGCAGGAACCACACCATCTAGGATAGTTTTGTCCAAACGCACGTCGGCGCCAACTATTTCTAGCTCAACGTCTTTATTTAGCTCGCGACCCGTCCGACGCACAACTTGACGCAGCTGAGCCCCAATACCGCCAAATGACACCAAACGCACCTGCATAATTTCATCTTGCAGTTCTCGATTTAAACGCTCTTGTTTCTGCAGAGATGTCTCAGCTTTGTAAACAAATTTACTTAAGCTATTTTGAATGCCGCCTAACTCATCTAAATTTTCAGCTAGACCTCGTGACAGCTGCTGCAACTTGGTATATCTATCGAGCTCGAGAGGATCAAATTCATCGCCTCGTTCGGCATTTAGGCTTTGATTGGTACGTGAAGTAATTTTACTATCGGCCTCAATCTCGAGCTCTCGAAGCTGCTTATTGAATCGCTGAACATTGCTATAGAGCTCTTCAACAACAGACTTAACCGTTGTTACATCTTCACGCATTTGCGAGCGATTCATGCTCGCATCACCAACAAAATTTGTCAATGAATCTAGTGTGTCAGTTCTGATTCTTAGAGCTGCAGCTCGATCACGCACGGCTTGCTCTTGCCTATTAATATCTTTTTGCTCGACGGTACTGACCGCTGTAGAACCTGGCAAAAAGATAGCCGCTTCGACAATTGATGCTAGCGGCTCTACCTCGGCGCGACCAAAATCTGACTTAGCTTTAGCGTGACTGCCTAGAAAACTCGTATCGACCGATAACTGTTTCATTAATTCGGAGTAATCGTCAACCGATGCGCCACTGACCAATTCACTACTGCCGGTAATAATTACGTCAAAGGACTCTTCTAGAAGTGCTTTGGCACTTTTAAACTCAGCAGCCTTGGTAATAGAAACGTGTTCGATATAGGCCTGAGCTCGGTTAACAAGAGTGGTGATGTCATCAAGTGATCCACCACTAACTTCGGCCAAGTCATTCAGAGCAACACATTGGTCTAGCATCTGCGGGCCAACTTTTTTCCACCCTTTTACTGACTTCCAGTTAGCATTAATATCGTCCAATTGCTCGGCAATTCGAATTAAACCCTCGCTGATATCGATACTGCTAAGCTTATCTACAACCTGCGTATCTGGTTCAGTTTCTTTTGAAGCTTGAGCGATCTCGGCTAATGCGGCTGTTTGATCAATTTCAGTCTCGGCAGCCACACCTAACTTAGTCAGGAGTTCAGCCGATGCCTCAAACTGGTTATTAGTTTGATAGGCTTTCGAGGCAGAATCAACCGCATCGACATAAAGCTCAAGAGTCTTCCGAACTCCACGAAGATCACCTTCATTACGAACGAAATTACTCTCTAAAAAACTCTCGGTATGGTGAGTTAGATCGCCCAGCGCATTTGCCTCCGCCGTTAACGAACTGCCTTTTATGGTGTGTAAGTGGCGCATTACCTTTGCCATTGCTGGACCCATCTCACCTAGGTTGGACAGTTTCGCCACTTCATCATCGAGCTCATGATGTAAACCGCGAAGCTCTTCAACGAAGATGTCTCTCAGTTCCTCGCTAACACCATCGCTATCGTCCTCGACTATTGTCGCTACAACTGTTTCTAGTTTCGTTTCTTGTTCTGGTCGGTCTTGATCTAGCGAGTCGGATAACTCCAACAGACTCTCTGACTCCACCGAGAGAAGATCATCGGCTAGCAGATTAGTTAGGTTATCTGGAATCAGACTGTCAGCTCGTATCGTATCAAGCTCGACAGTATCCGGCTCTAAGTATTTTGCCTGTTTAAACGCTGACAAAGAGGCTTCAAAACCGCTCAAGTCATCGTCGCTTGCAGCGGCGACCTCAGCCTCTAAGTCGATGCCATCGATAAGGTCATCAATCGGATCAAAGTCTTCGAAAACTGCAGCGACTCTTTCAGCACTACTATTAGAAACTTTGACAGGCTCGTCAGTCGTAACCTCATCAACCGTTTGTTGGTCATCAATGCTAGATAGCTCAAAATGACTATGCTTGTCATCCGTCATTTCAAGCACGATGATGTCATCAGTTTCTAGATCACTCTCAAGACCATCAAAGGTCAATACATCTTGAGTGAAGGTATCATCACCGTTTAATGCTTCGAAGCCAGGGACTAATTCGTCATCAAGTTCAATTAAGCCTAAATCACCTTCAACCTCGTTATCTAGCTTCGACAACGGCTCGCTGCTTAACGCTTGGCTTCGAGCCAGAGCTAGCGCTTCGATCTCTACCTGTGCGGCTTCGTCCAAGCCACTTTGAATTTTTGTGAACTCGCTCTTCTCCCATTGATAGTAGGGATAGCTATTCAACGGCGAATTAAAGCCGTCACGACTTTTTTCTAACAAGCTAGTGAGCAAGTCATGCTCACTAGCCGTAATAGTGGTGCCATTCTCAGCCTTAGCCTCACATAAGTTTTCAGCGCTTTGGTAAGCAGCGGAAACAACCGTTATACCGAGGGTGCGAGAATTTCCTAACAGCGTGTGTATAGAGATAGATAGTGCTTTATCACCACCGAATGAAATTTCGCCTTTACCAAGTTCCTCGGCCATCTGATTCAGATTTGCGTGAGCCTCTTGGACAAAGATCGCTCGAGTCTCGGGGTCATTCACTAAAGAGTCAGCGACATTTTGGGCCTCTAAATCGCTGTCCTGCTGGTCAAAATTATGGTCACCAGCTAAGTCCGAATGTTCCGAAATTGACTCAACAGCCTTCTTCTCGGTCGCCTCAGCATCAAGCGCGTCAACCTCTAAAGCGTCACCTAACTCCTTATCAGCAGTTGACTTATAAACGTCCAAAACTTCTCGGTCGACTTGGTCTATTTCAACATCATCGAGTTCATAGTCATCGATTTCAATCGCAAGCGGTGCAGCCTCAGAGGAGCTTGGAAGATCTAAAATTTGAATATTATCCACTGATGGGGCTTCAATATTCTCTTTGGGTTCAAATTCAAGCACATCTTCTTCAGCGCGAACGTCTTCTGCTGAAGCTTCAGGCGCCGAGACTTGATTCAGAGCTTCGTCGCCGCCGGAGCTTATTAAGTCGGTCTTACGCCCCCATTCAGTAGTATCTATCAGATGTTGTTTTGCGTAACGATCATCTAGCTGAGATTGAAATTCATCGAGAGCGTCTCGTGCGAAGCTCAACGTGCCGGCGCTAAGTGGTTTCTCGGTATCGAGAACGTAGTTAAACAGAGACTCACTTAACCAAGCGATTTCGGCAACGCCTTCAAGACCGACCATTTTAGCGCTACCCTTAAGCGTGTGAAAAGATCGCCTAAGCTTTCGAATTGTATTGCGGTCATCAGTGTCTGCTTTGCATATTAGGTACTGAGCGTTTGCTTCTTTAAGAACGTCAACACTCTCTTCTAGAAATACGTCAAAAATCACCTCGTCAACAATAACTGTTTGTTTGTGGCCTGCAGCATGTTGCTTAGCGATTTCAGTCGACGAAACATGTTCAATAATAAGTTCTGCTTCATGTATTTGATCTACGACGTCATCGCCCAGTTCAGCAATATCCATATTGTCATGGAAACGCACCGACACCTCGTCTTGGTCAGATTCGATTGCCGATCGCTTATACGCTTGGTCAGCGTCTTGCTGAATTTCTTCGGCAGTCTCTTCAGTACCATAGAGCGTTATTATCTGCTCTGTGATGGTGGCCATATTGTTTTGTAAACTATTGGTGATGTTATCGGTCAAAAAAGCCGGTTCTTGAGAAATTACATCGACTAATCTATCTTGCTCTTTGACTAAGTGCTCAATCTCAGACAGCTTGGTCTTTCTGGCTAGCGTGGTTAGATCTCGCAAGCTCGACTTCAGATTAGTAAACAAGGCAAGGTCAGATTGATTGGCCAACCAAGAGAACAGAGAATCAGATGCCCCATCAAGTAAGTCCTCAACGTCATCACGTGATACCGTCTTGCCAATAGCGACTTCAAGGTCAGTTATACTTCTATCGAGCAGATAGTCCATGCCGCTTCGTTTATTTTGTAAACCTTTGACATACTCTTCCATGGTACCGATCGAAACCGCCAACGCTTCATTAAGCTCAGCACTAGGCTCAACCTTACCATTCTCTAGTGCTACAAACTGCTCCTCGGCCATTTTAAGTAGCAATCCTACTTTTTGCTCGCCTAAAACTTGTAATGCACCGCGAACTTGGCGAATTTTACCGTCGATACCGTTTAAAATTTCAGTCTTTGATATGTCAGCGCTAAATTCTTCTAACTTTGCCTCGATATCTTTTAGGTTTTCTTCAACCTCGGTAGCGACTACGTCTAGTAGTGCCTGACGTTCGCTACCTGATAAATGTGTACCGTCCAAGGCATCAGTCAATTCTTCTTGATTATTCAGCGCGATAAGCGCTTGACGCTTTAGCTTGCCACTTTGCAACCAAAAGCCATCAACATCACTTGGATTCTGAATGCTGCTTTCAATAAACATCAATGCAGAAGCAAGATGAAACCCCGTGTCTTCGTCGCGTTGGATTAGGCCTCGGCGCAAACCACGAATTACTTCGGCCGCTTGTGCTGAAACTTCATAGACGATGCCAGCATCTTCTTTCTCTGTTGCTTTTTCTAATATCTCTAACTGTGCCAACGCATCAACTAAGCCGCTACTATCGAGCTGTTCAGTTTCGAAATAACTGGTAACTAGCTGTCGAATTATGGTGAGAGGCAAATCTCCATTATTTTTCAGCTCAGTAAGATTAGCTTCAAGTTGATTAAAATCAACAGAGTCGTCGTCTAACTTTAGAGCGGGGAAGTATTCATGCAGCTTAAACGCGTCACTAATTTCATCCATTCGCTCAGTGCGCTTTTCTCCGACGCCGGTATAGAACAGCATGATCTTGATCAATTCATCAGCAGGGTCTCGAACCAGTGCCGACTCTCCATGATTCTCTAGCTCACGAAGCCGGTCATCGAGTTGGCGAAAAATCAGGCTATGTACTGACTTATTGCCGAAATCATTATGTTTTACGCAGTCGGCATACGCTGATGCAACCCACCAAAGACGAGCAACTGCGCCAAACACACTCATTTGAAATAACTTGTCGATTACCATCGTAAGTTTGTCAATTGCCGAGTGGTCGTTATCTCTCAACCATTGCAATAAAAAGGTCTGATAGTAAACATGTAGAGCCTTCGCTCTGCCTCGATAGACTTTTTCATTTAGCGCTTTATGAAAATTTACTTCGGGGAAAACTTCAATCATTGGCGAAAACAGAGACGAAATCTCGACCCCTTTAAGGCCTCGAGAAAAACGCATTTGGTTGATTAACTCGACAACGTCAGTCGGATTCTCTGGGAGGCCGCTCTGGATGCGAGTGAATGTAGCCTTAAGCGCTGAAAACGCACTCTCCAACAAGACAACAAAACTAGCCTTACCTATTTTGCTATCGGCCAAAGTGTAATCTTCAACCAATAGTTCAGCCTCCATAATCAATGAAGATAGCGCCTTCATTTCAAGCATTTGCAGTGAGCCCACTACTTGGTGAAGGTGATTACTTAACCCATAGAGGCTTTCTTTATTGTCTGTACTTACAAAGCTATATAGCTCAGCGCTGGCGCTGTCGAGCGTCAGCTCAACTTCGCCTTTAATCCACATAAAGGTTTCAATGTCTATTTTAGAATAGATGGACATATCAGGTCTCGGTGCTCGTTCGTTTTTTAAGTCTTATTGTCGTGTTGATTTGGTCGCCAATGCCACTTAACTAGGGGGTAGCTTGAATCGTGATACCGAAGTTTCAAGATCTTTTGCAAGTTCTAATAACTTAGAAATTGAGTTCGCTGACTCTTGCGCTTTACGAGACGTATCGGTCGATGAATCACTTACTAAGGCTACCTTCTCGGACACTTTGATTACAGTTTCCGCCTGCTCATTCGAGCCTTTAGAAATACCTTCTACCAAGCCAGACAATCGCTTAGACACACTTTCGATTTCCGCCAGTGCTTTACCCGCGGAGTCAGCAACTTTGGTGCCTGAAACTACTTGTTGGGTCGCTTTTTCCATTGAAAGTACGGCATCATTGGTATCGTTTTGAATAGTTGTTACTAACTCACCGATTTTCTTGGTTGCCTCAGTAGAGCGTTCGGCAAGGCTTTGCACCTCATCCGCGACTACCGCGAAACCTCGGCCAGCTTCACCTGCCATTGACGCCTGAATAGCCGCATTCAATGACAAAATATTGGTTTGTTCTGCAATATCATCAATCAACGCTACGATGTCGCCAATACGCTGAGAGGATTCACCCAGTCGTTTAATACGCTTGGAAGTATCTTGGATTTGCTCTCGCATGTCGTCCATTCCTTCAATCGTATCGCGTACCGCCTGCGCACCTTGCGACGCAGCAAGTAGCGATTCAGTCGCCATCACAGAGGAGCTACTCGCCTGCTCTGACATCTCGCGCATACCGTTAGAAACCTGCTGCATTAATACAGCCGCTTCGGAAATCTGACCTGACTGGGTAATATTCGATTGTGAAACAGACTGAGCATTACTCACCGCTTGCTCTGATTCATTAGCCACCTCGATCGACGCTCGATTAATTTGCGAGACCAGTTCGCGCATCTCGATTACCGCGAAGTTAACCGAATCGGCAATTGCGCCAGTGATTTGGTCGGTCACCTCGGCCTCAACTGTTAGGTCTCCATCAGCAAGAGCGCTCATCTCATCAAGAAGTTTCAAAATAGACTCTTGTTGATCCGCTAGCGCTTCTTCTAAGCCCGCATCATGTTGAAATAGCTCTCTCGTTTGTGCCTGGCTGTAACGCCATAAACTTAACGCCCCCAATAAAGCAAGAATCAGCGGAAGAATCGTTACGAGGTTACTTACCAACGGCAATGTGCCACCTTGATTGCTGGCGGCCTGTATACGATCTGACAAGGCAATGCCTTGACTGCTCATTTGTCCAAGCGAGGCGCGGGCCTCGCTTACGGCGCTTGCCCGATCACCAACTTCCAGCACACGAGCTTCTAGGTCTGCGTATTGCGCTCGCAATGGCGAAGCTGCAGTACCAACGATCTCCGCCGAATTACTGACGATACGACTCAGTGTTTCTTGCAAACGAACCATAAGTCCATTTTGCTGGTCCGCCAGCTGAGCCAAATTGCTATCGTTATTGAAATAATTTCGATTTGAGCCATTCAAACGACTCAAGATGCCATTTAAATTAGACGCTTCAGAGGTCAGAAACAAGTACTTATCTTTGGCCGCTCCTGAGGCTTTATTACGACCTTCTTTTGCTACTGCTTCTACGAACACAACCGAATCACCAACCGCTCGCGACAAACGACCGTTAAGCGCAAACAGTTTTTCTTTAACCTCAGTTACGTCTTGCTTATTCGCCAAGAACTGCTCAGATGCGGCCTTATAGCCAGCCCAGAGCTCCGCCACTTCTGAGTCATGGGAGCTATTAGCGAAAATTATGTTAGCCAACTTGGCACTAACGCTATTAGCATTAGCCAAACGATCAATAGATGCTTGAGCGTTTTCTATTGCTTTACCAACGGGCTCAAAACGACCCACTTCGGTCATCGCCTGAGTTGCTGCCAAACTCGACAATTTGACTTTTGAAATAGCATCAAGGCTATCGTCCGCGCGCTGCTTTTGATCACTTACCGCAGGACCCAATAACGAGACTGACAGTAACGCAAGTACAAACGAGATTAGTGTTAGGAACAACCATAGTTTTTCATTTCCACTGGCTGTATCGGTACCCGCGGCGGTGAACGCTGGCTCTTCAAGATCAAAGTCGTCTAGTTGATCTAAATTTTTGAGGCCGGAATCTTCATAAAGATTTTGTAAGCCTTCTAAACCCTCACTTTCGATAGCGCTGTCTTGATAATCTTGTTTCGGTTTACTCATATTTCCGCCTATTCCAATTGCACTTTAGTTACCGCTCTTTTTATCTGACGGCCTGTTTCTATATTATTTTATTGCTCAAAACTATACGATTTGAACCGCTCAGAAGACATCAAAAAAGATACCTACTGGACCTCTCTGAACCTCTCTGAGGAAAGAAGGCTGCTAACATTCAGGCGAAACCAATCTTGGCCGTCCGCATAAAAGCCTTTATCAACGTAAGAACTAAGACCATCAAGCAGCTCTTGCTTGTCGTCTAAATTCACCAATTCTTTGGCACCTTCAAAGTATCTGAAACCGATTACTCGATTAACTAACAATGCACTTTGCTGACCCGCCTCGTTCAGCAGCAGCAGATGTCCTCGCTGCGCTTGGGTCGTACGACCATAGCCGGCAAATAAACTCAAGTCGGTAACAGAATAAAGCACGCCTTTAGAATTAACCAAACCACGCATCCAGTTTTTGGTCTGCGGCATCACCATCAGATTGTCACAAGTCGACACTTCTTTAATATCTTGCGCATCGCAATAGTAATTAATACCGTTAACAATGTAAGCAATATTTTTTATACCGGCTGATTGGGTTGCGTAAGTCAGCCCTTGCTTAGCAAGAGCCAAGGCTTGGCCGCGAATGGTGTTCAATACTTCAAATGGCGCGTTATTTGTCATCATTTTCGAATGGCTTTGGTGTATGAAGGCTAACTAGTTAGATAGCTCAGATTGGCCGCATTGGTAACTGAAGCCATTAGCACAGTCTAATGCCTACTATTTATTGGAGCCTAGTAATGCTCGTAGTTTACTTAACAATAGCTTAGGATTAGCCGGTTTCACCACATAATCTATGGCGCCTTGACGTTCAGCCCACACGCGATCAGTTTGCTGAGACTTCGAACTTAACATCAAGACAGGAATATCAGCAGTTTCTAATTGGCGAGAAATCGCTCTAGTAGCTTGAAAACCGTTCATCTCAGGCATGACCACGTCCATCAATATGCAATCAGGCTTGATTTGCTTAGCCACTTCTACGCCTTCTTTTCCGGAGGGAGCATAGACAACCTTATAGCCGCCGTGATCAAGAATATTCTTAACATATAAAAAATCGGTTTTAGAGTCGTCAACGACCAAAATAGTTTTGCTAGACATAAATTTATCGGGGGTATTTATTTCATTCAAACAATAATTTTTTACTGAGAAACATTATCGGCGGTTAAACGTATCGATAAATCGCTTCCAATAGCTCACTTTTAGTAAACGGCTTATTAATATGCTGCTCTGAACCCGCTACTCTGCCCCTAGCTCTGTCAAAAAGACTATCTTTACTTGAAAGCATGATGACAGGCGTATTGCGAAAATAGCTATTATTTTTAATTAGTTTACAAGTTTGATAGCCATCTAAACGCGGCATCATAATATCAACAAAAATAATGTCAGGCTGAGTGTCTGTAATCACTGACATGGCTTCGAAACCATTTGTCGCCGTAAAAACTTGATAGCCTTCTTTCTTGAGAATAGTTTCAGCGGTCATGCGAATAGTCTTACTATCGTCGACTATCATAACGCGACAATCTGATGGCTGCTTTGAATTTACGGGTGATAGTATAGAATTTTCCAACATAGTTATTATCATTCAGGGCTTTTGAGGCACAAACTTGTTCAGAGCCAAGCTGAAAAAGCAGCATCAATCTCAGCAAGTTTGTTAACTTACTGGCTTAAATTATTGTTATTAATATCTTTCAGCACCTCTAACATACATCATTGATGTTTTTTTGTTAATCGAAAACTACCATTTATTTATCAAGATACCGTTTTTCTGTTTAATCTCCTAAACAGCCGACTTTTACTTATAATGGATCACAATTACCCACTTACTCTTGCAATAACTCGTGATGCCCAGCTTTAAACTCAAAATTAAGTTAGTTAATGATTAACACCCACCCAATGACCTGGAAAGTTTACATGCTGCAATGTGCCGACAACTCTCTTTATAGCGGAATAACCACCGACATAAAACGACGTTTAGAAGAACATAATACCAACAATAAGAAAGGCGCTCGCTACACGCGCGCGCGACGGCCGGTTAGCCTGGTGTATCAAGAACACTGTGACAACCGATCACAAGCTAGCTGTCGAGAATATCAGTTAAAAAAACTGACTCGTACTGAAAAACTGAAACTTGTTCTACTTCAAGTTCAAACATGAGTAAGCGCAAACTAAATCGACGACAGGAATGGCGTGCCGAAAAGATTCAGCAAGAAAGACAAGATCGTTCGCATAAAAAAGAGCGTAACCTCAGTCGGCAAGTACAATCAGGCGAATTAAGCAGCGAACAACATGGGCTGATTATTTGTCGTTACAGTAAACATTTTGAAGTTGAAGCCTTAGAAGGTGATGACCAAGGCAGTGTTCACCGCTGTGTCTCAAGAAATAACTTAGGCACCCTAGTGGCTGGCGACAAGGTTGTCTGGCGCGCCGGAGCGGATCAAACCGGAGTAATTGAGAGTCGACTCGAGCGGACTACAATATTGGAGAGACCTGATAATTTTGGCAATTTGAAAGCAGTTGCCGCCAATATTAATCAAATGCTAATTGTTATCGCCTGCGAGCCCCTGCCTCAACCAAACCTGATTGATCGGTATCTAGTCGCAGCCGAGTTAATGAATATTCGGCCGGTTATTGTATTCAATAAGGCCGACCTTATCACCGACCAGAACGAGCAAGGCTTCGAGGGACTACTCCAACGCTATCGAGCCCTAGGATACCAAACCACTAAGATAATTAGCTCCAGATACCAACCAGGCGACCTCAATGATTTACCCGAGCTAGTCGACCAGCGCACCAGTATCGTAGTTGGTCAATCAGGAGTAGGCAAATCGTCATTCATCAACACCTTATTGCCCGACGCGCAACTTGAGGTTGGTGACTTGTCCCTGTCTTCTGGTGAGGGCACGCACACTACGACCAAAGCAAAGTTGTTTCACCTGCCCTGTGGAGGTCAACTAATTGACTCACCGGGAATTCGAGATTTCAGCTTATGGCATATAGGCATCTCTGAATTGCAACAAGGTTTTGTCGAAATAGCGACACTTCTTGGAACCTGTCGCTTCCGAAATTGCCGACATGAATTGGAACCTGGTTGCGCAATATTAGAAGCGGTAGAAGACGGTCGAATTGGTCCCGAGCGTTTTGGTAGCTATGAAAAAACTAAAGAAGCGATACTCGAGCAGCAAAAGAGGTAGTTAAAAAAGGTGCGCGCAAACCTCAAGCTGCCATTATATACGCTGTTTAGTTACTCAACCGAAAGCGATAGCCATCGCTTTGCAACCAAAGCTCGTCCGTGTCGTCCCCAGCTAACTCCATTGCCTCAATCACCCACTGATAGTAGACACTTCGGTTAAGTCGCGCCCATAAATCGTATCGAACATTTACGTAGGGCAGCCAATGACCTTGGTATTCACGCAAGGTAACCGGGTTTTGATCGCCGATAATCACGTACTCATGAGTATTGGTTACCGCCACCCAAGCATTATCCACAAACTCCATCTGATGAATTAAAAACGGCGTATCGTCAACCTCGATTGCGAGCTTTTCGGCCGGCGTTACCAGGTAATGCTGACCGTTTTCGAACCACAGAATACTGGCAAACAATAGCACCAACTTATCGCGTAAGATCGGCTCACCCTCATGAAACCAGACGCCATTAATATCAATACGCATATCGATACTGCCAACCTCTTTCGGTTTCCACAAATGCACCGGTGGCCGAGGCTGAGAGTCAATTTTGTCGGCAATTTCTTCTAGTCGTGTCATATACATTAAAGTATACCCAAGGTTTGGTTGCTTGCGAGTGATCGCATGACATGGCAGTCTCAAAGAACGTTACTCAAATTAAGTTCATGCAAACATGTTTTCATTACACCCTAAGCTTGCTGCCGACACCATTTTAATTGGCGAACTACCTCTATCACGCGCATTACTAATGAACAACGCTGAGCTGCCTTGGGTGATTTTGGTGCCTCGCCGGGCCAATGCTTCCGAATGGCATTCACTGGAAATTCAAGATCAACGACAACTTCACGTAGAATCGATTGGCGTTGGCAAACTACTAATGACCCTATTTGGCGGTGACAAACTCAATACGGGAGCAATAGGGAACTTAGTTTCGCAGCTTCATGTTCATCACGTAGTACGCTTTAAAGACGACAGCGTTTGGCCCCAACCAGTCTGGGGTAAAATAGAAGTTTGCCCGTATTCCAAGGATAACAAGGCAAGGATGTTGGCTCAGCTTCAACAAGCTCTGGCCCAGAGCTTTAACGATTTCCAAGCAGCTATAGAATAGGTGCATAAGATAGGCGGCTTAAATAGCAGGGACAATGTCAACGGACATTTTATAAAGATGAAAAATATTATTTTGCTCTACAGGGCATCAGTCGCTCTATCGATCCGTTTAATACGCTTAATCCGTTGGTCGATCAGAACTTGAAATTCTTTGGCATCGTCAATCAACTTCCGAATAGCTTTGCACTCCCTACATTATCGGGCGGTGAAGTAGGTTCGCTAAAGATACTCTTGTCGTTGGTCTGATGTTTAGCAACTACAGCGTGCTTGATGATATTCACATTTAGGTCAACTCTCGATTTTTCTGCTGTCTCTTTTCCTTGAAGGCGCTGTTGAATAGTGAGTATTTGCCTAAGAATCGATCTATTTATTAAGTTTTTCTTAGATTGAGGAAGCTTTGTTTACAACGCCTTTAAGCAAGTCGTTGCTCGGTAGGTGCGATGAGATACCCGCCCTAGGGAAATCATCGAAAATTACATTCCCAGTTGATAGGTAAACCATATAATTCCGAATACCATTACCACCATAAGGCTTTAAAAATCAACATTCTAATTATAATAGGTAGTACAGTGTAAAATAGCGGTCTTTGATTTTGTTTCGAGCCATCTATCACTATTTAGTTTGAAAACTCAGCAATCACCGCTAGAAATTCTTGACCAAATTTTTCAAGTTTTACCGCGCCGACACCGATAACACTTAATAAATCTGAATCGTTAGCTGGCATACTCTGCATCATTTCCATCAGCGTCGCATCGTGAAAAATATGAAATGGCGGCACAGCTAAGCCATCAGCGAGTTGCTTACGCTTAAACTTTAATGCTTCCCATAAATCTTGATCTTGTTCGGACACATCTACAGGCCGACGGCGCTCACGTACAGCTTTAACAGCCGCAAGTTCTTCACGTAAGAAAATTTTAGTTTCACCTTTAAGAATCTGACGAGCTTTTTCAGTCAATTGAATCGCGCCATACATCTCATCGTTTACCAATAGAAAATTCTGCACCAGTAACTGACGAATAATCGACCGCCATTGCTTATCACTTCGTTCTGAGCCTATTCCGTAGGTACTTAAGGCCTGATGTCCAAATTGATTAACCTTGGCCGTCTCTTTGCCACGCAATACATCAATAACATGACCAGAACCAAAACGTTGCCCTGTCCGGTAGATGTTAGACAAGAGTTTCTGAGCGTCTTCAGTCGCGTCCCAGGTTTTCGGCGGATTCAAACATATGTCGCAATTACCGCATACTTCGTCCCTCTGCTCACCAAAATATCGTAACAGAGCACGACGACGGCAAGTATTGGTTTCACACCAGCCGAGTAGACTCTCAATCTTGCTGCGCTCAAGTCGCTTGTGCTGCTCGTTTGCATTTGAGTCTTGCACCATCTTAACAATACGCATCACGTCGGCTAAGCCGTAGATCATCCATGCGACACTCGGCAAACCATCTCTTCCGGCACGACCCGTTTCTTGATAGTAAGCTTCCATACTTTTGGGCAGATCTAAATGCGCAACGAACCTGACGTCTGGCTTGTCGATACCCATACCAAAGGCAATAGTAGCTACCATAACAACCGCGTCTTCACGTAAAAATCGACGTTGATTTTCTGCCCTTTCTTCAGCTCTTAAGCCGGCATGGTAGGGCAACGCCTTAACGCCTCGCTGAGCCAACCATGCCGATATACCATCGACACGATTTCGAGACATACAATAAACAATGCCTGCTTGATTCTTATAATCTTGTAAAAATGTTAGTAGTTGAGCTTTAGCCTCACCTTTTTCTTGAACTGCGTAGCGAATATTCGGTCGATCAAAACTACTAACAAAGACCTTCGGCTGATACAACGCTAACCGAGCGATAATTTCTTCTCGCGTTTTTTCATCCGCGGTGGCGGTCAATGCTACGCGCGGCACTCCTGGAAAGGCTTGTTGAAGTACGTGTAAGCCAAGGTAATCTACACGAAAATCATGACCCCACTGAGAAACACAATGCGCCTCGTCAATAGCAATCAACGAAATTTCAAACGAGCTTAGCCGCTCTAAAGTGTTTTCCTGCAGTAAACGCTCGGGGGCAACATAGAGTATTTCCAACTCACCGTCGTAAATAGAGCGCATTATCTGATTGTGCTCTTCACGCGAGAGAGTAGAATTGAGGTAGGCGGCTTTAATGCCAAGCTGCTGTAAAGCCGAAACTTGGTCTTGCATAAGCGCAATCAATGGAGACACCACGATAGCCATGCCACGTCGAACCAAACCAGGTATTTGATAGCATAGCGACTTGCCGCCACCGGTAGGCATTAAAACTAAGGCGTCTTGGCCATCTAATACAGTCCCGATCACCTCTTTTTGCGAGCCGCGAAACTCGGCATAGCCAAAGGTATGTTTTAATATTTGTTCTGCTCGGTTTATCATCCAATATTCCGTTATTTAATGATGTTTTCGTAGCTCGGTCACAGGCAGGTGAGTATGACCGTAGCGCGGCTACCAATCAAGAGTAATCTATGTCCCGCTGGCGACCACCACAACCAAGATCAAGCGCAATAATCACCCCGCAAGGCTATGCTATGCTCGAAAAAGAGCTGACGCAGTTATGGAGCAAGCGAAGGATCGTCAACGACGCTCTCGCCGCCGCCGCCGCCGAAGGGGACCGCAGTGAAAACGCCGAGTATATATACCGTAAGAAGGAACAAGCGGGTATAGACAGACGCATTCGGTATCTGCAAAAGCGTTTACCAGACCTAAAGGTCATAGATCAAGTGGGTAATAAGAAGCAAGTTTTCTTTGGTGCCACCGTCACGTTAGAAAAAGATGACAATAGCGAAGTAATATATCGCATAGTCGGCCCTGACGAGACAGACGCGAAACGCAATTTTATAAGTGTCGACTCGCCATTGGCAAAAGCTATTTTGAAAAAAGAGGTCGGCGATGAGGTCGTGGTCTTTATCGGTGATGCAATAAACACCTATACTGTATTATTTATCGAATACTAAATTATCAAAAAATGAGACTGATTTTTTACTAGTAGTAAAAAAGTCTCAATCCCGACCAATACACTTAGGTTAAATTAATGGTTGAAAATAAACACATAACCATCAATTTTTTGATATACTTGGTAGTTAATCGAAAATAAACTAGTCTCAAAGACTTGTGGTTTTTCACTTAGAAACCAAACTAAATAAACTCCACCCCTATAACTATTTAGTTTGCTTTAAGCACTTCAGCCCTAAACTGAAGTGCTTTTTTTTAAGCTGATGATGAGCCGATCAAAAAAATCCTGCTTTTTCGACACTCCAACCATCCATGCGGTCGTATGTAGCCACTGTATGGATGCAGAAAAGCGACGTTCGAGCGGAGCGGACGGAGAGGAAGCCCTACTGAACTATTCAGACCAAGGGCAAAATCCGATTGTGTCGTTCTCACCCTAAAAACCACCCTCTAAACAGCCTCGATAATCATAGCAATACCTTGGCCGCCGCCAATACACAAGGTCACCATGCCATATTTGCCACCAACTCGATGCAGCTCATAGATCAGTTTGGTCATTAATATGGCACCGCTAGCGCCAATCGGATGCCCTAAAGCAATCGCACCACCGTTGGGGTTAGTTTTATCGTCAGGCAAGCCTAATTCCTTAGCCACGGACAAAGCTTGTGCAGCGAACGCTTCATTTGATTCAATCACATCCATATCAGCGACCGTTAGGCCGGCTTTCTTAAGCGCGATAGTACAGGCGCGTACCGGGCCAATACCCATAATCTCATTCGGCACACCGCAGCGACCATAAGACACAACTCGAGCCATTGGCTTGGTATTTTGCTGTTTAACTTGCTGCTCAGTCGCAAGCACAAGCATTGCAGCACCATCGTTGATGCCGGAAGCATTACCCGCCGTTACCGAGCCACCTTCTTTGAAAACTGCTCGTAAACTGCTCAGGCCCTCGATTGAACTGCTAGCGCGAGGATGCTCATCGGTATCGAAAACGGTGACACCTTTGCGAGTCTTTATTTCATAAGGAACAATTTGTTCTTTAAAACGCCCGGCTTCGATCGCCGCTACCGCGCGCTGCTGACTTTGTAACGAAAATTGGTCTTGCTGATCACGGCTAAGCTTATATTTTTCAGCCAAATTTTCAGCGGTGATACCCATGTGGCCAACACCGAATGGATCAGTTAAGGCTCCGGTTAATTCATCTTGAATCTTACCGTCGCCCATTGCTTGACCCCAGCGATTAGTTGTCAATAGGTGACCGGCGGAACTCATACTTTCAGTCCCACCAGCTACCGCAACCCCAACTTCACCTAATTGCAATTGCTGAGTCGCGAACGTAACGGCCTCAAGACCCGAACCGCACAGGCGATTAACCGTTAGCGACTGAGTGTGAACGGGTAAACCACCACTCAAAGCAATTCGACGAGACATGTAAGCATCTTTTATGTCGGTTCGAATCACATGACCAACAATATTTGAGCCAATAGACTCTATATCAACTCCGCTGCGCTGTACCGCTTCTTGAGTCACAAATGAGCCAAGATCGGCTGGAGTAACTCCTTTTAAACTGCCACCAAAGCTGCCGATTGCGGTTCGTGCTGCACTCAATATATATACTTCGTTTATCATAATTTACCCTGCGAGTTTATTAATGCCGTTGGCTTCTATTTATCTTTAATGCCCGCATTGTCTTGTGGATACAACGATAGAAAGAAAAGAGTCTATTAATGGATCTTAACAAGTAACCAACCTTACTGACTAGCAATCACGTGTCATGCTGGTTATTCGTTTATGTTATCGTCACGTTTATGCACTCGAAACCTATTTTTTACCTCGCAATCTTAATTTTGATCCTGCTGGGAACGTTTGGGGTGCAACGTATCAGCTTGCAGGTAATCGAGAGTGACAATAAGTCACCGACTAAAAAGGGGCTGAGTTCTGTCGCAAG
>JBLHRL010000006.1:0-82436 GCA_047625975.1 Arenicella sp.
ACTGGGAAGACCCATTTCTTCTGGAAGATCAATTAAGCGACGAAGAAAAGTTGGCTCGTGATACAGCGCAAAAATTTGCGCAATCAGTGTTGCAGCCTCGAGTTATCGACGATTATCGAAATGAAGCATCTGATAGAACTCTCTTCAGGCAAATGGGTGAGCAAGGGTTATTGGGCTCAATGCTCGAAGGCTATGGTTGTGCGGGCATGAGCTATACCTCATACGGCTTGATCGCGCGCGAAGTAGAGCGAGTCGATTCGGGTTACCGTTCAATGATGAGCGTGCAATCGAGTTTGGTAATGTTTCCTATTTATGCGTTTGGATCGGAAGACCAATGCCAGAAGTACCTTCCAAAATTAGCCAGTGGTGAATGGGTAGGTTGTTTTGGTTTGACTGAGCCAGATTATGGTTCAGATCCGGCTGGAATGGTGACGCGAGCAAAAACAGTGCCCGGCGGTTATCAGTTAAGCGGCGCTAAAATGTGGATTTCTAATGCGCCGATTGCCGATGTGTTTGTGGTCTGGGCGAAAACCGATGACGGTGTGGTGCGTGGTTTTATTCTAGATAAAGATATGAAAGGTTTAAGCGCACCGAAAATTACTGGCAAGCTATCACTGCGCACGTCTATTACCGGCGAAATTGTAATGCAAAACGTATTCGTGCCAGAAGAGGCGATGATGCCTAATGTGACTGGTTTGAAAGGTCCAATGTCTTGTCTGAATAGTGCTCGACTTGGTATTTCTTGGGGTGCCCTGGGCGCCGCTGAAGCATGTTGGCACTCGGCTCGTCAGTACACCTTGGATAGAACCCAGTTTAATCGCCCACTGGCGGCCAACCAGTTAATACAGAAAAAGCTCGCTGACATGCAGGCTGAGATTTCCTTGGCGCTTCAGGGTTGCTTGCGCGCTACTCGTTTGAAGCAAGACAAGAAGTTGGCGCCCGAGTTGATTTCTCTACTCAAGCGTAATTCCTGTGGTAAGGCCCTTGATATTGCGCGTGCTGCTAGAGATATGCATGGAGGCAATGGTATCTCTGATGAGTACCCAGTGATGCGGCATATGATAAATCTCGAGACAGTAAATACGTATGAAGGTACTCATGATATTCATGCGCTGATCTTAGGCCGAGCGCAAACTGGGATTCAAGCCTTCTTTTAGGCCTGAACTGACCGTTGAAACTTAATCTCAAACAGCTTGAAACGTTTGTCTTGGTTGCTGATCTCGGTAGTTTTAGAAGTGCGGCCGAGCGTCTAAGTACCACCCAACCAAATATCTCGTCGCGAATAGCTTCTCTGGAGGCCTCATTGGAAGTGGTGTTAATGGAGCGCGACGCGGGCTCCGTTCGACTTACCTCTAAAGGCCATGAATTACTCGGCTATGCGCGTAATGTATTGTCATCGGTCGATCAATTCATTGAAGTCGCTAATGGTGAAAGTGCGTTTGATGGAGTGGTGCGGCTGGGCGTCAACGAAATGGTGGTGCATACCTGGCTGCGTGATTTTATGCAGGCATTTAAAGCTAGATTCCCTAATGTGCTGATAGAGCTGAGCGTTGATCTGTCGTCAAAATTGGAAACTGATTTGGCCGAGCGCAATATCGACTTGGCCTTTCAAAGTGGCCCGTTTGCACGTAAGGCTTCGGGCGAGCATTGCTTGGGTCTCTATCCAATTATCTGGGTCGCGTCACCATCAACAAATTTAGCCAGCGATCGACCGGTGAGCGCCGAGGAACTGACTAAATTCCCAATATTGACGCACGCTAGGCGCACGCGTCCATACGAGGATGTGGCGGCGCATTTTGCGCAATGGCCAAAGTTAAAGACGCGGCTAGTGCCGTCAAGTAATTTGTCTGCCTGCCTGCAAATGACGGTCGACGGTTATGGGGTTGCCGCGTTACTAGCGCCCATGGTCGAGCAAGAACTGGCCGATGGTCAACTGATTAAAGTTGACTACCCCTGGGCCCCTGAGCCACTTAGTTTTGCGGCGCGCTATGACCGATCAAAAAGTTCCAGTGTGGTGCAAAGCGCCGCCGAAATTGCGCATCATTGCGCGACAAAACACTACCATTCTTTCCAATCATCGTTTAGCCAAAATTATGCTACTCGTGTAACCGATAAAAAAGCATCATGACAGATTTAGACTTGAGTAGCGGCATACGCATGGGCGTAGATATTGGCGGCACCTTCACCGACGTAGTGCTGGAAAAAGGCGGGCAGCAATTCTCCACTAAGGTGCTGACCACCTACATAGCGCCTGAGAACGCGATCCTTGATGGTATGCAGCAGGTATGTGAAAAAGCCGGAGTTAAAGCATCTGATATTAGCCAAATCATCCATGGCACTACGCTTGCAACCAATGCTTTGATTGAGCGTAGTGGGGCTAAGACCGCGTTGATTACCACCAAAGGCTTTCGTGACGTTATTGAAATGCGCACTGAATCGCGTTTCGAACAATACGACCTGAACTTAAGCTTGCCTGAACCATTACTGCCGCGCCAGCAAAGGTACACTGTGAATGAGCGAATCAACGCACAAGGTGAAGTCTACCAAGCACTTGACCGCGGCGAAGTTGAGACGCTTGCAAAGCAGATCAAAACCGCAGGCTACGAAAGTGTTGCCGTTGGTTTGCTGCATTCGTACCTAAATGACAGCCATGAAAAAATGGTTCGCCAGGTATTGGCTGAAATTATGCCGGATGTGATGGTCTCGATTTCTTCTGAAGTGTCGCCGCAAATGCGTGAGTATGAACGCTTCAATACGGTCGTGGCTAATGCTTATATTAAGCCATTAATGAAAAGCTATTTGGGGCGTTTAGAAGGGCGCCTACGTGAGCAAGGCGTGGCCTGCAATGTCTTCCTGATGCATTCTGGTGGCGGCATTATTTCAATTGAAAGTGCCGCCGAATTCCCCGTTCGCCTAGTTGAATCTGGTCCGGCAGGGGGGGCTGTATTTGCGGCCACGATTGCGGCTCGATACGGGCTAGACAAAGTGTTGTCATTTGATATGGGAGGCACCACCGCTAAGATTTGTCTAATTAATAATCAAACACCCAAAACAAGTCGTGTGTTTGAAGTAGCGCGTACCTATCGATTTAAGAAAGGCTCTGGTATGCCTATTTCAATACCGGTGATTGATATGGTTGAAATTGGTGCTGGCGGAGGCTCATTAGCGCACGTGGATTCGATGCGGCAAATTCGAGTAGGCCCTGAATCGGCTGGTTCTGAACCCGGCCCTGCTTGTTATGGTCAAGGCGGTAAGCGTCCAGCCGTAACCGATGCCGATTTAGTACTCGGTAAGCTAGACCCAAATAACTTTGCCGGTGGTTCTATTCGCTTAACCACCGCGGACTCAGAGCAAGCTTTAGTTGATGAGTTGGGCTCTAAGTTAGGCATGGATGCGCTAACAGCGGCCTATGGCTTGGCCGAAGTGGTGGATGAGAATATGGCCAATGCAGCGCGCGTACACGCGGTAGAAAATGGTCAAAACTTGGCCGACTACACAATGATCGCCTTCGGTGGTGCGGCGCCATTACACGCCGGCAGGCTGTGTGAAAAGTTAGGGGTCGATCGTTTACTTGTGCCAGTAGGCGCTGGTGTTGGTTCGGCGATTGGTTTTTTGCGGGCGCCGTTTAGTTTTGAAGCAAACCGCAGTGTATTTATGCGCTTGTCTGAATTTAACCGAACAATAATTTCCGAGCTGCTTGGCGAATTAGAGGATGAGGCGCGTGGCTTCGTAAGGCGATGTGATGAAAATGCCGATATTCGTTCTGAGTTTAAGGTTTATATGCGTTATAGCGGGCAAGGTTGGGAGATACCGGTAGTGTTAAATCAACAGCAGGCTAAGAACCCAAAAATGAAAACCTTCAAAGAGTTGTTTGAAGCCGACTATCGGGCTCTATTTGGCCGAGTGGTAGAGGGGATGGATATCGAAATCACGGTGTGGGCGGTGAACGCAACAACGCCGTCAATGCCAGTTGAAAAAGCCACTGAGTTGTTAGCTATTGGTGAGGCTAGGGTTGATTCAAATCGAAGCATGTTTGACCCCGCTGTTGGTCACGCCCAAGCGGCTGCGGTGGTGTTGAGAGGTGAGATGCAATTCGGGCAAACGGTCAGTGGCCCTGCGGCAATAGTCGAAGATGAAACAACCGTTATTGTGCCAAGCAGCCGCGAGGCAATAATGCAAAGCGACGGTTGTATTGATGTAACTATTAGAGCCAACTAAAAGAGCCGACTAATGACTAATTCTAGAAAACAAAACACCGTGGCCATGCAAGTCATGTGGAACCGCATGATCTCTGTAGTTGAAGAGCAGGCGCAAGCATTGATTCGAACCGCGTTCTCTACCTCAGTACGAGAGGCGGGTGATTTATCCGCCGGCGTTTATGGTTTGGACGGCCTGATGTTGGCGCAAGCGGTAACCGGAACACCGGGGCACGTGAATGCCATGGCCGACGCAGTGGCTCATTTTATTCGTCGAATTGGGCGCGAAAATATCTTTGAAGGTGATGTCTACATTACCAATGACCCATGGGAAGGCACTGGTCACTTACATGATATTACCGTGGTTAGCCCATCGTTTCACAAATCTAAGTTGATTGGCTTTTTTGCCTGCACCGCTCATGTAGTTGATATCGGTGGTCGTGGTTTTACGGCCGACGCAGAGTCGATTTACGAAGAGGGCTTGTACATGCCGATCATGAAAATGACGGAACGAGGCGAGGTCAATAAAACCTTGATACATATTATTCGTGGAAACGTGCGCGAGCCGGATCAAGTGGTCGGTGATATCTATGCACTCGCGACCTGCAATCAAATTGGTCACCTACGTTTGATCGAAATGATGGAAGAGTTTGAGTTGGATAACCTATTCGAAATTGGTGACTTCATTTTAGACAATTCACGCATCGCAACCTTAGAGAAAATCGCCGCTCTACCGCGTCAGTCGGCTACTGGAGAGATGACCATAGATGGCTACCGCACACCGATCGAATTGAAGGTCGCCCTAGAAATTAAAGAAGATCGTGTGCTATGTGATTTCACTGGCTCGTCTGGAGTTGATAAAATGGGTATCAACGTGCCCCTGGTGTACACCCAAGCGTATTCTTGTTACGCCTTAAAGTGCGCCATCGCGCCAGAGGTTCCGAACAATGCGGCCTCACTTGCGCCGTTTGTAATTACCGCGCCAGTCAATACTGTATTGAATGCCTTGCATCCAGCGCCAGTCGCTCTGCGTCACGTGGTCGGTCAAATGCTGCCCGATGTGGTTTATAACGCGCTGGATAAAATACTGCCTGAAACAGTGCCTGCGGAAGGTGCTAGCACCTTATGTAACTTTCAAGTTTCTTTGCGCCCAAGAACCGATGCGCCTGCTCCAGCGCATGCTGTGCGAGCCGAAGTGCTGACTTTTAATTCTGGTGGTTCAGGCGCCCGACCAAGTTTGGATGGCATGAGTTCTACCGCCTTTCCGTCTGGCGTAATGACCATGCCGGTAGAAGCTACCGAACACACCGGGCCGATCATTATTTGGCGTAAAGAGCTGCGACCAGACAGTGGTGGCGCAGGTAAGTACCGCGGTGGTCTTGGTCAATTTATGGAAGTAGGAGCTACCGATGGTCATGAGTTTGATTTCTCGGCGATGTTTGACCGAGTCGATCACCCAGCACGTGGCCGCCAAGGTGGTCACAATGGCGCGCCAACAGTAATTACTCGCGAAGACGGCTCAGCGATGCAAGGAAAAGGTAAGCAGTTTATACCTAACGGTGGCCGCGTTAAGCTAGAGTTCTCCGGTGGTGCTGGCTACGGTAGCCCCAGTCAGCGCGACCCAGAATTGGTTAAGCGTGATCTTGCTCGAGGCTATATCTCGGCGGAGGCGGCGAAAGCTGACTATGGGTTGAGCGATGCGGATATCAAGACAATTAGCGACGCCTTGGCTAACGGCGAGTCTATCTAATGACCGCCCTTGCGCCATTTTTCGCACCATCGGCAAGACACTACGATGTAGTGATTGTCGGCGGCGCAAAAATTGGCTCGTCGGTAGCTTGGTTTTTAAGCCACAATGCAGACTTCGATGGCACCGTCTTGGTGGTTGAAAAAGACCCTACTTATGCGTTCTCATCGACCTCGCACACCAATAGCTGTATGCGACAGCAGTTTTCGGCAGAGATTAATATTCGTATCTCGCAGTTCGCAGCTGAGTACGTTACTAACTTCCAAGACTATTTTAGCAACGATCCACGAGTTCCTGAAATTCATTTCCAGAGTTTTGGTTATATGTATTTGGCGGATAATCAAGAGTCCGCTAAAAGCTTGCGACAATCGCAAGCTTTGCAGCAAAAATGCGGGGCTGGAACCAAAACCATGACGCCTGAAGAGATACAGCGCGACTACCCGTTTTATTACTTAGACGATATCGTCGCGGGTAATCATAATCTCATCAATGAGGGCTATTACGACGGCAATACGGTGTTTGATTGGTGGAAGCGTTCTGCTGGCGAAAAAGGTGTCGAGTATATTGGCAACCAAGTTGTTGCGATGACTAACAATGCACAAGGTTCAAAAGTACTCAGCGTTACCTTAGCGACTGGAGAAGAAATTGGCTGTAGCAAAATTGTTAATGCTTCAGGACCACGTGCGGCACTAACCTCGCGCATGGCGGGCATCGATATTCCGGTTGAGCCGAGAAAGCGTTACAGCTATATTTTCGCGGCCGAACAACCACTGGACCGTAACCTACCACTGACTATCGATCCTTCTGGCGTGCATATGCGCAGTGAAGGTCGTTACTATCTGGCGGGTTGCCCGCCGGATAATGATCTAGCGGTTGACTGCGATGATTTTGTTACAGACCACAGTTTATGGGAAGACAAGGTTTGGCCAGCGATTGCCAAGCGTATCCCGCAGTTTCAGGCAATCAAGTTGACTAACTCTTGGGTCGGTCACTATGCCTATAACCGGCTCGATCAAAATGCGATTTTGGGCGCTCATAACCAAGTAGCAAATTTTATTTTTGTAAATGGCTTTTCTGGGCACGGCTTTCAACAAGCACCTGCTGTAGGTCGGGGTATCGCCGAGCTAATTACCTATGGCGAATATCGCACGCTAGATTTATCTCCCTTTGGCTATCAGCGAATAGCCGACAATAAACCCTTTATCGAACGAGCGGTGATCTAATGACGTCGACCCTAAATCCTGTTTCATCGCGCCTTACACCGATCAAACCATCAGCCTCGGCGTGGGTTAGTCAGGCAGCAAAAGCTTTAAAAGCACAAGGTCACGATGTCATTGATATGGGCTTAGGCGAACCTGATTTTGATACGCCTGTACATATTATAGATGCCGCGCATGCGGCGGCTCAGGCCGGCCAGACTCGCTACCCTCCGACCGATGGTACCGCTGAGTTAAAGCAAGCGGTGGTGGATAAATTTGAACGTGAAAATGGACTTTATTACTCGACCTCGCAAGTGATCGTTAGTAATGGCGCGAAGCAGGTTATCTTTAATGCCTTGATGGCCAGTTTAGAAGACGGACACGAGGTTCTATTGTGCGCGCCGTATTTTGGACAATACAAAGATATGGTATTGATTCTTGGCGGCAAGCCGGTCGAACTAGCATGCTCCGCCGAAGACAAGTTTTTAGTTACCGCGGCGGCCTTAGACGCGGCGATTACGGCTGACACGCGTTGGATCATTCTAAATGCGCCATCCAACCCCTCTGGCGCATTGTATTCGCCTGAAGAGTTACAAGCGATTGGCGAGGTGCTTGAACGTCATCCGCAGGTGATGGTGATGGCCGATGAAATCTATGAACATATTATTTTCGATGAGCAGACATTTGTGTCGTTCGCGGCCGCCAATCCGCAGCTCAAAGATCGTACCTTGATTGTTAATGGGGTATCAAAAGCTTATGCCATGACCGGTTGGCGCATCGGCTATGGCGCAGGTAATGAGGCCTTAATAAGTGCTATGGTGAAAGTGCAGTCGCAAATTTCTTCTGGCGCATGCTCTGTGGCTCAGGCGGCTGCCGCTGCGGCGTTGAATGGCCCACAAGATTCAGTGCGTGATTTTCGAGCAGCGTTCGAGCGGCGGCGTAATTTAGTCGTGGCACGAATTAAACAAATTGATGGTCTTACGCTTGATCCACCTAGGGGCGCATTTTATGCCTTTGTTGGCTGTGATCACTTTATTGGGGCTACCACCCCCAAGGGCTCAGTAATTGAAGATGATAGCCAATTTACTCAATATTTATTAGAAGATGCCAAAGTTGCTGCCGTCGCCGGAAGCGCCTATGGCTTATCACCGTTTTTTAGATTATCCACCGCAACCTCAGATGACGTTCTCAAGCGAGCGATTAATCGCATTGCTGACTCAGTTGCTAAACTTACAATTCACTTAACAGATTAGATAACTGACATGAATAAATTAGTTCTTACCGGCGCGGCTGGCCGCCTTGGCTCTTACTTACGCGAACCTCTTTCGAAGATGGCCGACACCTTGGTCAGTACTGATATTGTTGATAATATTGGTAAACTGTATGACGGCGAATGCTATATCAAAGCGGATCTAACTAGCCTTGATCAGATGCTTAAGGTACTAGAGGGCGCCGACATGGTGGTGCACTTTGGTGCCTATGGCGACGAAGCCCCGTTTGAGAAAATATTGGGCCCTAATATTATCGGTGCTTATAATGTATGGGAAGCCGCGCACCGAAACGGCGTTCGCCGCGTGGTTTACGCCAGCTCTGTTCACGCCGTTGGCATGCATTCTAAACGAGATTGCATCGGCACTGATGCACCTCATCGCCCCGATACGTTTTACGGCTTAGCGAAGTGTTTTTCGGAAGATTTAGCCAGTCTCTATTGGGATAAGCGTGGCGTAGAGTCGGTTTGTATGCGTATTTTTTCTTGCGCCCAAGTTAATAATGCCAGAGCGCTAGGCACATGGTTGTCCTATGATGACTTGATTCACATGGTCGAGCAGTCGATAAACACCCCAGTGACTGGCTTCACCGTAGTTTACGGCATTTCAAATAATGATCGCGCGGTAGTCGACAACACCAAGGCGAATTTCTTAGGCTACAGGCCGAAAGATAATGCTGAGCAGTTTGCGTCTTTAGTATTAGCGGATACAACGGCACTTGAACACTCCGACCCAGAACATTCACTAATTGGCGGGCCGTTCGCAGTGGTTGAGCTTGGCAATAGCGGGGTCGCCAGTATGAACGTGATCAATGATACAAAAGTAGTCGATTAATAATCTTGATAAAACTGTTTGGTTTATATTAACAGCGCTAAACTGCTGTTGTTCACAATTCTGCTATTTGCTGAGGTATCGAAGCCCATGATTTTGAACCAATAGGTTATTACCTTGATGGATGCCTAAGCATATGACATCTTTATCCCCAATTGCGGACCCTAATCAGCTCTCCATTTTACGGATGCTATCTAATCGTCAAATGATTTTTTCAAAAAAAGAAACTAACTATGCCTAATTTTATGCTTACCTACCTCGGCACGCCGAGCATATCGACGCCCGAAGAAAAAAAATTGCATATGCAAAAATACCATCACTGGATTACCGGTTTAGGTGATGCGGCTTTAAGCCCGATGAACCCATTGAAAAATGTTTCAGTAGTTGATTCAGATGGTGAGGTTACTACTGGTGGCGAAACCGGCATGTCCGGCTTCACCATTGTTAGTGCCGAGTCTATGGAGGCGGCGTTGGTGATAGTTAAGGCCTGTCCTTTTCTTGAAGTGGGTGGGCGTCTTGAAGTGGCTGAAATGATAGAGATGGGGTGAGTGTTGTTTAGGGGCTACGAGTTACCGTTATTCTGAGCGAGCGTAGCGAGCCGAAAGATCTTAGATCTTTCGGCTACGCTCAAGATGACTTATTAGGTATGCTAAGAAGCGCGTAGCTCAGATGGCCGAAGTAAAATCAGCTATACAAAATCAATATGCTTACTTAACGGCAACTCACGAATACGCATTCTAGTAGCCGCAAAAATAGCGTTAGCTAATGCAGGTGCTGCTGGTGGAGTGCTGGGTTCGCCGATGCCTCGAACACGATCACCATTTTCAAGTATCCGAACTTCTATTTCCGGAGCTTGATAGAAACGCATCGAGCGATATTGATGGAAATTGGTTTCTTGAACCACCCCGTTTTTGATACTGATATCACCGCTCATTGCCGCGGCCAAACCAAAGTTCAAACCGCCCATTACTTGAGATTCGACGTTGCGCGGGTCCATGATGGTGCCTACATCAACGGCCGCAAAGGCTTTCACGATTTTCACCTTGCCGTTGATAATAGCGACTTCAATCACCTCTGCCGTTGGCACTCCAAAAGACAATGAAAATGCAACACCTCTTGCATGGCCCTCGGGCAAAGCTGTTCCCCAGCCCGACATCTCAGCAACGGCTTTCAGCACCTTAAGACTTGGCTCATGAGTTATTAAACCAATACGCATTTGCATGGGGTCTAAGCCCTTTGAATGGGCTATTTCATCCATCATACTTTCATGAAAAAAACCATTTTGAGAAGCACCTACCGATCGCCAAGAACTTATTGGGAAATCGTTTTTAGTCCGGTAGCCGGTAACTCGAAAATTCTCTACAGCATAAGGTTGGTCCCAGCCAGCTTGTACAATCGAGATATCTGGACCGGGCATAAGCATATCGATACGGCCCATTTGCGAGGTATTTACTGACCCGCAAGCTAACTGTAAATCTATCGCGATAGGGCCCTTATCACCGACTACAGCTTTGAAGCGGGCCATGCCAATAGGGCGGTAGTTGTCGTGTGTCATATCCTCTTCGCGGGTCCAAGTCAGCTTAACTGGAATGCCGGGCATTTCGACGGCCACTTTAATCGCCTGAATGATGTAGTCCATTTCCAAACGTCGGCCGAAGCTACCGCCCATTAAGGTGGTATGGATTTTGATATTACTCTCGGCTAACGCGGTGATCTTGATCGCTTCTTTGACCGCTTGAGTGGGTATTTGCGTTCCGGCCCAAATGTCTAATTTGCCATCACGTAACCATGCCGTAGCGTTCATTGGTTCAAGTGGCGCGTGAGGCAAATAGGGCACCTTATATTCGGCACTGACTACTTCTTCAGCCTCTGCTAATGCTGACTCTACATCTCCGTCTTTACGGTATTGACTGTCTTGTTGCTTGTCAGTGAAACTGTCTTCAACCGCTTTTAAATGAGCGGCTGTATCGCGCGGATAGTCGGCTGCGGCCCAATCAAACTCAATCGCGTTAACGGCTTTAAATGCATACCATGTATTGCTAGCAATAACCGCCGCGCCATTACCAATCGCGACGATTTTTTTAACGCCTTGCATACCTTTTGCGCGGCTTGCATCAAAGGAGTTCATCGCCGCGCCGAAATTCGGGTTAACACGAATGCTGGCATACAGCATATTGGGTAGCTCAACGTCTATGCCATATATGGCGGTGCCAGTAGATTTAGCTGGAACGTCAATTCGGTTCTGCGACTTACCAAGTATTTTCCACTCTGACTTGGGTTTTAAAGTTAGCGCTGAATTAGCGACAATGTGTGCTGCCGCACTGGCAAGCTCCAGGTAACTTAAAGCCTGGCCATTGGCATCAATAACCATTCCATTTTCGGTTTTAAGGCTACTTTCAGCAACGCCGAGTTTTTGCGCTGCGGCTTTTACGAGTATGTTGCGAGCGGCGGCACCAGCAACGCGCATTTTTTCATATGCATCGGCGATTGAAGACGAGCCTCCAGTTATTTGTAGCCCGAGAAGTTTGGCTGGCACATGTACAAAATTACGCATGCGGTTTGTCATTGCGCTGGTGTCTATAGATGAAAAAGGTATTCCTTCTTCAAACACCACAGCATTGAAGTAAGCCGATGATGCTGGCCCGTGTAGTACTGTCACTTGGGCAAGTGTGACATCAAGCTCTTCCGCGACTAAAGCGGCTAGGGTGGTTTGCACGCCCTGGCCCATTTCAGCGCGTGGCGTGATAATAGAAATACCGTGTTGATCAATCAACAAATAGGGTGTTAATGCTCTGCCACCATCAGCCAAGTCATTCCCAAGCGGGTTATCTATAGGCTGCTTGTATTTGTAGTAACCGAAGCCAACGCCTCCGGTAATAGCCATTGAGCCAAACAAAAAAGTGCGTCTAGTAATTGTGCCGAGGTTACTCATGATGTTTCTCTGCTGATAGGGCTTGTTTGATTTTTTGCCAATAGCGCAACTTCACGAATATTACGAGCGGCAGATTTAATCGCTGTTCGAATCCTAGGGTAGGTACCACAGCGACAAAGGTTGGCTGACATTGCGGTATCAATCTGCTCATCGCTCGGGCTGGCGTTATCGGTTAAAAGCGCCGTCGCTGTCATGATCTGTCCTGATTGACAATAGCCACATTGGGCGACCTGATGCTCTACCCATGCCGCTTGAACTAGGCTCATAGCATCAGGTGTTCCAAGGCCTTCGATGGTGGTTATCTGAGCGTCACCAACCGCCGATACCGGAAACGAGCAAGATGGAATAGGTTGACCATTTAAATGCACGGTACAGGCTCGGCATTGCGCTATTCCACAACCGAATTTGGGTCCTTTAATATTGAGCTCATCTCTCAATACCCATAATAAAGGCATATCAGGTGCAACATCGACTTCGTGCGGTTTGCCATTGACGTTTATTTTCATTTTTGTGTCCTTAATTGACTGATATGCTGAGTATAATAACGGATTTGAAAAAATTGCATCACTTTACACGGGCTATCCTGTGTGCAGACACAATGGGCGGCATCAATTTGGAAAATGAGAGATTAGATAACGAAGACAAAATTAGCCGTTTGGGTTTGTCTCTGATGGTGATTTTAGCCGGTTCGTTCTTAGCCCCATTACAAATGCACTCGTCAACCTTGGCTATCCCGGCTATCGCAGCTGAAATGGGCTTAACCGCCGATATCATTAGTTGGTTTACCTTGTCACAAGTGCTCGCAAGTGCTTGCTTTGTGTTGCCTGCGGGTAAACTATCTGACCGTTTTGGTCGCCGACGGATGTTCGTTTGCGGTTTACTGATATGCAGTATCGCTTGTTTTATCGGTGGTGTTGCGTTCAACGGGTATCTGATCTTGCTGGCTCGCGCCTTACAAGGTATCGGTGCGGCGTTGGTGTTTGCCGCCGCGGTTGCCTTGTTGGTTAGCGTACCGCCGGAAGATCAAAAGGTTAGGGTAATGGGGATCTACATTTCGGTGGTCTACGTTGGCATGGTGACGGGCCCTCTATTTGGTGGTTTCGTGATTGAACAGCTCGATTGGAGATATGTATTCTATGTGCCTGGCACGCTGTTTCTGATACTTACGGTGATCGGTTTCGGTTATATAAAGTGGGAGCGATACGGCGACCGCAACACACGTATTCGCTTACTCGACCTATCACTGTATATTGGTGCGCTGTTATTAATGGCCTTCGGTGTTTACGATGCAACTCACTTTGAGGGTCAGGTGTTACTTGTTTCTGGCGTAGTTGCCTTCGCCGCGTTTTGCTGGTTTCAGTCAAAGCGACGAGACCCTCTATTACAGGTTAAGTTGTTTACTCAGAGTCGTACATTTACAATTCTTGGAATTGCGCATTTCTTAAGCTATGTCAGTATTCTCGCTTTACCGTTTACATTGACGCTGTATCTGCAATATTTAAAAGGTGTAGACGCCCAATCGACCGGCATGATTTTATTGGTACAAGCTTTATTTACCGCCATAATCGCTCCGTTTAGCGGCAGATTGTCGAAGCACTTTAGGCCGCGTCATTTGATTTTTACAGGGGTCGGTTTGTTTGTTGTGGCTTGCTTGATGCTAGCCAGCTTAGTTCCTGAATCTTCAATTTGGGTTGTCGTTGTGGCACTCGCGTTAATGGGCGCTAGCGTTGGTGTGATGGATACGCCGATAGTACATACCAGTATGAGTACCGTCGATAACAGTCTACTCGGTAGTGCCTCAGCAACCATGAACGGCTTGCGAACAATGGGCGGGTTTATCGGCATGGGGTTGATCTCATACCTGATGGGTTTGCATCTTGGTAACGCTGTTATTGAGCCGAGCTTGTATCCTCAATTGATGAAAGTGGTCGGGCAATTTTTCCAAGTCGCTGTGTTTACGGCGTTGCTGACACTTATACTGTTGGTCTATGGCGTGCTGACGCGACCAAGGCGCGAGTACGATTAGTCGATGAATCGCGACCTGATATCGGCCGCAGGAATTATGCATGAGTCGCGTTTCCCCATTAAGCTGTAACGGTTTAGAGCTATTAGGCTGTAAAGTGAATCTCTAATTACTCGGGGTATAATGATTAAGTAAGCCGCGATTGACCAAGGGCCAGTAAGGTCTTTAGCTATTTCTAACGCGGCTGTTGATTTAACATAGACCTCTCCGTTTTTTACCATCACGAAGGTATTGGGGTGGTCTGGGTCTATTCCTAAGTTTTTTAATAGGCGCGCGCCAGTGTCGCTTTGAATTGCGGTGAAAGTGAATTTTGCGCTCGGGTCCCGGCTGATAATAAAGTTTGTCCCAGCATTGCAAAAATTGCATATACCATCGAATATTATGAGTCGGTCAGGGAGATTATTTGTAGCTGCTTTAAGGTTCACACTTAAGAGTTTACACTGCGATGAGTAAAACAGTTATACGGGAATAAAGTAATGGCTCAACATTTAATATTTGGTGCAGGTTTGATCGGTGGCTTTATGGCAGGCAGCTTTGCTTCGAAAGGTTTAGCCGTTAGTGTTGTTGGGCGTGAGTCAATGCGCGAGCGCTTTGCCGGCGATTTTACCGTAACCGACTATCATGGACATAATGAGGTGGTGTCTAATATTAATTTTATTGGTACCGATGACCATACTGATACTAGCTTCGATTACATTTGGCTAACGGTTAAGTGTACCGGCCTGGATCAGGCACTGATCGATCTAGCGCCATATGTAAACGACAATACTGTAATTTTGAGTTGTCAAAACGGCCTTGGCAGTGACGCTACTGTTAAAGCATTGTTCCCAGAAAATATTGTTCGACGAGTGATCATGACATCCAACGTTGCACAGCAATCTAATCTTCATTTACATCGAGGATCTCAAGGGGACTTGTTTGTTGAATCGCAACTATGTGCTGACGGCCAAACTTTAGCGCAAACCGTAACTACCGATCTATTAGTGGCGCAAAATATCGACAATATGGAGGCCTATAGTTGGGCCAAGTTACAGCTGAACTTAGCCAATGCGGTAAATGCTCTAGCGGATATGCCAGTAAAGACAATGCTCGAACAGCGCGGATTTCGAAAGATTATTGCCAAGGCAATGCAAGAGCTTATTGATGTGGCCCATGCCAAGGGATTGGCACTGCCAAAGATTGCCGCCATACCCATGCGCATGGTGCCGAAGGTGTTAAATACGCCCGATTGGTTGTTTGCCTTGTTAGGCAGCAAGATGATGGATATCGACCCAACGGTTCGTACTTCTATGTGGTGGGACTTGAGCGGTAATAGGTTGACCGAAGTTGATGTACTAAACGGTGCGGTAGTCAAAGAAGGGCTGTCATTAGGCATTGCCTGCCCAATTAATCAACGTATTGTTGATTATGTTCATCGAGCCGAGGTGACTGAAACTCGAAAACCTTTTTCGCACGCTGAGTTTTTGTCAGCTTAAATCGGCGTTGGTAAACCAGGATTTAATAAGCGGGTAATATAAGCGTTATCAACCCAAGGAATATATAGCAACTTAAGGGTGACTCCATCGATGGGTCTGATGTTAAGGTCTTTTACAATTTCTAACATGTCGCTGTGGGTGATCTTCGACTCTCTGAGTGATTTTTTATCGCAATAAAGAGCGTCGTGAAATCATACCAAGGCGGCACCAATTAGCTGATCAAGTTAAATTTAGCTTAGCTCTTTGAAGAATTAAGGCTGATTGCAGTCCTAGTTTAGATGATTCCCAAGTGCGCTTGGAATTGTTAGGTAGCATCGGCCCGATTGAAAAAATTTCGACGTTTAAAACGTCATTTTCGTTTCACCGCTTAGCGATTGTTAATCGCGACACTGTAAGCAAAGGCGCTTAGGATAGTGTTTTCTGACGAACTAACTGAGGCAATGGAGAGTTAAATGAAATGTTTAGTTACTGGGGCGACAGCTTCTTTAGAGAGCAACGTTGTTTATAAATTGGTGATTGATGAGTGGGATATTTGCTCCTCGGGTATGCCTGGCTCCGACACAAAAAACATTAAAGACCTAGTAATCGAAATTGTATTTGCAGATATCACTATTGTGAGTCAACTTGAAGAACTAGTTCGCGGTTGAGATGTTGTTTTTCAGGTCTCGGATGATGTTTTTCTCTGCAGCGAATAATAGCAATGCCGACGATCAATCAGTATTGAGGATCGAACCAACGCAGCTCAAGCATGTATTAAATATGGGGTCTCATGCTACGTGTATGAAGGTTCTAGGGCATGCTAGGATATAGCGCTGAGATTAAAGAGATAGAGCATGAATTTATACCACGAATATTTCCTTCCACATTTTATAAACTGCGCTTGTGGCATGAAAGCTATAGACCGTCAGCGTGCAAAAATGGTGCCATTGGCTCAGGGTAAAGTATTAGAGATCGGCATGGGCTCTGCGCTTAACCTTAAGCACTATGATGTTGATAAAGTAGAGATGATATGGGGCCTCGAGCCATCGGCTGGAATGCGGCGTAAAGCTCAATCGAAGGTAGAGCAATCTTCGATTCAGGTCGAATGGTTGGATCTGCCGAGTGAGTCAATTCCGCTCGACGATGATAGCGCTGACAGCGTAGTTTTGACCTATACCTTGTGCACCATTGCTGACTGGCGGTCAGCCTTGTTAGAAATGAAACGTGTTTTAAAACCTGAAGGCCAGCTGATATTCAGCGAACACGGTAAAGCCCCCGACGATGATGTTCAAAAGTGGCAACAAAGAGTTAATCCGATGTGGAAAAAACTTGCAGGTGGCTGCAATCTGAATCGCGATATTCCAACGTTGATCGAGTCGGTTGGCTTTAAAATCGATAAGTTAGAGCAGCGTTATGTTAAAGGACCGAAGATCGCTACCTATCAATATTATGGAACGGCTCATACATAGATATTTAAAAACACAACGCCGCTGGCTAGTTTGATAAGAATTTTTGCCAGCAGTTATGGCCCACCAGATCGTATTCGTTCATGCTTGCTACTAGCTTTTTAAATTGTGCAGAATCGATAATTTCGGTCGGTAGTAAGGGGTCCAAATTAATCAGTCGTATAGCCGATTCGCCGACTACCAAAGTCTCTTTAGCCGCTTCTTGAGGTCCCATGTTTGCTAAACGGTTGAGGCTTTTTTCAAGGCGATCTATCATTTCGTCATAGCCTGCTTTTAGCTCTGAGATGGGCCAGTTTGAATGCCATAGCGCTTGCTTTTCTTGAGCTACCTTGCATACCGAAATTAAGTAAGCTCGTGAGTCTAAGCCTATCGCTACTAGCTTAAGGTGAAGTTTATCAAGGCTTTGCATTAGGTTCGAGGGTCTCACCCATACGCCAAGTTCAATCTCTACAAAGCCATATATTTGCAGCACTCTAGCTGTTGATTGGAGTCGCGTCTTATTGGTACGGCCAAGGTGGTTTGTTATAGCCATAAGCCAGTCGCCACTCCAGCGCTTTGTTTTCTTATCAGCGGTACGCCAGCTTTTAATTTCGGAATTCAGCTTTAGGGCATTTTTCCCGGCGTGATAAACCCCGCGTTCGGTGCTAGTGACAAGCTTATCGTTTATTAAGCGAGTAACCGCCATTCTGAGTGTCGCTGCTTTAATCTCAAACAGCTCTCCTGCCTTTATCAGCTGACCAATCGTTAGCGTCGAGGTCTTAGGAGCGTTAAATAAGGACATTACTAGCGCTCTTGGTGAGACTGTCGTTATTTCTTTTTGTAACATAAATTTTTTTTATTGGATATTTTTGTTATATTGAAATGACGATATCATCTGGAGGAATTAAAATACAGGAGCAGAGAATTGGATAACGAGATAAGACTATCAGAAATTTTATCTAAAGATGACTTAAGCGAACTGCGTAGAAAATCAAATGTTGTAGCGCTAACAATACTTTTGGTTAATTGGCTGATGGTGGTTTCCTGCTTTGCCATATTGATCGCTTGGCCCAACCCGTTAATATTCTTAACCGCGACCCTACTTTTGGGTGGGCGCCAGCTTGGCCTAGGTATCTTGTTGCATGAATGCGCTCATGGTGCATTTTTCGAACATCGTAAGACCAACGATTTAGTTGGACATTGGCTGTGTGGTTCAGTGGTCAATACGTCGGTATATACTTATCGCGACTATCATTTACAACATCACAGATATGCCGGTACAGAGCAAGACCCAGATATAGTTTTTGTTGATAAGTACCCAGTTGATCGAGCAAGTCTTAAGCGAAAAATGATTAGAGATATTACTGGTCAAACTGGCTATCGAGATACGTTTATTAAGTTGTCACAATTTAAATGGTCGCAGAACCACCCTTGGGTGATTTCGCATCTGGTGTTGATTGCGGTGCTAAGCATGTGTGCAGCTCTATGGGCCTACACTCTGTGGTGGGCAGCTGAAATTTTCGTGCTTCCGCTGCTGGTTCGTCTGCGGCAAATTGGTGAACATGGCGTAGCGGATGATCGCGGGTCGCGCTCGCCGCGGCTAAATACTGGAACAACGCTGGTTTCTTGGTGGGAGCGTCTGCTGCTTGCACCTAACTACGTAAACTATCATGTCGAGCATCATCAATTTGCTAGCGTTCCTTGTTATCACTTGCCTCAGTTGCATCAAAAGCTAAAGCAGGGTGGCTATTTTGATGGCTACGATTGCATTGCAATTGGCTATCGAGATGTATTAAGGCGCGCAGTACATGCCGCCTAAATATAACTCCAGCGAACACTAGCTGATAATACGAACGGTATCGTCAACACTGATTTTTCCCAACCTATTGTATATGGCGTTTTGCCCAAAGTAAGTTTGTGTGTCGCGTCGACGGTATTTCAGTAGCGCTTGGTTGACCTGCATTTGCTTAACGCCGGTGCTCGGGTCAACCGATGGAATAATGCAGCGTGAACAAGGTTTTACCAGCGAAAACTCGATATCGCCGATTGCGATTTTCTGCCACCGGTCTTCGTCCCATGCCGCGTTGCCAGCAATAACAATGTTTGGCCTAAAGCGGTTCATTGCTACTTTTAAACCTGGCTCAGAAGCGCTAAGTTTTGAGTTGAAATCATCTAGTGACGCCTGAGTTGTTAGTAATAAGGGAAAGCCGTCGGCAAATCCGACCTGCTCTTTATGCTTAGCAAAGTCGAGGTCAACCAATCTAGAGAAGTCATCTTTCATGTAGATGACCCGACATTCTTTGGCGAGCAGTTCGCTGATCCATTCGGCCGCTTGATTGCCGCAATCTTCACCTATAACCTCGCTTCCCCAGACGGATGACTTACGTTGCTTATGGCCGCCAGCGGGCACCTTGCATTGCTTCATTCCCTTCGCCGTAATAAACAAATCCCCAGCTGTTAGTTGACTGTTAATTAAGCACATTTTAGCTACCGTACGTTGAGTCACAAAGTCACCCTCATTATCGATCACCATCCAGCGTCGGTCGCATTCGGGCCCTTGGCTATTTAGCTGAATAGACTCTAGGCCAATGCCTCTTGCTGACTTAAGAGGATAGATGTTGAGTTCGCTTATACTTAATTTAGTCATCTGGGCTTGGTTGTTTGGTTGTTAGTGGTTTGCGTTAGTTATTCGAGCGACGCCTAAGGTGTGTCGATACCACTTTAAGTTAGTTAGAAGCGATAAATTTTTCAAGGCTTTTTAAGCAGCAGTAACGACTTTTTCGATATTCGAAAAGGAATGCTTTTATTGGTATTAATTACTTTTTATAGCGTTCAACTGATGTGCGCGAAGAACGTTAGCGTTAATGATAGGGGCTGTGTTTGACGATGCATATCAAATACAGAACGAAATTTTAATTTTTTCAATAAATCTATAGATATAAATTACTGATTTTATTCAATAAATTAGAAATTAATATTTTTTTCTATAAATCTATAGAAAAAATAGGTTGCCTTGGCTATACTATGTCTATGACTGATTCGCTTAATATTATAGATTTAGCCGAAACTAGCTTAGCGGGTGCTAAGGGTGGCGTGCATGGTCAGCAAAAACAGAAGAAGTATGCGAATAAGAAGTTGCTAGCCATCGAGGCGGCGGCCAAAGTATTTGCAGATAAGGGCTTTCATGGCGCTACTACTCAAGATATTGCTGAAGTAATGGGTATCCAACAAGGCAGTCTTTACTACTACTTCAAGTCGAAAGAGCAAGCCCTGCAAGAAGTCTGCGAGTACGGCTTTGATCTATACGTTGAACGTATGAAAAAGATTTGTGCTAAAGATCAGCCTTTTGAAGCCAAGATGATGGCCATTATCACCTCACACCTGACTAATTATTCGCAGAAAGATAGCGCAATGAAGGTGCATAACGAGCAACGTTTGTATTTGCCGGTTGAACGACGAAGCAGAATCAAGGATCTAGGTACCAGTTACCGCAAACTTCTTGAGTCGACATTATCCGAAGGCATCGACGCCGGTGTCCTGCGGGCTGATATTAATACTCATTTCATCGCTTATTCCATAATCGGCATTTGTAATTCATGGGGTGCAAATTTGATTCGTGACGAATCAATAAATGTGTTTGAAACCATTGAGCAGTGCTCCGACTTAATTCTCTACGGAACTCTTAAAAAGAATGTTAAATAAGAGCTCCGACTAAACTTAAATTCCACTAGATAACGATCATGACTGAACAAAAAGCAACCAACGTAGTATGGCAAGACGGCGACGTTACTCGCGCAGATAGATTCAATCGACTTGGCCAAAAGGGCGTAACGCTCTGGTTTACCGGGCTATCTGGCAGCGGTAAAAGTACGGTTGCGATTGCCGTTGAGAAAGCACTGCATAAGCTCGGCAAGCTGAGTTACCGTTTAGACGGTGATAATATTCGCATGGGAATTAATAAAAATCTTGGCTTTTCAGCTGAAGACCGAACTGAAAATATTCGTCGTATCGGTGAAATATCTAAGCTCTACTGTGACACCGGTATTATCGCGTTAAACAGTTTTATCAGCCCTTACCGAGCTGATCGCGATGAAGTGCGAAAACTGCATAGCGACGGCGGTTATAACTTTATTGAAGTGCACGTAGATTGCGCATTAGCTTGTGCCGAAGACCGTGATCCGAAGGGCTTGTACAAGAAGGCTCGTGCTGGTGAGATCAAAAATTTCACCGGTATTGATGACCCTTATGAAGCTCCTTTGAATCCTGAAATCACCTTACATACCGATCAAATGACGCTTGAAGAAGAAGTTGAAATCGTTCTAGATTACCTTCAAGAGCAACGTTTTCTAATTTTGTATCGCTAGCCCTTATTGTTAATTATTCTAACGGAACCCCTCTGGAGACCCTCGTGATTAAACCTCATGGCGCTGATGCGCTGAACCCTCTTCTCGTTGCTGACCACGCTCAGCATGAAGCACTTATTGCCGAAGCGGCAACTCTAAAACAAGTACTGGTAAGCTCGGCGACGGCCGCAAATGCGGTAATGCTAGGCGGCGGCTATTTTACGCCGCTAGATGGTTATATGACCAAAACCGATGCCTTGTCAGTGGCTGATACGTTGACAACCCAAGCAGGAGTGTTTTTCCCTGTGCCGGTGATGAACTTGCTAGAGAGTACTGACGTTGTTGTTGGTGAACGCATTGCGTTACTAGATCCTAATGTCAAAGGTAACCCTGTAATCGCGATTCAAACAGTCAGCGCTGTTGACCAATTCACTAAGCAAGAATTACTCGATATTGCTCAAGAAGTGTATGGCACAATATCAACCGAACACCCGGGTGTGAAAGCGTTCTTGTCTCAAGGCTGCATGGCGCTTGCCGGCGATATTCAAGTTTTTAACTTCAGCTATTTCGAAACTGACTTCGCTGAAACTTTCCGAACTGCGGTTCAAATTCGTGAAGAGATTGCGGCACTAGGCTGGCAGAAAATTGTGGCCTTTCAAACACGTAATCCAATGCATCGCGCACATGAGGAATTATGCAAGATGGCGATGGCCGCAACTGGCGCAGAGGGCTGTGTTATTCACATGCTGCTGGGCAAATTAAAGGACGGTGACATACCGGCCAATGTACGCGATGCGTCTATCCGAGAGATGGTTGCCAATTACTTTCCGGCCAATAGTGTGATGGTTTCGGGTTATGGCTTCGATATGCTTTATGCTGGGCCTCGAGAAGCGATTTTGCATGCGTTGTTCCGTCAAAATATGGGTGCAACTCACTTCATTATCGGCCGTGACCACGCTGGTGTTGGCGACTATTACGGTGCTTTCGATGCACAAGCTATCTTCGAAGAAAAAGTTCCAGAAGGCGCTTTGGAAATCGAAATATTTAATGCTGACCATACTGCATACTCTAAAATTTTGAATAAAGTTGTGATGATGCGTGATGTGCCAGACCATAAGTTTGAAGACTTTGTGATTCTATCGGGCACCAAAGTTCGGGAGCTATTAGGTAACGGAATCGCTCCGCCACCTGAGTTTTCTCGGCCTGAAGTAGCCAAGATCTTGATGGATTATTATCAAACTCTATAGTCCCGTGAGTTCTTATGGTTTGGCTGAAAATAATTAATTAAAACAGAGTGTGTCGATGAAAGTAATAGATTGTTTTAATGGGGACGCTGATGGGATATGTGCGCTTACTCAATTGCGTTTGGCTAAGCCGCTGGATTCTCAACTGGTAACCGGCGTAAAGCGAGATATTAATTTACTCGAGCGGGTGCAGGCTGAAGCAGGAGATCAAATAACGGTATTAGACGTATCGCTTGATAAAAATAGGCTTGGCTTAGAGAGTGTTCTGAGTCAGGGCGCCGAGGTTTTCTATTGCGATCATCATTTTGCCGGCGATATTCCCGAGCATAATAACTTAAAAACCTTGATTAATACTTCGGCTGAGATATGCACTTCCTTACTAATTAACCAGCATCTTGAGAGTCAATTTTTAGAATGGGCAGTCGTCGGAACGTTTGGTGACAACCTAAAGCGAAGTGCTCATGGAATCGCAAAACCATTGGGGTTGAGTGCTGATAAGCTCGATCAGCTTGAAAATCTAGGGATTTACTTAAACTACAACGGTTATGGTGCGGCATTAGACGATCTTTACTTTCACCCAGCTGACTTGTTTAAGCACACTTCCCTGCATTCAAGCGCCTTTGGTTTTATGCGTGACGATGCCGATACGTTTGCAACACTTGAAAGTGGTTACCACCAAGACATGGCTAAAGCCGCTGCGCTTAAGCCGAGCTTCGAGGTAGAGTATGCTGCGGTATTTGAATTGCCTAGCGAGTCTTGGGCGCGACGAGTTAGCGGCGTCTACGGTAATGACTTAGCCAACCAAACACCCGCCAAAGCACACGCTGTAATAACGCTAAAAGAGCAGGGCGATTACTTAGTCAGTGTTCGTGCGCCATTAGAAAACAAACAAGGTGCCGATCAAATTTGTCGTCAGTTCGAAACTGGCGGTGGTCGTGCCGCAGCGGCGGGCATCAATAGCCTTGCTGCAGACGATGTTGACCGATTTATTAAAACCTTTAGCGAGTTTTACGCATAGCCTTAGGCTAGTGCTAAAGAAGCTTATAGCCATTGTTAAAACCGACCTTGGCCGTTGTTAAAACCTATAGCACGTTTGTATCGCTAGCTTAACTGCTCTTTAAGCACATACTTTAAAACCTTGCCGGCGGGATTTCTCGGAAGTTCAGCGACGATATGTAAGCGCAAAGGTATTTTATATTTAGCTAAGTGCTGAGTTGAAAATTCCCGAAGCTCTTCTAAGGTTAACGATGCGCCCTCTTTCAATGCGGCAATAGCTGTTACGGCTTCGCCCCATTTTTCGTCATCTAATCCAATTACCGCAACTTCAGATATTGCGGGGTGTTTGAACAGCACGCTTTCAACCTCGGCCGGGTAAACATTCTCGCCACCTGAGATCACCATGTCTTTTAAACGGTCGCAAATGAACAGAAAGCCGTCTTCATCTAGGTAGCCAATATCGCCTGAATGAAACCAGCCTTGTGTATCAATCGCTTCGGCGCTAGCGACAGGTCGATTCCAATAACCTTTCATAATATTAGGGCCTTTAATGCAAATTTCGCCGCGTTCGTCTGCGGCTAACACTTGGTTATCCTTATCTACAATACGAAGCTCACTAAAGATTGGCGGTTGTCCGGCGGAACCTAATTTTTTCAACGACCACTCTGGTGTTAAGAATGATGCAAAAGGTGCAGTCTCAGTTAAACCGTAGCCTTGGCAAAAATCAACACCAAGCTCATCGTATAAAGTGAGTAGCGACTCAGGAGGAGGAGCGGCACCGCAGATAAACATTTCTACATGACTTAAATCCGTTGTCTCAAAGTCTTCATGCTGAGACATAAACAGGAACATCGCTGGCGCACCAAACATATGAGTGACTTTGTACCCAGTAATAGCCGCCAGCACTGCTTTTGGGTCGAACGAACGCATCAGTACTAATTTTGAGCCAAGTGCAAATGATTGTAAGGTTAGGATGTTTAGTCCGCCAATATGAAACAACGGAGCGACGACTAAATTGACGTTGTCTCGCGATCCCGAAAAAGTATACTGCGCATTGATGTTGTTCCACATGATATTGCCGTGTGTTAACATCGCGCCCTTAGGTAGGCCAGTGGTACCTGAGGTATACATGATAAGCGCCACATCATCATTTTGAACTAAAACCGTTTCGGCCAATTCTTCAGCCGCGTCGCACTCAGTTTTTAATGCTCTCCAGTTTTCAAATATGCCTTCTGAGTTAAACAAATTTTGACAGCATAGCTGATCTCTAACCTTTTCAACCACTGACTGTAATGCGTCGTCAGCGATTAAGCTGTGGATGCCAGCATCGTTGATGATAAATGTAAGTTCGTTGCCGGTTAGCCTGAAGTTAAGCGGTACAAAAATTGCCCCAATGGCATTGGCGGCGAACAAGGTTTGAAGAAATGCCGGTTGGTTAAATCCAACAAATCCAACGCGGTCACCGCAGCACACGCCACTGTCTCTCAAAAGAGTTGCTTGCTTACGTACTAACGATGCGAACTCTCCGAAAGTCTGCTCAGAACCTTCAAATACTAAGGCTGTTCGTTCGGGGTTAAGTTGCGCGCGGCGTAATACAGTGTCGGCTAAATTGACTCTTGGGCTCATCGAATGCATTCTTGTCTCCTCATATTTTATTTTATAGGTTCAGTCTATCATCAGAAATACACTTTTCACCACGTCTAGCGATCAATCTGAGACACTCAAAAATACAATAATAATTATAAATTCAGTCTTAGAGACATTCTCATGAACGAACAAAGAACACCCGTTTTGGTTGCCTGTGGCCAATTGCTTGATCTCCCGCAAAGTGGTTTAGATCTAAGTCCAGTTGAAATGATGGCCGAGGCTGCGCGTATCGTAGTAGCCGACAGTGGGGTTGCTAATCTTTTAAGTTCACTCGACGTGTTGGTCTCAACCGGCCTAACGGTTGATGCCGCCCAAGTGCAGACTCCGGTTTCTGGAATGTACAAAAATGTACCTAAAACCGTTGCTAACTTATTGAGCATATCGCCACGGCGTTTGGTGTATACCCACACGGGTGGCAATACGCCGCAGCGACTGGTCAATCACTTCGCCAATGAAATCGCTACAGGTAAGTCAGAAACGGTGTTGCTGACAGGCGGCGAAGCGTTGAATACGATGAGTCGACGCTTCAATCATTGGAGTAAGTTGCTGTTGCCTAAAGGTAAGTGGAAAGACAGCCCCGGTGGCATGCCAGAAACTTTTGGAGATGCAAAGCCAGGTAATTCAAAGTACGAGGGTCGCTATGGAATGAATCTGCCAGCACATGTTTACCCGCTGTTTGAAAACGCATTGCGGGTCCAGTATTCCCGCACACATGCCGATCACCGACTTAAGATTGGCGAGCTGTTTTCTGAGCTTACAACGGTCGCAAGTCGCAACCCTCATGCATGGTTTCAAAGCCAACGTAGCGCGGCTGAATTAATCGATTGCAGTGACCGTAATCGAATGATCGGCTATCCATACACCAAAATGCTGAACTCTATGATTAAGGTTAATCAGTCGGCAGCCGTTATGTTGATGTCGGTTGCAAAGGCAAAATCGCTAGGTATTAGTCGAGATAAATGGGTGTTTCTACATGGCTGTGCTGACGCTAACGATGTTTGGAATGTTAGTCATCGCGAGAGTTTTCACTCGTCACCAGCGATGAATACGGTCGCTAAATCAGCCTTATCAATGGCCAACAGAAACATCGATGATATGGCTTTTTTCGATATCTATAGCTGCTTCCCGTCAGCGGTACAAATTGCCTGTGATGAATTCGGCATAGCGCATAACGATTCGAGAGGCTTAAGCCTTACGGGAGGGTTACCTTACTTTGGTGGCCCGGGTAACAATTACAGCATGCATGGCATAGTCGAGATAATGAATCGAGCCCGTGAAAACGAGACAGAATTTGGCTTATTAAATGCTAATGGATGGTACCTAACTAAGCATTCCTTAGGTGTCTATAGCTGTCAGGAGCCAGATAACGAGTGGAATTTATCGCCACTCGATTTAGATGTCGAGCCGCAGATACAGTTAGTTGAAAAAGCCTCTGGTGAGGCGCAAATGGAAACCTTTACGGTTTTGTATAACAAGTTTAACCAGCCCGAGAAGAGTATTGTCATCGCTAGATTGGGCAGTGGCGAGCGATGTCTCGCAACCACTGATTCTAATCCTCAAGCTCTCAATTCACTTAGTGGCGCAGAAGAGTTTCGTTTGAGTGGTGAGATTGAGTTTGTCGATGGCAAGAACATGTTTCGCTTTTAGATACCTAGGGAGAACTTCAATGCAAGAGATGCCTAGTGTTTTAAAAAGTGATGTAACTGCGGGGTAAGCTATGAGTGCATCCTGCACCTGTTTCACGACCTTATCTGTTTTTAATCTGTTGTAATTAATTTTTAATGAAATTTCAAGCTAAGGTTGAGAATTGAAATGATCAAAAAGGTAACGGGTTTGTTGTGCCAAATGGAGGTGGTAAACGTGCTTTTGTCCATATCAACGCTTTTAAAAACCGCTCTCGACGACCGATTGATGGGGATATCATTGTCTAAATGCTGGTTGCAGAAGGTGACGATAAGTTTAAAGCTGAAGAAATTAAGTTTGCCAGAGATAGCGTTAGAACACGGCCGAAAAGTAAGTATAAGAGCGCTATTGCCTTTACCAAAATACGAACTCTAGTATTTTTTATTAGCCTCCTAGCTTCAGTGGCTGTTGGCAGTTTGTCTTTAATCGTCATCGGCCTTTACTCGGCGATCAGTTTCGTTACCTTCTTTACCTACGCCAGCGATAAGACATTGGCCCGAAAAGGGGGCTGGGGAACATCTGAAAAAGCTTTGCATACTCTTGCTCTATTTGGTGGTTGGCCTAGCGCTCTTATGGCGCACAACAGGTTGCGCCATAAGTCGATTAAAAAAGAATTTAGGCTTGTCTATCGAGCTACCATTCTGGCTAATCTAGTCGGCTTATTATGGCTATACAGCGAGCAAGGTGCTTGGGCTCTTAATAGTATAATGTCGGCATTATTAAGCTGCTTCTAAAGCGCTTGAAAGCAAGTTCTAAATCGGTTTCAGATGATTCATATATAAGGAGCTATTTTGAGTGTAATGAGCAGCGCCCATTTTTAGCATCTCTTGAGTCTTCTGATCCAATTGTTTGATGACTTTAGCTGGCGAGCCGAGCACCATCGAACCGTCGGGTATATGCATGCCTTCAGTCAACAGTGAATTGGCTCCGATCAGGCAGTTTTTGCCAATCGTAGCGCCGTTTAACACTACCGCATTCATGCCGATCAGTGTGCCTTCACCAATGGTGCAGCCGTGCAGCATCACCTTATGGCCAATGGTGACATTGGCTTCGATGGTTATTGGGAAGTTGTTATCGACATGCAAAATAGAACCATCTTGAACGTTAGAGTTTTCACCAATAGTAATAGGCTCGTTGTCCGCTCGCACTACGCAGTTGAACCAAACACTAGCGTTGCTGTGCATTACCACGGAACCGATCAGATCAGCCGAAGGTGCAACGAAGCAAGACAGGTGGATATCAGGTGACTTATCACCAAGTTTATAAATCATTATTTACATCCCAGAGACGAGGTTGATCATTACGCCAGCAGCCACTGCAGAGCCAATCACGCCGGCGACGTTTGGCCCCATGGCATGCATTAATAGAAAGTTCTGAGGGTTGGCTTCTAGGCCGACTTTATTTGCAACTCGGGCCGCCATCGGTACCGCGGAGACTCCGGCCGCACCGATTAATGGGTTGATCTGATGCTTTGAGAATTTATTCATAAACTTAGCCATCAAAACGCCAGCGGCTGTACCGATACAAAACGCCAACGCCCCTAAGCCAAGGATGCCGAGTGTTTCATAATTAAGAAACATATCAGCACTCATTTTTGAGCCTACTCCTAGGCCAAGAAAAATCGTGACGATGTTAATCAGTGAGTTTTGGACGGTATCACTTAGGCGAGCGACTACGCCACATTCTTTCATTAAATTACCAAAGCAAAACATGCCTAGCAGTGGTGCGGCGGCCGGTAGTAACAATGCTACAAGAAGCAATAGCATTAGTGGAAAGATAATTTTCTCAGCGCTGGAAACGCGGCGCAGTTGCTCCATCTTAATTTCGCGCTCAGCCTGAGTTGTCATCGCGCGCATGATAGGAGGTTGAATGATTGGTACTAAGGCCATATATGAGTATGCCGCCACGGCAACCGCACCTAATAAGTCGGGCGATAGCTTGCTTGCGACAAAAATCGCCGTTGGTCCGTCAGCGCCGCCAATAATACCAATCGAGGCGGCGTCACGGATGCTGAAATCAAGTATACCGAAATGACCGAGTGCTACGGCACCGAGTACGGTTGAGAAAATTCCGACCTGCGCAGCGGCGCCTAGTAACAATGTTTTTGGGTTAGCCAATAATGGCCCGAAGTCGGTCATCGCTCCGACGCCCATAAAAATAATCAGCGGGAACAAGCCGGTTTCAATTCCAGCGCTATAAATGTAGTAGAGCAAGCCACCGGGGCTGGTCATATGTCCAGCGGCATCGTAGATAGGCGCCAGCTCAAAGCCTGCACCAGGGATATTTGCCAGCAGCGTACCAAAACCGATAGGCAGCAACAGCAATGGTTCAAAACCTTTGCGAATGGCTAGGAACAAAAGCCCTAGGCCAACAAGCATCATTAAGATTTGACCTGCCTGAACTTGTGCCAAGCCAGAGCTAAGCCAGAGACTATTTACGTTATCCATGGTTTGAATACCCCTTTACGCGATGCTCAGCAAGCTGTCGCCTACTGAAATACTGTCACCTTCTCGCACATTAATAATGGTGATTTGGCCGTCTTTGGATGCGGTTATATTAGTTTCCATTTTCATCGCCTCTAACACTAATACGGTGTCGCCGACTTTGACATGTTGGCCGACACTTATCGGAATACTAATTACGTTACCGGCCAATGGCGCATTTACCTGATCACCACCAGAGATCGGTATATCGTTAGTGACTGACTCCAGTGCTTGGGAGTCACCAATTGGTGCGATACCGGAAACATCGCCACCGTCGGTTACGGTTACAGTGTAACTTTGCCCGTCGACCTCTACCGTATATATTTTCTCAGCGGACTCGTTAGTCTTGGCCGAGCTGGTTTGCTCACCTGTTGGTATTGGCTCAAAGGCACTTGGGTTATTACGATTTTGAATAAACTTTAAACCCACTTGAGGGAATAAAGCGTAGGTTAAAACATCGTCAATCAAATCGTCACCGCTTTTTGTATCTAGCTTGTGCTTCTCAACCAAACCTTTAAATTCGGTTGAAAGCGCCTCCATTTCATCATCGATCAAGTCGGCTGGACGACAGGTAATTGGACTTTCGCCTTCGTCTAATACGCGAGCTTGTAAGTCTTTGCTCACGGGGGCTGGGGTAGCGCCGTATTCTCCACGTAACACGCCTGCCGTTTCTTTTGCTATGTTCTTATAACGCACGCCCATCAACACATTAATCACCGCTTGAGTACCAACGATTTGTGACGTTGGTGTTACTAATGGTATAAAACCAAGGTCTTCGCGTACCCGAGGTATTTCTGCGAGGACCTCGTCGATTTTGTCTTCGGCACCTTGTTGTCGTAACTGGCTTTCCATATTGGTCAGCATTCCGCCCGGTACTTGGGCGACCAAAATACGTGAATCTACACCTCTTAATGACCCCTCGAACTGAGCATACTTTTTTCGTACTTGACGAAAGTAGGCTGAAATTTCTTCTAACTTTATAATGTCTAGGCCGGTGTCGAACTCGCCACCTTCAAAGATAGATACTACGGATTCAGTCGCTGAGTGGCCGTAGGTCATCGACATTGACGAGATACTGGTGTCTACATTATCTATGCCGGCTTCGACACACTTGGTGATTGTGGCGGTGCTGAGGCCGGTGGTAGCGTGCGCGTGCAATTGAATTGGAATATCGACGGTCTTCTTAAGTTCGGTAACCAGATCGAAGCCAACATAGGGCTTAAGCAAGCCTGCCATATCTTTTATACAGATAGAGTCAGCACCGGCGTCTTCGAGTTGCTTGGCCATGTCTAACCACATCTGTGTGTTATGCACAGGGCTAACGGTATAAGATAATGTACCTTGAGCATGCTTGCCAACTTTGCCAACGGCTTTCAGGGCCGTGGTCATATTGCGCATGTCGTTCATGGCGTCAAATACGCGGAATACATCAATGCCATTAATAGCGCAACGCTCAACAAATTTGTCAACCACGTCGTCAGCATAATGTCGGTAGCCTAAAATATTTTGACCCCGAAATAACATTTGTTGTGGCGTCTTAGGCATGACCTTTTTGATTTCTCGAATACGATCCCAAGGGTCTTCGCCTAAGAACCGAATACACGAGTCAAAGGTCGCGCCGCCCCATGACTCGACTGACCAATAGCCTATATCATCGAGCTTTTCGGCGATCGGCAACATGTCGTCGATACGCATACGGGTTGCGAGTAGAGATTGATGGGCGTCGCGCAATACGACTTCGGTAATTCCTAATTTTTTAGACATGATTTTTTGTAGCTAAGGTAACTAGCTAAGTGAGTTAATCGCTAAGAATGTTCGGCGTTTATCGTTGACGGTGTGCGGCAATGGCTTTTTCAATTGCGCTAACAATTTGCGGGCTTACAGCGTGAGGTTTGATTGCGCTAAGCCGAGCTTGAGATGTTTCTGAGCCTGACTCTACTTCAGCGGAAAAGCGGTTTACCAAGGTTGACATCAGGGTAGTGGCGAATACTAATATTGTTAGAAACACAAATACCGTACCCATACCAAATAGCATTAGGTTAAGCCCTTGATCAATTAAGCTATCTTGCATATTAACTAGCCTCTTCTGCTAACCACTTTTGGTTTAGTCGTTGATTATAATCAGCTTAATTTTACACCAATATGTATCGATTATTTAGCCTGAAACGTAAATAATTCTACTAATAGTGTAATTTTCCGAATTATATTTTGCTGAGTACGCCGCATGCGGCTCGATACAAATGCTCGCAATCAAGCGTGCCAGCGGTTTCCCTGATCGAATGCATAGCCCATTGCGGGGCGCCAATATCGAGAGTTTCAATACCCAACTCGGTTGCCGTGATCGGACCGATGGTGCTACCACAGCCCATATCTGAACGGGTGACAAAGGTTTGTACTGGTATATCCAGTTTATTGCATATCTGTTTGAACTTGGCCGAGCTAATACTGTTGCTGGCGTAACGCTGATTACTATTTATCTTAATCACCGGGCCAGCGTTAAGAATTGGGCCGTGGTTTTGGTCATGTTTGTCAGTGTAGTTGGGGTGTAGCCCATGCGCGTTGTCGCACGAAACCATGGTCGAGCGAGCAATTAATTGCGTCATGCTGGCCGGACTATCAGTTAGACGCTGGAGAACTGACTTTAAAAACGGGCCCTGCGCGCCGCAGGCTGAAGATGAGCCCACTTCTTCATGATCTGTCGAGATAAACAGTGAAGCCTGATCGGATTCGGTATCTAAGATTGCTCTGGCGCAGATATAAGTACTTAGTAAGTTGTCAATTCGGCTAGCACAGACGAATTCTTGCTTTAAGCCAACTAAGCCTGGCGCTTGAACGTCGTAGCAAGAAAGTTCAAACTCCAATACTTGGCTCGCATTTTTGTAGCCTTGTTGAGCCAGTTGTTCGAGTAATAAATTTTTGAAATCAATCCCCTCTCCCTGACCAATAATGATCGGTAAGTTATTTTGTGGGTTGATTGCGCTCGTTGTATTTGCCTCACGATCTAAATGAATTGCCAAGTTTGGAATAATTGCAATCGGCCTTTCAAAATCAATCAACTGGTGAAATAGCGAACCGTCTTTATTGACTCCGCTGACGCGCCCGGCAATTGAAAGTTCGCGATCGAGCCATGGGTGCAGTAGTGCCCCACCGTAAACTTCAACGCCTAGCTGAGTATAGCCATGCTTTTTGATTTCAGGGTTTGGTTTAATACGTAAGCACGGGCTGTCGGTGTGTGCACCGAGCATTTGAAACCCTTGTTCGTAATCACCGCCAGTTCTGAAGGCAATAATCGACGAATCGTTTCGAGTGATTACATAAGCTGTATTGCTCTCGATGCTCCAATCATCACTCTCGTTTAGATGTTTGAAACCGTTCTTGGCGAACAGACTCAAAAGGTTTTCAGTTGCATGGAATGGCGTCGGTGACTTAGCGATGTAGTTGCAAAGCTGCTTAGCAATGGTATGAGTCATGTCAATCAGTATTTTTTTACAAGTAAGTGGCTTTGTAATAAAAACCGCTATTTGAATATGGTTAATAAAGCACTATTATAACATTACTTGGATAATTCATAGGTTGCTTAGCGTGTTCTCTTCACTGATTGTCATTGCCGCTGTTGGGGCATTAATTTACGCTTTTAAACGATGGCAGTCTCTGCCTGAGCCTGAGCGTGCGAGCGTTGCTAAAAAAACTGTGCTCTATGGTGCAGCAGCGGTGGTTCTTGGTTTGGTGGTAAGTGGTCGAGCGCATTGGCTTATGGGTGTGTTGGCCGCATTATTGACCCTTTTTGGCCGCGTAGCGCAATTCGCTCAATACTTGCCGATGTTTAAAAAAATGATGGGTGAAGAACCCGCGGCATCTCAAGCGGGCCCAGTGGCGACAACTGAAAAAGGCATGAGCCGGCAGCAAGCGGCTGATATTTTGGCGGTTGATATTGACGCTGAGTATGACGATGTGCGCATGGCTCATAAGCGTTTGATGCAGAAAATGCATCCTGATCGAGGCGGCTCTGATGCTTTGGCCAAGCAGATTAATTTAGCTAAAGATATTTTATTAGGCTAGCTCGCTGACGCTATTGTATTAATATTGTCTTGAGCTTAACGCTGATTTACCTTCCGGCTCTGGGGCAGGTAAAGGATAGGCTGATACAGATCCTACGATAATAAATTTCAAAAAAAGGGAGAGTCCAGAGCACACTAAACAGCGTGTATGCTCTGGACTCATTCTTACAGAGTCATTTAGCTCCGGGGTTGGGCCGGCGGGTAAGCTGGATGAGCCTGTCCAAAGAGAGGGTCTTTGGTAGAAAGCAACTGCGCTAGGGGGTGAGCTCAGCTGCCGAACATCTTATCGAGGTCAATTGATATTAAACGATGATCCTGAAATCGATTCATTCGGTTTCATGAAGGTCGTACACCTCACAAAATTATCTTATCTGGTAGCACAGAAAGAGTCTGCCAGAATTCTAAAATTCGATGCCAGAATCATTTCACGCCGGATTAAAAGTTGAAAAAGCTTATATTTAGTTTAGCACTCTCTTTTGCTTGATTAAATATTGACTTATGTTTTCCTATTTGCAAATCGATATTCTGTTGGACTCATTCCAAAGTGAGCCTGAAACACAGAGTTGAATGAAGATATAGATCTAAAACCCACATCTAAGGCGACAACTAGCACCGCTTTATCGGCTTGCTCTAACAAGGTCGCACAGGCTTCGTCTAACCTGAATCGGTTTATAAACTGATTGAAATTCCGGTAGCCTAAGCCCTGATTGACCTTCTGCCGTAACTTAGTTTCGCTCCAGCCGATCTTGTTCGCTAATGTTTTCAATCGCAGGCTATAGTCTGCATAGAGCCGACCAGCCTTCATTTGATCGAGTAGATAGGCGATATCACTATCAACCCGAATCTGCGCCGATAAAGCTGGCTTGCGAACTAGCTCAAAATTTGGATTTAGTTTAATAAAGGTGATCAGAATTACCGAGGCATTAAAAAAAATAGCCGATGACATAACTAAGTAAGCCGTTGTCGGGATGGTCGAAATTGATGACAATTGTACTAATAGTAATGGCACTGTGCTCCAGCCTATACTTCCTACTAGGAATAGTCGAAGTCTAGCGCGTTGTGGAATAAGGTCATCTTGGCGCCCGCGCAATACAATGTGAATAGAGCCAACCACCAAACACAGCTTGATTGCAGCCGTTATCGATTCAGCGAAGGCGTAATCAGCAAAGCTAAATAGGTTTGTATCTAATAACAGCGACGCCACTATATCAAATGTGACCGCAATCTTTACCCATATGGGAATGGGAAGGTCGTCTTCAAATAACGCGCACACAAATAGTAGAAGCGCGGGGACAACCCACTCTGCAGGGTACATAAACAACAAACCAAAAGTCGGTGTTATATTGGAAAAAATAACGGGGGAAACCATACCCCAGAAAAATCCGAATAATAAAATTACGCCTAAAACACGCACTCTCATAGGGTTTGCAGAAGCCCCTATTAGAAATGCAAGCACCAGCAATTGAGACCCTGCGGCTATGCGTAAAATTGTTAAGGCGATTTCCATTTTTATGGCCGTCTCTTTGCGCCTACGACTAGCAAAAAGCCGTCGACTCCGGCTCTTATGCTCAAGTTGTTGGTGTGAAAGTTTGAGGACAATAGTGATAGCTTCTTTGGTTCACTCACTACCCACCTCTGTTTGGATTGTTTTTTACTTTAGTTACGAGGTATTACAGATTTACCGTGTGTCGTAGCTATAAACTTCGGCAACGTTATACCATCTTATTGGTCGTGACGTTAGCATTTATGAAATTTGATGCTCATGTCTACGGCCTGTAGGGTGGTGATATTGCCTTGCTGTTTTCACTTTTTCATGTCGCTGACATTCGATCGTTAAGGTCTAATTGGCATTCCTATGGCAGCAGAAGTAGTCTCCTTTTATTATTGAGAATAGTGTTTTCAATTTAATGGACTAATTTTTAGGTGGTCTTTAAATTAAGTCTTGCTATTGCTGCGGCCATTGATTATATTGCGCGTCCACTTGATGTTGCGGGGTGGAGCAGTCTGGCAGCTCGTCGGGCTCATAACCCGAAGGTCGTAGGTTCAAATCCTGCCCCCGCTACCAAGTGCACCATCACTGTCATTATGATAATGGAGCTAGATTGAACCTGGTTTGTGAGCGTCTAAACGGACTTAAAAAATTTGCTACGGTAGAGACTCATTTCAGACGAGGAAAGGCAACTTTTATTGTGGCGCTAATGTCAGGTTAAGTTATTAGGCACTAACCTTTAATCCAAACCGTACATAAACGTTTTTAATTCAGCTTGAACTTGCTCTGGTATCTCGAATTGTGGCGAGTGGCCTGCGTTATCAAAAACTACCATTCGTGCATTTTCTAGGGTTTTTGTATAAGCCTCACCGTAGGCTAAGGGCGCTATGGGGTCTTGTTTACCCCAAAGGATCAACGATGGAGCGACAATTGATTGAGCTTTTTGATTGATTCGGAAATCAGTGCCGTTCTTCACTTGTTTTATCATTCCGTTTATAAATCGAATGTTGCCGTTCAATTTGTTTACTAGGTGTTGCAATAGTGGCTCAGGAAATGCCGGCGGTGTGACGAAAGCTCTATCGTAAAATGCTTGTAAAAACGCTATGTCGGCTTTGTCTGGAAAGTAATCGTAAGCCGATTCATTAGAGAGCTGCATGCCCATTGCGTTAACTAGAATTAGACCGCGAACTTTGCTTGGGTAATTGGCCGCGAATGCGGCTGAAATATGCCCGCCCATAGAATGGCCGCCGATCACCATTTGCGAAATATCTAAGGTATCGCTGAGCCGATTAATAAAAGCGGCTTGGCCTGCAATACTATAATCTCGTTCATCGAGCCTTTGGTTTTCGCCATGCGCCTGAAGGTCCGGCAGAACGATATGGTAGCTGGAGGTTAATAAGCGTATCGAGGTGACAAATGAATTTTTATCATCATTCAAACCATGCAGTAATATCAGGCTTGGCTTTGAAGTATCACCCGCTTCATAATAATGCGCGGTATAGCCATCTACCTCGATCGATTTCGTTACTAAACCAGCACTGCTCGCGGACAATGATTGAATCGCGCTGAGTATCAAGCCAGGGTAGATAAAGTAGACAATGCCTAGCAGCAAGATAGAGGCGGCGAATAAGCCGCCAAAGGCTTTGAGTACGGTTTTCATAATCAGTATAGGATGCTTAAGAGGTTGACGAGTTATTGCTGGCTAGCTTGACGAATTGCTTTGAACTCATTTCCTTCGCTCCAGCTCGGTTGGTCGTTACTATCGCTAATTGCCATGCCGATACGAAAGTGTGCGTAAAGGTCTTGCATGATGCCACCGTTATCCCACTCAGCATGAACTTCATCGGCGGCTTTATGGTAACGCTCGGTTAAGTAGCGTTCAGCTTCGGCTGCGCCGTAGCCGTCGGGTTTGCCACGTACAGTCATACCTGCCTCGGCGTACAACATAGGTACCCCTTTCTTGGCTAGATTGAAGTGATCCGAGCGATAGAAGTAGCCCTTTTCTGGGCTAGGTTCTTGCACCAGTATCCGGCCTTGTTCGATAGAGACGGTGGTTAAATAATCGTCCATTTCTGAGTTTCCGAAGCCAACTACAACGATGTCATCAGTCGCACCAGCGGTCGACATGGCGTCAATATTAATACCGGCGATTGTTTTATTCATTGGAAATGCTGGTTCTTCAGCGTATTGCTTAGAACCGAGTAAGCCCGATTCTTCTGCGGTAACCGCTAGGAACATTACTGAGCGCTCAGGTGCTTTCGGTAACGCCTGAAATGCTTGCGCCATTTCTAATAGGCCAGCGATACCAGTAGCGTTGTCTTGTGCGCCGTTAAAAATAGCGTCTTCGCCGTTGGCTACTGATTTCACCCCTAAGTGGTCCCAGTGGCCAGTATAGATGAAAAGCTCATCAGCTCTAACGCTGCCTTCAATATAGCCACCAACATTGTATGAGTCTGATTTTCGACTGGTAATTTCTAATTGGCTACTGGCAGTACTGGTCATCGCAACGGCTGTGAAACCTGGTTGACCAGCATTAGTTACCATTTGCTTATAGCTTAGATCATTCTTGCTAAACAACTGCTCGGCGGCCGGTTGCGTAATCCATGATTCGACGGATAGGTTGCCGACGTTGCCATCGGCGGCAAATAGGTTGTACTGTGGGCCAGACCAGCTGCCGCTAACTACTTCCCATGGATAGCCCGCTGCTTTGTCTTCGTGAATAATAATCGCGCCTGCGGCACCTTGGCGCGCGGCTTCTTCAAATTTGTAGGTCCAACGACCGTAGTAGGTCATGGTATTACCCTTGAATAAATCTCCGTCAGGGGCGCGAAAGCCAGGGTCGTTTACTAGAATCACCGCGGTTTTACCTGCCATATCGATACCAGCGTAATCGTTCCAATCGTACTCTGGAGCAACAACGCCATAGCCAACGAAGACTAAGCCCGAGTTTTTTATTTCAGCGCTGTCACCCGTGCGTGAGGTAAATACTACCGAGCCTTCCTTATATTCCAATGATTGACTTGAGCCATCTTTATGCTTTAGCTGTAAGGGGGGGGTGTTAGTTACATTTAGCTCCATTAGTGGTACTGCTTGCCGATAGCTATCTCCAAAGCTAGGTTTAAGCCCGAGCTTTTTGAATTCGGCTTCTAAGTAGCTTACTGTTTTTTCACCACCTGCGGTGGCCGGAGCACGACCTTCAAAGTCATCAGCCGCCAGTGTATTCACGTGGCGCATGAAATCCACTTCATCGATCTGTTTGGCCGCTAACTCGATCGCAAGTCCGCTGATTTTAACCTCGGAAGTTGATGCACTGTTAACGCTCACATCGACTTTCTCGAGCGCACTTTGAGACTCGGTATTTGGTTCACAAGCTTGTAATGCCAACAGGCTACTAACGAGGGCGATGGAGCCCAATTGTCTGATTGTCTTCATTGGGCTACCGTTATGGGGTTGTATATGTTGTTTTTTTAGGCGCGGCTTGTTTAGTTGACGCTTTCTTTTTACTTGTTTTCTTAGCCGTAGGTTTTGTGCTTACCTCGAGCGAGGAGGCTTGTAAGTCACTGAAGCTGTCGCAAATACACTGCATGAAGAAATCGACATCCGGCATGGTTCGCCTACAAGACGTGGCGCTGAACGATATATTGCCGCTGTGGCTTGTCACCGCAATGAATAGACCCATACGGTCAGATAAAGGGCCTAGTCCCATTTGTGTAATCAGCTTTGCGCCGTTCATATAAACAGGCACTTGTGGCCCTGGTACATTAGAGATGCAGACGTTGGTCATGCGACCGGCCATTTCCGAACGCATCATCAATCTGGCCGCTAGCAATTGGGTGCCGGCGGGAATATGTCGAGTGACATCCGTCATTAGTCTTGCTGAGATACCTCTTCGGGCCGCTTTATGTTCTTTAGTTTCGGCGTGTATTGCGGCCAGCCGTTCTACTGGATCGGCTATGTTGGTGTGCAGCAGTGGCGACATGGTGCTTATATTGTTACCTGGCTGCTCCGTTTCTTGTAGGCTACCTTTTTCAGCTCTTACATTGACCGGAACAAACGATCGTAAACTTTCGCTTGGAAGCTCTTTGTGATGGCCTAAGTACTTACGCAGTGCGCCTGAGCAAATCGCCAGCACTATATCATTAATAGTTGCACCTTCGACCAGGCCGCGAATGGGTTTGAAATCGGCCAACGAAAATGAGGTTGAGTCAAATACTCGATGCGGTGAAGTCTCAAGATTAAATCGAGTTAGTGGTACCGTGGATTTAGCTTCTCTCTGTTTTTCAGTGAAACGATTTTTTGCCGTTTGCACTATGTTCGGAGCATATTTCATAAGCGACTCAGCTACCTTTATTGGTGAGCGTAAGCCATTGAATAGGCCTCGAGCTGACATTTGAAACGGCGTTGGTTTCTCATTGCGGGCCGATGTAACCACTTGCTTCATGGGCATCACCGGTGTGCCTTTTAAGTCGATATCCATCAAGCCACCAAAGAATTTCACAATCGCCATGCCATCAGCAGCTGCGTGGTGAATCTTGGTCGCAATCGCATAGCTACCTTTTGGTATACCGGACACGTTGTCTATGCCCTCAATAACGTACATCTCCCAAGGTGCTCGCTGCATATCCAGCGGACGAGAGTGAAAGCGTGCTAAATGAATACACAATTGGCGCCAATCAGCCGGATGAGGCAAGCGACCATGGCCAATATGGTATTCAATATCGAAGTGTTCATCGTCGATCCAATATGGGTAGTCTAGCTCTAAGGGAACATGATAGATGCGACGTTTGTATATCGGTGACGTATGAACTCGGCTACGAACATGTTCAATGATTTGCTTGAAACGTACCGTGCCACCAGGCGCAGTCGATGGATCAAAAATTGCCACCGAGGTAACCTGTGAAAGGCTCTTGTTGGTCTCCATATAAAGAAATTGCGCGTCTTGGGCCGATAGCTGCTGCATGAGTGTTCTACCAATAGTGGTGAGAGTGGTTAGGCTCGAAGCCGTTATACGATAATATTACTCCAAAAACCATACCAACTGACAGCATAGATGGGGTTTGATTAGGATTTTTTTATCGCTCCAATCATTAGTTTCCGCTAATCGTTCCCTGACCTGCAGGTCATTGTTCGGTGAATGATGTAAATATTTCAGCCTAGACTAGGTCTTTCTTGTAAATAATGGGCTTTGCGGTAGTATTAGATGGTCGTAGTAAAAACCACCCTATGGGTAATTGTGTGATGTACTCATGGATCTTGCTTCACTAATCAAATACGCGCACTGAGTGCCTTTATGGATCTATACAGCAAAGTTACAAAAGAAATTGATGCTCTACCAAACGGCCCGCAGATAGGTGCGTTTTTTGACTTTGACGGGACCGTAATTTACGGTTACTCGGCGACCACCTATCTCCGCGAGCAAATTAAACGTGGCGACGTTTCCCCTAGACAGTTGCTAGAGCTTACGAAGACCATGACTCAGTTTGGAATGGGCAATATGGGGTTCTCTGCAATGATGACTATTGCGTCACAGTATCTGCGCGGGATCACTGAAGAAAACTACTTAGAGTTTGCCGAAAAACTTTACACTAAGCACATCGCCAAACTTATTTATCCTGAGTCGCGAGCTTTGATTGACGCTCATCTAAAGAAAGGGCATACAGTGGCATTGGTAACTGCCGCCACTCCGTATCAGGTTATGCCAGCGGCAAGAGATCTGGGTATTGAGAATGTAAAATGTTCTAACTTAGAAATCATCGACGGTAAGTTTACTGGAGCGGTAGTTAGACCGACCTGCTACGGCATGGGCAAAGTTGATGCAGCAGAGCAACTTGCGGAGCAATTCGATGTTGATATCAGCAAAAGTTACTTTTACTCCGACAGCGATGAAGATATACAACTACTCGAGTTTGTCGGTAATCCTCGGCCACTGAATCCTAATAAGCGACTGCGCAGTATTGCCAGCGGCCGAGGTTGGCCGGTACAAGACTTCAACAGCCGCGGCAATGCTTCTATCTTTGACTATGTTAAGACGGCAGCAACACAGGTCAGCATGCTGACGTCATTTGTTGCCGGACTACCGATTTATGCATTAACTGGTTCTTTAAATAAGACACGTAATTTTTCCACCTCATTATTTGCTGATACCGCCTGCGCTTTAACCGGCATTGAGCTAGATATTGAAGGCGAAGAAAATGCCTGGGCTCATCGCCCGTGTGTGTTTGTGTTTAACCACCAAAGCCAAGCAGACGTTGTTATCTTACCGGCACTATTGCGCCGTGATTTAGCCGGAATAGGTAAGAAAGAAATTGGCAATGTGCCGGTCTTAGGTAAGCTAATGCAGATTGGCGGTACGGTATTAATCGATCGCGAAAACTCGGCTTCGGCATTAGAGGCAATGAAGCCATTAGTCGATGTACTGCAGAACGAAGGTCGTTGCGTTTGCGTTGCGCCAGAAGGAACCCGCTCTACCTCGACAACTTTAGGGCGGTTCAAAAAAGGCGCGTTTCATTTGGCCATGCAAGCGGGTGTGCCGATTGTGCCTATTGTGATTCATAATGCTATCGATGTTGCCCCGAGAGGGCAATATGTGTTTCGACCCGCCACCGTGAAAATCACGGTGTTACCAGGAGTCGATACGTCAGCTTGGGATGCTTCTACGATAGACCAGCATGTTCACGATGTTCGCGACATGTTTTTAGAAGAGCTCGATCAAATGCGCTTTCAGATTACCGATCAAGAGCGAGAAAAAAACAGTGCGCGGGCAGATAATTTGAAGCTCAAAGCAGTGCCCACGAAACCAGTGAAAAAGAATCGTTCAGTGGCTAAACCGACAAAAGCCAGTACCGCCAAAATTAGTACCGCCAAAGCCAGTACCGCTAAAGCCAGTACCGCCAAAAAAGTGACGATTAAAACCGTCAGTAAGGAGCTTGAGGCAAAGAGAACTCCTCGCAAAGTTCCTCGTAGACGGCCACGCAAGGTAAGCACGGTGAAAGTGTCAGCCAGAACATTGGATAGCTAAGCTAGAAGAAAAATAATAATGACGAATCCTTGGACGCAAATTGACTCAAAACAAGTACTCTTCCTAATCGATGCAGCGCATGATGTAGAAGAGCGTTTGCTGCTCCAATGGTTGAATAATAGTAAGGCCGAAATGGGTTTTTCTGGCTCTATCAGTCATTGCGTGGTTGCCATCGCTAATGACCCTGAAAATATTCGAACCCAAGGCTTACAGATGGCTTTGCAAGTCGCCGAAGAAACATTAGTGGTTCCGGTTCGAGTGGTTTGGAAGACGTCACTCGACGAGGTCGATAATACACCACGTTTACGTGATTTGTTACGCGGCAACCCTCGCCGGCCAAACAAAAATAAAGCTCAACGAATCTTAGATTCTGAACCTGCTAGAGCACTCTGTATTATGGGTAAGCCGGCTACGGTTGGAGATTTATCTGTACGATATGATCAGCGACGCAAAATCTCGTCGGTCGATAGTAATTTGGCCGACTATGTCGCCGAGCAAGCGAGTCTCGCGCTTGCCGTTGCTGAGCGACGTTTACGTGGTGGCCGTTATAAGGTACCGCGACAAGTTTCCAAACAAGTTCGTGCCAGCGATCGATATAAAGCAGGCTTATTAGAAATCGCCACACAAACCGGTAAGACCGAGCAAGAGTTAAGAGACCAAGCACTGCCGTATTTCAAGGAGCTAGTGGCGTTACCTCATAATTTTTGGCAAGACGTCGCTGGCGCTTTCAATCGCTGGGTTATTTCGCTTGGTTATGAGAATAAAGTGGTTGTCGATGTCGAGAAACTAGAGCGCTATCGTTCGATTGTAAGAGAGCATCCAACCGCTTTGTTGTGGACTCACAAAACGCATATGGACGGTATCACCATGCAATCTGTTTTGTATGAACACGATTTTCCTCCACCGCATACGATGGGCGGTATTAATATGGCGTTCGCTGGCATTGGCTTTTTGGCGAGGCGATCGGGTGCGATTTTTATTCGCCGTTCATTTCAAGACAATCCGCTTTATAAATTGGTTCTCAGACGATACCTTGCTTACTTACTGGAGAAGCGTTTTCCACTGACATGGTCATTTGAAGGTACACGATCGCGAGTAGGTAAGTTGATGCCGCCACGATACGGTATGTTGAAATACGTGATGGACGCGATGCAGGAGTCGAGCGCTGATGACCTTCATTTAATTCCTGTGGCAATCAACTACGACATGAATAATGACGTTAAAGACTATGCCGCTGAGCAAAGTGGAGCAATCAAGCGACCTGAATCACTGAGCTGGTTTATTTCATACTTACGCCGAATGAGGCAGCCCTTGGGTCGTATTTACATCGATTTTGGCGAGCCTGTTGTGGTTAAAAAATCCAGCTTCAATGAAGACCCATTAGCACTGCAAAAAACCGCCTTCAAGATTGGCGTGGAAGCTAATCGTGTTACCCCGATTACGCTAACGTCGTTGATGTCATTATCATTATTGGGTGCGGCTCCTAGAGCGCAAACAATTGAAGAGTTGCAAGATAATATGCGCGCTTTACGGGAGTGGTCGAAAGATCGCGATATTCGTTTTACTAGCGACTTTGACGATGACAAGAGCGACCACATGCAGGAGCTGATTAGTAATATGGTCGATTCCGATTTGATTAACCGTTATGACGAAGGTCCTGAAACGGTCTACGCTGTGGCTGCTGATCAGCACCCGATGGCAAGCTACTATCGAAATACTATTGTCCATCATTTTGTTGCTAAGGCAATCACCGAACTTAGCCTAGTGGAAGCGGCTAATGATTTCGATGACCCACTGGCGGCATTCTGGCGCGCCGCCGACCGACTCAAAGACATGTTTAAATTTGAGTTTTTCTACGAAGCGACTGACCAATTCCATGAGGGCATTAAGCGCGAATTGAGTTATTACGATACTGACTGGGAATCGCATATGAGTAATAGAGTCTATCTGTTGAACATGCTGCGCAATATGAAACCTTTGGTTGCGCATAGTAGCTTAAAACCCTATATCGAAGCGTACCGAATCGTTGCTGACGTCTTTGCTAGTCTGGGCTCTACTGAAACCTTAGAAGAGAAAGCTTTGGTCGCCGCCGCCTTTAAGTATGGGCGGCAAGCATACCTGCAGCGTCGAATTAGCAGCAAGGCGTCACTTGGACAAATATTGTTTAAAAACGGTTACAAGCTACTAGACAGTTATGGCTTGGTAGATGCCTCGGGCCCCGATATTGTTGAGCGGCGTAAGAAAATCAGCCAAGAATTACGAATATTATCTCATCGTCTTGAGCAAATTAGAGCGATGGCGATGCCAAACGATCTAGAGTTTTAAGTGCGGTTTAAACTCTCTAGCGACATAATTTAATTTCTAAGTGCAAACCCTAGCGTAGTAATAAAAGTTGAAGAATAAAAAGAGAAACGGAATGAAAAGATTACAGGTGGGTTTACTAGGAGGCGGTTCTTGGGGGACCACCGTGGCGTCCCTAGTGGCGCAAAATACAGATATCTCAATCTGGGCACGTAACGCCGATACTGTTAAAGAAATCAATAAAAAGCATACTAATGAAAAGTACTTGCCAGGCGCTAAGCTACCAAAGACTTTAGTCGCGTATGAAAATATACAAGATGTAGTAACGACGGCCGATGTTTTGATAATGGGTGTGCCATCAAATTCGTTCCGTGATGTTTTGCGTGATGTTCGCCCTCACCTTCGGCCGTGGGTTCCGATCGTAAGCTTGACTAAAGGTTTAGAACGCGGGTCTGATTTACGCATGACACAAATTATTGAATCTGAATTGCCTGGCCATCCGGTCGGTGTTTTGATGGGTCCAAATTTAGCGCGCGAGATTATGGCGGGCCAAGCGGCGGCCAGCGTGATTGCGATGGAAGATGAAATCATCGTCAAAGAGCTTCAGAAAATTTTTAATAGCGGCGTTTTTCGAGTTTATACCAACAACGACGTGGTTGGTTGTGAGCTAGGTGGTGTGCTGAAAAATATAATTGCGATTGCCGTTGGTATGGGTATCGGCTTGGGCGCAGGAGATAACACTAGGTCGGCGTTGATTACTCGTGGCTTAGCAGAAATTACACGTTTAGGTGTGGCGCTTGGGGGTCGGGCCGAAACGTTCTCTGGCCTAACGGGCATGGGTGACATGCTAGCGACTTGTATCAGCCCGCAAAGCCGTAACCACCACGTTGGTGTTGAGTTAGGTAGGGGGCGTCATATCGATGAAATCATCGAGCAAATGGTAATGGTTGCTGAAGGCGTCAAAAGCGCGCCTACGGTTATCAAATTAGCCGAGCGGCATGGTATTGAAATGCCAATCGCACACGATGTGCATGAAGTAATTACTGGTAGACGTACGGCGGCAGAAGCCTTTTATGGATTACTAAAACGTCGTGTCGGTGCCGAAATCGAGTCGGAATAATCGCTTATATGAGTGGTGAAACTAACTTAGATAAATTATTAGCGACCATGTCTCCGTCGTTAATGGACGGAGAATTCGTGTTTCTGTCTTTTGCAAATGCTGCTTATGGTGAGTATGCAAACCTCGATCCGGTTGCCTCGATAATAGAAGCCGAAGGACTAACGCTAGTAATACAAAAATCGCAAGCTGACCGACGTGCTCTGGAGTACCAGTCTAGCTTTAAAGGGATCACGCTAGGCGTTCACTCAAGCCTCGATGCCGTGGGCCTAACGGCGGCGTTTTCGGTCAAGCTAACTGAGCATGGGATCAGCGCAAATGTGATCGCAGGCTTCTTCCATGACCACATTTTCGTTCAGGTTAATGATGCTGAGCGAGCCATCGCGGCTTTACAACAACTCTCAAATTAGTAATAAATATTCAAGTCTTTTAGCGGTGCTTTAAGTTGCTTTAAGTTGCTTTAAGTTGCTTTATATTAAGCTTGTAGATGCGCTATTAATTTGTTCGCTGCGGCTTCTGAGCTGGCGGGATTTTGGCCGGTAATTAGCAAACCGTCTTGTACCGTGAAGACATTCCAATCATCGCCTTTTTGATAGTTTCCACCGCGTTTAATTAATTCATCTTCTAACAAAAACGGGACCACATCAAGTAATTCAACGGCCGCTTCTTCGCTATTACTAAAACCTGTTACCACACGGCCTTTAACGATTAGATCGCCAGAGGGGTGGTTAACGTTAATGAATGCTGCGGTCGCGTGACAAACTGCCGCAATTGGTTTCTGTTGTTGAAGAAATTTTTCCAATAGGGCAATCGAAATTAAATTGTTGGTCAGGTCCCAAAGCGGCCCGTGACCGCCTGGGTAAAACACCGCATCGTATTGTCCGGCGTCCATTTCGCTCAAGAGGTGGGTGCTTGCGAGCTTTGATTTAAGCGCATCATCCTTGTCAAATCGCGCAGTAGCGTCAGTTTGGAAATCCGCCAATTCGCTTTTTGGGTCAATTGGTGGTTGACCACCGGCAGGAGATGCAAGAGTGACATCAGCGCCAGCATCTTCGAATACATAATATGGTGCAGCAAACTCTTCTACCCAGAAGCCAGTTTTCTCTCCACTATCACCGAGTTCCGAGTGTGACGTCAATACCATTAATACTTTTGATTGTTTCATTTCTTTCTATTCAGTCAGAGTGTTTGAGAATGCTATTAATAGATGGGTCGCGTGACCCTAACTTTCAAGTGAGGCAAGCGGTTTATTACGCTCGCCTCGTATGCGATAAAAAGGTAAGGTAACTCTATTATTGATCAGAATTGCAGGTAGACAGATGACAAAGAGTGTCGCAGTGTGGGACTTGCCAACGCGCTTATTTCATTGGTGCTTAGTAATAGCTGTTTTTTATTCTTGGTTAAGTGTGGAGGTGCTTGGTGACATGCAGCATCATTTTTATTCGGGTTATACCGTGTTGACACTATTATTATTCCGCATTATCTGGGGCTTTATAGGCTCCTACCATTCAAGGTTTACCTCCTTTTTATTTTCTTCTTCGGAAACAATTAGTTACGCTAAGAGCCTAGCGTCAGCATCGGGCAGGCGCTACTTAGGGCACAACCCACTGGGAAGCCTAGCGGTGGTACTCATGCTTTTTGTTTTATTAACTCAAGCCGTGCTTGGCTTGTTCAGCAGCGATGACTATTTCTTTGGCCCACTGAGCGGCCTGGTTAGCGCTGAATATGTGGCTCGAATAAGCGAGTTACACCTTCTCAATAGCAATGCTGTTTTTGCGGTTATTGGATTGCATATTGCGGCGATAGGGTACTACAAAATCAGAAAGCGCCAGCCGCTTACAAGTTCAATGTTCAGTGGCAACAAGACGTTAATTGACGGTGAGGCTGGGCTTGCAAAAAGACAGGTAAGCAACCTTCTCGCCCTAGTTATTTTAATTCTCTGCGCGGCCGTAGTCTACGCCTTGATAATCACGTTTTTAGATACCCTGCCGAGTTCAACTAAAAGCTACTATTGAGATACAAGTAGGATGCCATAACAAATCTATTTGCTGTGGCATCGATTAACTTCTGTTTTATGTAACCTTAGTCTTTGATTTTGAAATCACGATGGCAGCCACCACAACTCTTACTACCGAATTCACGCGGGTCAAAATTTGCCATTGCCCCAGACTTGGTGAAGCCCGTTGCGGCATTGCCTAACGCTTGTGCTTTGCTTTGAAATTTTTGGTAGTCTTGCCAAATTTCAGGCTTAGCTTTAGTGCCTTCTGGTAGGCTATTTTCGATTTGAAAACCTTCTTCGATCAGACTTGATAGCTGAGCTAAATCAGTCGCGTGCTTAGTAAAAGCGACTTCATCGTTGTTACCCTTAGCACCAGCCATCTGCCCTAGTTTCCAAGCAAAGGTTTGAAACAAACTAGTGCGGAACGTATAAGCACGATCTTCTGGCGTCGGTTTCTCTTGCGCCAATGCTGACTCCGCTGCAAGAGCGATCGCGGTAGTAAACAGTATTGATCGAAATATAATCTTCATAGTTGCCTCGTAAATTTGCTGTTGTCTAAAGTTGATAATGATTACTACTGATATTGTATAGCCAGCGCTTAGCTATCTATACGGTTACTGCTTACCGCTGTATTCGCCGGTTCGTGGTTCCACCAAACGGCAATGCTACGAAACAGTCGCAGTAGCGAATGTTTGATTGATCTGCCGACTAGATAGTTGACCGGTGTGATAACTAAGGTTATTACGGTTGCAAATAATATTCCGAAACCTAGAGATACGGCCATTGGAATCAGCGCTTGAGCTTGAGTGCTTTGGTTGAGCATCAGTGGTAACAGGCCAACAAACGTGGTCAGCGATGTGAGTATTACCGGCCGAAACCTAGTTTCGCCAGCCGTCAGAACAGCCTCCATAAGTGGCATGCCTTGTTTACGTTTTTGATTAATATAGTCAACTAGCACTAAACTATCGTTAACCACGATTCCCGTCAGGCCAAGCATGCCCATAATGCTTAGCATCGAAAATGCCAAATCCATTACATAGTGCCCAATGACCGCGCCAACAATGGCTAGAGGGATGATTGACATCACCACTAATGGCTGGCCGAATGACTTAAACGGAATGGCTAGTAGTGCATAGATAAGTACAATAACTAATATAAAGCCGAGAAGAAAGCTTGCGTTAGCCTCATTTTGGCTCTCGGCTTGACCCGCCATCTCGTAGCTTATGTCCGGCTCGTAGACAAATTTTTCATCAAGAAACTTAGTCAAATCAGCACGAATTATATTGACGTCATACGCGCTTGAGTCGACATCAGCACTTATTGTTATTGACCGACGTTGGTTATTTCGATAGATCGAACTTGCGCCTTGGGATGGCAGCAAATTGGCTAATTCGAATAGTGGAATGGTGTTGTCGCTATTAGCTGTGTTTATTGGGATATTATTGACGTCGGTAATTGATGACCGCGACGCCAACGGGTATCGCACCATCACCTTTAGCTCTTCATATCCTCGTTGAATACGCTGAGCCTCAAGGCCAAATAAGGCTTGACGAACTTGTGAGGCAATATTTTCTTGCGACAGGCCTAAAGTATTTGCTAGCGGCTTGATATCTAGCTTCAGCTCTTCTTTGCCACTAGACAAATTATCTTGAATGTCGAATACCCCAGGGTAGGTGCGCAAATATTCGCGAATATCATCTTTGATGACGCCAATTCTTTTAATGTCTTTGCCATAGAGCGATACCGACAGAGGAGAGCCGAAATCACCAAAAGTAGAGGTTAAACTTAATTTTTCAGCGCCAGGTATATCACCGATACGGGTTCTTAGTTGGTCTTGAACTTTGCGAATTGAGAAACCTTCAGGTAGGCCATCCTCACCTTGAATGAACTCCATTATAACCATGCCTTGATTATTGCCAAAGCTCGGCCCAGCAGGGCCAATAGATAGGCCAGCTATAGACACAATATATTGAAAATACGACTCGCCAGTATCAGGGTCAACATACTCCTCAGCTAAATCGCTGGCGATATCAACCATTCGAATCACATGGCCTTTAGTTGTATCGTAACCGGTGGTTGCCGGCATAGTTAATCTTATAAACACCGCATTATCTTCAAACTCTGGGAAGAACGAGGTTCTTAACCAGCCGGATGTCATTGAGAAAATAGTCACCACAAAAAGCATTAACGCAACCACGACCGTAATGGTTTTATTGGAGATACAAATGTCCAAAAATGGGCGATAAATTTTGATTACAGAAGATTCAAAGCCACGCGAAAATTTCTGTTGGATACGGCCTAGGCCCCCAAGGTTGTTTTCATCTCTGGGTTTAATAGTGCTCATATGCGAAGGCAAAATCAGCTTTGATTCAATTAGCGAGAATGCTAAAACTGGAATCACCACTAATGGTATTTGCGCGGCCAAATCGGACAGAATACCCTCGACTAATAGCAACGGCGCGAATGCCACCATTGTGGTCATAACACCAAAAGTAACGGGTACCGCGACTTCTTTGGTGCCAAACAATGCCGCGTCGGCTGGCGACATACCGTTACGTTGATGCCGATAGATATTCTCGCCAGTAACAATAGCGTCATCAACAACAATGCCGAGCACTAGTAAGTAGGCGAACATTGTCAGCATGTTGAGGGTCAAACCGAGTAACGGCATCATCGCCAAACCACCCAAAAAACAAACCGGAATACCCAGACCAACCCACAGTGCTACAGCTGGCCGCAAAAATAAAGAAAGCAGAATCAGTACCAAAATTCCGCCTTGAATCGCGCTGGTTACCAGCGTAGATAAGCGGTCTTCAACTACTGCCGAAGTATTGCCGTAATTACCTAAACGTAAGCCTTGAGGAAGTGTCTTCTGGTACTCATCCATAAACTTGAATACTTTGTCGGCGATATCAATAGTGCTTTGGCTGCCAACACGATAGGCCTCTATTGTTAACGCGGGGAGCCCTGCGTATTGAGTTTCTACGCGAGTTAACTCATAACCGTCAACCACATTAGCCAGGTCCTTTATGTAGAGGACTCGGTCACCAGAATTGAACACCGGTATTGCTTCGAACTCATCCTTCGAATATGACTGACCATTAGCTCTAACTAATATGTCACCGTCGCGAGTGCGTAAATTACCGGCCGAAATATCGACAGAATTACGTTGAATAGCCGCGCTAATATCGGCAATAGATAGGCCATACTGCTTTAGCACGTCAGGGCTCACTTCAATATGAATTTCTCGGCCTGGAGCCTGAACATTGCCTACCTGAGTTATGCCATCGACTTGCAGCAAGGCTTCACGCATATCTGAGGCAGTTTGAAACAAAAGGTCATAACCAACGTCGCCGTAGACAGCAATGCCGATCACCTGAATTGGGATGTCGGCTAAATCGATAACCGGTCGCTCAGCATCAGCTGGCAAGGTATTTAAGGCATCAACTCGGTTCTTTACATCACTTAATAGTGCTTTGTCATCATAGCCAGACTCAACCTCAATCGAAACCATCGAGACATTTTCGGCGGAGCGAGATGAGATTTTCTTGACCCCTTCCAGGTCAGCGACAGACTCTTCAATACGGGCGGTGATGGTTGCCTCTATTGATTCCGGGTTACCACCGGGTAAAACCGTCGTCACAGTTATTAAGCCAAGCGCAAAATCTGGCATGAGCTCTAAGGCGATGTCATTTTTAACCGCCGTGTAACCCATTAACATGATGCAAATCATCATCAGGTTAGCGGCCACATGGTTCTTTGCAAACCACTCAATCATAATTTTCTCCCGAGCGTCGAGGCCGGTATTTATGCTGCATAGAATTATGTGTCATAGAGCCTCATTTATCGAAGTGGTTTAGCATCTTCTTTGTTCCAAAATACAAGCCAAGTAGCCCACCCCTTAGACGCAGTTTCAATGCAGAAATATTTAAATTTTCGTGCAACTAAATAATTAATAGGCACAACGAGTAGTGTAATGATGGTTGCAAAAACAATACCAAAGGCGAGCGAGGTAGCCATCGGTTTTAGCCATTTTGCCTGTTGCGAACCGTCGAGCAGAATCGGTGCTAAGCCAGCGAAAGTTGTAATCGAGGTTAGGATGACCGGTCGAAACCGAATCGCGGCTGAGCTAAGAACCGCCGCAACTAACTCCACGCCTTGCTGACGTCGCTTATTGATATAGTCGACCAATACTAAGCTATCGTTTACCAAGACCCCGACTAGTGCGAGCATTCCAAAGACACTCATTACCGATAAATTCTGGCCTGTTATAAAATGCCCTACCACTGCGCCAATCAAGCCGAACGGAATAACTGACATTACAATAAGTGGTTGACCATAAGACTTAAAAGGGATCGCTAATAATGCGTAAATGGCCATAAGAACCAACACCAAGCCTACGGTGAGACGTTGATTAGTTTGTGCTGCGTCTTCGGCTTCGCCATCAAAGCGGTAACTCAAATTGGATTGCTGTTGTTGTGCCTCAGCCAGATAGCGATCAATTTCGCTGAGTATCAACGGCAAATTAACGACATCTTTATCGGCATCAGCGGTAATGTTTAGAATCGACCTTCGGTCCAGTCTATATAGAGTGCTTGGGCTTTCAAACGGGGTTACCTCGGCTATATCTGATAGCAGCACCTGCTCAGAACTGTTGGGAACACGTATCGCAAGCTGATTGAGGTCTTGCATTGATGAGCGATATTCTAATGGGTAACGCACCATCACTCTTAGCTCGTCTCGTCCTCTCTGAATACGTTGTGCTTGAAAACCAAAGACCGCACTGCGCACCTGCTGTGCTACATCAGATAAATTTAAACCTAAGGTGTATGCTTGCGGTTTGAGGCTCAATTTAAGCTCTTCTTTGCCACCAGAAAAATTGTCCTGAATATCGTAAACACCGGGATAGCTCTTGAATTTTTCTTTAAGTTTTTCGATCACCAGATACATTTCGGCAGGGTCATCGCCTGACAGCTCTACATTGATTGGCGCGCTGTCGCCGAAAGATCTTGAACTTACACTCAGGCTTTGGGCGCCAGGAATCTGGCCTATCAAGGCACGCACTTCACGGCCTATTTGAGATGCCGATACGTTACCAACGCGTATTTCAGAGGTCTGTAATTCTGCTCTAACTGAGCCTAAATTTGACTTGATTGTGCGTCGTTGGCTACCACTGGTCGCCAGAATATTGATGACTGCACTCGCGCCTGTTTCAGGGTCGGTGTACTTATCTTGAACTGTTTTGAAGTGCTCGACAATATCCTGAATATGCTTGTTGGTGGTCTCAAAACCGGTTGACTCGGGCATTGTGAGATTAATCCTTACGGTATCCGATTCAACATACGGGAACGGTGAGTAGCGAATATGGCCAATAGAGATGGCGGCCACTACGATTGCTGAAAATGCCACCAATATTGTTAGGGTAATCGCCTGATTGCGAACGCAGCGCGCTAGAAAAGGGCTGTAGTAACGCTCTATAAATATCTCAAGGCCATAAGATATCTTTTGTTGAGTACGACCAAACCAACCCATTTGACTGTTATTGCGGCGCACTTTAATGTGGCTCATATGTGATGGAAGAATCAGTTTAGATTCAACTAAGGACATCAGCAAAACAGGGATCACCACCATTGGTATCTGGCTACCAATAAAGTCATATCGAGTGCCTTGTAAATAGCTTAACGGTAAAAATGCGACAATGGTAGTGAGAATGCCAAAGGTGACTGGTACCGTGATTTCTTGTGTGCCAATAATAGCCGCTTGCTGCGGGTCCATGCCTTCGCGCATTCGACGGTATATATTTTCGCCAGTGACGATCGCGTCATCGACGACGATGCCGATCACCATGATAAAAGCGAATAGACTAACCACATTAAAAGTTCCACCGACGAAAGGCATGAACAAAAACGCTCCCATAAAGCTGACCGGAATACCCAAAAATACCCAGCTGGCTACCGCTGGTCGAAGAAATAACGACAGTAAAATCATTACTAAAATACCGCCGATCCAAGCGCTATTAAGCACCGTGCCAATACGGGTCTTTAGGTAGCCAGAATCATCGTCCCAATAGTCGATTTTCACGCCTAATGGTAAGTTTTCAGAAAACTTAGCCATATAATCTTTCGTTTGTTGAGACACTTCTATGGCACTTTGCTCACCGACTCGGCGTACCTGTACCATGATTGCCGGGGTACCATTGAAAGTGGTAATTAGTGATTTTTCTTCGAAACCATCATCAATACTGGCGATATCACCCAAGGTGATTGGCTTGCCCTCGGAGTTAGACAGAATAGGGATCGCGGCAAATTCCTTTCTTGAATAGGCTTGGCCATCGCTTCGAACTAAGATGTCGCCATTCAATGTTTGTACGTTTCCGGCAGAAACATCCCTTGCGCCCGAACGAATTGCCAGACCTATTTGAGCCAGCGTAATGTTGTAGGCGTCTAGGGTTTGTGGTGACACCTCGATGTTCATTTGGTATTCAGCAACGCCTTGTAAATCTACGTTACTGATTTCGCTTTTTGTTAGTAATCCTTCGCGAAATTGTCCGGCAACAGTTCTTAATAGTTTTGCGTCCACCTTGCCCTGAACGGCTACCCATATAACGGTGCGGTTGCGCGTGTTAAGTGAGACAACCGGCTTCTCAGCTTCGAAGGGAAGGGTGTTTAAAGCATCTACCCGAACCTTTATATCGTCGAGTACGTTGCGTTTATTGTAGCCATCGTTGATTTCGGCGATTACGCTCGAACTTCCTTCTGATGATCGCGAGGTTAGTTCTTCTATGCCCTCAACATCTGAAATTGCTTCTTCTATTCGTAAGGTAATTCCGTCTTCTATTGTTTTCGGTGTGGCACCGCGAAACTGCGTGCTAACAGTAACTGTATCGGACTCAAAGGTTGGGAATGTTTCGACAGGCACAGAGTTAAGTGCAGAGGTAATACCCGCAATCACGATGCCAAACATGAGTAAGTTTGACGCTACCGAATTTCTAGCAAACCATTCAATCATTATCTTTTACCAACATCATATATTTGACCTTACATTTTCACTTATATCGACACTAGGCTGTCTATCTTCGCCAGCGCTGAGACTGCGCGCTTACTCAGTTGTATTATTCAATGGCTCGAATCCAGCCAACGACTAGAGCTCAAGGCCCGCTAGTGCGCTTAAGAACGACCGCGCGGAGTATCTTCACGATTCCAAAATTCTAGCCAATTTGACCATGCCTGCTTGGAAAGCTTGGTCGTACCCTGTTTTAGCTGATACCCAAGATAATAATTTATCGGCACTATGACCAAGGTAATAGCTGTCGCGAATAAGATACCAAAGCCAAGAGAAATAGCCATTTGCTTGAGAAACTGCGATTGCGTGCTGGCATCCAGTAGTAGTGGCGTGAGCCCAGCAAAGGTAGTGATCGAAGTCAGGATTACTGGCCTAAATCGAGCCGTGCCACTCGCTAAAACGGCATCATAAACGGCCATGCCCTTTGCTCGCTGCTTGTTAATATAGTCTACCAGCACCAAACTGTCGTTCACTACAACGCCGAGTAAAGCCATCATGCCAACGATGCTGAGCACCGACAGATCGTAGCCTGTGATTATGTGGCCGAGTACGGCACCGACTACGCTAAAAGGTATTACAGACATTACGATAAATGGCTGCAAATAAGATTTAAACGGTATAGCTAACAAGGCGTAGATAGCAATTAATACCAGCAGGCTGCCAGATTTCAAACCAGCGTTGCTCTCAGACTGTTCCTTCGCTTCCCCCTTAAATGAATACTTAATACTTGGATCGAGTTGAACCTGAGTATCCAGAAATTGTCTTATGTCTCGAAGAATTGCAGGCACATCTGCCAGATCCTTATCAACGTCGGCGGTAATGTTTACAATACCTTTGCGGTTCAGCCTAAAAAGAGTTGTTGGGCTGCGAACCGGCTCGATCTCAGCTAAATCTGATAGTGGAATAGCGTCGTTTTGAGGGCCTACTAATATCGACAAGCGAGCGAGATCATCCATCGATGAGCGATCTTCTTCAGGCAGCCGCACCATCACTCGGACTTCTTCACGGCCTCGTTGCAGTCGCTGCGCCTCTAAACCGAAGATAGAGCCGCGTACTTGGCTGGCAACATCAGACAAACTTAAACCTAAAGCATGGGCCTTTTCAGTGAGCTTAATATTTAGCTCCTCTTTACCGCCTGAGTAGTTATCTTGAATATCGTAAACCTCAGGGTACTGTCGTAGTTGATTGCGAATTTGGTCGGCTATTGCTTGTATTTTAACAGGGTTGCCACCCGCTAGTTCAACGTTGATAGGTTCGCCGCCGCGGCCTAACTCGGCCAGTACGCTTAGTTTTTCTGCGCCAGGTATCTCGCCAATTAAACTTCTGACTTCACGAGCAATTTCAGACGCTTTGATATCAATGTGGCGCTCTTCGGGGCCAATCAGTTCTGCCCTCACTACGCCGACACTTGGTTTAATGGTTGAGCCGCTGCTGCCTACCGTACTGTAAGTATGGCGGATTATCGAAATACCAGTTTTGGGGTCGCGATATTTTTCTTGAAGTGCGTGCACATGGTCTGAGATCGTCTGAATGTTCGCTTTGGTGGTCTCAAAGCCAGTTGTATCTGGCATTGTCAGCGAAAATTGGATCTCTTCTGACTCTACTCTCGGAAAGAAGGTGAATTTAGTATGGCCCGTTGCTGCCCACGACATGATTATGGCTGAGGTTGCCAATAGGGTCGCAATGGCAATCGCTTTATTAGATAGGCAACGTATTAAGAATGGGCGGTAGAACGTTATTACTGACTCTTCAAAGCCGCGCGATACTTTCATTTGCATGCGCGAAAGCCAATTTACTTGGTCGGCACTTTTACGTGGCTTTATCCGGCTTAGATGAGACGGCAGCACAAGTTTTGACTCGATCAACGAAAACAGCAACACCGGGATCACGACCATGGGTATCTGCGCGGCTAAAAAGCCAGTTCGGTTGGCGCCAAGGTTGCTCATCGGTAGAAAGGCGACGATGGTTGTCAAAATACCAAAAGTAACTGGAATGGCAATCTCTTTAGTGCCGATGATCGATGCTTTAACCGGTTCCATACCATCACGCATCTTCGAGTAGATATTTTCACCGGTGACAATCGCATCGTCGACCACAATACCGAGTACAGTTATAAAGGCGAAGAGCGAAATCAGGTTGAAGGTACCGCCTATGAAAGGCATAAAAATGAACGCCCCCATAAAACTAACAGGCACCCCAAGAAAAACCCAAAAGGCAATCGCCGGTCGCAAAAATAAGGATAAAATAAGCAGCACTAATAGGCCGCCATATAAGCCACTGCTTAGCAGCGTGTTTAAGCGGCCCTTAAGAATTTTTGAGTCGTCGTGCCAGTAATTGAGGCTAATGCCATTTGTGATAGTGCTGTTTTTGTCCTCAATGTAATCACGAACCGTGGCGGCGATGTCGATGGACGATTGCTGTCCGGTTCGCGCAACGTTTATCAATATCGCTGGCTTACGATTGAATCGGGTGAGCAAAGGTTTGTCTTCAAAGCCGTCGCTAATCGTCGCAATATCGCCAAGCAGTATTGGGTCGGCACCTAACTTAGTTACAACTGGAATCGCAGCAAAGTCTTGTTGGTCGTATGCTTGACCGTCAGCGCGAACCAGAATATCGCCGTTACGAGTCTTAACATTGCCGGCCGATATATCAACTGAGTTGAGTCTAATCGCATGACTAATATCCTGTAATGAAAGATTGAAGTCATCGAGAGTTTGCGGGGCAACCTCAATGCTAATTTCATAATTGGTAACCCCTATTAACTCAGCTAAGGTTAAGTTGTTCTTAGCTAATAGGTCGTTGCGTACAGCATCAGCAGTGACACGTAGTAATTTTTCACTGACATTGCCGATTACGGCCACTTGAATGACGCCAGGATTGAATACTGAAAGAGATACCACCGGTTTCTCTGAGCCGTTAGGCAGAGAGTTCAAGGCATCTATTTTGAGTTTAATATCATTCAGAATTTCGCGCTTTTCATAGCCATCCTCGACCTGCGCAGTAACTACAGATAAGCCTTCAGCTGATCGAGAATTAATTTCTTTGATGCCCTCGATGCTATAAATTGATTCTTCTATTCGTTTGGTGATGCCATCTTCAACCGAGTTAGGCGTCGCGCCTCGGTAAGCGGTAGAAACAGTCACCGCGTCGATCTCAATTCTCGGAAACACTTCCAATGGTATCAATCTAGAGGCCGAAAGCAATCCGCAAATGACGATCGTAATCATCAATAGGTTAGCGGCTACCGGGTTACGAGCAAACCATTCAATCATATTTTTTTAAGTGCTCTTATTCACGGCGGTATAGACGCTAGGTAAAGCGCCTAGCGCCGTTAATTAGAATTTTACTTGCTAATAACTACTAGCCTTGATTAGCCAGCAACTTTATTCTGATAATGTCTATTGCGCGGCTGGTGTCGCATCAGCTCCTAGAATTATTGGGTCTCTTACTTGCTCTGGCTCGATGCCCTTATTGGGCAGACCAAGTGCTTCAATTACCTGCTGCGCATTACCGCCAGCCGGCGGCATGGTAGGTTCGGTCGTGGCTGGAGCTATTTCAATCGTGCTAGCCTGAATAGTATCTTCAGTTCTTTCTGATATAAGTTCTTCTTTAGCAGCGACTTTTGCTTCGCCAGGAGCCTTTTCGGAATCAGCCTCAGCCAAGGTTGTAGCAGACGTATTTACGCCTAACTTAGCATTGGCACCCGCAAGGGTGCTATTGAGTGATGTGGTAACCACCAGCTCGCCATTATTTAGGCCATCGCCGATTAAGGCGTTTTGGTCATCTTGCCAGAGGATACTAATGCTTTGCTTGGCAAGCTTGCCATCACGTACTGTGTAAACATAGCGGCCTTCACGAATACTCTTATTCGGAATCACAAATACATTTTCGATGGTACGACCTTGTATTCTAGCACTTACAAATTGACCTATCTTAAGTGCTGTTTGTCCGCTTGCTTTGCCGAATGGGTCCTTCACTTTAGCCACTACATCAATTTGCCGGGTGTTAATATCAAAGGTGCTATCGGTGCGTGTTATCTCGGCATCCCATTGTTGGCTTCTATTACCTACTGTTGATGTAATCGAGACAGTGAAGGGATTTGCCGCGTCTGAGTTGGCAGTGAAGGAATCAAGACCCAATTGGCTAAACTCGTCTTGACTGATAGGCAGACGCACCTCGACTCCATCGGTGGCAAACACTTCAGCGATGGGGGTGCCCACCGAGACGTATTGTCCTAATACCGCTTTTCGATCGATAATTCGACCATCGTAAGGCGCTGTAATGGTAGTTCTATTTAAATTTAGCTGAGCACTATCAGCCGCCGCTTTAGATGAGTCATATTGCGCCTTGGCGGCGGTAAGCTGAGGCTTACGAAGCACTAAGTCAGGTGCCGGCTGAGTATTACCTAAGCGTTGCCAATCAAGTTTCGCCTGTTTCGAGGTCGCTTGTTCTTGGCGGTATACGGCATCTGCTTGCGACAAATTGGCCAACGCTCGACTTAAGTCTGCCTGATAGTCTCGTTGATCGATTTGAATGAAAACATCGTCTTTTTTAAACGTGCCGCCAGTATTAAAGTTTTTAGAAACCGCAACGATTTCACCTCTAATCTGAGCAACTAAATCGCCTCGAGTCTCGGCTTCAACAGTGCCATTTGCGTTGACTACAATTGGATAATCGCTTGGTTGTGATGTGATTACCTCAACGCGTACCACCGTCTCCGGAATTGCGCGTTTCTTAGCCTCTGGCTTAAACGCGTTCAATAGCGAAATAACGACGAATGCAAATATCAAAATACTTGCAACTATCCGTAGCTTACGGGGAATTCGGTGAAGTAACCCGCTAACAGTACTGGTTTGTTTTGGCTCGTCGCCCAGGTTTAAATTGTAATCGCTGCTCATACTATTAATGTGTCTAGTGTTTCAGTAAATAATTAGGGTTCACGGCATCTTAGTTATCGACGGCGCTGGAATGTTATGTGCCGCACGGTCTTCGCTGCTTGCGAAATCGCCGCCGAGTGCTAAATGAATGCCGATACGGTTTTGCAATAATGCATTACGCAGGTTTAACTCGTTGCTCAAAGAATCGAACAGGCTTCGCTGAGACTGTAAAACAGTGGTGTAGTTCTCGATGCCAGATTGATAACGATCTAATGCTAAGTTTAGGCCGTCTTGTGCTAATTTGACCGCTTCTTTGATCGCCGTATGCTGTTCTAATAAAAGATTTTCACGGCTTAGCGAATTCTCAACTTCTTCAAACGCAGTTAAGGTTGTTCTAATCAATGAGGCATACGCTATTTCAGCATCATTATAAGCACGCATTTCTTGAGATTTGAGTGCGCCCGCTGCAAAAATCGGCTGAGTCAGCGACCCAATTAGGCTACGAATGCTGTTGTCGCTATCAAAAATGTTGTTGAATGTGTCACGGCTTTCGCCGATAGAGCCATTAAAGCTCAAGCTTGGAAAGCGGTCCCTGTGAGCGGCTTTGGCGTTGGCAATTTGCGCTTGGTATTGTAGTTGGCTGGCGCGAACATCTGGACGTCGGGTCAATAACTCGGCTGGTAGGCCAGTAGGCACAGAGTTAGTAAGTTCGGGTAGATTAACACTTAACTCGAGAGACGCATCAGGATACTCGCCGAGAAGAGTTCTTAGCGCCCGTAATGCTTGTATATAGTTGAACTTAGAGTCAGCTCGTGCTGATATTTGGCGCTGCACATCGGTACGGCTTAAATATACGTCAAGTGCCGAACGCAAACCGCGTTCATAGTTTTCTTCAATCAGGTTGGCGGTACTCTGAAAGCTGTCTAAACGCTTTTGTGCGAGGTCTAGTTGCAGCTTGTTAGTAGCAAGGTTGTACCAAGCGCGACTAACATTGGCAACCAATGATAATTCGGCTGCTTTATATAACTCACCTTGAGCCTTCGCGCCTAAGGCAACTGCTTTACGGCGTTGGCTGAGTTTGCGCCAAATATCAACTTCCCACTGAATGTTAAGAGTGCTGCCAACACTACGAATTTCGGTTGTACTATTGCCGTCCTGAGAGGCACCACCTGAAGCCGATGCCGCACTTGACTCGCGGTTGCTGTAACTACCATCTAAACGCAACTGTGGCCATAAGTTTGAGCCAGTAATTGTGACTTGCTCTATCGCGTTTTTAAGTTGTGCTGCAGAACTTAAGAGGTCGGGGTTATTGATCAGTGCTTTTTCAACATGAATATTTAACGAAGGGTCATCCAAACTGTTCAACCAGCCGCCGGTAACGGGTGACGCGTCGACCATAGTTGCAGTTAAGTCTTGCTTAACGGCAGACTCGGCCGGCTGCCACACTTTGGGAATCTCAACTTGAGCTTCGTTTGGTAAATTGCCGACCTTAGACGCACAGCCTGACATAAATAACAGAGCGGCTAAACCAGCGACCTTTAATGCTGTATTTGCTGACGTGCCTTTACGGCTGTCAAGTTGCAACAAAATAGGGTGTTTGCTCATGCTTCGGTCCGTCTCGGTTATGTCCATGTTAATCAGTGGAAGTTTTGCATTTGTTAGTGTCATCATGACCTCAAGAAGTTCTAATACTAGTTAGTTTTCAACTCTCTTTAGATGCCTGATGAACAGTTATGGATTCACTTTACGAAAATTATAAAGCATTAACCCGTGAAACTTCGTTTACTAATAATTAATTAACCACTAATTTCAATGAAATAAAATCTCATCATGCCTCCATAGTGACACTTTAAATGTCAATATGCTGCGAAAATCGATTCGATGCGCGATAGGACACGCTAATGATATACTTACTCTCTACTAAATTTGGGCTTTAATACTAAATATCAAGATGTCAGACAGCACTCAAAACGTCGCGCAAATCCTGATCGAGGCGCTACCATATATTCAGCGCTTTAGAGGCAAAACTATCGTTGTTAAATATGGCGGCAATGCAATGATCGATGATGCCTTGAAAGAAAGCTTCGCCCGCGATGTGGTAATGATGAAGGCGGTTGGCATGAACCCTGTAGTAGTGCATGGCGGCGGGCCCCAAATTAATGGCACTTTAGCACGCGTAGGTAAATCGACTGAATTTATTGATGGTCTGCGAGTAACCGATTCAGAGACCATGGACGTAGTTGAGATGGTGTTGGGCGGTCTGGTGAATAAAGAAATCGTCAACTTAATAAATTCACATGGTGGTAACGCCGTCGGCTTAACTGGCAAAGATGGGAATATGATTCGTGCGCAAAAAATCAGCTCAGGCAAGCCTGATGTTGACTATGGACATGTCGGCGAAGTCGCAAGCATTAACAGTGCGGTGGTCGAGACACTCGAGGCGCAAGGGTTTATCCCTGTTATAGCGCCAATCGGCGCAGGCATTGACGGAGCTACTTACAATATTAACGCCGATTCTGTGGCCGGAGCATTGGCGTGCAAGCTGCAGGCAGAAAAGCTGGTTCTTATGACCAACACCTCTGGTGTATTAGACAAACAAGGAAAGTTACTTACCGGACTGAACGCAGAGCAAATTGACATGCTGAAAGCCGATGGTACGATTCAAGGCGGTATGATGCCTAAAGTCGACTGCGGGCTTGATGCCGTTAAACGTGGTGTTAAGACGTCCCACATTATTGATGGAAGGGTAAATCATGCCCTTCTACTTGAAGTGCTCACCGACAAAGGTGTCGGCACTTTAATTCGCAGCTAAACTTGTTAGCTCACCATAACAGCTCTAAGCGACTTACAGCTGATCACTGACTATGTGGCGAATTATTATTTGCATACCAAGGGTCACTTGCTTCGCTGGGTTGTTCTTCACTCAACTGCTATTCGGACTTGTCTCAGCGGCTGAGGTGAACGTTGCCGTCGCCAGTAATTTTGCCGCAACCGCGCGCGCCCTAGTACAACAATATTCACAGCTAAGTGACGATAAGATTGTTTTGTTGGTTGGCTCTACCGGTAAACATACAGTGCAAATCCAATATGGCTTGCCAGTTGATATCTTTTTAGCGGCCGACGCGGCTCGGCCTAAGTTTTTAGAAGACCGCGATTTGACAGTGCCAGGCTGGCGACAGACTTACGCCGTCGGTCGCTTGGCGCTCTGGAGCAAAGATCCATTGTTGGTTGATGCTAAAGGCGACGTGTTACGGTCTTCAGCCTTTAAGCGTTTGGCAATCGCCAATCCAAAAACAGCCCCGTACGGAGTCGCCGCCAGCCAAGTCTTGTTCAGTTTGGGCCTACAACCGAGCTTGGTTTACGGCGAGAGTGTTGCTCAAGCATTTCAATTCGCCAATAGCGGCGGGGCCGAGTTAGCGCTGCTAGCATTGTCACAAGTGAAAGATCTTAAGCAAGGTTCCTTTTGGTTGGTGCCAAGCGAACTACATCGACCGATAGAGCAACAATTGGTGTTGCTTACTGACAATCAACCTGCACGTGATTTTGTAAATTTTTTGGCCGGTGAACAGGCGCTATTATTAATCGAATTGCATGGCTATACTCGCCCAGCGAAAATTGAGATTAAGAGTAGATAATGTTTTCTGAATCAGACATCGCCGCACTATTGCTTACTCTTAAGCTTGCCGGAATAAGCACCATGGTATTAATCTTGTTTGGCACTCCGTTAGCGTGGTGGTTGGCTAAATCTACCTGGCGTTTTAAGTTCTTGATCGAAGCATTGGTCGCCTTACCGTTAGTATTGCCGCCGACCGTTCTTGGGTTTTACTTGCTGGTCGTATTCAGCCCGCAGAGTATCATCGGCCAATTGTTTGAGTCTTTAGTTGGTCAACCATTAGCGTTTTCTTTCACCGGCTTGGTAATAGGTTCGGTAATCTATTCTTTGCCATTCGTAATTCAACCTCTACAAAACGCGTTCATCGCCGTTGGTCGCCGCCCAGTTGAAGTGGCCGCTACATTGAGGGCATCACCATTTGATCGCTTCGTCAGCGTGGTGGTGCCGTTAGCCAAACCGGGTTTCATGTCTGCCTCGGTATTAGGCTTTGCGCATACTCTGGGGGAATTTGGTGTGGTACTCATGATTGGTGGCAACATTCCTGGCGAAACGCAAGTAGCCTCAATTGCTATCTATGAACACGTAGAGAGCATGCAACTTACTAATGCACACGGGTTATCAGCCGCATTGTTACTGGTTTCGTTTTCTTTACTAGTACTAGTCTACGCCGCTAACCCTAAAGCGCGTGTATTGAGGTTGTAATTATGAGTCTTGAATTAAAATTTAAGCTAGCCTATGGTGACTTCAATCTTGACATAGAACAAACTTTGTCAAGCACGGGGGTGACCGCACTTTATGGGCCATCAGGTAGCGGTAAAACCAGCGTGTTGAGAGCTATCGCCGGGCTGGATAAATTGGCCTCAGGCTCAGTTAAGTTTAATCAGCACATTTGGCAACACGGTTTAACGTTTCTGCCGACACATCAGAGGGCTTTAGCCTACGTTTTTCAAGAGCCGAGCTTGTTCGATCATCTCTCGGTTAAAGCCAACGTTGAATACGGTTTTAAACGAGTGCCGCCGAAGCAGCAGCTTATAACGCCAAATTATGCGATTGAAGCTCTCGGTCTATCGGGTTTATTGGGTCGTGATACTCAGACGCTCTCAGGCGGAGAAAAGCAGCGGGTGGCAATCGCTCGAGCGCTTTGTTCCAACCCCATACTACTCTTAATGGACGAGCCTCTGTCAGCCTTAGATAACACCAGTAAAGCCGAAATTCTGCCGATGTTGGTTGCACTGCGTGATGATTTTGCTATACCGATTATTTATGTTAGTCACTCACTAAACGAAGTGTCGCGTTTGGCAGACCATTTAGTATTGATGAATCAGGGGCTGGTAGTCGCTAGCGGCGATATTCAATCGATGCTGACGCAGTTAGACCTATCGCTTGCCCAAGACGCCGATGCTGAGTCGTTGATTGACGCCGTAGTAGAGTCACACGATGAGCCGTTCGAGCTTACTTATTTAGATTCGCCGGTCGGCCGCTTTTCGGTGTTAAAGCGGCCGCTAGCGATTGGTGAAAAAGTGCGTTTACTGATTCCCGCTCGTGATGTGAGTATTACCCGCGAGAAACAGCAGGACACTAGTATTCTGAATATTTTCCCCGCGACCATAGAGCAGATTGAAAGCGCTGGAACAGCCCAAGTAACAGTAAGGCTAAGTGCTAATGGTTTACCCTTGTTAGCCCGATTGACAAAAAAATCATCTAGTTTAATGAACTTGGCCGTCGGTGATTCAGTGTACTTGCAAGCAAAAAGCGTGGCGATTCTTTAGAGTCGAAAATATAAAATTAAACGCCTAGCCGGCATCATATTTGGCACACAAACTCACTACCTTAGGGAACACTTAGTTGGAAATAACAATATGGCAATAGAGAATTTTGGCGAAGCTTTTGCCTTGGTTTGCGCGATTATATGGGCCAGCGCGATAGTGCTTTACAAGCACGTAGGCGAAAGCATGAGTGCTAACACGCTAAATTTGGTAAAGAATCTTTTAGGCTTATCGTTATTGCTTCCAACGGCGTTATTGTTCGAAGGGCTTAACTTGCCATTACTGACCACCAGCGAATGGTTAATTCTAGCCGTCAGCGGTTATGCTGGTATTGCGGTTGCCGATACTTTCTATTTTCAAGCGTTGCGTAATTTGGGCGCTGGCCGCACAGCCATCGTCGGCAGTCTCTATAGCCCCTTCGTTGTGATTCTTTCTATCATCTTTTTAGGTGAAAGCTTAGCGATGTGGCAATGGCTTGGATTTGTGATGGTGCTGGCCGGTATATTAGTGGTGGTTTATCAACGTCGCTATCAGAGTGTTGATCATGCCGCTTTGATCAAGGGTATCGCCTTCGCTGCAGCCGCGGTATTTTTAACCGCATCTGGTGTGGTCGCGATGAAACCAATTTTAGCTAACACTGGTTTCTTTTGGATTGTAAGCTTGCGAATGTTGGCCGGAGTTGTCGGCATGTTTATTTTTTTGAGTTTAAGAGGTCAGCTATCGAGCACATATCATGTGATTGCCAAGGGCGAGCACCGCTGGGGTTACATTGTTTTAGCCAGTGTCGCCGGTTCTTACCTAGCAATGCTACTCTGGCTTGGTGGTTTTAAGTATGCCGATGCATCTGTTGCCTCGGTGCTAAACGAAAGCTCTAATGTTTTCATTGTAATCATGGCATGGTTATTTTTGAAAGAAGAGTTCAGTATGCGTAAAGTTGTCGGTGTGTCGCTCGCTTTTGCTGGAATATTAGTCTTTTTAGGCGTTGTGGGGTGAGCTTAAGAACCGCTTTGATATCGGCGTTGGCACTAGTCGGTTTCGCCGGTAACGCAGTGCTGTGTCGGCTTGCATAAAGTGATGGCTCGATTGTTCCAGCAAGCTTTACTCGCATAAGGTATCTGGTGCGCTGACTCTTTTGGTTTTAGTTGGTCTATTACGAGGTGTGAAAACCGCCACAGTGTTATCGACAATAGCTATAGCGAAGTAAGCAGCAGCCATAATAGCGGCTTAAATGCCGCTTGGTTAGCGCCTCTCATGTTGTTTGGTTGTGCGGCTTTTTTCTCGTTTTCCTACATTACCTTAGAGACTGGAGTAGTGGCTTTAATCCTCTTTGGTTCGGTGCAAATCAGTATAGTTTGTATCAATTTTTTTCGCGGCAATCGCTTGAATTTATTCGAGTGGCTAGGCTTATTACTGGCCTGCTTTGGCTTAGTTTGTCTAGTGGTTCTAGTGCTTATTTAGCCGTCGCCAATGGGTTTTTGTTATGATGTCGATGGCCGGTGTCGCTTGGGCTATGTATACGATTCTCGGCCAGGGCTGGCAAAATCCACTGACGGATACCGCCTCTAATTTTATAAAATCTATACCTTTTGTAGGGATTTTAACGCTGATATATCTGTCCCAGTTGTCGGCTACGCCTAACGCATGGTTTTTGGCAATCTCTTCTGGCGCAATCACTTCGGGCTTAGGTTTCGCTATTTGGTATGCCGGACTAAGAGACCTAAGCACCAGCCAAGCGGGGGGTGATGCAATTGTTATTGCTTATTATAGCTGCTTTGGGTGGCGTGGTATTTTCCAATGAGCTATTAACCGAGCGTTTAGTGATTGCGTCAACCTTGATACTCGGTGGTATTCTGTTGGCCTTGCTCAGCCATAAAGGCGCCGATGAAACGTTTATCGTTTTAAAAGGGGCGTTGATACACGGTTTTGGCGATGGTCGGTGTTGGTGAATGCTGACGAAATGGTTGTTGTGCCAAACGGCGTTAAACACAAACCGCATGCACCGTATGACGTTAAGATGTTACTTAATAGAGTCTTAACCTCATACGGTGCATGCGTTGACCGTGACAGTAGCCAACTAACTAACCGCGCAGAATGATGTGTGGATTTAATCGATTAGAAAAAAATGAAAAATTTTACACATCTGCTACGCGTTCGCTACTCCGAATGCGATGCACAAAAAGTGGTCTTTAATGGTAAATATGCGGAGTTCGTCGATATTGCGGCAACCGAGTTTATCCGCGAGGTATGGGGCCATTATAATGACGTGCTGGCGATGGGTATTGAAAGCCAAGTGGTTAATCTCAATATTGCTTGGAAGGCGCCATCAACCTTTGACGATATCTTAGCCATTGAGGTTAACGTTGGGCCGCTTGGCAATAGCTCGTATACGCTCACATTTGAGATTTCAAATCATCAAACGGGCACTAATATTGCCAGCGCAGAAGCCGTATATGTAATGGTAAACGCCGCTGATTTCACAAAAATGACCATTCCTGATGACTTAAGGCGAAAGCTCGAACAGGGTGCACCCGGTATCGTCATAAATCATGCTGGCATTGAATAAACAAAGAACCACAGAAGCCTAAGAGTGGGTTTACTCATTTGTGGTTTGTGAATTGACCCATGATTTTATAATGTGTAAATTAAGTTAATATAAAAAAACGGAAAGCTGCTATGACAATCGACATCAGTAAATCAATCGATGCCTGTGCTGCCCACTACGGGGCCGACGCTGAGGCGATGCGAAACTACCTATTGCAAGGCCAAGAAAAGGCATTGCAAATGGGTAATCGAGGGCCCTTAGAGTTTGCCGCCGACGGGAGCTTGAGCCCTAGCATTCGAGAGGCTTACCGAAAGTACGGTTTTTATATTATTGTTGGCGTTATAGGTGATCAAGAATTAGCCGATATCCGCGCTGATCTTGATGCCATGGGCGAACGCTTTCCTGTTGATAGTAGCTCATCTTTAACGGCTGCCGGAGCACCTGCGCTGGGTGTTGGCCATAAAGCTCCTAACCTAATTTGGTCGAAGCCTTTGGGCGACCCGTTAGGTGGCACCTCAATTGCCAATGGCCGTCATCAAGTCAAATTGTTTGAGCCTGAAGCCGCTGCTGATGCGCCGAAAGAAGTTCCGTTCGTGATGTTGGGCTCTTTACAGTTTTCTGAAGCCTGCTTACGAACCTATGCACATCCTGGTTTATTGGCCGTGGCGGAGGATATTAATGGCGATGACTTTGCCCCTTTTCACGAAGGTCTGTTTCTTAAAGAGCCGGGTGTTGGTGCGGCTGTATCTTGGCACCAAGACGGTGATACTCACTGGGATAACCCTGAGTTCGATGAGGAAATTCATGGCTTTAATTTTATGGCACAAGCCTATGGAAGCACCGCGGTAAACGGTGTTTGGGTTGTACCAGGCACACACAAACAAGGCAAGATTGATATCAGGCAGCTAATCGCTGAATCAGGCAGTGAGCGAATCGATAACGCCGTACCGTTAGTGTGTAATGCGGGTGATGTGGTTATTTGTAATCGTCAGTTAGTGCATGGTTCGTTTGCTAACACTGGTTTTGAAAGACGTATCTCAGTCAACTTCGGTTTTCATCGCCGTTCGTCGGTGCTCGATGTAATGGGCGCTGGCATTCACAGTGAAGCGGTAATTTACGATGCTGATTTTATTCGTCAGCGATCAAAGGTGCTTGGCTACGCCATCGAGGCTCGTAAGCAACGGTTTCCTGATGAAGTCGCCTATGAATATCGTTTGCACCGAGACGCTGGAGAGGTGTTTGAGTGGAGTGCCAGTCGGATGGCTGATTTGAAGGATTACAATTTACGTGATTTGAGTATTTGATTCGACTATAAACTATTATATCTATTGCCGTGAAGCTAGGGGCGAGCTACCGCCTCTATTATTTGCCGAGTTGCCTGATACCGTACCATCGATAAGCGTTAAACTTCCTTGTTCGGCGGCGATTCCGCCGCCAAAATTACTGGTATTGTCCGACACCTTAGTGTTGCTGAGGGTGACCATCGATTTTTAGGCATTAATACCTGCGCCGCGAACCGCGGACCCGCCAGTAATGGTTAAATTACTCATACTGACCGTGTTTGGCGATACCAAAGACATCGGCATTGCCGTCTGGTTCTATTATCAGAGATGAACTAACAGGGCCGTTTATAACCAGAGAGCCCTAATAACTGGGCTATTAGGGCTTAGTTCAAGGATGATTCTGTTACCTACGCTGTTGGCAAAGGTAATAGTATCGTTGCCGTTGGTTGCACTCAGTCACACAATTACTGCTGCCTTGGTTATTGGTGTTGGCTGAGGCGATGGCTTGTCGCAAGGTGCAACTGTCGAGAATGCCTTGAACGCCGTTATCGTTAACAGCAATCGTCGCCGCCATCGCTGGTGCCGCTAAGGCTTGTGCTACGGCTAAATCTAATAAGCTGGGGCGCAATAAGTTGCTCGACCTTGAGATTGATAAGCGCATTTTTCTATGCAGGCTCATTTTTTTCAAAGGTTTTGAAGAATCTCTCATTGGCAAATCTATAAGCTCGTGAGTAAATTATATTTTTATATTTGCAGCAAGTTGTATTTGCTTAACGGCGGCGAAAAATCTGACGTACAAGGGACTTATGATTCAATACAAGTAATAAAAAATTTCAAGCCACAAGTTACGCTTAAAATTTAAGCAAAAGTAGCGCATCTTTATATCTTATATTCTTTACCATCCTTGTTAAAAACTCATCAGACTAAGGTCTCAAAGCTTGTTTGAAACCGGCATTTAACCTAGCCAGACTTAACAATTCTGGCTAACTCTTCGACCCTTTTAGTCCTTACAAATCAACAAAAGAGTCGTTTGACTCATAAAAAAATACGTTGGCAAACGTTTTGCCTAACGCTGGTCGTCGTGGTCATTGGTAAGCAACTTTTTGCCGATTAGGTGGCCTTTTAGTATCGCTTGTAACGCGAGAGTGGAGATGTTTTTCAATCTAACCCTCGGCACTGGATTTTTTGACGATCTATAATGTGCTCGTTTAATTATTCTCGGTCAATTAACGAGAGCATTTAGTTCACGGTTAAGCGGAGCCGGCTAGCCGGCCCTGAGAGCGTAAAACGATCGCTTTAAACTGCGGTGGTATAGCGCTTTAAAATACCTCCTTGAAACAAATAAACTTCACCTATTTAAGGCTATTTTAAACCAGATAGAACTCATTTTTGCCTGATTTAAAGCCAGTGATTTAGGTGAAAAGGGAGTAGATATATGATTGCTATACTGCATCGTATTATGGACATAGAACAGAATGTAAAGACGGCTAGCTTCTGGCTAAGGCTCGGTGTAATTAACCATTGCGTGGCACTAGCCGTTATCGCTTTCGGATGCGCCTACTCTGGTATTACTGGTATCGGCGTCTGCCAAGGTGAGGCCATGAAGGATGTGCTGTCAATTTATGCCTTCACTATTTTTACTCCGCAATTAGCACTCGAAGTTATTTTATTGATAGCGTTGTTTCTAATGATTAATTCCTTACAGCAACTACAGCAAAATAAGCGCTCATTAATACTGTTTTTAGGTACTTTTTTATTGCTTACATTGTTTGTGTACTGGCAGTAAAGTGACTCAGTTCAATACCGCTATTTGATATTGGCGTTTCACTGTTCTTGACCGCTCTGAGCAGAGAGTCGCTTTGCTCGCTGACGATGATACCAAAGCAACCATCCTCGATACCCAAGTTCAGCGAACCAGCGAATAACTGGCCATAGCAAAACACCAGCCAAGCTTCGCCATTTAGTGTGTTGCCAAGCGGCGACATTTGCCTCTAAACCGATGAGTAGCTCACCGTCGGCTTTTAATAAATGAAGTTCGGAAAATAACTGTTGTTTGTCTAGCGGCGTGCTAGTCGCTGAATGAATGTCGACACAAACAAGGTTATCGTCAACTAGTGCTTTTAAGCGGGTTATTTCCGCATGACAAATGGGACATTGCCCATCATAAAACAAGGTATCTTTTGGCTTGCTGCTAGTCATCAGGAATACTCCGTAAGGTTACTTTGAACGTTTCAGGTTTGCCGATTTAGCTTAAGCCAGCGAGTCATGACTGAACCGCAGTAAACGACATAATCAAGACAAAGTATAAGTGCCGTTTTTACCTGATTTCACGGCTTAATCACGGTTGAGTAATGATCGTCTATTTTGATTTTCAATTATCTCCGTGTGTTAGAACGCAAGGGCTGCCTGCGTTAAACTCCAAAGGCAGGCGTCGCGTTCTTGATAAAGTCTTTAGCAATAGACGGAGTATGCTCTGTTAATAATGAGATCCTTCGGCTGCGCTCTGGATGACGTGGTGCTATTGATCAATCGGTTTAATATTTACTATTCGAGTGCCATCGGCTGAGCGGTGTTTTTCACACTCTCGGGCCATTCACCCAAGCCTGACCAATGGCCTAAAAAAATTCGAACTCAATAAACCGGTTCTGCATTTCGATTAGGACGATTTCGACAGCGGTTTAACCAAATAAATTCGGCGAGGGTACACATGATTCTAGATACCTAAAAATAGCCACGATCGCGCCCACGCATGTGCCATATTCAATCTCTAGCACCGGTATTTTCCACTCGGATTTTTGCCTAAGAACTCGGCTGTTTTATGCTCGCCCGCACGCATGTCGACGATCACACTTTTCAAGTTCAATGCCTTTCTATGCCGCGAAGATATTTACTCGTCGAGAGTTAGGGGCGCAGGGAGAGTTGTATAGTTTCATCATATATAAAATCCTTAATAATTTAAGTATTCATTGTTGTAGCTGAAGGTCTAACTTAGGCACTGGCATTGTATGAAAGTGTGATTAAATGCACAGTAAGAGCTAGTTGACTGAAACTTTCAACGCCTCATCAATCAACATAGGCAAAGTCTGATTCATAAAATCCGTGCTCGGATAGGCTTGTTCACCTAGGCGAACCACCACCATATTGTGCTCTGGCACATTAATGATGAACTGTCCTAGATGCCCGCTGAAGGCATAAAACGCCGGTGACTGTGTATCGCTTAACCAAGTAGATAAACCGTAGTAAGAGGTGCCTTCAGGTTTAATCATTTGTTCTATAAAGGCTTTTGGAACCAATTGTTGACCGCTCCAATTACCCTTATTAATCATCAACAAACCAAGCTTGGCATAATTGCGCGTATTGGTGCTCAGGCAGCAGTAGGTTAGTTCCATACCTTGGTCGTCGGTATGCCAGAGGGCATCGTCGTTCATGTGCATTGGCTGCCAGATTTTTTCGCTTAGGTATTCGCTTAAGGTCATTGCCGCACCGGCTTTCTGTAATGCTCTTAATAGGAAAATACCAAGTAATTCAGTGGATGCGCTGGAGTATTCCCAAAAGCTACCCGGTTCAGCTGAGAACTTACCACTTAGCGCGAAGTCACTTACGTCGTCGCCATAGTAGAGCTTAACGGTTGGGCTGAAAGGTGTGTAGTATTGCTCATCCCACTCATAACCCGAGTTCATTAATGACAGTTGGCGAACTGTGGCGGTTTTGCCGATAGGGTCGTCTTTGAATTCCGGCAGAAAATCTATGATAGGCTGATCTAAGTCGCGTATGTAACCTTCTTCAATAGCGATGCCCAGTAGCAAGGTGGTGACTGTTTTAGCCATCGAGAACGAGTTAGTTTTACTGCGATCGTTATAGCCTGATAGATATTCTTCGAATATCACTTGATCGTCTTTAAGCACTAAGAATGCAGCGGCGTTCAGCTCTTCAAGTTGTTGCTTAAAGTCGCTAGATAGTTTTTTTCGGTTATAGCTTTGGTGCTTTGGTATTGCTTGTGGTGTGCTGGTAGCGATGATATTGGTTTTAAATTTGGTGAGGTCGTTAATGTTGGCCGTGACCTCGCCAATCATGTAAGTGCGTTTAAGGCTTGTGATAATGAAGCCATTGCCTGTTATGTAAAGTAAGCCGACGCTGGTGAAGATTATTGCCAGTATGCTAATTATTATATTCTTTATTATGGTCATTTTTTATAGGGGAAGCTGGTGTTTATCAATTGGTTGGCGCAAAACAAAACTGGTGTGCACACCGCTCACGCCTTCTAATTTGGTGAGGCGTCTGAGTAAGAACTCCTCATAGTGTCGCATATCACGGATCAACGCTTTAACAAGAAAGTCTGAGTTTTGGCCAGTCACCAAATAACATTCCATTACTTCAGGTAAATAGGCTGCGTCGCGTTCGAACTTTTCAAACAATTCGGCGGTGTGTTTCACCATCGTTACTGAAATCATGGCGGTAAGCTTTAAGCCTAACTTATCGCTGTCTAGCAGGGTAATGTGGCCAGTGATGATGCCTGACTCTTCGAGTTGCTTTACTCGCCTGGCGCAGGGAGTGGGTGAAAGATTTACCTTTTCAGCAAGCTCTATATTGCTGATTCGCGCATTGCACTGTAATTCAAAGAGAATGTGCTTGTCAATTTTGTCTAAGTTCACTAAATAACCTAACATATTTAATAATATTGGTGAATATAGCTAATAATCAATCTATTAACTATTTATTTGGTTAAAAAAACTAAAAACTAAGCGCTATACTCTCTTTCAAAGCAACTGATAATTTGATTTACTAATGACTCGTTTCGACCATTTAAAATACACCAAGATAGTTCCTGTTAATAAGCCCGATCGCCGTTGGCCGAATGAGGTTCTAGATGTGTCGCCAGCCTGGTGTAGTGTTGATCTGCGAGATGGTAATCAAGCGTTAATTGAGCCGATGACGCCCGAGCAAAAGCTTGAGATGTTTGAGATGTTACTGAGCGTCGGCTTTAAACAGATAGAAGTTGGATTTCCGGCGGCATCGCAAACCGACTTCGATTTTGTGCGTAAGCTAATCGTTGAAGACCGGATCCCCGAAGGTGTCACTATTCAAGTGCTAACTCAGGCCCGTAAGGAGCTAATTGATCGCACCTATGAGTCGCTAGTCGGCGCTAAGAAGGCGATTGTGCATGTGTACAATTCAACCTCTACGGTACAGCGCGAACAAGTATTTAAATTGTCGAAAGGCGAGATTAAGCAGATAGCTGTTAACGGTGCTACTTGGGTCAAAGAAAATGCCGCCAAACAGCCTGAAACTCAATGGCAGTTTCAGTATTCACCTGAGAGTTTTACCGGCACCGAAATTGAGTATGCGATTGAGGTATGCGATGCCGTGGCCGATGTTTGGCAACCGAGTGTCGATAATAAAATCATCTTCAATTTACCGGCAACTGTCGAAGTCGCAACCCCTAATGTCTACGCCGACCAAATAGAATGGTTTTGCGACAACATCAAAAACCGCCAATCGATTATTGTTAGTTTGCATACGCATAACGACCGAGGCTGCGGTGTCGCAGCATCAGAGTTAGGCGTATTAGCGGGTGCCGATCGAGTCGAGGGCACCTTGCTAGGTAATGGCGAGCGGACTGGTAATATGGATATCGTTACGATGGCAATGAACCTTTACAGTGCAGGCGTAGACCCTGAATTAGATTTTTCACGGATGGATTTAATTATTAATGTGGTTGAGAAATGTACGCAGATGAAGGTGCATCCTCGTCATCCGTATGCAGGCGAATTGGTGTTCGCGGCGTTCTCAGGCAGTCATCAAGACGCGATCAATAAGTGTCTGTCTATTTACCAGGAGGGCAGTACTTGGGAAGTAGCTTATTTACCAATAGACCCACGCGACCTAGGCCGTAACTACCAAGAAGTGATTCGTATTAATTCTCAATCAGGCAAGGGCGGCGTGGCTTATGTGCTAGAGCAAGAGCACGGAATCAAGATGCCTCGTTGGTTGCAGGTAGACTTTAGTCCAATGGTGCAAAAGGAAGCCGAGGTGACCGAGGCCGAAGTCAGTGGTGAGCAAATTGCCGATTTATTTCAGCGTACCTATTTAGAGCCAGAGTCATCAATGCGAATGAAGAGTTACCAAGTAAACCGTCAACAAGGCCAAGACTCGATGGAAGCGGTGCTTATCGACGGTGACACTGAAACCTCGATTCATGGTGAAGGCCGTGGAGTGCTTGAAGCTTTTACTTCCGCGCTGAGCAAACACATTGGCAAAGACTTGGTTATTATTGAATACAACGAACATACATTAGGTCAGGATGACGCCTCAGATGCGATCGCTTATGTACAGTTGAGCATCAATTCGCAGCGGGTTTGTGGCGCAGGTCGTAGCCAAGATATTTTGGGTGCAACCTTGCGCGCAATTTTGAACGCAGTGGCTCGCGTTTAAACACAATTGCTTGGAACCAAAAGCGCTCCTCGCGCACTAGTGCGATGTATCTTCAGTAGTGCGTCTATAAACAGTCAAATATAGTCGCTAAATGGGCTCTCTGAAATGGCTTATAATCAACCCTACCTACTACTTTTTTAGCCACGCTGTTTTGGGCTGGTAATGCCGTAGCCGGCAAGTTGGCCGTTGGGCATATATCTCCATTTCTACTAACGTCCTTGCGTTGGCTGGTTGCGAGTATCATCATGCTACCGTTCGCGGTGAACTACTTGCGCAATGACTGGGTATTCGTTGGCAGTCGCTTAGTATTGCTATTGGCGGTTCTCGGTTTTTCAGCCTTCAATAATCTGATGCATAGCGCATTGCAAACCACCATGGAGATGAACGCTGCGATTATTCAGGCGGCACTACCAGCCTCAATTTTTGTGCTTAATTTTGCTTTCTTTCGGCTTAGTGCCACTAAGTACCGGTTGCTTGGTTTTCCTATCGCCGTGCTTGGGGTGGTCGCCATCGTGGTTCAGGGGCAATGGCAAGTATTGCTCGAATAACGTTTTGTGGCAGGCGACTTATTGAAGTTGTTGGCAATTGCTTTCTATGGCGTTTATTCGGTCATGCTAAGCAAAAAGCCAGCAATGCATTGGCTAAGTTTAATCAGCGTATTGTCGCTAGCAGTCTTTTTCTCTTCGCTGCCGTTCAGTATGTTCGAATCGCTAACCGATCGACTTACTCTGTCTGACAAAACCGGCGAGCTCGTGGTGCTTTATGCGGCCTTATGCCTATCCCTATTGTCTCAGGTTTTTTGGGTTAGGGGTATCGAGTTGATTGGCTCTGATGCTTCAAGTTTGTTGATCAACCTAGTGCCCATTCTGGGTGCCTTATTGGCACTTATTCTGCTCGATGAAACCCCAAATTGTTATCATGTGTTAGGCTTAGTGTTTATCATTAATGGTATTCAATTAACGAGAAAAATGTGTTTAAAACTGCTTAAGCCATGCGAGTAAATTACAAGCTTTTAGCCGCATCAGTCAAAACCTTTGCCTATTTATTAATAAGCTTAGTCATTGTTGATTAATTTTGATCAGCGTAGTTTAGTGCCTAAGTCATTAGCCGATATAAAACCAAATTAAGTGAGTAACATTATGAGAAGTTTTAGCGAAGAACAAACCATGTTTCGTCAGTCTTATCGCAAGTTTATAGAACAAGAGATAAAGCCAAATATGGAAGGCTGGCGCAAAGCCGGTATTGTTGACCGCTCAGCGTTTAAAAAAGCCGGTGATCAAGGGTTCTTAATGATCTGGCCGGATGAGAAGTACGGTGGTATGGGTGATGATGATTTTCGCTACGAGCAAATTATTATTGAAGAAACTTGCCGCGCCGGTTGTGCCGATTGGTATAACAGTTTGCACAGTCGATTAGTTGGTCGTTATTTCGACTCTTTTGGTACCGAAGAACAGCGCCAGCGTTTTTTACCCGGCTGTGTCTCAGGTGATACTATTCTAGCGATTGCGATGACCGAGCCCGATTTTGGTAGTGACCTGTCTAGCATGCGCACCAGTGTTCGAGATGATGGCGATCACGTAATTCTAAACGGCTCTAAAACCTATATTTCAAATGGTATCAACGCTGATGTAGTCATTGTCGCGGCACGGCAAGAAGGCATTGATCACTCTCACGCCTTAACCATGGTCATGGTAGAGCGCGGCATGGAAGGCTTCGAGCGAGGTCGTAACCTAGAGAAAATGGGCCTTAAGGGGCAAGATACAGCTGAATTGTTTTTTAATAATGTAAAGATTCCAAAAGCAAACATCTTGGGGCATGCGGGTAAGGGTTTCTATCAGCTGATGCACGGTCTAGCCGAAGAGCGCTTGATGGGTGCGGTTGGTTACATAGCCGAAGCACGGCGTGCATTTGATATTACCCGAGAGTTCGCGATGAACCGAAAGATGTTTGGTAAGAAGCTTTGTGATATGCAGAATACGCAATTCAAAATGGCTGAGATGGACACTGAAATTGACATGGCGCAGAAGTATGTCGACTACTGTGTAAACCTGATGAACGACGGAAAGCTGACCGCTATTGAAGGCGCTAAAGCTAAGTTGCAAACCAGTGAGATTCAATGTCGCATGGTCGACCTCGGTGTACAGTTACATGGTGGCGCCGGCTATATGGACGAATACGAAATTTGTCGTATGTATACCGACGCTCGTGTTAGCCGAATTTACGCAGGCTCCTCTGAAATCATGAAGCTTATTATTGGACGTGAAATTTTCTCAGATAACTACGTAAGCATGCTCGATGAGCATTAATTAATCACCCTTAGTTGCTGTTTGCATTTTTCAATTTCTGAGCAAATAATGGTGGAATAATGAGGGTTGCTATTACGCGGCCAGGCACCGAGCTAACTGAGGTAGAAAAATGCACGTAGAACAATTAACTCGCCAGGTATCCGTTTCAGGTCAAATTACCGTTGATGAGGTACAAGGTTTTGTCGACCAAGGGGTCGAGTTGTTAGTATGTAACCGGCCCGACGGTGAAGACGAAGGGCAAACTGAGTACCAATTAATCGAAGCCGAGGCTCAGCGGCTCGGGCTACCATTTAAGTTATTGGCATTCTCGTCGTATCAAATCAAACCTAAAAATCGCGATGAATTTATTTTTCTGATTGAGACACGAAAGCGTATTCATTGCTATTGCCGCTCAGGCGCGAGATCTAAAAGGCTATGGCGCGAAGCCAACTTTATTGTTGGAGGTGAAGCTGAATACGATGCAAAGTGTGGTGAAAAGGTTAAGGCATAAAGATGTTCCCAGTGCCGACGTTTATTGCACCTACATTATGTGCGTAGATTTTTTTCATTCTTAGCGTAGCCGAATAATTTCATCGTCTAAATGGCTATATTGGACATTATTTCAAATTGGCTAAAGCTACTTTTCTTTCAGAATCAGACAACGTCTCCAAGCCTAAATATTAAGACTTGCTATTAAACTCAAATATCTAGTTTGCCGTTTGTTGCAAATAAGCATTGCTGCGATCAATTGCGTTTTTACGGATGTTGCCATAAAACAGTCCGAAATCTAAAACATGCATACTCTTGTTCTCTCAATTAATGCTATCTGAAAAGGCATTGTCGACTTGAGCGGCAATTTTTAGCGGCCCATCTTGCTGGCCTTGAGCCCATGACAACGCTGTTATTAAAGGATTAAGTTGTCAGAATTTATCACCTCTATTACGCGCCAAAAGTAGATCTGTAGTCGAGCGTAAAAATCTTGATGGGCAGTGAACCCAGATGATTTTCCTTTGATATTTTATCGAGAGTGTTGGTCCATGTTAACGGATTAATACAAACGCTTTTTTCCCTTTCATTTAAGCCCAATTTGTCTTTTTCCCAGATCGGTAACTTGCCGATTTTATGGCCATCTTGTGCATAACTGTCATATGCAACAATGCAATCAGTTTGCTGTTCAGATAGGCATGTTGTGATCGATCTAAAATCTTTTTCTATTCTTTGTTCCGGCAACCAAAAACCCAGTAAATAAGAGGCTACTAGCTTGCTTTGCAATGCCTTGCCATCAATGTGGCTGCCCAATAAGCGTAATCCATGCAGCGTGCTTTGGCTATGCCCCACTAGCATGAACGGCCGACCTTGGTTCTCATGTTGTAAATACTGTTCAGACGCTTCTGCTACGTCTGTAAACGCTAAATCTATCGCCTTAAAGGCATTTTCAGGCTTCTCGGTAGCGGACTCTTCAACCATAAACGAGAGTATATGGGCCTCTCTGTAACGTGGCGCAAATATACGGCAGCAGCCATTAAACCTACTGGCTATGGTTGCTAACATAAATTCGACCGATTGTGCCCCAGAGTTTCCTTGTTCCATTGTTGAGTTCCAACCGCCGGCCCAAGAAAGCCTGTTGGATGTATGAAAAACACATCAACGGGTTGATCTTTAAGGTCTTGGAACCTGTCCGCATTGGGTGGAATCAAATTAGTACTATGAGCTCTATTTGGGTGAGCGAGCCAGAAATAATCATCGGCGTAAGCGGGTTGCGTCGGCGCGTCTTGCTCAGCATAAGACTCTGGTGGTTACATATAAATTAATGCAATTGGCTTTAAGCAAAATACCGCAATAGCGAGAACCCTAATGATTATTTTTACTGTCTTTTTGATTACAATTACCTTTTTAATTATTATATCCCCATACCCTCGTAAATTAGTGGAACTGCGGTGTCTGCTTAAATCGTCAGGCTACACTGTGATTGTTTGCCTGTTTGAACGAAGATCTTTAGTCTGCAGTTTTTTTGAATCGGAGCTTGGGTTTGATTTAAACGGTCGGTAACTCCATACTTTAAGGGCGCGCTAAAAGAGCGAAGAATTTCGCTGGCGTCATTCTAATAAAGATCAGAATAACGAGAGATGAATATGAAATCCTATCTACGCGAAAACCCCACTATCGCTTTTGGTTTGGGTTTGCCGTTGTTGCTTGTTGTCGTATTTCTAGTTATTTCAGGGGTGCCAAGCTTACTGATAAAGGCTCCACAATATGACGTTGTTTATGCAACACAATATAGCAGCTATGGAAACAGTGTTCGTGTATCTGTGGTCGGGCAAAAGGCCCAAGTTACCTATCAAGGTGACGGGTATGAAAGCAATCAGGAGCTTCGTTTATGGAGGTACAACTCAAAAACAGGTGCCGTGAGGGAAATATTTATGCTGCTCCCAGCAACCAGGGCTCAGACTGGGCACGGCTCTATTGATTCTGAAGAAATTAAACCGGTAATTGTAATCGATGTTCCGGACCTCGACGGGCTGACGATTAATTCGTCGAGTATTGCACCTGATGGTTATGAATTTGACGGTGGTAGTAACCGTTATTCGAGTAATTTTTTCGGTAGCATGCTCTTCTCATCACGCCATGGTTACGAAGCCGCATTGACCAAACAAGGACGAACCATTCGTCTGCCAAACTCAAATGGTCGATATTACAGTCACGATACTCAATTTATCGGTTGGGTAGTAGTACAGTGATCGCGCTACTAGCGGCTGTATTTATTTTTGTATTGCTTGGTATATGGGGCTGGCCACTTATAGCTGGAATCCTCGGTATCTCAAGCGTTGGTGATAAGCCGTCCGCACTACAGAATATAAGGCAACTGATGGTCACTTATGAGATTACGCCTGCAGAGGTAGAAAAAGCTTTTGATGCAACATCGTCGGTTATTCCAGACGCAATTGATCGAAGTAAAGGTGATGTCGCCAAGACGCTATTTATCTACCTAGGCGCTATTTTTGTGCTCTCTGGCATAGGTATCTATGTAGGTATGTTTTGGCAAAGTATGATTAGTGTAATGCGAATTTTCATAACGCTAGGCGTCGGCTACATTCTACTGGTTATTCTGATTTCTTCTTTGCAACAGAAAAAATTTCCAAGTCTTGTTTTACCGCTAACGATTGCTAGCGTATCTTTTCTACTCGTTGGCTGGTTTGTCTTAATCGATGAGATTTTTCCTGATGGTGATAACTGGCGTGCTGCAACGCTGTTCGTATTCGCTATGATGACACTGCACTATGGCGGGTTATTTAGTAAATACCATCGTTTAGCGTTTGCGTTTTTGGCCTTGTTTTTTGTTTACGGTTTTATGCATATTGGCCTTGAAATGCTTGGATTGTCGATGACCTATGTCGCTATTATTCTCGGTTCGTCGTTGTTTCTGGTAGGCACGGCTATTGAGCAGAGCCCTCAACGTGTGCTCGCAGAATTGGCCTTGCTAATTGGTGCATGTTGGTTAAACGGCGGGCTATTTGGCCTGATCGCAATATCTACTTCTACCAACTGGGCGAGTATTATTACTGGCGTTAGTGTGACATCAGCCGCCTATGGAATGCACAAGGCTGGGCAGTACCCTAGATTAATCGGCCTTGGGTTTTTGTTTGGTTCAGCGATGTTTTATGCTGGCCTGTTCGACCTTGTTCAGAGTACCTCGCTTGAACTGATCTACTTTGCTGTAACGGCATCTCTTCTTTACGTATGTGTGAAGCTGCGAAGCAGAATGCTACTTCTAACTACCGTTTTAGCAATGCTCTTCTATACAAGCTACTTTTCCGCAAAGCATTTTTCAGACTCTTTGGGGTGGCCAATTACGCTTGTTCTCATCGGGGTCACTTTTCTAGGGATAGGAACAATGGTGATAAAGTTAAAAAAATATAGTTGTAGTAAATAATTGCGCAGTTCGAGATTGCTAGTCAACATTGAGTTTCGCGCTATTCGCTCAGAGGTGGTCATAGAAATAATCAGACTTCATTGAGTGCAAATGCAGTGATGTTCCCAGGCCCTCGACAATACTGTGGCGTCTATTAGGGTAGGCCATTAAGTCGAATTGGCGATTGTGCTTAACCAGTTCGTTGATTAATCGTTCACTGCCCTGATAGTGAACGTTGTCGTCGCCAGTGCCGTGAACTAGTAGCAGTTTGCCTTCAAGTTTGGCGGCATGCGTTATTGCCGAAAATTCAATATAGTTATCTTCATAATCACTCAGAAGCCCTGAATAGCGTTCTTGATATATTGAGTCATAGAGACGTTTGTCTGGGACCGGCGCGATCGATACACCGACCTTGAATTGCTTTGGGTAGCGAAACATCAAACTGAGCGTCAGGCTACCACCGCCAGAATGACCCCATACGCCAACGCGTGAACAATCAATATAACTCCAGCGTGCACACATCGCGGTTATTGCGTTTGACTGATCACGTGTTTCCAAGTGGCCATCACTTGCATAGATACTGCGTCGCCAGGCGTGGCCACGTGGAGCTCTGGTACCGCGGTTATCAATCGAAGAGATAAGATAGCCTTGTTGCGACATCAACATATGCCACAGATTGTTATTACTCCAACCATCGTTGACAGTTTGACCAGCAGGTTCGCCGTAAACGTAATGGATCAGAGGATACTTAGTATCGGGGGCCATATTTGACGGCCGCAACATATAGCCATCTAAGCGCAGGCCATCTTCTGCTTGCACACTAAAAAATTCTAACTTTCCCAACTTTAGGTCGGACAATTTAGAGACAAGCTCTGCGTTATCTTCGAGTACATGATGCACCTTGTGATCGGGCAGTGACACTAAGTTGACAGTAGGTGGGGTTAAAAAATTTGAATAGGTGTGTATAGCCCAGCTAGAATCTGCTGACATTTGATATTGGTTTGAACCCGCATATTTAGCCGGAGTGACTTGTTCCATTTTGCCGCTACCATCCAGTCGTGTACGATGCAAGTACCTCTGCGACACATTGTCTGGAGATGCTATGAAATAGAGCCAGCCGTTTTTTTCGTCTATAGAAATCAGTTTGGTAACATCGAATTCGCCAGGAGTTAGATCGGTACAGCGTTTGCCAT
>JBLHRL010000007.1:0-80686 GCA_047625975.1 Arenicella sp.
GCTATGCCAGATTCACTGGCGTCGAACAGTCCGTTACCATTGATATCGGTGAATATCTTGTCGCCAATTTGGCCTGCAGGCAGCGCTGTTTGAAAACCAAAGTCTTGCGCCACATTAGTTTCACCGGGGGCCAAATTAATGACCGAGCTAGTCACGCAGGTAGTGCATTGACCTGACTCGCCAGGGTGTACTGTCTGATTTACGCCACTGGGAAGGGTCATATCGACCGTGTAGGTGCCAGCTTCAAGAGAACTAAAGAAATAGTTACCATTAGCATCGGTCAGGGTGGTGATAGCGACACCGAGCCCGTTACCAACATCAATGCCGGCGGGTGGTGTTAGTGATATCAAAACATCAGGCGCACCAGTATCAGTGCCTTGATCGTAAACACCGGTCGTGCCAGAGAATACGTCATCAAAGAAAATTAAGTCACCAATTAAGCCAGCTGGTCCAAAACCGTCAATACCTGCGTCAACTGTACCACCGGAGGTTGACAGCGTAACCGTTGTTGGGTCTGAACCTTCAGTTTGAATGTAATTGAACGGGAATTGTGGGTCGGTTTCGTCTACGTTTGTAGTCACATCTCCGATCGGCACTTGCGCACTATAATTGCCGTCTAAGCCTGTCGCAACTGTCTGCACGTCGCCATTGGCATCAATGATAAGAACGTCTACGGCAACTAGGTCAGGTTCGCTCCCCTGTTGATTGCCGTCGCTATTGGTATCAATATATAAATGGCCGCTGACAACACCAGCCGCAAAGTAGCCAAAGTCTTGGTCTAAATTACCGCCGGCGCCAGTTAGTGGTATCTGACTAAAGTTAGGCAGACCATTGTCTGGGTCTTGGCTGTTAGTTTGACCTAGCGGTGGGTTGGTTACCGTAACCGTATACACTTCACCCGGGTCAGTTGACGGAATTGCTAGATCGGTCGCATCAGCGGTGCTTCCATCGGCTTCAAAGAGATCACCAAAGAGATAGTCACCATCAGCATCAGTTGTTTCAGTTCGACAGCTTTCAACGGTTGCATTGTCGTCATCTAAGTCGCCGCAGAGCTCAACAATAATGCCGGGCAGGCCTGAATCAGCGCCATCTTGAGTACCGTTACCGTTAAGGTCGGAGTAAATTCGATCACCGATATAACCGGTAGCAACATTATTCTGATAACCAAAGTCTTGCAGATTATTGACTACGCCACCGACAATGGTTAACTTCGAGGTGTTGTCAGCGCCGCCATCAGGGTCTTCTGTTTGCGTGGAACTGCCAGGCTGAGCCACCGTGACCACATAGTTACCGTTAGGCAAACCTGAAAAACTATAATTGCCATTGACGTCGGTAAACTGGTCAATTGCTACTCCCAAGCCTGAGCCCAAATCGACTGACTGAGGAGGGGTTATCGTCACTCGCACATGGGTAAAGCCAGGGTCGCCACCATCTTGGTCACCTGAGGTACCCAACGAAGAGACGTTAAATTCTTCTGAATAGACTGTACCGCCAATAACATTGGCTTGAAAGTAACCGTCATCGCCAGCATCAACCACCGAGCCGGCAACCGCGGTAACATTACTAGGGTCTACGCCATCGGTCTGAATAAAAGCCGCTGGAAATGGACCGTCTACAAAACCTACGATGGTTACCAGAGGGTCGTCGATATCTACAGTAACATGAACGTTGCCAGGCGGAACTTCTACCGTATAGTCGCCGTTGGCGTCACTAATAGCAATTTTAAGGTTATTATTCGTGTCGGTAATCTCAACATTTAACCCTTCAATAATTGGTTCGCTCGGCTCCTGAACACCATTACCGTTGCTGTCAATATAGACATGACCAATCACCGTTGCCGGGGAGAAGTAACCAAAGTCTTGCTCTAGGTTACCACCTGAATTTCGTAGTAAAAATTGATTGGCATTATTAGCATCGCCACTTGGGTCGTCGGAATTACGCAATCCGACTGGCGGATTGAGAACCGTGGCTGTGTATAAAGCCGCTGGCAGACCAGTAAACAAGTAATTGCCCGAGCCATCAGTAGTGTTGACCTGACACGTTGTTGCTGCGACAACTTGAATGTTGTCAATAAACACTTGCTTATCAGCCGCCGCGAATTTTTCGACTAAAAACTGCAACCGAACATTACTGCTTGAACCGGTATTAACAGTGAACGAGCGAGACCCATTGGTACCTTTAAGATTCCACCCAGACAGAACATCTTGCTGTACAAATGCGGCACCGTCTATAGAAGTGAGCACTCGGACAAAGTCATCTAGATCTTGATCATAATTCCCCACCACGCTAAAATCATAATTAATTGTAACCAAATCAGAATCAGGCGAGCTGAACGGTCGCGTCAAGGTTAACGGAAGATTTCCGTTACCACCAATAGCTAGCGAATTTTGTAGTGCTGTAGTCGGAACGCCAGTGCCGGTTACCAGAAAACCTCCAGTAGGAGAGTCAGAAACAGTCGACGCGGACCCATCATCGCCGACCTCGATCCAGTCACTGACCCAGTTAGCTGAATTATTTGCATAAGAAACAGCTTGAAAATCATCTTCCGCGATTATTCCAGACACATCTCCACACAGCTGCACATTAATACCCGGAATTCCGAGCTCGCCACCTTCTTGAATGCCATTACCATTGATGTCTTCATAGATAAAGTCACCCACTTGACCGAGGGGAACGTTATTTGTATAACCAAAATCTTGATCCAAGCGACCAGAAACATTGCTAATAGTTGGCGATGACTGGTTATCGAAGACCAGGGGACTACCATTGGACGCATCTGGATCAAACGTTTGCACGAATAACGATGGCGGAATCACCTCAAGCGAATAGGTGCCGTCAACCAAACCGGAAAACAGGTAAGAACCGTTAAAGTCTGTCGAGGTATGAATAGCTTGCCCTGGACCATTACCAAGGTTGATACCTGGCGCAGGGGTTATGAGAACCGTAACGTTTGGAATGCCCGGCTCACCAGGATCTCTAATGCCGTTGCTATTAATGTCTTCAAAAATCGTATCGCCTAAAAAGGCCGTGTCGACACTTACTGAACGCACGGTTGTACCAGTATCAAGCGCAGGCAAAGCAGGGAACGCGGTGCTTGGATCTTGCCCCCAAGCGGCGGCTAGAATAGCGTCGCTGCCATCACAGACGAAGGCAAGCATACCGCTTTGGTCAGCGTCGATATGGCCAGGAACAAGATTCGGTGTATCACGCCCACCGTCATACAAACGCGCGCTGTCTAATCGGGCCAAGGTAAACTTATAATCATAGCTTACGCCGCTAAAAGGATCGGTATTTGGTCCACCGTCACCACGCACATCAACGCAAATTTCAAACTCCGTATCATTGGTGTCTTTGAGGTTTTCACCAACAATCCAAACAGGCGCTGCATTTTGACCGTTACTGGCATAGTCGAAATCAGTCGACGGGTCATCACCTTGAGCAAAGCCTACCTGAATAACATTACCCATCAAACGCTGAGAAGTAGATGCGTGGCCCCAGTCACTAATAGCAGAGCTCTGATCGATTATTGAGAAAGCGCCAAAGGTAGAGTTTGAACCGGTAAAAAAACGCGCGCCGGAGTCAACAGGCATAGCTTGAGACACAGTACTAAAAGCCTCAACAACCACCGGCGCTGACACAAAGGCCGACGCCGCAGCGACTTCCATATTGATCGTTATGGGATTAGGCGCTGGGTTATAAAAAACCATCACGGTTCCAGCAACCCCGGATACTGGCTCATAGTAATTATTGCCGAGCAAAGCATCTGGGAACAATGTATACCAACGTGACGCGTAAGTTTCGCATTCTTCACCAGTGATAATATTAGCCTGAACGATGTCGGAGCTAAACACTCGCGCACCCTGATCCAAGCCGCCTGTAGTGTCACCGCGGAGATTATTACGGCCGAGAAGCTCGATCGTTTCACCGCGGTTAATCGTCACTGCATTTATATCATCAGGGCCGATAAAGTCACCATTGGCATCGGCATCAATCGACACTACCGTGCCATCGTTAGCGGCCATAACGGTAACGCCTGTCCACTGAAACTCGTTTCTGCCAGCCGTATTTTCACCAGCAGGCAAGGTAAAGCTTTTGCCCCATTGAGCCAACGGAAACAATTCGAACGCCCCAGCAAACAAGGTGCCCGGCCCAGAGGTAACGTCTTCTGGAACAAAAGTACCAGACCACTGCGAACGGGTTAAGTTAATAGTTTGCGTAGAAAACACTCTATCACCACCATCAACACCATCTTGAGCACGCGTACCTGCGGGCACATTCGTTGACGTCGAAGTTGCTGCTCCAGCGATTTCAACATCCGCCAACTGTGTAGCGGTTTCGATTCGCTCTTCGAACACAATCACCTGACCCTGAATTAAAATGTCACCTGCGTCAGTGGTTACCCCAGGCGCAGCGCCATTGGTTAATACTCCGTCACCATAGATTCTGGTTGATGCATTGGTTGGGACAACTGATAGGTTGGCAATTCCATCGATGTTTGCTTCGTACTCAAATGCTCCTGTACCAGCATCGTCTTCCCAATGGTCGATCACAATAATTGTGTCATCTGCACGCACCACAAGATCGGTGATTGTATACATGTCATCGACGGGGTTACGTTCGGCACTACCACACTGGGTAGAACCATCAGCCTGCAAACCCGAACTAATACCGTTCAGATAGTCAAGAGTATGATCTTCTGGCAATGGAATGAAGAATTCTTCGCGGGCTAAGCTCGAATGCGCAAAGACACTCAGCATGCCCAACAAAAGAGATTTGCGCGCTAGGCCCGCAAATCGATTATTAGATGCTTTGCCTTTAGCCATTGCCTTTAAAACCGTTCCGGCAACTAGGCCAACATTTTTGTTCATCATTTAATCCCAACCCATCGCCTGAAGCGACATTAACAGCAAGTAAACACATCAAAATTTGTGTGAATACCTGAAAAACAGCAATCGGCTTTTGCCCTCGACTAATAAAAGCGAAGGATTACGCGAAGTAAAAGAGATCCCTATGACCTGCAAAATACCCCTACGTACAACCAAAACCCCTTCAACGCATGCATTGCCAATTTCGGCGCCCAACTGCGCCAATTTTTACTAGGGATGTTAAATTCGCCCTGAAAATTCCAACACTAACAACAGCGCCAACCCTAAACGCGATATAAATATCGCCACCTAAAACATACTCGAGAAGATCACGCTGTCCACATCTACAGCAACCAAAACGATAACCAACCCACGGCGATCATTAATCTCTATACCCTCCCCAACCTCGAACCAAAAAACAAGTGTATTAGTCTTTACCAAAGCAAGCCATGGCCGCCAATCTAAAACCGCAAAACAAAGATTAACAGATGCCTAACATTGATACCTAGACCTAAGATCTAGGCTCGGGTTTAGCAAACAACATCACATTGCTGCTAAAAACCAGGCTAATAAAAGTAATTTTTACTAAAACAACACAATAAAATGCAACATTGCTTGACCAAAACACTAGAGATACTCTCTCTAAATGCCTGATAACATACATTTAACGCATAATAGTCCAACAAAATGTCTACAATCAGTGATTCCCTAGCTACAGTTTATAAGGTCACCACAAGAACGCAAGTCTATCGAGCACTAATTAGACTTTGGTCGAAGCCTTAGGTTACAAAATTAAAGGGCTAGTTGGCTTTATTGCGACCAATACAGTTAAGGTCGGCAAACGACTCTTCGAGCCTGGTTACAAAATACTCTTCCGCTTGGCGTAGCACCTTGCGCGGGTCGTAGTACTTCTTGTTAGGCATATCTTCGCCCTCTGGATTGCCAATTTGGGTCTCAACATAATCCATATGCTGCTTATAGTAATCACGAACCCCAGCGTTAAATGCCCACTGCATATCGGTGTCTAAGTTCATTTTAATCACGCCATAGTCAATCGATTTGCGAATATCCTCTTGCGATGAACCGGAGCCACCATGAAACACAAAGCTCACTGGCTTGCTGCCAGTTTGGTCGATTTGATCTGCAACATAATTCTGTGAATTATTTAAAATTTCTACTGATAACTTAACGTTGCCTGGCTTATAAACGCCATGCACATTGCCAAACGCCGCAGCGATGGTGAAGTTTGGGTCAATCTTCGACAAGCGGTCATAGGCGTAAAATACTTCAGACGGGTGGGTATAAAGTTTACTTACGTCGACATCGCTGTTGTCTACGCCGTCCTCTTCACCGCCGGTAATACCGAGTTCGATTTCCAATCCAATTTCGATGTTACTCATGCGCTGCAGATACTTCGCACAGATATCAATATTTTCTTCTAGCGGCTCTTCAGATAAATCCAGCATATGAGAACTGAACAATGGCTTGCCGTTGCGCTGGTAGTAACCTTCTTGGTAATCGAGCAATCGGTCGATCCACTCAATATTTTTTAAGGAACAGTGATCCGTGTGTAAAATTACCGGTACGCCGTACATTTCGGCCATCTGATGAACGTGCAATGCAGCGGCAATACAACCAGCAACCGAGGCTTCAAAGTTATCGTTTGGCAAACTTTTACCTGCAAAAAACTGTCCACCACCAAATGAAAGCTGAACAATCACCGGCGACTCAACCTTGGCCGCCGCCTCCATAATAGCGTTTACCGTAGATGTTCCCACGGCATTCACACCAGGCATAGCGTACCCATTATCCTTAGCGTCTTGGTAAATTGTGATTAATTCTTGACCGTATACGACACCTGCGCGAAATTTGCTCATGGTCTTTCCCCAACTTGCTTGTTAACGTGAATCACACGATTAAATGCTTTAAGCAGTATTTAGTTGCCAACAGAGTGGCCAACCATGTGATGAATATTCAATAGGCTATTGTAAACAAAAGTCTTTTCTTTTGTCGCCCCTATCTTGTGCTATCGAGGCGCTAAATCAGCAATACTCAGCATTGATATAGAATAAATAGGCATTCCTCAGCCACCACGATGCCACTCGGAAGGTCGAAAAAATTAATCCAAGCGGTAAACTTCTGGCAAGCAAAGTAATTGAAACATCAGAGTCGAAAAACAGGTTATGGTTAGCGCTATGATTGAGATAAATAACCAGTTTTTAGTAAATTTATGAGTCAAAAACAGAAATTAATAGTGCTAATGGGCGTAAGTGGCTGCGGTAAATCTAGGGTCGGCAAGGCGCTTGGCTGCCATTATAACGTCGAGTTTGTTGACGCCGATGATTTCCACCCATTAGAAAACAAACAACGCATGGCCGCTGGCTTAGCGCTTAGCGATGCCATGCATGAACCATGGATTGCACTATTGCAGGCTCATTTAAAGCAATCAGCCAAGGCCGGGCGAAACTGTGCGCTGTCATTCTCGGGCTTGCGTCGCTTACAGCGATCAAAAATTCGAGACCTGCCGTTCGACAGTGTTTTTCTGCACCTGCAAGGCGAGAAGCAGCTAATTTCCGACCGGCTGGCGGCACGACCGGAGCACAGCATGCTTCTGGCCCTGCTTGACAATCAACTTCAAACCCTTGAGCAGGCGAGTAAAAAGGAAACTATTATTAGCATCGATATTGAGCAAAACTTAGACCTCGTTATTGCCGACGCGATTGTCGCTGTAGAACGATACCTTACGATGACTTAGTAACGGTACTGTTGGCCATTGGACATCTCAATCAACTTTCTTAGCTCGCTTATCGGCGATAACCGAGCTAAGTTTTGATTAAAAATTCAATCAGAACTGGGCCGAACCCGGCGCCCTTGGGAAAGGAATCACGTCTCTAATGTTTTCCATACCAGTGATATAGTTAATTAAACGCTCGAAACCTAAACCGAAACCAGCATGCGGGACGGTTCCATAACGGCGCAGCTCTCGGTACCACCACATGTGCTCGGCGGTTTCTTTATCTGGGAAGCGCGCATCGAGCATATCGAGACGCTCCTCGCGTTGACTGCCACCAATAATTTCACCAATCCCAGGCACTAATACATCCATCGCCGCAACGGTTTTCTCGTCGTCATTCATGCGCATGTAAAAGGCTTTAATATCTTTCGGGTAGTTCTTTAGAATGACTGGGCCCTTTATATGCTCTTCAGACAAAAAGCGTTCATGCTCGGAGGCCAGATCAATACCCCATTCGACAGGGTATTCAAAGGTTTTGCCGCTCTTAAGTAAGATGTCTATGGCGTCGGTATAGTCCATGTGCACGAAGCGGGTGTCGGCTACGCCATTTAATCTCTCTATTACACCGTTGTCGACCCGCTGTTGAAAGAAATCCATGTCGTCAGCGCGCTCATCTAATACCGCCTTGATACAGTGCTTCAAAAAGTCTTCCGCTAACGCAGCATCGTCATCTAAATCAGCAAAGGCAATCTCGGGCTCAACCATCCAAAATTCGGCCAAATGGCGACTGGTATGTGAGTTTTCGGCACGAAAGGTTGGCCCAAAAGTATAGACTTTCGACATGGCTAGGCAATACGACTCTACGTTTAGCTGACCCGAGACAGTTAAGAAGCTCTCGCCGCCAAAAAAATCTTGCTGGTAGTCAACCTTGCCCTTATCAGTGCGCGGTAAATTCTCCATGTCGAGGGTAGAAACACGAAATAACTCACCCGCGCCTTCGCAATCACTATTCGTAATAATGGGTGTGTTTACCCATTGAAAACCACCTTGGTAAAAGTAATTATGAATCGCATTAGCTAAGGTGCTACGTACACGAGTCACAGCACCAATAGCATTGGTGCGTGGACGTAAATGTGCTTGGGTACGTAAATACTCAAAAGTATGCCGCTTCTTTGCAATCGGGTATTTTTCTGGGTCATCGACCCAACCAACCACCTCAAGCTCAATCGCTTGAACCTCGACCGACTGCCCTTGGCCTTGAGATTCAACCAAGGTGCCAGTGGCGATAATCGAACAACCCGCACCAAGATTCAAAACCTGATCCTGATAATTACTAAGCGTGTCGGGCACAACCACCTGAATAGCGTCGAAACAAGAACCGTCGTGCAAGGCAACAAACGAGATGCCGGCTTTTGACGTTCGACGAGTTCTTACCCAACCTTTTAGCACTACTTGCTCGCCAGTGGGCACCGCGCCTTTGAAAACATCAGCAATGGAATGTTTGTTCATAACTAGAATCTCATCGAAAGTTTAATTTCAGCGATTATAGCGATAAGCTGAAAATTTTAGTCAAGGTATTTTCTATCCCAGTGAGATTATTCGAGAATTGGATTTTTCACCCACAATAGCCGGCAGCTGATAAAATGATGTCTGTGTAGACTCAGACTGATTGAAAGCATCGTATGGATAAATATTTAAGCAGCAATCACATTCAGCTTTGTTATCAGGATATGCGCGAGCAAGATCAGGGCCGACTATCCGATCAAGTGATTTTATTAATCGCGGGGCTGGGCGAACAGTTGGGCGAGTGGCCCGATAACTTTTGTGGGTTATTAACAAACTCAGGCTATCGAGTTATTCGGTATGACAACCGCGACATTGGCTTGTCAGAAAACATGAGTGGCAAGAACTATTTGTTGGGCGATATGGCCAATGACGCCGCCGGTTTGCTAAACACCCTCGAGATCGAGCAAGCACATGTGGTGGGCATGTCGATGGGCGGTATGATCGCGCAAATACTCGCGGCACAATACCCGCAACTCATTACTAGTCTTTGCTCAATCATGTCGACTAGCGGAAAACCAGGCCTGCCAGGACCAACCGTCAGGGTGCAGCAAATATTGACCAAGAAAACCGATGGCTCAATTGATGGTTTTATTGAAAACTGGGTCGAAGGCAAGCGCCGAACTGACAGCCCAGCCTACCCTACAGACGATACCGAACTGCTGCAGAGAGCAACGACTAATTGCCAGCGTTCTTATAAACCTGGCGGCTATATGCGCCACCTAAACGCAATCAACTCTAGCGGTAGCCGTGTCGAGTTATTAGAGAAAATAGATTGCCCAACGCTGGTTTTGCATGGCGCAGATGACACACTAATACCCAAACAATGCGGTGAAGATACCGCCAAACACATTAAAGACTCTCGACTCGAGCTGATTGACGGCATGGGCCACAATTTACCTAAGGAGTTACACCTACGACTGTGTAACTCTATTGTCGAGAATATAAAGCGCGCTTGTTAATAATAGACTAGCTAATCAATAATCGCTTGATAAGTAGCTAACTTTGTCAGCTCGCCGATTGGATAAAATCCTGAAGGGATTAATTGAGTATGCACAATGCCGACAATTTGTTCTTCGAGGTCAACCCAGAATACGGTCGACGCAGCGCCGCCCCATCCAAAGGTGCCCTTAGAGACCGGTAAGCCGGCGATAGCGGGATTGGTGACCACTGACCCGGTTAAGCCAAAGCCCACACCCCATGCTCGACCATGCCCCGTCGTGACAGCTGCCACGTTACTAAGCGGGTCGGCCGCGAAGTTAGGCGTAAGATGATTCGACATCATAAATTCAACCGTCTTTTTGCCCAGCAAACGCTTGCCTTTATACTGACCACGGTTAGCTAGCATTTGAGCAAAAGCGAAATAGTCTTTTACCGTACCGACTAAACCTGAACCCCCCATTTCTATCTTCGGTAGCGCAAGGTAGGGACTCACTTTCGCGCCATCGATAGGTTTAATGCCAGTCTTTAAGTCTGGCGTATACATCACTGTAAAGCGTTCGACTTTATCTGCTGGCACATAAAAATCAGTGTCTTGCATGTCTAGTGGCTGGAAAATATTTTGCTGCAAGAAATCTCTAAAAGACCTACCAGATACCACTTCGACCAAGCGGCCTAATACGTCCATACCAACACTATAATTCCATTTTTCACCAGGTTGTGAAATCAAAGGCTGCTTTGCCAGCGCCTTAACCCACTCATCTAAGCTGGTAAGGGGAGACTGTGAATCAGCACCCATTACGCCAGCTTTTTTATACATGTTGGCAACCGGCGAATCAATGAAATCATATGACAAACCCGAGGTATGGGTGAGTAATTGATGGATAGTAATTGGCCGAGCAGGCTCAGTTTGTCGCTCGCCATCTTTCTCACCAAGATAGACTTGCATATCTTTAAATTCAGGTAAAAATTTTGATATAGGGTCACTCAACAAAAAATGTCCTTGCTCGAACAGCATCATCACAGCAACACCGGTGACTGGCTTTGTCTGTGAATACAATCGGAAGATAGCATCTGTCGTCATCACTTGCTCAGCGCCAACATCATTCAATCCGTTGGCTTCAAAATGAACCACCTTACCTTTACGAGCAACCAAACTCACGGTACCGGCAATTTTTCGAGCATCGATCAAGCGTCGCAGACTGATACCTATATTCTGCAAACGCTCAGTAGACATGCCAACGGTCTCAGCTCGGCTGGTGCGTAGATCTTTGCAGTAGGCCGTTTGGGTAAACAGAAAAACCAGTGAGATGGATACAAGGGCCGTTAAAAATCGTGAATTCATATTTATAATTTTTATTATTTAAGTGATTGTCAACAATGCCATACTCTATATGAATATCTAATACACACTTTTTTCAGCAATTCCTTACACGACTATTGTTTTACAGCGGTAGATAAGGGCCTCTCAACGCTAAAAAATTAAAAGCCAGTTTAACGATGCCCAAAGACAACCACCCAATAGTTGCCACGCTTGGCGGCACCCATTTCGGTGTGTTTATCGCTCATAATATTATTGCAATGCGCTCGGCTTTCTACCCATAACAGGTACACCTGCTCGGCTTGGTCTAAGCCTTGGGCAGTATTTTCGGCGATACTACGCCAGATGTAATCGGCATTGGTGGCTCGCTGCCCAACGGCACTACCGTTGCTATCGTTGTGTGTCATAAAACCATTATTCTCCATGTCGACAACATGCTGTTGAGCGGCGCTGGCCAATTCTCTACTCCATTGCAGATTCGATACTGACGACATTTTGGTCGAGCCACACCGCGCACCACTCTCTCGAGACTTATTATGCAGGTCAAACAAATTTTTTAGGTCGGGCCCAATAGAACTTAATGAGCCACCCTCAGGATTTATCGACAGCTCATTAACTGATTCAATATACTGCGCTCTTATCCGGTCGCCAGAGAGCATTAGCTCATCGCTCTGGGCCAGCGCGGTAGCGGCAAGTAAAAAACGAGTGATAATGATGGCTACTTGAATCATGTGCTTAGAAAAATTGCTATTTTCATATCTGAATAGTTACACCTTGATAGTTATATCTAATGACCATGCCATATTTGAAGCGTTGGCATTAACGTCGTCAGACATACATAATCGCTACCGTGTAAACACCACAACAATGCCAACAGACCTTACCACCACAAAATAAATTAAAAGCATGTTCAGCGTTAGTTAATCAAGACTGCTGTATAGTAATTTTACGTTAAATATACCCTGACTTTTTGGCATGTGCATAATTAATAAAATATTACTATTACTTACTCTGACACAACTCGGAGCCTGCGCGGTAATGAGTAAACAAGAATGCCTATCGGCCGATTGGCGACAAGTGGGTTTTGACGTTGCCTTAAACGGCAATACCGACATTTCAGATGCCTACAATCGTCGCCAACAAGCATGCGCTAAACACGGTGCCACAGCGAACTGGAGGCAATTTCAACTAGGCCACTCAGATGGTACTGTTGAATACTGTCAATTAGAAAACGCGATGGCACTGGGTGCCAACGGCAACAGCCGAGTTGTAGATCAACAAGTGTGTGCGGAGCGCGATTACCCTGGTTTTCGCCAGGCATTTAACGTCGGCTATCAATTACACATTCTTCTTAGCCGTGTTAGAGATAGTAATGAGTCGATCTCAAACTTAAGCAGTTCACGTTATGATTATAAAAAATCCATCAACCCGATTAGGCATAAACTAGATGAAGACAATATCGACGATTCAGAACGCAAACGCCTTCGCTATGAGCTTCGCGAGGTACGAAACCATATCTATGAAATTGATCGCGAGATCGAGCACTATCGTCAGCGCGTCTATCAAGAACAATCAGAAGCCGATCACTATATCGACAACGTTTACGACGACTACCTGCTGAGTGTAAGTGATCGCTTTGTAGACCCGCGTGTTAAGCCGCGCGCAACACGCAAACCGAAACAAACTGACTTTGATGATCGCATCGATGATATTTTGAACCAGTGACCTTGGCTGACGACGACGCAGCCACTAATCTTCTAGACTGTCATGCAAATAACAGAGCTCGGCTTTACACAGACAAACAGACGCTGTTAATTAATGCGCCACCGTAGTCGAAAACACATTGATAACAACCACACCCGAGACGATAAGAATCATTCCAACAATCGCAGCCATATCCGGCACTTGCCTGAACACGATGGTACTAACAATGGTTATGAAGACGATGCCCATGCCAGACCATAGAGCGTAAACAATACCAACAGGCATCGTTTTTAAAACTAAGGAGAGAAAGTAAAATGCCGTTGCGTAAGCGATTACGACAATGCTAGCCGGTATCGACTCAGCGAACCCATTCGAAGCTTTTAAGGCGATTGTGCCTATAACTTCGGCAACTATTGCGATGGCTAAATACCAATACGTCATTTCTTTACTCAATACGATTTACACTCTATGGCCTCAGCATAGCAGCTTTATTAGCCGATGCTATTTAGACAAAGGCTGTCTTTTACGAATCAGAGAGGACTTAACAAGCGACGTATTAGTTTCAGCATAGTCGTGAAACGATTCGAGCAAATTATCTAACTCATCGATAGATCTGAGCATTAATTTTGCAATATAACAGTCATCGCCCGTTACCCGCTCACAGTATACAAAGCGTTGCTGACGCTCAATCATGGTCTCGACCTGTTTTAATTTACCCGGCCTCGGCTTAATTCTAACAATTGCTTGCAGCGAGTAGCCGAGCATTGAAAGATCTATATCTACAGTGAAATTCCGTATTATTCCTCGACTCTCTAAGCGGCGCAGGCGCTCCGTCACACTAGGTGCCGACATGTTGATTTTGTCTGCCAGTTCTCTGATGCTGATTCTCCCATCAGTTTCGAGGATCTTAAGTAACCGCAAATCTATCCCATCTAACGAATAATTTTTTCCTAAGGTCATTTTTTAAATTCACCTTCTTTTAGTTATGTATTTAACATTATTTACTAGTTTTAATGACTGCACAATGAGCTGATATCTCAATATAATTTATTTAACTTAAATCAAACTTGAGACTTCAAAATGAACCTAGTCAAAATTGCCGCATTTTCTGACGGCCTTAGCGGCGGCAATCCAGCCGGAGTTGTGTTGACTGAGAAAATGCCAACCGCCACAGAGATGCAAACAATCGCGGCGCAAGTTGGCTTTTCAGAAACGGCGTTCGCCGAAATCCAAAACGATCAAAAAAAATGGCGCGTAAGGTACTTTTCACCTGAAGCCGAAGTTCCTTTTTGTGGACACGCCACCATTGCTCTGGGCGCAGCGCTTGCCGAAAAATACGGCAATGATAGTTATCAATTAACGCTTAATGAGGCGCAGATCTCGGTTGAAGGATTTCGTAATGGTGATCAAAATTTTGCCACCTTGCAGTCTCCACCAACACGCTACAAGCTATTAGACGAACCGCAAATAGCATGCACATTGGCATTGTTTGGCTTCAAAAAATCGCAGCTATCAGCCGCAATCACCCCAGCGCAGATTCATGCTGGGGCAGATCACTATGTTATAGCATTGAGATCAGCAGCTGATTTAGCCGCTATGGCCTACGATCTAAATGAAGGCAGAGCATTTATGCAGGCACACAACTTGGTCACAATCATGTTAGTGGTGGCCGAATCAAAAACGCTATTCCATGCGCGCAATGCCTTCGCTTCTGGAGGCGTGCTTGAAGACCCAGCAACTGGCGCAGCCGCCGCTGCGTTCTCGGGCTATCTGAGAGACATTGGATGGTCAACCGATAGAAAAATAACCATTATCCAAGGTGCTGATATGGGCTGCCGCTCAATCATTAAAACCGAATTTTTCGAGCACGCGGGTAGCTCAGTGAGAGTTTCTGGCGCAACTCGAAAGTTAGACTAGCGCGGTATAAGAATTGATACTTCTGCTACCAAAACCGTCAATCGCTAAGTAAAAGGCGTTAGTTGTTCTCTGAGTGATATTTCCGTTCAATCAGTTCAATAAATATGTGTAATATTTTGATATGTAGCTCTTGAAAACGGTCAGCAAATTCACCTGCCGTGGTACGTATATAAACATCAGAGATAACGTCAAGCTGTGGATTCTTACGGCCACTAAGAAGAATAGATTTAATACCAATTTTTTTTGCCGTTTTTACCGCTTCAATTACATTTGCTCTGGTGCCACTGGTACTGATGGCAATCAGAGCATCGCCAGTTGAACCATGGCTTTCTAAATATCGAGAAAATATATATTCATATCCGAAGTCGTTGGCGACACAACTAATATGACTAGGGTCACTAATCGACACCGCAGCGTGGCCTTTTCTGTTTTTTCTATAACGACCCGTTAACTCTTCGGCAAAATGCATCGCATCACACATCGACCCGCCGTTTCCACAAGAGAACACAGTGCCATTATTACCAAGATTTTCGATCAATGTATTTGCGGCTGATTCGATTCTTTGTAATTCTTCAGTGTTAGAGAGTCAATTAGATAGGCTAATCTGGGCTTCTTTTAAGCTGGCATTGATATATTGATCGATCATACTGAATAAACCTTTACTCGCTTTTGACATTAAACTATTGGTCGACGACCTTAAGCTGGTAGCAAAACCGCATGCCAAAAGTCAGTAAGCGGCATGTGAATAAGTTAGTTCATAGCGATGCGAATAAACTTCAAAAATTAGGCCGAATAAATCTTCGACGTAACATATTTTGTAGGATTTCTCACCAATGTAGTATTCACGTATCGGCATTCGCTGTTTGCCACCATGAGCAACAATTTTTGCGACTAACCCTTCGATATCGGGGTCCTGCAGACAAAAATGAAAGGTGCTTGTTTTCCAATATTCAAAATCCTTCGGCATTTTGTTGTTTTAAACTCAAATATAACATTTCAACACCAATGTTATCCGCTGTAGACATATGAGCGATTTTAAACGCCCCCCAGCCGACACCAAACACATCAATACACATTTGGCCGATGGGTGTATTCGATTCTTCGGTAATCACCCTCGGCTCCATTATGTGGTAACAACCCATAACGTCGCTGTAAAATTTCGCCGCCTATCTACATCAGGGACAGAAATCCCAATATGAGAAAAGGTTCTGAAATAAGTGCTCATAGTTTTCCCTCAATCAAAACAATAGTATTGCAGCTAACGGTATGTAAAAGTTTATTGCGCGCTCTAAGCACGATTAACCCACGCTCAAATTACTTGCCCAACACACTCAGTAACTTGTGATAAATCGCAGTATTTTCATACACACCGGTAAAATCTTCTGCGCCTTTGCCATAGGCATAAACTGGCACCATCGTCGATGTATGGCCCATAGATGAGAAGGCATGGCCCGCTTCACTGTAAGGGTCTTCACTTTCGATATCTGATGTCGGCAGGGTAAGGCCACCGGTTTCATGATCGGCGGTTATCAGCACCAAGGTATTACCGTCTTTCTTGGCAAATTTTATTGCCTCACCTACGGCGTTATCGAAATCATAGAGCTCGCTGATTGTGTAGTCGAGATCATTGGCATGACCACCCCAATCGATTTGTGAGCCTTCGACAACCATAAAGAAACCCACCTCACTCTCTTTTTGCAAAAACTCAATACTTGGCTTAATCGACTCAGGCAAGTAATCACTGCGCCCTTTAATGATCGAATCAGGATGTTTACCAGAGGTGAAGTAAGCTACTCGACCAGTGGCTTTTTCTAATCCGCTTAAGTCACGAATAAATGTCACGCCTTTGGCTTCCATCTCTTTAACTAGATCACGATCATCCGGCTTACCACGTTTTTTATTGTTGCGTTTATCGAAGTGATCTTCGGCACCGCCGATGAAAAGACTAACCGGCGCATCTACCATGGCCTCGGCAATCGAGTAGTAATTATCACGACTTTTTACATGTGCAAAAAAGCTCGCTGGCGTCGCATGGGTAATACCTGACGTAGCGATAAGGCCTGTTGAGTAGCCATCGGCGGCGAGCATTTCTAATATGGTTGTCTTCGATTGACCGTTGCCATCTAAACCAACCGCGCCATTAAAAGTCTTAATACCGATAGAAAATGCAGTCGCACCGGCGGCTGAATCGGTTATCTGTTCTTTAGAGCTAGTAGTTTTGATCAAACCAACGTGGGTTGCTTTTTCAAGATTCAATGGTTTATCTCGACTCTGCATTGCTTTTGATACTTGTGCCAATCCCATACCATCGCCGATCAGAAAAATCACATTCTTAACTGGCGTTTGATCACCTTGAGGTTTGCTCTGTGGTTTTGAATCGTTGTCACCAGAACACGCCATTACGCTGATTGACAGCAGTACTACTATTAATTTTTTCATAACTACTTTCTATTTAAATATTAATCTCAAAAATGCTTTAACGTCAAAGCAAAGCTTTACTCGAAAACCAGCCTAAGGGGCCGATACAACATCAGCAATCATTGTACTTTCCTCAAAAATAGCCTCGACCATTATCCCAGTATCACGGGTAAATACAAAATCTAGAACTTTATTTTTGTTAATGTCGCGTCGTAACATGACGATAACCTTATCTCCTGTATCAAGCCCTTTATGAACCTTAATATCCACGTTTTGATTAGTTCCGCTTTTGACATAAGAGGCCGCAAGGTACTTACCGCCATTCGGCTTGCCACCTTCAAAGGGATACAAAACCAGCCAACTATTAACGTCAACATGCACTTCGGGAAAACTCAGTGTTTTGTCCTCACGACTTAGACCGTCAACAATTCAATTTTTCTCACCGTTTGCGGGGCTAATTTTAGGCGTCGCCGAGGCAGCAACTTTAGCCTCTTCAGTCGTGTTATATAAATCTCTCGCGTGGGCATAGCCAACCAAAAGAACACATATGGCTGAGAAAAATACTTTGTTTACGGTATTAAAAGTTCCAATATTGATAATGCTTAACACTTCTTTAGCAGACTGTTTAATTTCGCAAACGATTAAAGTAATCAACCCATTGTGCATAGCCTACGGCAAGATGGCAAGAGCTCTCAGGGAACAACAATAGCGTAACAAGGTTACGGTTGTGCGTAAAAGCGCCGATTGAAAAATAGAACAAGCCGGCTCACAGGCGGCCGCTTATGCTACTAAGTTTAGTTTGATACTCTACCACCAGCCGACCCCAATATTTATTATAGAGGTGCACCGGATCGATAATAGCTTGGCTTGAGCTACCCAATTAATAGCCGCGGTTAACTCACCCATAAAACCACCAATCACGTTCTGCAATGACTGCGCACCTAGCGTCAATGGGGTATCACCTGAACCACTTACCAAGGCAGGTGAGCGCCTACCGACCAAGCAATAAAACACATTTTTTTACCCTCAGCAGATCACCGTAATCTTAAATCAATTCGACAGAATCAATACTTGGCATAAGCTGAATCGCATTCACTATATGACTGACCTCGAATTCTTTCGACTCTCTAACGTTAAAGACCACAACAGTATCAGCATCTAAGGCAACAAACTGAGGTGCGCTAAGATGCGAAACGGCTTGATATTGCTTTTTAATCACAGTGTGAATTACAGCTAAGCGGGACTGAAAAATTAACGCTGCGGTAAACGTCAGAGTCACAATAAACTTATCAGGCTTAACCGCAAAAGGCCAAATCAGCCTAACCTATGCCGGCGGCGGCGCATGGCTTGGCGCTCGGGACAACGTCCAATCATGAGTAATCGAGCCAACAACACTGTGCGATCCAACTACACCACGAAATACAGTCGTAATGAGTGACGCACTTAACCGCTTATCGATTTTTAAAATACGATCTCACTCAGCCGGTAATACCGGTTTCTATGGGTAAATTTGGTCTAACCACAAGCCCGACTCAGTATACTCCTTGCGCCAATGGTCACTAATTTTCAGCACGGACACCTGCGGTTTACGGGTAAATCTAATTTGATCATTCGTTGCTGAGTTAACCCCAAGCAAGTTAAAATTTTAAGCCGTTATAGTCTTCATAACAGCCAACTTTGTTCGTATAGCCGTTTATGTGATATAAAAATATTGTATATAACCTATTAATTAACGCTGCAATACGATGACTTGGGTTTAACCGCGAGTTTGTCTGCCTGTCTCCATACTCTATAATTTAAAAAAGGTGGCTCTCCGAGAAATTGGATAATGGCGACCTTAAAGCGCAATTTTTTCAGACAATCGATGTTAATGTTAGAAGATCATAATTTAAACAATAATAATAGTGACCAAGCTTTTCGACTGATTAGGTCTGTCGGCAATCACACCTCTTCAAATGAGTTTTTTAACGGCTACTCCAAAGCCAAAAACCATCTAATTCACAGTTGGCCGAATTTAATATGTTTAATTTAGAAAAAGAGAAGGTGCTGAGTATTGCCTCAAATCAAGGATGGTTTGTCGGTCTAAATCGTGAAGAAATTATTCGCTTGATCGAGCTCTCGCGTTTGACTACCTATGCGGCTGATGACGTTGTGTATACCACTGGTGATAAACAAAAGAACCTATACTGCATTATCGAAGGGCGAATCAAAGTCTCAATCATTGGTGATCAGGGGGGCAATTTTCCGCTCACTATGTGGGAAGCTGGCAACTGGTTTGGCGAAAGCGCACTGCATGAAGAATCAGTGATGCCATTACAAGCATCGGCGATCTCAGAGACAATGGCATTAGTGATACCAATTGCTGTTATCGATTCGGCATTGGATAATGCCGCTATATTTTACAAAAATATTGTACGCGACGTAATCGACCGCTCGCACCAGCTATATCACTTGGTCGAGCTGCTGTTATTTAAAACATTGCAAGCCAGGGTTGCAGCCAGAATTTTACACCTAATAGACTCAATTGGAGAAGCAACTGAGCAAGGCATTAAGTTGCCACTTGACTTCTCTCAATCAGATATCGCCGACATGAGCGGCGGCTCGAGGCAGCGCGTTAATAAAATTTTTAGAAGTTGGTCTAGTGATGGCATTGTCACTAAACAAGACGGTTGGTACGTAGTTCATGACGTTGAAGCATTAAGAGCCGAGTTAAGCAGACAAGAAGATTGTTAGTAAAAACCTATTTTTGGTTATTCATATAGTCATATTTTTTTAACTATAGAAGATACCGTCAAGGTCGAGTAAAGTGTTAAAAAATGACCATAATTTGAATAAAAAGCGTCTGACAAACAGACTAATAAGAGCAAAGGAGATTTTATGAGCCAACCAAAGATGGCCGAAACAACTAACTACCGCACGTTTGTACTATGGCTACTCACATTGGCCTATATATTTAGCTTTATAGATCGTCAAATTATGGGGGCTTTATCTCCAAGCATCAAAGCCGATCTTGGTTTTGAAGACTGGCAGCTAGGCTTACTTAAAGGTTTTGGCTTTGCCTTACTCTACACCACTGTTGGCATACCTATAGCATGGATGGCAGACCGTTATAGTCGTACAAAAATCATCGGCTTTTCAGTCTTTTTCTGGAGCCTATTCACGGCTTTTACCGGTATGGCTAATAGTTTTACAACTATGCTTATAGCCAGAACTGGTGTAGGTATCGGCGAAGCTGGTGGCTCACCTCCGTCACACTCTATAATTTCAGACCTATACCCAAAAGAGCAACGCGCAAGTGCACTCGGTATTTACTCTCTTGGCATTCCAATTGGCATCGCCTTTTCCTATATCTTAGCTGGTATGTTGGTTGAAACCCTTGGTTGGCGTGGCACTCTGATTGCTCTGGGCATCGCAGGTGTGGTGTTAGCGTTGATTATTTCGCTGGTAGTCCGTGAGCCTAAACGAGGCCAAATGGAAGGAGATAATATTGTCTTAGAACCTGTTGGTATTGCCGAGTCTATAAAAACCTTAGCCAAAATCCCCAGTTGGTGGGCTATGTGCATGGGCATCGCATGGGTCAGCTTTGGCGGCTATGCGGTTGCTAACTGGGGTGTCGACTATATTGTTCGTTTTCTTCCCGAATATGCGCCGGGCCAAGACAATGGCAAGTTTCGTTGGTTGATGCTAATGCTTGGGCTGATTCACCTCATCGGCTATGGTGCCGGCACCTACTACGGCGCGGTAATTACCGAAAAACTGGCGAAGAAGAATATCAGTGCCTACGGCTGGTTACCGGCGGCCGTACTATTAGTTGGTGTGCCCGCTTTAATCGCGGCATTTTGGGTACAAAACATATATCTACATCTTGCATTGATTACTGTTTATTTAATCTCAGCAGGCGTATACCTTGGCCCAAGCTTTGCGGCTGCACAAACCTTGGCGCCGATTAATATGCGCGCAATGTCTACCGCTCTGTTTTTTTTAATATTGAACCTTATCGCACTTGGCGGTGGTCCAACTTACATAGGTATAGCAAGCTCTGCTTTAACCGAACAGTATGGTGATGTTCATGCTTTACGCTTATCAATAACATCCTTAGTTGTTCCCTATATATTCTCTATCATTGCCTTCTTTTGGGCCTCTAAGACGCTACCTAAAGATTGGGCCGAGGCAGAAGCTCGTAACGAGAAGATGGCGAGTAATGGCCAAGCAACGTCGAATTAAAACGAGTAACGCCTTAATATCGTGAAAGATTAGATAAGATAAGCTATTAGCGAGTATAAAAAAGACCGCAGCCCTAAAAGGTTAGCGGTCTTTTTTTGAGAAGAGCCAATGCTCTTTTCATATGCCAGCCAGAATTAACGCTAGTTCAGACCGGCCATGTAGGCCGAAAGTTGCTTAATTTGTAACTCTGACAAGCCAAATGCAATGCTGTACATAATTCCGTTATAACCTTTACGCTCACCTTTCTTATAGGCCAGTAAAGATTGCTCTAGGTACTCTTTATGCTGCGCTGAAACGCGTGGGTAGTTCTTTGGAATACCATGACCACTGGGACCATGACAAGCCATACAAGCTGCTATACCACGTTCTGCGTAACCGCCACGATAAATTTTTGCACCAGCGGCAGCCAGTACTTTATCTTCTTCGGTAAGCTTGACCTCAACATTCGGTACCATCGATGCATAGTAAGCATCCAAATCAGCCATATCTTCCTCAGATAAGCCTGCAGACTGCCCCGCCATGATTGCATTGGCTCGCACGCCAGACTTAAACGCGGCTAACTGAGCTGCGATATAGCCTGGAACCTGACCCGCTAGGTTTGGATTCATAGACATAGAGCTAATACCCTGCGCTCCATGGCATGCTGAGCATACAGCCGACTTGGCTTTGCCAGCTTCAGCATCACCCGCCGCTGAGGCGATATTACTCGTCGCAACACCTGAAACTAATACAACGGCAGACAATAATAATTTTTTAAACATGTTTGGAGCCTCCAACATTGAGCTCGAAGAGATGCATTTCTTAGTGGTCGGTTTTATATCATGCTAACCGATGTCTCTCAAGTGTAGGTGAGTGTTTTCACGCAATTTAAGCAAACTACTAAATTAACATAGCAGAAAACCATACTACCTAACCATAGTACAAACTACTACAGCACTTTTTTGCTACACTCAGTTTATGTCAGATACTTCAAATACGCCAAGCAGCAATGTCGGCGACTCTAAGGCTCAATTACCCGAGATACTGCGCAACCCGGAGTTTTTACTCGGTGCAGCTGAGCCACATCAATTTCCGCAGGACGATCTCATTGAAATCGCGTTTGCGGGGCGTTCAAACGTCGGTAAATCAAGTGCTATCAATGCAATCTGCAATCGTCGCAAGTTGGCTAGAACCAGCAAATTGCCAGGCAGAACACAGCAAATCAATTTTTTCTCTATGGGTGAGACCGCTCGCCTCGCTGACTTACCTGGTTATGGCTTTGCTCAGGTACCGCTATCGGTCAAGAAAAAGTGGCAAGAGACAATTCACAAATACCTCGCCGATCGTGAAAACTTGCGTGTATTAGTATTATTGATGGATGTTCGTCACCCACTAACAGATTTGGACTGGCAAATGGTTAACTGGGCAAGTGATTCTGAATTGCCTACGCAAATTTTATTGACCAAGGCAGATAAATTTAAACGAGGAAAGGTAGCCGCGACAGTACTTAATGTTGAAAAACAGTTAGAGAAAATACCCGGCCAGTTTGCGGTAGAGCCGTTTTCGTCGCAAAGCTATCTTGGCGTCGATAAAATGCGCGCACAACTGGCTGAATGGGTCGTTGGATAGTGATTAAATTTTTTGAAACTTTCAGAATTATTGTCTTGTGTTGACGACATATTTGACTTGCCTTCGAAATCTTAAAAGAACATGGTACACCGCACTTAAATCACTAATTTAAAGATTTTTTCTCTGCACTGCCCTAATTGCCTAGAGTAGGCAAGCCCCCCCAGACGACATCCCTTGAAATACCTCAGACTTGGTATTTCGCCTACTCTAGGCATCTTTACTTGATACACGCATCGTTGCTTAAAAGAATGCGCTTTTATTTGGTCTTGGCTTCAAGCACGCTAAGGTCTTTGTTGACGGTGTACAAAATAGTCTAAACAGCGGCGGTTCAAAGCGCTAACAAATCATTTACCTAATCGTTTTTGTTGCACAGATAGCATATACTTTGAGCATGCCAACGCTTTTCAATAAACCTCTCACGTTATGCTCATATTGACTCGCTCGCAACCAGCTCCCCATAACATTATTAAAATCGTAAGATTGGTATTTTTATTACTAATTCTAGCGACTCTTTCAACCTGTAATGGCATCTGGAAAAACGACATCAACACCGCGAAGCCAGCGATAGAAAATCAACAAAACAGTGATAATACTGAAAATGAGGACTTAGCCAAGCGATTGCTTGAAGACGGCTTTTATCAGCAACAAACATCGGAAACGGATATATCCGGGATACGATTAGGTGATAGGGATTCTGATTCAACTGCCGAATTAACTGCCGAGTTAGCTGGGGCCGAAAAAAACGGCGAACCTGAGCAACCAAGCAACAACCTTAATAAGGTGTCGAGAGACAGCAAATCGTTGATTGAAGACTTAGGCTTCTCAGCGGCTGAGCAAAATCAAAAAACCGAAACCTTAGAAACCGAGTATTTTTGTCTGGACAGACAATATGCTGAACCTAATAGCGAACGGATAAAAGATGCCTGCCGTCAAATCTCCAAACGTCTAGCGAGTGTTAAATACAGCGCCTGTGAAGCAGCACAGCTAGAATTAAGCGGTTGCTCTTCAACTAACGGGTTCCCAATTTTAATGCGTGAATTCGCACCTTTCAAAGAGCGTAAGCCACAAGGCAGAATTTTAATCGTCGGCGGCACGCATGGCGATGAACTGACCTCAGTTAGCGTAACCATGCGTTGGATCGAGAAACTAAACCAATACCATAGCGGGCTATTTCATTGGCATCTAGCGCCGATGATGAATCCCGATGGTGTTCTTAAGAGCGGTGCTACACGCACCAATGCCAACGGGGTCGATCTTAACCGCAATATGCCTTCTGATGATTGGGAGCGTAATGCGCTCAAATACTGGGACCAAAAAGGCGGCAAAGACCCACGTAAATATCCCGGCGCAACGGCCTCTAGCGAGCCTGAAACTCAATGGCTAATAGACGAAATTAATAGCTTTAAACCAGATGCTATTATCAGTGTTCACGCGCCATATGGTGTGGTTGATTTCGACTCACTATTATTAAACACCGCGCCTAAGAGCTTAGGCAAACTGCGTTTAAATTTACTCGGAACTTACCCTGGTTCACTTGGAAACTATGCCGGAATCAACCTTAATATACCCGTTATTACCTTAGAGTTACCCCACTCATGGGTAATGCTGAGCGAAGCTGAGAGCACTCAAATATGGGAAGATATTGTAAGCTGGCTTAAAAAGAACGTCAATGCTGACAATGTATATCAATAACTAATTAGCAAAGCCCGCTAAGGTTACCGCATTAGCCTTCGTAAATAATCCGCCAACGACCACTTTGATCGAGCTTCCAGAATTGCTCTTTTAGTACTTCACCGGCAAAATTGTCGCTTAAATAACGCTGTTTGTATTTCACCACAAACATGTCTTTAACACCTGGGTAAGCAAACAAGCTCTCGATCTCTAGATCGACTTGGACAAACGTCTTCGCTTCATTGACGATCTTTTTTCGCAGTTTCCACGATCCATAATCTCCTTTACCGAAGTTAAAATCATTAACCTCATAGTGCGCTGTGTAGGCATGGGTGTCTAAACTCTCCCAGTCATGTTTCCATTGATCTACGACCCCCATCAACGACCTCTTGCGTGACTCTAATTGATCTAATGTAAGCCATTCGATCGCGTCGCTCAAAATTACAGGCGTACGCTTTTCAGCGCTAATATATTTACCTATATCGAGCAGATCATCATTGCTCAAAACAAAGCATCCTTCGCTTGCCCAAGGAGATCTAGCGTAGGTATCCGATGGCGTGCCGTGCAACCAAATACCATAGCCTGTTCGTTTCAAATAGCGGTCGTAGCGGTTTGGGTAATTGACAGGAAATGCACCTTTACCATACAAGTCTGGCAGTGCACGACCTTCAATGTAGCGGTTGATTGCGTACACACCAATCGGAGTTTTATTGTCTCCCTCGATTTGCTTGCCATAACCAGCGGCACCAACGGACATGTAGTAGTCACTAAGCAGTTTCGGCTTACCTGACTGATTCTGATATAAATACAAACGGCCCTGAGACATATCGGTCACCACCACATACGGGTGATTGCCGATAACTAACAAGCTAGCCGGAACCTTCTGATGAACAGTAGCGGCATGATCCGCTTGGTGCTTCCAGCGGTTTCGCATTTGATGAGTTAAACCGGCGACACTGGCCTCGGGTAAAGACGCATTCGCGGCCACGCCACTTAGCTCGCCGGTCAGTGCACTCAAGGCATCGGCCCTAAGTAAGTGTCCAACTTGGCTTTTAGGAAAGGTTTTCAGATGTTGCGTAGCCTGCTCAATTGCCAGCTCTAGCATACCGGCTTTGATCGAATTAATGATCACTAAAACCGATGATTCATAATCTCCATTGGCCTGATAAGCATGCAACTCAGCGCTAGTTCGGACCGCGCCAGTAGTCATAATAGAGGCGTCTTGGGAAGCAAGATCCAGACTCGCTTGAGCACTGCTTTTTGGAGCCTGCACAAAGAGCATAAAAGCAACGATAAGCAAGCTATTTAGTTTTAAAAATATCAACTATTCACCATTCCAGCTAGCCCGATACCAATTGCTCATTTACGATTTTAGATTGACTCCAGTTGTTGCTTTTCTTATCAAAAAGTAAACGTTTAGTAACCGTGTCATCAACCGTATTCGACTGATAATACTGAGAGAATGTTATTGAAAACTGCGAGCCTAAATCCTTGACTCTAAAAGAGCTTACGTTGACATTGATAAACTCTTTATTAGTAAGTCGAACTCGACGCTGCTCTAGCCATTGTGCGCGGCTAAGTGATCGACTGGATGAATAGTTGTCGTCATAGTGGCCGACATACGCCGCCACGTCTTGAGCTGACCATGCTCTGGCCCAACTTAGCACTAGGCCTATGGCCTTTTTCTCAAGTGTTTTCTGGGCCGCTTCTGGGCTCGGCTTGGCGATGGCGGTTGCCACACCGGTAGTTGCCACAACTGTGGTGCTAGTTAGCGCGGGACTCTTGGCCAACTCGGTTGCGGTCTTGGCCAGTGCTGACTTGTCAATAGTCAGCTGGCGATTTTCAGCTTTTAGCGCAGCCATTGCCTTAGCTTGCTGCTGAGACTTAGCAACCACTCGGGCTTGCTGACTGGCCAGGACTTTGGCTCGTTGCTGAGATTTAGTAAGCGCATCAGCTTGCTGACTAGCTAAGCTTTGTGCCGCTAGTAATCGGGCTTTCTGCGAGTCTAATTCTTCAGTAATTTGAGTAATGTTATTCAATGCATCTCGTTCGGCACGCACCACACGAGCCGATGCCTCTCTCTGCTCGTCCTGACTGCGAGAAAGCGCTTGTGACTGTAGCACTTGCTGTTGTTTCAAGTCACTCAACTCAAGCTCGAACGCCGAACGGTCTTTCGAACTAGCCGCTTCAACCTGACTAAGTCTTGACTCTAATCCAGTCACTTTTTCAGCCTGCATTTTGCTGACTGACTCAGAGATCTGATTTTGACTGTTCTGTAATTGTTTTTGCAGAGCCGCAATCTGGTTACTTTGGTCGCGCTGGGAAACAATATTTGACGCGCGCTCAAGAACCAGCCTTGTTTGTGCTGAGTCTGCTGTGGTTGTATCGAGTGCTTGGCGGTATGCGTTCGCGGCTAACGCGCCGTGAATTTTCTTCAGGTGGTCGAATAGCATGCCAGCTTTAGGGTTGGACGCAAAACCCTGCAGCAAAGTAGCTCTCGCCTTCTCCAATTGTTGTTGCTCAGCATAGATAGACGCCAAATTCAGATACGGCTCAATCACGCTTGGGTAATCTGCAATTAACGCTCTGAGCTGTTTAATTCCAGCGTGGGTATTGCCATTAACAGTGGCCACGTTAGCGTTATCAAAACGACGTGTCAGTGAAGCTAAATCTTGGTTCGACAATGACTCAATTTTTCGGCCACTCTCGACGATATTCAAACGCCCAGAGGCAACTCCAAGTGCGTCTGAACTGACTCCTGAGTTAGCATTGGCTTTAGCAATTGGCTGAATCGCCGACACCAGCGCTGACGAACCTTGTTTCACGGCTTCGCTGCGATTTTGATCCTCAGATGCTCCAGGCCATAATAGCCACAGCAACACCAATGCCAGCACGGACAAAATAATTTTTATCGAAAGTCTATTAATCATTATTGCAAGTAGCTAACCGTTCATGTGTGCCAGACGTATGGCATGGAAGGCCATCGTGTTTACAATTTTAAACTATTATGACGAAGCTGTCAGTGTTCTTAGGTCGCAATCAACATACAATATCCGATAACAACACAGCACAAACACGTTAGTGTGCTAGGGCCCAGTTTTTGCCACTGCCCGCATCAACAACCAATGGCACTTCCAAAGCGGCGACATCTTGCATGACTTGACATATTTCTCGAGTGCTGGCCTCAAGCACAGACTCTTCAATCTCAAATACCAGTTCATCGTGAACTTGCATAACCATCTTAATATCATCACGATCAGCAATCCATGAATCGACCGCGATCATGGCAAGTTTAATAACATCAGCGGCGGTACCTTGCATCGGCGCATTAATCGCTGTGCGTTCGGCATATTGACGCATATTATGATTTTTAGCATTGATATCTGGTAGGTATAATCGACGCCCAAAGACAGTTTCAACGTAGCCTTTTTCACGTGCAAACTCACGTGTGCTTTCCATATAGTCTTTAACCCCTGGATATTGCTCAAAATACTGATCAATGTAGGCCTGAGCTTGCTTGCGTTCAACTCGCAACTGCTTGGCTAGACCAAATGCCGACATACCGTAAATCAGACCAAAGTTAACTGCTTTAGAATGTCGTCGCTGTTCATCCGTAACCTCGTCTAAGCTAGTCGAGAAAATCTCTGAGGCAGTCGCTCTGTGAATATCTAAATCATGATTAAAGGCATGCACTAAGGTTTTATCGCCAGACAAATGAGCCATGATTCGCAACTCGATTTGAGAGTAATCAGCGGCCATGATTTTATGCCCAGCCTCGGCAATAAAAGCCTCTCGAATACGCCGCCCTTCTTGACTTCGAACTGGAATATTTTGTAAGTTAGGATCACTCGACGACAATCTGCCCGTGGCTGTTACCGCTTGGTGATAAGACGTGTGCACACGACCTGTTCGGGTGTTGATCATGGTCGGCAGCTTGTCGGTGTACGTCGACTTCAATTTGCCTAAACTACGATGCTCTAGTATGAGCCGAGGTAGGTCGTGATCAGTGGCAAGCTCCTGTAATACGTCCTCCGCCGTCGATGGCGCGCCCTTAGGCGTCTTCTTTAGCACCGGTAAGCCCATCTGGTCGTACAAAATTTCTTGAATTTGTTTTGGCGAGGCTAAGTTAAATTCACCACCCGCCAATTGATACGCCGTCTTTTCGGCGTCTTGCATACTCATGGCTAACTGCTGGCTTTGCTCAAGCAGCATTGAGTCGTCAATAAGTACACCGTAGTCCTCAATCTTTGACAAAACAGAGATCAAAGGCACTTCTAGCTCAGTATAAATACGATGTAAGTTTGGTTGGCGGGTTAGCTTTGGCATCAATACATTGTGTAAACGCAAAGTAACGTCGGCATCTTCGGCGGCGTAATGGCCAGCTTTATCGATATCGACTTGGTCAAAGGTTAGCTGCGCTTTACCTTTGCCTGCCACGTCACTAAAAGGCACCGGCGTATGGCCTAGATGGTTTTGAGATAAGGTATCCATATCGTGTCGAGAGCTTACGCTATCGAGAATATAAGACTCCAACATAGTGTCGAAGGCCACCCCTTTAACCGCTATGTCGTAATTAGCCAAAACGCTCATATCATATTTTAAGTTCTGACCGATTTTTGGTAACTCAGGGTCTTCCAGCAATGGTTTCAATTGCTCTAACACCCAATCTCGGTCAAGCTGTTCGGGCGCACCCATATAGCTGTGTGCTACGGGTACGTATGCCGCCTCACCGACATTAATCGCGAATGAAACTCCGACCAGCTCGGCTGCCTGAGCATTAACTGAGGTTGTCTCAGTATCAAAAGCAAAGCCTTCGCTGTCGGCCAACCGACCAACCCAAGCGAGAAATTCTTCTTTTTCAAAAATAGTTTGATACTCGCCAGCCTGATACTCAGTAATTGGCTCAGCACCAACGTTAGCTAATGCTTCAGCTCCGAGCTCAGCAAGCCATTTTTTAAATTGTAAGGTTTGATAAAGCTCTATCAGCACATCTTTGTCTTGCTCAGTTTGCTTAAGCTCAGCTAAAGGAGGCCCGACCTCCAGCTCGCAACGAATAGTTGCCAAATCCTTGGATAATGGTAATTGTGGAATAAACTCTCGCAAATATTCGCCTACTTTGCCACCAATCTTGTCAGCATTTTCAATTACCCCGTCTAAGCTGCCATATTCAGCAATCCATTTCACCGCGGTTTTCGGACCTACTTTCGGTACTCCCGGGATGTTATCCGAGGTGTCACCCATTAAGGTCAAATAGTCAACGATCTGATCTGGCCGTACACCAAATTTTTCAAGCACTCCCGCTTCATCTAAAATCACCTTCTTCATGGTGTCGATCAAGTTTACTTTGTCGTTAACAACCTGAGCTAAATCTTTATCACCACTGGCGATAAGTACCGTTTGACCCGCATCACTTGCTAGCTTGGCATAGGTGCCAATAACATCATCAGCCTCAACACCTGGAACCGCCACTAATGGTAAGCCTAGTGCTTTGACAGCGGTATGCACATATTCAATTTGGCTGCGCAATTCGTCTGGCATCGACGGCCTATTAGCCTTGTAATCAGAGTATAACTGGTGCCGAAAATTCTTACCTTTGGCGTCGAAAATCGCCACGATATTTGATTCTGGATATTCAGCATTGAGACTTTTGATCATGTTGATCACCCCAAATACAGCACCGGTAGGCTGACCGCTGGCGGTCTGCATGCGCTTCAATTGAGGTACATAAAATGCGCGATAGAGATACGATGAGCCGTCGATTAAAATTAGTTGGGGTTGCTTCATGGATGAGCTACTATTTAGTCAGTGGAGAATGAATGGGCGAAGGTTTTTAATACTGAAATTTAAGGTAGACGATAATCAGAGCAGAGCGACGAATAGCGATACCTGCCTTGTTCTATGGTTAGCAAACGTTAAGGCTCTGTCGCCTCTTATAAAATTTGGTTTATGATACCATGAGCATCCAACCTACTCAGAAAGAGAGTGAGCTATGAAACCGTATTTCTCAAGCCTTAGGCAAATCACAGTTGTGCTATTAGCGATAAGCAGTATGTTATTTGTCAGCGCAGGACAAGCACAAACCGCATCGCCACCTCAGCTTGGTGAAGAAACCAAAGGCACGCCGGCAATTGAAGAGCAGACCGCTAAGGTTGAAACGCCAGTGGCTAAAACCGCCACCAGTATCGACGAAAAACTGAGTACCAAAAAAACCAGCCTGCTTGGCACTTCGACGATCATAGAGTCTCGCCGAGAAAGTGGGCAAATTTATTCGATTGAATTGCAGCATTCAAACGCTCCCACGCAATACATCCAAGAAACGGACTCAGATGGCAACATCGAATTTGAGTCAAACGACCTCGAGGAAACCCCGAACCTGCCTAAATGGAAGATCGGATCTTGGTAGAATGCGTAAAAGCAGCCGCACTGAAGAGTTTATTGACAGTGTCTATAGCCATGTTTTTGACCACCACTAGCGCCCAAAGTGTCGCTAGTGATAGGCAAAGTATTCGATTTTATAAAATCAACAAAGATGGCATTACTCAAGCTCTGCGTTTTACCGCGAAAAAAGCTCGAAAATCTGGCTGTCACAATTTTACTCGTAAAGCGCGCTTACATAAAGTGGTGCACTTCGAATACAAAAGGTGTCGAGTTTATGCCGAAAAAAGTTGCCTTACTGAATCGATAATGAGCTTTTATCGCGAAAAGGAACTGGCGCCAGTGACCGACTTATCCGAAGGCTTTGGCTGGCACCCCGTTGGCGATCATGAGCGTGGTGAGAAAGCCAAATCTTGGTTCTGTGAATAAGTAGCCAATAGCCAAGTATGACTAGGCCTTATGACTAAGAGCCAAATAGTCATGTGACTGCATTTCTTGAAGCCGGCTAATTGTGCGCTGAAATTCGAAGCTAACACGTGTCCCAACATAAAGCTCAGTGGCCGGCGCCTCGGCTGAAATAATTAACTTTACATTGTGGTCGTAAAACACATCGACAAGGTTGATGAAACGCCGTGCTTGGTCTTCTTTTAGTCGATCCATTACCGCTACGTTTGACAACAAAATTGAATGAAAACATCGCGCCAATTCAATATAGTCATTTTGAGAACGAGGCCCATCACACAACTCATCAAATTCAAACCAAATAACACCATCAGCTCGGCGAATTGAATTTAACTCTCGCCCCTCAACGTTAATGGTTGCGTTTGACTTGCCAGCATCGGGCGCCAAATGATTAAAGTTAAACTCCATACCATCATCAGAGACGTTGTTAATAGGGCTAAAGTAAGTTTCAGCTTTGTCTAAAAATCGAAGCCTATAGTCTATGCCTGAGTCGATATTTATCACATCAGTGTATTGGTAAACCATACTAATAGCCGGCATAAACAGGTCTCGCTGCAGGCCTCCATGGTATAAATTTTTAGGCTCCACATTGCTGGTTGCTACCAAGGTAACACCTTCATCAAATAGTACTCGCATTAGCTTAACCAGTATCACCGCATCAGCTACGTCGTTAACCACGAATTCATCAAAACATAAAACGCGCGCTTCACTGGCCAGTTTTTTACCCACGATTAGCAATGGGTCGGCTTGGTCTTTAAGTAGTTTACGTTCTTTGTGAACTCGTCGCATAAAACGGTGAAAATGCATACGTAACTTGTTGTCAAATGGCAGGCATTCGTAAAAAGTATCGGCTAAATAGGTCTTGCCTCGACCAACACCGCCCCAAAAATACAATCCTTGAACCGGCTGTTTTGGTTTAGCAGAGGTGATTCCAAGCTTCTCAAAAAAACCCACTTTCACTTCAGGCTGGCCAATCAACTCGTCATACAACCTTTGCAGATTTTCAACAGCTAACAGCTGTGCCGGATCGGCCGCAAACTCGGGGCTTAGTAGGTCCTGGCGATAACGAGACAGTGGCGTATCAGACATTATTTATGTTCTTATTTTGGTGTTTTTGCTATTCTAAGGTCCTAAGTTTAACGTATAGCCTTAGGCTTTTGTGACCAAATCTTCAGATGAGCAATATTCCAGATAGACACCCATATCTACTTCCTTATAAAGGAAGATTTCCGAACGTCGATCGAAACGCTTTCGTAGCTCAGAACGCAACCATCATTGGCGATGTTGAGATAGGCGCCGGCTCAGGTGTTTGGTATGGCTGCGTGATACGCGGCGACGTCAACGAAATTCGCATTGGCCAGCGCACCAACATTCAAGACTTAACCATGATTCACTGCGCAGAGCTTGGCCAAGGAACCTACCTGGGTGACGATATAACCGTTGGACACTCAGCGGTTTTGCACGCCTGCTGTGTCGAAGACAACGCATTCATTGGCATTCAAGCATGCGTAATGGATGACTGCATCGTTGAAACTGGTGCTATGGTTGCCGCTGGCGCGTTAGTAACGCCAGGCAAAATCGTCAAAGCCAATGAAGTATGGGCGGGTCGTCCTGCCAAAAAATTACGTGACATTAACCAGAAAGATCTGCAATTTTTTGAGATTAATCGCAAGCGTTATAAGCGACTGGCAGACGAATACCGAGTTGAACAATACGGTGATCCAACATGACATCGCAGCGGCTTCGAGAAAAATGGCCTAGTTTATTAATCTTTCTATTAATCAGCTTTTCGGTATTTATTTTCGGCGGTTTATTCAGACCAGATGAATGGTATTTAGCGCTAAACAGAGCGCCTTGGAGCCCGCCAAATATTGCGTTCCCGATAGTGTGGACGTTTTTATACCTATTAATCGCGATCGCCGGCTGGCAAATATATCATCGAGGAAATTCAACATTGCAGATGATTTGGGTCTTACAGTTGGTTCTCAACGGAATCTGGTCTTGGCTATTTTTCGGACAACACTGGCTGCTGATCAGCTTACTCAACATAATACTCATCGATGCGTTGGTAATTAACCTGATCTTAAAAGCATACCGCGCAAAACTGTCAGCCGTGAGCTTACTGCTTGCGCCCTATATACTTTGGCTATTAATAGCAACCAGCCTCAACACCTATGTATTGTTTGCAAACTAGGACGGTAGTGCTGACGAACTAGAGCAACACTGGCAAACCAATGTTCTACTAAGGTAGTTTGGGCGATTAAAAAATATTAATAACTGCTGTGTGTCAGTTTTCCCCGATACCCTTTGGCAGAGGAATGCTCACCAAGTGCATCATAGCAGTTGGCCATCAAAACCCAGTTCTGCCTAAGCAACTTAGAATTTCCACCGGACAATGTATTCGATTTAGCCGCTAGCTGAATCGCTTTTCGCCAAGACTTTTGGTCATACCGAACTTCTGCGAGCCGAGACCATAAGCGTCCATTTCTAGGTTCAATTCTCAAGGCTCGTTCGAGTGAACTAGCCGCACTATCCCAATTGCCAACGCGTCGCTGGTCACCTGCCGTTGCAATCAAACGCATCACCACAGGCGACATCGGCTGATCACCAGTCAAGGGTTCAGCCTTAACAACCACAGAATCAGGCAGCGGCAGCGGCTGACCATTTACCACTGCACGATCTTCTATGACCGGTCGTTGCGATGGCACATCAATGCTCGCAGTGCTAATACAAGCGCTTAGAGAAAGTACGATACCCGCTAGCAAGCAAAAGCGTAGAAGCTGAGTAGTGCGCCTATTTCGAATCATCTTTGAGTCACCCGCATATTGCTTAACTTAACTAAATACTCTCTGCCACCATGACTTCTTCTTCGGTCTCGGTAGAGAGCTGCCAGGCAATGGCTCAAAGTGCTGTAATTCATCATCTTCATACTCTAAATCATACGGCAAACGATCGGCACAGGGTATGTTTTCTATGGTTAACGACTGAATCAACATTGGCAGAGGTCGAGATAAACTGCAATCTTGTGCCACAGGATCTTGAGAATAAAACATCTCTCTCTTCAGCACTGAGTCGTTATAAGCTAACTCTAGGCGCTGTAGCGGCATCTGCTGCATGGCCTTGGCCCAAATTTTTGCAGCGCCACTTGCACCCGATAATTTACCCGGTTTATTATCGTCTCTACCAACCCAGACTACGGTTAAATAGTTACCACTGAATCCGGCGAACCAGCTGTCTCTGTACTCGTCGGTGGTGCCTGTTTTGCCGGCTAGGCCGTAGTCATACTGAAAACCAGTAAGCACGCTTCGCGCCGTGCCATTACGCACCACGTCTTGTAATGCGTAATTAATCAGTGACACAAACTCAGGCTGAATTACTTGCTCAATATCCAATGAATAATGGCTCAAAGGTTGGTTGTCACCACTAAGAACTGAGCGAATACTCTTAATCGGCGTTTTAAACCCCCCCGAGGCTAAGGTTAAATAGAGCTGGCTAATATCCAGTACCGACATAGAAACAGCGCCCAATAGTATCGAAGGAAACTCACTAAATTGCTGATCATAGCCTACCCGCCGAATAGTACTCGAAACCTCCGATACACCCAGCTCCATACCTAAATTAACAGTCGCTAAATTATACGACCGAGCCAAAGCATCAATCAACATTACTTGGCCATGCGGCAAGCCATCATAGTTTTGAGGCCGCCAATCTGGACTACCTTTTTGCGATACGGTAATGGGCTCATCACGAACTAGTGACGCTAATGAATATTTTTCGGGCTTCTCTAAGGCGGTAAGATAGACAAAAGGCTTGAGTAATGAGCCAACCGGACGGCGTGCATTCAGGGCTCGATTATAGCCAGAAAAACTAACCTTTCGATCACCCAACATAGCCACCACTTCACCGTTATCGGTTCGAATGACGACAGCCGCGACCTGCAAGCTATTAGCTTTGATGGATTTTCGCTTTTCAATAGCCTCCAATTCAGAGCGCACGGCTTTTTCTAAGGTCTGTTGTATGCGCGGATTCAGTGTTGTGTGTATTTGCAAGCCATCGCTAAGCAAATCATCCTGTAGATAATCTGCTTGCAAGTCTTTACGAACCAACCCCATGAAACTTGGGTATGACAAAGTTGCCGCGCTTGCCGCCGTTGGGCTAATCGATAACGTGGCGTTAACAGCACGGTCGTAATTAGGCTTATCAATTACACCCTGTTCTAGCATTGTACTGAGCACTAGATTGCGGCGCTTAAGTGAACGCTCTGGGTGCCGAATGGGGTTATAAAAGCTCGGCCCATTATTAACCGCAATTAGTACTGCCAATTGGTGCAAGTCCAGCTCATGAAGCGGCCGCCCATAAAAGTATTGACTGGCCAAACCAAAACCGTGGATCGCCCGATTGCCGGCCTGCCCCATGTAGACTTCGTTAAAGTACGCTTGAAGTATTTCGTCCTTGCTATAATGAAACTCTAATAACATCGCCATTAGCATCTCAGTAAACTTACGACTCAAAGTAACGTCTGAGGTCAAATAGTAGTTTTTCACCAGCTGTTGCGTTAGCGTGCTTCCGCCTTGTACCACCCGACCCGCTCGTAGATTGCGAACCATCGCGCGAGCAATACCCATTGGGTTAATACCGAAATGCGAATAAAAATTTCGATCTTCATTCGCCAACAGACCATCGATTAATGGTTTAGGTATGTCTTCGAGTTTAACTAAGGTTCGGTCTTCGTGACTCAGTGGCGAGACACTACCAAACAGTCTAGGCTCTAAGCGTACGATCTCGGTCTGCCTAACGTCGCCATCACTAGACTCGATACTAATCGATTTAATTCGACCCTCGCTAAGCTGCAGACGAATTTTTTGCTGAGGTCGCAAGCCGTCCCAAAAGCGAAATGCACGCTGATAGATCGCCAATTCATTTTGGCTGAAGCTGAAACTGCCTACGCGGTCGAAAGACGGCCTATCGACATAACCTAACTCGTCTAATTCAGCCTGCACTAAAGTGCTGTCAAACTTTTGACCCAAATATAGCTCGAGAGGGCGAGTATAAACATGTGCTGGTAACGCCCATTTTTGGCCCTCAAACTGCTTACGAATGGTGACATCCAAGTAGACTGTGTAAGCAAGCGTTGGCACTAAGGTAATTAGCCCTAAACGAAGCAACCAGAATTTCGCTAGACTCAAAAATCGTCGCCTCTTACTCACTTTAATAGAATTGGGCAGGCTATCGGCCGATGATTTTCTCTTGCCCCGCCCGGCCTTAGTGAAGCGTTTTTTTGAGCTCGTTTTTTTAATACCTTGGCTGCGACCATTACCAACGGCCTTACTAGCCACTTGCTTAGTAAGCTTACTTTTCTTAGTCGTGGCCTTGGTTGTTTTCTTAGTTATTTTCTTAATTGCCATTAGATTTAATTGGGGAGCACTCTCAAAAACCTCGCACTTGCCTATTTTTTAGCAGATTTTTTTAGCCGTAAGGTTTCTAACAAAAACAATACCGTTAGTGGTTAAGTTTTGCTGAAGCATACTGATTAGTATTGGCGTAGTAAAACACACTTCATCGGCGCATCATAATTAGCTAACTTGGTTTTAACTGTTCAGTAGAGATCAATGCATGAAGTTCCGTATAAACACATAAATAACAGCAAGATAGCAATCCTTTATAGGAAAGCACTTTAGTTTCCTTTGACAATTGAGCAGATGGTCAGCTATTATAAGAAGCTTAGTTATTTTTTTACCTAAAGTTAAGTCGCCATTGAGGGTCACTTTTTACAGTTTTAACGGCATTAAAAAGAACAAGCGAGATACACACAACGTGATTAGATAACCGTGACAGATCAAAAACTTAATATCGAAATCGAACAATACTCGCAATGGCGTCAACGCGTTAGTGTCGCAGTACAAAGTTTGAGTACGTTTTTAAAGTTTAATAATGTCACTGACCTTCGCACCCATCATCAATTTGAGTCTGTGCTTGGCGCACTTGCCGACGATAATCTTTCAGTCGCCTTTGTCGCTGAGTTTTCACGTGGTAAATCGGAGATGATTAATACCATCTTTTTCGGTAATTATAAGAAACGTATCTTGCCGTCGGGAACTGGGCGTACCACGATGTGTCCGACAGAGCTAATGTATGACCCCAATCAGCCAACCGGCGTTCGTCTACTACCAATTGAATCTCGTCAGGATGAACGAGCCTTATTCGAGTTAAAAAAAGACCATGACTTATGGCATCAGATTGAATTTGATGCCGATGAGGTCGACAGCGTTAGTTCCGCGATGACCGGCATGACCGAAAGCAAGTTGGTTAGTAAGGCTTATGCTGTACGCCTAAAATTCGACCTTCTTGATGGTCAAGACGGGGCTATCGGATTGCCGGTGAATGAATACGACGAAGTCGAAATTCCAAGCTGGCGTCATGCGATCATTAATCTTCCTCACCCGTTATTAAAACAGGGATTAGTTATTCTTGATACGCCAGGTTTGAATGCAATCGGCGCCGAACCTGAGCTAACTATCAATCAACTCTCGACCGCCCACACGGTGGTCTTTATCTTATCCCACGATACCGGTGTAACCTCTACTGACCTTGAATTATGGGAAAGACATTTAGGTGGCGATAAAAGTTCAGGTGCTGACAAAAACCAGCGAAAATTAGTTGCTCTAAACAAAATTGATGGCCTTTGGGATGGAATTCGTAGCGAACAAGAAATCGAAAACGAAATAAGGCAGCAGGTAATGCTGACCTCAGAAATACTAAATTTGGATGCTGAAAATATTTACCCGGTATCAGCGCAGAAGGGTCTATTAGCAAAATTGTCAGACGATCCCGAATTACTTAAACGCAGCAACATCGAATCGCTAGAACATGCAATTGCGGATAAGTTGATACCAGAAAAGCGCTCGATTGTAATTGAAAAGGTGCGCGGCTCATTAGAAGGCATTCTTGATTCGGCAGGCTCTATTCTCAACAACCGATTAAAAGATGCCGATGAGCACATTGCCGAGCTTAAGCAGTTAAGCAGCAAAAACACGGACGTCATTTCCGACATAATGCTTAAGGTTCAATCTGAAAAGTCATCGCTCGAAAAAGATATGCAACGCTATCAAGCATTACGCGCTGTTTACGCTAATGAAACTAAGAAACTGGTGAAAATTTTAAGCCCTGATCGCTTAGAGAAATTGATCGCTACAACCAAACATAATATGTCTCGGTGTGCGACTACTATGACTTTGCGGAAGACTATTTCAAGGTACTTCGAGCGGGTAAATCACTATATCGATTCGGCTATCGACCAAGCTAATGAGATTACGATATTGTCTGAAGGGATCACTCGAGATTTTGAACATGATCACGGCATTGCCAATTTTCGAGTACGAAAACTGCATTTAGAAAAGTTCAAACAAGAGATTGGCCGTTTAGAACTTAAACACAGCAACCTGAAGCAAACTCGCACATTGTTTTTTCGCGAACAAATGTCGATTACCAATCGCTTCTACGAATCTGTTTGTACGGTGTCTCGCAAGATTTTTTCAAGAGCGTTGAGGGACGCAACTGATTGGAATAATAACTTGATGGTGCCGATGGAAACCTATGTGCGGGAACATCACACTCAACTTCGCCGGAGGCTGGAAAGTGTTAAACGAATTCATAAGGCTTCCGATACGGTTGAACAGAGGTTGCAAGAACTCTCGACCATGCAACAACAGCTATTGAGCCAGCATGACGAGTTTACAGTTCTTCAGAATCACTTGGTAATATTATTGGTAGAAGCCGAAACCGCAAACACGCCTCCGGAGCTGGCAAATAGCAATAGCAATGTTCTTTTTTGGAAACACAAAGTTAACTTCTAGGCCATGCAAACCATCGAATTTCGTCAGTTTGACTAGTACTAGGAATAGATTTTCGCAATTGAAAATGTGGTAAATAGCGATATACTATTTAGCACCATAGTTTGTTGTTGTTGAGTAACAAGCCGCAGTGTTATGATTATAATGTTGTAGTCAATGAGCTTAACTAAGATACCGAACTTCATGCCTAAGAGCCTTAATGCCAATAAACTGGCGCCGCTGAAAAGAGCCGCTAGCAAGCTAATATTGCTGGCCATACTGGTAAACCTTAGCGCGTGCGCATCGCATTACGGCGCCGCTAAAATCACATCGACGCCACCAGGTGCTCAGATCATAAGCGATGGTAGTGTGGCTGGCACTACACCGATGACGTTACGCTGGAAAAATGAAAACGGTAACCGCCAGACCGTTATTGTGAAATTAAAAAAAGCTGGCTACTACGAAAAGACATCGTCCTTTTGGTTGGAAATGCGCGCCAGAAACGCGAAAAGCGCGCTAGCGAATCCACTAATGATAGAAATAGAGATGCAAAAGATAGGTGAGTAAGCTGTTCGCCGGCTAGATTAAGTACTAAGCGATTTCGACGGCAGCGTCGTAGTCTTTACCGGTAAGTTTCTGATATTTTTGTTGTAGCGTATCTTGGTTTTCTTGGTGCTCAGGATCGACTAAAATACACTCTACCGGACATACGATTACACACTGCTCTTTTTTAAAGTGGCCTATGCACTCAGTGCACTTAGACGCTTCTATCTCATAGATTAACTCACCCATATAAATTGCATCGTTTGGACACTCGGGCTCGCATACGTCACAGTTTATGCATTGGTCCGTAATAAAAAGTGCCATGGTAAATTACGCGCTGAATTTAGAGTGTAAACAGGATCAAACGAAACAAGCTAATCGTCTTGCTTCTTTTTAGACGCCCATTTTTTCGCCAGAGCACTCTCGATGTGCTTGGGCACGAAGCTACTTATGTCGCCATCGTAGTATGATATCTCGCGTACTAACGAGGACGAAATAAAGTAGTTTACCTCCAATGGAGTTAAGAAAATGGTTTCGATATTGTTATCTAAACGGCGGTTAGCCGACGCTAGTTGAAACTCATATTCGAAGTCAGATACCGCTCGCAAACCACGAATTACAAACTTAGCATTCTTACGTGCGACAAAGTTAACGAGTAAGTCATCAAAACTCTCAACTCTCACATGAGGAATATTCTTAGTGGCTTGATCTACCAGAGCAATACGCTCTTTAGTTGAGAACAAAGGATTCTTTCGAGGGTTATCGGATACCGCAATGATCACTTCGTCAAAGATTTGCTCGGCTCGCACCACCAAATCTAAATGCCCATTAGTAACGGGATCGAAGGTTCCAGGGTAAATGGCAATTTTTTTTGTCATGCATAGAGTATAACACTGCAACCAAGCATGGCGTACTGCCTTAGCTGGTTTATCGTTAGGCTAGACGTGGTAAACACTATAACGACAATAGCCTGCTTTACCCTCTTTATATTGTCGCCACTGTTGAGGGACAACCTCTGGGTCTTTCTTTGATGCCTGCTCAACATACACCAATGCGCCGTCAGCTAACCATCCATTGTCGACTAACAAGGGCATTGCTTGCACCAGTAAGTTAGATTCAAAGGGAGGGTCTAAAAACACCAGATCAAACTGTCTTGACGCTGGGTGGCGCAAGAAATTTATCGCGCACTGTACCACAACTTCGCCGTTATCTAGCGTATCAAGTGTATGCAGGTTCTGCTGTAGTTGCGCGGCTATACGCCTGTCCGACTCTACAAACACTGAGCTTTCAGCGCCTCGAGACAGGCACTCTAAGCCTAGCGCTCCACTGCCCGCAAATAGATCCAAACAGCGAGCGCCGCTAATATCATGCATCAACCAATTAAACAGAGTCTCGCGAATACGGTCAGTACTGGGCCTTAAGCCGTCAATATCGAGTACCGGCAGACGACGACCGCGCCATCGACCGGCAATTATGCGAATGGAGTTTGTTTTAGCACGCTGTTTCATTGTGATTTTTTGGACAATCCCTACAATACGGTTAATCGGATAGCGACCACGCCAGACCATACCATAGCCTTAGACAAAAATGATCGAAACAAACACACCTAAAGACTTACCGCCTAACGACCAGCCGCCAGAAACAAAGAAGCGTTCGGGCTTTGCTCGCTTTTTTGGCCGCGATAAGAGTGACGACAAGCAGGTTGCGCCAGAGCCTGTAACGGTCGAGGAAGGCTTAGACAAAAGCCGTAGCAGCCTTATGGGTAAAATTGGAGATGTTTTTAAAGGCTCGTTCGACATTAGCGACGAACTTTTTGACGAACTCGAAGAAGTACTTATCACCAGTGATGTTGGTGTTGAAGCGAGCCTTGAATTGGTCAATCAGTTACGCTTGCGAGTTCAGTCCGAAAAAATCCAACACGCGCCTGGCGTGGTGGCAGCTTTAAAAGCCGAAATAGCCACCATGCTCGAACCGGCCGAACAACCGTGGGAGGTATTGCATCAACGCCCTTATGTAATGCTGATGGTTGGCGTAAATGGTGTTGGTAAAACCACTACTACAGCGAAAATTGCTAAGCAATTCAGAGACCAAGGTAAAACCGTAATGTTAGCGGCGGCGGATACTTTTCGTGCCGCTGCTGTCGAACAACTGCAAGAGTGGGGCCGTCGCATGGACATTCCCGTTGTAGCTCAAGCGCACGGCGCCGATGCCGCCGCGGTCGCCCATGACGCGCTGAACTCAGCAATTGTCAAAGGGTGCCAAGTGCTGATTATTGATACCGCCGGTCGCTTACATACTCAGTCTGATTTGATGGAGCAATTGCAGAAAATTAACCGTGTTTTGGCTAATTTGGATCCGTCAATGCCACATGAAGTAATGCAAATACTCGATGCTGGCACCGGCCAAAATGCTTTGTCGCAACTTGAGAATTTTCAAAAGGCGGTTGGCGTTACTAGTATCTGCCTGACTAAGCTGGATGGCTCAGCTAAAGGCGGCTTAGCAATCTCACTAACGCAAAAGTTTAAGCTCCCTATTCGCTACATCGGCGTTGGCGAAGGCTACCTAGACTTAAAACCGTTCAATGCCAAAGACTTTGCCGATGCATTAATCCCAGACCTAGAAAGTATTAAATCAGACGCAATCAAAACTGACTGATTCGGCTAAAACCCAAATGACAAAACTCGGATGATAAAACTAAGCCACGTTAATAAGCGCTACCCTAGCGGTCACCAAGCTCTGAAAGATGTGAGCTTTGATTTAGCCTCGGGTGAAATGGCATTTTTATCAGGCCATTCCGGCGCGGGGAAAAGTACATTATTTAAGTTAATCACGCATATAGAAAAACCGACGTCTGGCATAATAATCGTCGACAATCAGAATTTAAGTCGCATGAAGCCGTCCAAGATTCCGGCTTTAAGGCGAGAGATAGGCGTTATCTTTCAGGACCACAAACTACTATTCGACCGATCTGTTTTTGATAATGTGGCACTACCGCTGATTGTCATCGGTATGCCCCATGATGAAATTAAAAAACGGGTGCGCGCAGCACTTGGGAAAGTGGGTCTAGCGGGTAAGGAAAATCAATACCCTATCACCCTGTCGGGCGGTGAGCAGCAGCGGGTAGGCATTGCACGCGCGGTAATCAATCGTCCCAACATCTTGCTTGCCGATGAACCAACTGGCAATCTAGACGAAGCTCTATCAGACGAAATTATTGATATTTTTGCTGATTTTAATCGTGTGGGGGTAACGGTCTTGATCGCTACACATGATCTACGTCAGATCGAGCGGCTAGGCAAGCGCACTTTACAACTTAATAACGGCGAACTAATTCAGCCTGAACAACAAGCAACTGTTGACCAACAGCCCAGCGGTAGGGATCAATGACCACGTATCTAAGCCGCCACTTACAAGTGCTCTTCACCACACTTGGAGATATGCGTCGCACACCGATGGGCACCATCAATACGCTGTTAATTATTGCCATTACTTTGCTACTGCCGAGCCTGCTTTACGTTGGCATAAAAAGTGCACAAAGCTTAAGCAATAGTTGGCAAGGGCGGCCGCAAATTAGTATTTTCTTACAAAAAGACCTTAGCGATAGCACCGCACAACTAATTTTCGAAGAGATTCAATTGCACCCGTCAATTGAGTTAGCTGAATTTGTAACCCCCGAGCAAGCACTGGCGGAATTTAGAATTTTGTCTGATGTCGATGTAAGCCTCGAACAAGAACTTGCTTTTTTAGGACGTAATCCATTGCCAGCCTCAATAGTGGTAATGCCTGACAGAGCATCTGCGAAAAGCGAAAATTTACTGGCCCTGAAAGATCAATTAACTCAATTTGAAGGTATCGAGTTGGTTAGGTTAGACCTAGATTGGACCGACCGATTCAACGCCATACTGCTAGTACTTAGCCGCGTATCATTACTATTGAGCGCATTACTCGCACTTGCTTTGGTATTAATCGTTGGCAACACGATCAAACTGCTTATTTTCAATCGAAGGCATGAAATTGAGATAACAAAGTTGGTCGGCGGTACTGATGCATTCGTAAGGCGGCCGTTTCTCTATTATGGTTCACTGTTTGGGTTTTTCGGCGCTCTTATCTCACTATCCCTGATGTTAGTCGCCGCCCAGCTGACTGAGCAACCGATCTCCGAACTGGCCGCACTGTACAGCAGTGACGCCCTCGTTCACCGAGTTACAGCAAGAGAAATTATTGCTCTAATCTCTATCGGTACGTTTCTAGGCTGGCTGTCCGCTCGATGGTCAGTGGCACAACATCTACGTAAGATTCAACCAAAATAGGGTGCCTGTGCGGCGCTCTAAATATCGGCATTATGCACAAAAAAGCGTTACCGCTTCAACAACACCAGAATGATACCGACGGCGGCAACCCAAGGGCCCACACTAGCAAAAGGAGCACCAGCTAGCGACGAATGTTGCATCAGAAGACTGTGACCAACACCCAATATTGTCACTGATATTCCGACACTGACTGCCATGCTGACTTTCACAGTCGGTGCTGTAGATTGCGGCTTTTTCTGCTGCTCAACCGCGGCTTTTAATAGTATTGGCAGCTCTGGCAATAATACTCGTAACTGCGGCCACTCTCGCTGTAAGTCTTGAATTAAGCCCTTAGGCGACAGCTGATCTTTCATCCAATTTTCTAAGAACGGCTTGGCGGTATCCCACAAGTTTAAATCAGGGTACAACTGACGTCCGAGCCCTTCGATATTAAGCAGCGTTTTATACAATAAAACGAGTTGCGGCTGCACCGGCATTTGAAAACGGCGTACTGTTTGAAATAACTGCATCAACACATTACCAAACGAAATTTGGCTAATCGGCTTAGCGAAAATTGGCTCACACACTACTCGAATCGCCTGCTCAAATTCGGCCGCATTAGTCTCCGCAGGGACCCAGCCAGCGCGCAAATGAGCCTGCACGATAGTAGCGTAATCGCGGTTAAAAAAGCCTAACAGCATCTGCCCAAGATATTGTTTATCCTGCTCGTCGAGGGTGCCCATAATGCCAAAGTCAATTGCGATCCACTTGCCTTGATCTGAGACAAAAATGTTGCCCGCATGCATATCCGCGTGGAAAAAATTATCTTCGAAAGCCTGTTTGAAAAAGGTTTGAACACCATCTTCAGCAAGCGACTTCATACTATAGCCTTTGCCTTTAAGTAGGGCTATTTCGCGAATAGAGGTACCGTATATACGCTCCATTACCAGCACGTTCTGCTTAGTGAAGTCCCAATATATTCTGGGCACATAGATAAGCTCACTATCTTCAAAATTAGCACCCATACGCGCGCCATTGGCCGCTTCTACTCGCAGGTCTAACTCGCCGCGAATAGTGTGGTCGTATTCTTGAATCACTTCAAGGGGTCTGAATTGTTGACCTCGCGACCAGTACCGTTGCAACAATCCAGCAACTGTATACATTACTTTCAGGTCACTTTCGATTACGGCCTCGATGCCTGGGCGTAATACCTTGATGATGACATTACGATTGCAGAGGCCGTTCTGGCCTTGAATCGATAAACCTTCTTTCAAGCTTGCAGCATGAACCTGCGCCACCGACGCTGAGGCCAGTGGCTGTTGCTCGACAGATTCAAAGATAGCGTCAAAATCATCGCCGTAGGCTTGACGGATAATCGCCATTGACTGCTCAGCCGGAAAAGCGGGCACTTGGTCTTGCAACTTAGTCAACTCGGATGCGATATCATGCGGCAGTAAATCGGGCCTAGTTGAAAGCGTTTGACCCAGCTTAACGAATACCGGACCGAGCTCTTCTAGTGCCTCACGAATGCGTATGCCGCGCTCGAGACTAAGCCCTGCTGGATCGGCAGGTTTTCCGAACATGGCTCGAACCGCAAGCATCGCCGGCTTTGGCAGATCAAGCTCGTCGAGCAGTGATACCAAGAAGTGCTTTTTGATAACACGGCGAATGTGCCATAAGCGGGCGATTGGGGAACTTACCTTTTGCATCTAAACCTTACTTTTTAAGCGCTCAAGCCTAGCATTCAAGCGGTCTACGTCGGCACGAATCATATCAACTTGATCCAAGTGCCCTTCGATCTCAGATTTGTCAGCCACGAGAGCCATATCGTCTTTAATCAACGTATTAAGAAATTCTTTAAATTTTACTTTTGATTCATCAGCAAAGGCCTTGGCTTGGCCTGCAGCATAGGTAACGGCCTTAGCAGGTGAATCGCCAATGTGCTCAGACAGTAGGGCTTCCCAATCGATATTAAGTTCTGCAATCACCTGTGCGAAACGTTGACCAACAATAGGGTCTCCAGCAATCTCTAACTCACCGGGCTCGAGCTCGGCATTATCCATACCATCACGTGAAATCTTAACCATTGCTCCCAAGGTGGCACTTAGGGTTACATCAACCTTTGCTGGTGACTGCTGACTAAACTCTAGACCTTCTGGGTGAGGCGTAACCGACAATGATTGTCCTATCGACTTAATCGAAAGCGTCATAGTCTTACCCTGCAATTTGGCTAAACGCGCCAATGTTTGCGGGTCATGTTCCAGCGTTCTATTGCTGGCCAATTCGAATAGATCTAACAGCATCAATAAACCTAATATTTATAGCCGATATGCAGTGCCACTACGCCGCCGGTTAAGTTGTGATAGCGCACTCTATCAAAGCCCGCATCTAACATCATCTGCTTCAATTCTTCTTGTGGCGGATGCTTACGAATTGATTCGACAAGATATTGATAGCTATCTCGATCATTGGAGATTAACTCGCCTAGTTTAGGAATGACATTAAATGAATAGGCATCGTAGAATTTTCGAAAGGTTTCGTTAGTCGGCTGAGAGAACTCCAAAATAATGACTCGACCGCCTGGTTTCAAGCATCGTTGCATCGACGCTAGTGCGACATCTTTGTGAGTGACATTACGCAAACCAAAGCTAATAGAAATACACTCAAAGCTATTGTCTTCGAAAGGTAAGTTTTCAGCATTAACTAAGCAATAATCAACATTGCCTGCAACCCCCGCATCGGTCAGTCGCTTGCGACCTTCTTCAAGCATAGCTTCGTTAATGTCTGTAACAATTACGTGTCCTTGATCACCAACTTTGTTTGCAAACTTGAGTGATAAGTCACCACTGCCAGCGGCTAAATCCAGCACTCGATCACCGGCACGAACACCGCTCTGTGCAACTGCAAACCACTTCCAAGCACGATGAACGCCGATTGACATGGCGTCATTCATGACGTCGTAGTTACCAGCGACTGCGCGAAACACGCCTTTGACCATGCCTTGCTTATCGTGCTCATCGACTTCTTGAAAGCCGAAGTGAGTTTTGTTTTCGGTATCTGCCATGCTCACACTAAATATTGATCGTTTTCTTGAGGTTCACGTTGTTCACCTGCGGCTTTAAGTAGCGCCAAATAATCGTGCCACTTGCAATAGCGATTCTTTCCAAGCTCATGCAAATAGTCCCATGTGTAGAGCCCAGAGCTATGTGAATCACTGTAAATCAGACGAACAGCATAGTGGCCGACTGGTTCGATAGCAACGATGTTTACGGCTTCTTTATTAAGCTGCAATACTTCTTGCCCAGGACCATGACCCTTCACCTCAGCCGATGGTGAATTAACCCGCAAGTACTCACAAGGCAGCATGAAGGTTTGGTCTTCGAAGACAATTTCCAGCAGTCTAGATTTACTGTGAAGGCGTATGTCGGTTGGAGTTATATTCATAGGCACCACTCATTTGGGGGGCTAACAATCATGACTAAAGGTTGCGTTAAGCAAGACCAAGGCTGGGCACACGGCTGCAGAGCGCCCACTGCGTGTATCCCACCTGTGGTGTGACACTTTTTACACATTTGATGAGTATATCCTCTATTGCTTAAGCACATAAGCACTTGCTTAAAAATCATGTTACTTTGAAGCTGAAATTGTCTTTTACTTTGCCATTTATGGAACATTACAAAATAGTCCTCCCTGCTGACTTAAACGACTACGGCAGCCTATTTGGCGGCACTTTACTTAAATGGATTGATGAAATTGCCTATATCCGTGTCAGTCTAGACTTTCCTGGGCAACACTTTGTCACTATAGGGCTAGACCATGTTGAATTTAGAAACCCTATTCGTCAAGGGCAAATATTGCGTTTTCATTGTCGTAAAACGCGGGTAGGAAATACCTCGGTTACCTACAATGTGAAGGTCTACGGTGCGCGCTACAACACCGAGTCTGAAGCCACTCTATTTGAAAACAACATAAGCTTCGTGTGCGTAGACAAGAGTGGCAAGAAAATCAGCATTAATTACCCAAGCTAAGCCATTGGTCTGTTTTAATGCTTCACTTGTTAACACCCACCAATAGTCACATATTAATAAACTCATTATTTATACGACCAATTTACCACCAAAATTAATATTTTCGGATTTCAACTATGCTTAGATTTTCTGCTTTCTTATTGCTGCTTGTAATTGCTGTATCTGGCTACATTTGGTATTCGGCCAAATCTCTTCCAAGCTGGTTTAACCAAGGCAGCTCGCAGCAAGAGCACGTGGCCGAGTCATTAAACCAAAAGATAAAACAAAAGGGCGTGGCAAAATTTCTCGGCGGCAAAGTTAGCCAAGTTCTAAATGGCAAGGTGACTTTCAGCGAAGTCGAATTTAACGCGATTATGTTGGCTAGCTTACAAGCCGACGAAGATGGTCGGCAGCTACTCGCGGTGAGCGATGCCGTTAAAGCTTTCATTAACAATGACCAGCTTGAATTGAATGTCATTATTAATTTGGACAAAGTCGAGAAAATCGCCCCAAAAGCACGAACAGCAGTAGAAAAATTAGACCGTATTTTTCCATTTCTAAAGGATTCAAGGGTCGCTGTCACTGTCTATGGCACACCCATTGTGCGTAATGGCAACATCGCCATAAAAGACGATTTTCATATCAAAGTTGGCGCTATCCCAATTTCAAATAGCGCCTTACGCCAACTGGGTGCAAAAGTCGAGCGAGCCAACACCACAGACTTACCGCTAAAGTATTTATCAATAAGTAAGATCACACTCAAAGATGGAGAAATTGAATTAGCGGTGCTGCCTAGATTTTAAATCGGCGATAACTGGATTTTAAGACAAAGTATATTACCCAATCGTGCTTTCAGACTTTTTCCGCCAGTGATTGTAGATACCAATAAGTGACGCCGCGATCCAAAAAATTTCGATCACGAAACTAGCCAGATTAAAGTGTACTAACAGACTTAGTAATAGAAAAATAGCGCCAAGTAGGTTTATAAGATTAAAACGTAAACCTCTCGGGTCCAGCTTGTCGAGCTGCATTAGAAAATAGGAACCGACCACTAATAGAGTGCCGATCATGCCAATAATATTGGCCAGTAGTTCTGTGCTCACAATTGTCTTTCCATTTAATTTTAATCTTAATTTTTAAGCCTCAACCTTAGGGCTTAAATCAAACTACTGCATAGATGGCTTGCTTGATGGCTTATTAGCCGTTAGTTAAGGTTTAGCGACTACTCGCACTTCAACTGTCACGCGTTGACCTACCCATGTAGTGTCGGCCCAATCGCCGACACCGATATCCCATGTCAAGCGATCTAGTACCGCACGGCCAGTCAAAATTTTGAACTTGCCATCGTCGACAACACTAAATTTGAGTATTGTATCGGCTGAAATAGCTTTCATAGAAAGCTTACCAATACTTTGGTAGTCACTCCCCGTTGCCGTGAACTTATCGGCTCGATAGTTGGCCTGAGGAAACGATGCAATATCGAAAAAGTCGACCGAACGAATGGTGTCGTCACGTTCTTGGTCATTGGAAAATCCAGAATCAGTATCAATAACCACATTGAAACGAGCCTTATCTAATTGCTTAGCGTCGAATTGAACCTCAGCCGACCAACGTTGCCATTGCCCTTCAAACACGGCGCCAGCCTGATCACCCTTAAATTTAATAAAGCTTTGTTGGTAGTCAATCTCCCATAATGGGAGTTCACTTGCTGTTGCCACAGAGTTGGTGAGTTCGTCTACTAGTTGGGCTTGCTCAGCTTGGGGCTGGTGCGAATTTAAAGTCTTAACATTAAACAAGCGCCCGAAGAGGCCTATTACTAACAGGATGACTAAGACGAAAAGTAGCCAACTAAATTTGCTTGAGATACGATTGAGCACATCGTCTTTATCTATAAAGTGGTGCTTAAGTGCGGCTAAGATGTGCAGCAGCGCAATCACAAAAAGTGCTTCGGCCAGATAGTGGTGCGTTACATGCAAAAATTCAGCCAGCGGCTTACTGGGCATGACAAAATCAGGAAGTGCAATAAGATTAAACCAACTGACGGAATAAGCTTTAGCCGACGACATCAACCAGCCGCTAATCGGCAAGGCAAACAAAAAACCATAAAGCAAAACATGCGATAACTTCGATGCAGTAACCTGCCATTTAGCCATCGACGATGGCAAGCTTGGAGCCGGCATTCGAAGCCTATAAAGCAACCGAATAACAGCAAGCACTAAAATAGTAATACCAATGGATTTATGATTCGCTAATAGCGCAAGCTGTTCTAGAATTTTATCCTCATGCTTAGCGTTTTCAGCAAGTTTAGCTAAGACGTATTGGCCAACAATTAAACCGGCCACACTCCAATGCAATACCTTTGCAACCATCGAATAATGTTTCATGAATTACCACCGCCTGGCTTGGTGTTTTTTTTAGCTCGAGGATGCGCATCATCGTAAACTTGGGCGAGGTGCTGAAAGTCTAAATGCGTGTAGATTTGAGTACTGCTTATATTGGCATGACCGAGCAGCTCTTGAACCGATCGAAGCTCACCACTTGATTCAAGTAGGTGGCTGGCAAAAGAATGGCGCAACATGTGTGGGCTGACGGAGATTTCAATACCTTGTTTGGCCGCCCAATGCTTGACCCTTGCCTGAATGTTTCGCACGCTGATACGATTACCATGCCTGCTAACGAACAGCGCTTGATAATCCTTTAATGGCAGCGAATTTCGCTGTAAAAGCCAATTTCTAATAGCCGAATCAGCATGCCGACCAATGGGCAAATCTCGCATCTTGTTGCCTTTACCGGTTACCCGCAGCATTTTTTCAGCAAGGTTCAGATCATTCAAATCCAAAGAACATAATTCGGACAAGCGTAAACCGGATGAATAGAACAACTCTAAAATGGCTTTGTCACGATAACTCAAAGGGTCGTCTAGGCTAATCTCAACCAACGATGTAACTTGATCAACATTCAAGGTTTTAGGTAAGCGCTTCTCAGCTTTAGGCGCTCGCACGTCATCAAAAGGGTTAGTACTCAACGGGCCTTGTTGGATCAGATAGGCACTCATACCGCGGCATGCAGATAAAATTCGTTGAATACTTTTAGCGTGCATTCCATGGGCATTCAAGCTGGCCGAGAAAAGCCGAGCGATATGCGTGTTCAGGCCTTGCCATAAAAACAAACCGCGGCCGTCACAAAACGAAACTAACTTGCTTAAGTCTCGGCGATAAGCTTTGATAGTATTTGCAGACAGACGCCGCTCTACCGACAATACTTGCAGATAAGACTCTATATCTTGTTGCGCACTGGTGCTCATAGCGGGTTCATAAACAGAGGCTATCGCCCTCAGCTCTCACTCGGCTGCAATCGCGCTAAACACACGCCAGACATTAAGCCAAGCCGATCTAAATGAGCCGTGCCTAAGTCATTGGTATATCGATCAGGGTCTTGCGAGCCTAAGGCAAGAATGCCCAGTGGTTCGGTACTGTCGAGTTTGCGCATTGGAATCAGCGCCGCCGAATTAATATCAGATGAGAAAAATAAATTCATGATATTGCTTGGCCAGCGATTATCACAGACGGCTCGATTGTTAAGCAAACGCCGTACAGCGTCTTCGTAGCCCTTATTATCGCTGGGCCTCGCGGCCACGGCCTGCGCAGTTTTGAACGACACCTCATCAATCTTAAAAGTGCTTCTCAATTCAGATGGAAATTCAGTCGCGAACTGAGACAGATTGGTGAAGCCTATCATTTGACAAATCACATGCGAAAAACTGTCACTGATTTGCTCGTTCTCGCGTGCCACCTGCATATACTGAGTCTGTTGAGATTTATGCTCATTTAAGCGCTCTTTCATCATCGACACTTGGCGCTCTAATAACGACGCTGTACCCCGACTATCTGACAAACTGACTAGCTCCAGTAGCTCGGGATGCTGCTGGAAAATATTCGGATTTTGTTGTAAATAGCTGACTAGGTCGGCCTTGGCAAACTCAGCGTCTACTGCGCTTTGAATTTCAGTTGTCATAATGTCAATACACCTTCGAACGAGGTTTCAGCCGGGCCGGTCATCATTACACTATGACCTTCGCCCTGCCACTCAATAGTTAAATCACCCGCGGTTAAGTGAGCAATTACTGTGTTATCTAACAAACCATCTTGAATGCCAGCGACCACCGCGGCACAAGTCCCCGAGCCACAAGCAATAGTCTCTCCGGCGCCGCGCTCAAACACTCTAACGGAAATATCGGCTCGATTATTAATTTGCATAAAGCCAATGTTCGCCCGCTCTGGAAACATAGGGTGTGACTCTAGGCTAGCACCCAAGCACTGCACGGGTGCTGTAGCAATATCGTCAACAATTATTACGCCATGGGGATTGCCCATCGACAATGCTGAAAACGTTATGGTCTGCTGCTCATGCTCTAGCTGGTATTTAGCTTGTCGTTGCACAACGCTAAGCGGAATTTCGCAAGGCTCAAAGCGTGGCGACCCCATGTCAACAGTAACTAGCTTGGTTGCCTGATCTTCGCTTAGTATCATTTGGCCGCCTAAGGTTTCAACGGTAATCGGATTTTTGTCAGACAAACCTTTTTCATGCACATAGCGAACAAAACACCGCGCACCATTGCCGCATTGGCCCACTTCGCTGCCGTCTGCGTTTAAAATACGATATTTAAAATCGATATCATCCCGGTTTGAGCGCTCAACGATTAAAATTTGATCACAACCAACACCAAAGTGACGGTCGGCGATACGCGCTGCTTGAGCCTCACTCAGAGCAACAAGCTGTTCAGTAAAGTCAAACACAACAAAGTCGTTGCCAAGGCCATGCATTTTTGTAAACTTTAATTCCATAGCCGTATTTAAGCACAGTTTAGGTATAATCTCTTGTATGCAATTCGATTGGAACAATATAGACACAGTGCTGCTTGATATGGACGGCACCTTGCTTGATCTACATTTTGATAGCCACTTTTGGCTAGAATATATGCCGCGTATTTGGGCCGCCCAAAACGGCTTTATGCTAGAAGATGCGCGCAGAAAATTATTCGCAATGCTCGATCAACATGCCGGCACACTGAATTGGTATTGCGTTGATTTCTGGAGCCATACCTTAGACTTAGACATCATGGCGCTTAAAGGCCAAGTAGCGCATAAAATAGGGTACCTCCCCACTGCGGAAGCGTTTTTACGGCGCTGCCAGCAAGAGTCTGATGATGTGCGGATGGTCACTAATGCGCATCGTAAAGTACTCGATCTTAAAATAAAGAAAACTAATATCGACCAATATTTTAACCAATTGCTTTGCTCTCATGAGCTTGACCATCCAAAAGAAGACGCCGAGTTTTGGCGTCGTTTGCATCGCAATAAGGCTTTCGACCCAGAACGAACACTGTTTATTGACGACAGTGAGGCCGTACTCGAATCAGCCGCTCGGCACGGCATTAAATATATTTACAGTATCGCAAAGCCAGATTCCTCGATGCACAGAAAAACGCCTAGTCGGTTCCTGATGCTAGAAGATTTAGCTTAATCAATAGTAATCGTCTTGCTTCGCGGCACTGCGGTAATTAAAACTTAACGCTCTTGAATCGGCGTAGGCAGTAAATCATTTCAGTCTCCCCATCAAGTTGTCGTTGCGATTGGTTAAACCCCAGTTTAGTAATCAATTTCAGTGACGACCTGTTGTCAGCTTGAATAACAGCCACCAGACTCGGCAAGTTTAATCGCTCAGCAACCATCGGTACAAACTCAGCCAAAGCCTCAAGCATGAAGCCCTGACCCCAACAGTTTTTTGCCAATACATAGCCCAGTTCAAAAGGCGCACTATCAGACGAGTGAACGAAAACGATACAGGTTCCGACTAGCTTTTCATCGGCCTTATTTAAGATAACGAATTGCTCAGCAATATCCTTACGACGCCGTTCGACACGTGCGTACCAAGCTTGTGCATCAGACAAGCCAAGCCAGGTTTGGTATGGAATATAACGATTTACTATTGGCTCTTTATGAATCAAGTAGACTGACTCTAAGTCAGCTTTTAGTGCCGACCGAATCAATAGCCGTTCGGTTTCAAGGCATAGGCTTTTTAGCTTAGAGATCACTCTCGAACTGGCCATTTTTAATAAACGCCTTGACCTGACGAATCACCTGACGGTCACGCATCATAAAAGTATGATCAACCGGCAACACTAAATGATCGGTCATGCCTGCCACCTTAGAGCTAGATACAGACACCTTTCCATCAGATTGCCTGGGCATTATTTTCCAATAAACAAAATTAAAATTACGGGTACCGGCGATTACCCCTAGCGGAAAGTCGACCTCTCCGAGTAAGTTCGGGATGCTGTTAGCCTCGGTACTCAATTGTCGCCCTGCAGGACCCTGAACGCCGCCAAATAGCCGTTCGAGAAAGGGGCTTTTTTGAAAAAAATCGACCAGCTCGCTACCCTGATTCGGCGGCCCGAGCATAACCACATTACCCAGCTTATGCACGTTGTGTTCGCTCAAATATTGACGCACCAAGATACCACCCAAAGAGTGAGTGACAAAGTGTACCTTAGAATAGTTATCTAGACATCGAGCGAGTGAACCACCGACCGCAATCTTCGCCAATTCTTCGATTGTATGCTTGCGAGATGGGTAGCTAATATTTACCACACCGTAGTCGTTAAGCAATTCAGACTCAAGCTTTGCTAACGAATACTTAGTTCTACCTAAACCATGTAGAAGAATGACACACTCGTCTTTTTTGCTCATGAAAAACTCCACTTATAGTTGAGTCAAATTGGCATAAGCCAACACTAACCATTTACTACCAACATCACTAAAATTCACTTGGATACGAGCGTACTCGCCATGACCCTCGAGGTTAACCACCATGCCATCGCCAAACTTCGGGTGGCTAACATTCATACCAACCGCAACACCACTTTCATGCGCGCTTTGATCATCAACCCAAGCCGAGTGTTTATGCACCGGCGCAACATAGGAGTTAGTCGGTTTAACCCGAACCGCTTGCAACATTTCATCTGGAATTTCACTTAGGAAACGTGACGGGCTAGTGTATTTTTCAGAGCCATAAAGCCGACGTGACTCTGCATGGGTGAGCCACAATTGCTTCATCGCACGAGTCATTCCGACATAGCATAATCGCCGCTCTTCTTCTAAACGACCTGCGCCATCTTCAAGCGAACGCTGATGCGGGAACAAGCCTTCTTCTAAGCCGGTTAAGAATACCAACGGAAACTCTAAGCCTTTAGCGGTGTGCAAACTCATAAGCTGCACACAATCTTCCCACTCTTCGGCTTGGCCTTCGCCGGCCTCTAGCGCGGCATGCGCCAAGAAAGATGACAACGGAGCCAAGTCATCTTCGGTCTCGTCAATTTCATAGCCACGTGCGGCGGTAACAAGCTCTTGTAGGTTCTCTACTCGAGCTTCGCCTTTTTCACCTTTTTCTTTTTTGAAATGTTCGATTAACTGACTCAAGTCCAACATAATTTCTATCTGTTGAAATAAATCTTGGTCGGCTATTTGCGAACGCATTTCTTGCATCAGATTAAGAAAGCTAGCTAATGCCGTTTGAGCACGGCTACTTAGTTGAGTCGTGGCGACCAGTTGATTCGACGCGTCCCACATTGATAATTGGTTTTGTCTAGCGAACTCACGAACAGTCTCAAGGGTTTTATTACCGATACCTCGAGTAGGTGTATTTACAACACGCTCAAATGACGGATCATTGTTGTTGCTGTCACACAAACGTAAATAGGCCAGCGCATCTTTAATTTCAGCACGTTCGAAAAAGCGTAATCCACCATAAACTTTGTAGGGCATACCAACATTGAGTAAACGTTCTTCAAAGGTGCGTGACTGAGCATTTGAGCGATAAAGAATGGCGGTTTCGCTTCGCAAACCGCCTTGCTCAACCCACTCTTGAATTTGACTAATAATAAACTTAGCTTCGTCTTGTTCGTTGTAGGCGGTATACAACTTAACCGGCTCACCTTCTTCGCCAGCGGTCCATAAATTTTTACCCAGACGAGCGGTGTTATTTTCTATCACCGCATTAGCCGCGTTTAGAATATTGGTTGTCGAGCGATAGTTTTGCTCTAATTTAACGACTTTGGTGTCGGGAAAGTCTTTTTCAAACTGCAGAATGTTCTCTACTTTGGCGCCGCGCCAACCATAAATACTTTGATCATCGTCACCCACCGCAAATAGGCAGTGTGATTTCTGCACTAGCAAGCGCAGCCAACCGTATTGGATCGAGTTTGTGTCTTGAAACTCGTCAACCAATACATGCTGAAATCGATCTTGATAGCGCTCTCGCAAACCTTGGTTATTCTTCAATAACTCGAACGCACGGAGTAACAACTCAGAAAAATCTATCAGCCCAAAACGCTGACATAGATCTTCGTAATGGCTGTACACCGCTAGCATGGTTTTTTGTTGCGGGTCGTTAGTAACATCAACATTTGTCGGGCGACGACCTTCTTCTTTATGGCCGTTGATATACCACTGCAATTGTTTTGGCGGCCAATAGGCCTCGTCTAACCCTAACTCTTTTAAACTACGTTTAACCATTCTCAACTGATCGTCACTGTCGAGAATTTGAAATGTTTGTGGCAGGTTTGCTTCTTGATAATGCTGGCGCAGCAAACGGTGCGCAAGACCATGAAATGTACCAATCCACATACCCCCCATTGGCAAACCAAGAATATCTTCAATACGCGAGCGCATTTCACGACTGGCCTTATTGGTAAAGGTCACCGCCATAATCGACAACGGCGATACCCCATGCGCTTCGACTAAGTAGGCGATACGCGAGATAAGCACTCGAGTTTTGCCACTGCCAGCCCCAGCTAAAATTAATAACGGCGATGGCGGTGCGGCAACGGCTTCGCGTTGTGCATCGTTTAGTTCGTCGAAAATGTGAGAAATGTCCATGAAGTTACCGAGGCGCTAATGTGGGAGAGCAATAAAGTTGTTAACCTGCAAATTCTAGTATACTTGATAGAGAATATTCTCATACTACTGCTTTTCATACAGTAGTTATCTTTTAGGAAGTTGCGCCAATCAGAGCCGTTCTATTCAACGCCCCGACCGGAATGAACCGAAACTCGACCTTTTGGCTTTGGGCGCCAGACAGCCATAAAAGACTAGGTCTACTTTAAGTGTATTTTCGACCCTTCGATCTGGCATGACAACAAGCCGGTAGCATCCGTCAAGTAGGTCTAACCTTTGACAGGGTCACGCTTGTTGAATGTTGATGCCGCTGCCTCTAATTTATTTAACCTAGAAAGACATTTGGCCAAGGCCAAAAGAGCTATCGAAAGTTTAAGAATAATTGGTGTAATGAACACGATTTTATAGTTTCATAAACAAGTAGCATTAAGCTTTACCGGCTCAATGAAGTTAAGTTGTCAAAATTCCTTCGATGGTTGTCCACTTTAACGGTTTTATTGGCGTGTTTGATGCAAGCTTCGGTCAATAAAACAGCAACCAAACCGATTATTTAAATGCTAACTTTCGACTATTTCAGACCCATCCAAAAGCCTCGCATAAAAACCGTTTAGAATGCGCAACTGTTGATGATTTCCGCGCTCCACAATACAACCCTTATCGAGAACCAAAATTTGATCAGAGTGCTGAATCGTACTCAAGCGATGAGCAATGGCGATAACAGTCTTTTCTTCAAAAACATGATCAATCGCCCTCTGTATTAGCTGTTCGGTCAATGAGTCTACTGCACTAGTAGCCTCATCAAGTAAAACAACGTGGCTATCACTGGCCATCGCTCTGGCAAATGCTAATAGCTGGCCTTGCCCTGCAGATAAATTATTACCATTTTGTTCAATTATAAAATCATAGGTGAGTGGCAGCTGTTCAATGAATTCATTGGCATACACATAGCGAGCTGCCTTGACCACCTGTTCCTTATTTATTGATTCACGGTCTAAACTGATGTTGAATTCGATGCTCTTATTAAACAGAAATACTTCTTGCTGCATCAAAGAGAAAAACTTAACTAATAAGTATTTTGGTATTAGATTTAGCTCGATGCCATTGAGTTTAATACTGCCCTCATAGCCATCATAGGTTTTAGTCAATAAGCGTAAAATAGTCGATTTTCCCGAGCCAGTACTACCCACTAAGGCGATTTTCTGTCCGTGAGTAAGAACAAATGTAATATTTTTTAATACGTAGGGAGAATTATCATTGTAGCGAAAGTGAACCTGATTAAATTCAAGCGACTGGAATACGTCAAGTTCATTTGAAAACCCTGTCTCTTTTAAGTCGGATGTCATTTGCTCATCGTCAGCAGTCTCGACTGTTTGCATAAAAATACTATCAATATGCTCTAGCGCAGCAAGAGCTCGTTGTATAGAGGCTATCTGAGAGGTAATGTCACGTATCGGGACAAAAATTTTATCTAACGTTTGAATGAAGCCTATGAGTACACCGACCGAGATGGATATCGCCATGATCTGGGTAGCGCCATAAGCGATAATTAACCCCATACTGATTGTTGTAATGCCCTCGATGATAGAGAACAACGAGGCATCATAAAGATTAGAGCGCGATTGAGTGTTATAAAAGGCTTTGGTATACCCCTGATAGCGTGCTTGTGATTCTTGCTCGGCAGAATATAGCTGTACTGTTTTAATCCCCTGCAGGCACTCCTGAAGGTACCCAGTGCCTTCTGACAATACCTGCCTCGACTGCAAATAAGCCTCATGTAAGCGTCGCCTGAGCATTTTTGTCACGACGTAAACAGGAGGCGCGATAATCAGAGATACTAGAGTCAGTTCCCAGCTGATAGTCGCTAAAAATATGATCAGCGCAATGGTGATTAATAAATCGCGAATCATCGATAACAAACCTGATGCTAATGAATCATTGATAGCCTCTAAGTCACTAGTGAGTCGAGTCAGCGTTTCACCCATTGGGGTTTTATCGAAGTATCGTCTTGGAAAATGTAATACTCGATTAAACATGTCGCTGCGTAAATCTCGAATTGCATGCAACGAGGCTCTCTGTAAAAAATAGCTGTAACAGGTGTTAGCAATGTAATTGCAGACCATAATAAACACCAGTAGGGCTATCCAAAACGGCAGACCCTCAATCTCCCTGGTGACCAAATGACGATCAATAATTTGAATAATCATCCAAGGAAAAGCAATACTACAAACGACGGAGATAGGCACCGGAATTAAGCCGACAATCAGGTCTTTTTTATAGGGGAGTAGATACTTAGAACAGTGTCGCAGCAGTGACCACTCAAGCCCTACGTTTTTAGGCTTAATGTTGTCTTTCGATTTGAAGCTTACTCTCGCCATTATTGAGTACCGTCCGCTGAATCGTGCTGGGCAGTAGATACCGTCTGTTGGTTTGATCCTTGTTGCAGTATTTCCCAGGTAGAGCGATAACGAGACGAATTGGCTATTAGATGCTGATGACTACCTTGGGCTACGATTTCACCTTTATCCAAAAGAATAATTCGATCAACGCGTTCCATCACGGCAGGACGATGCGATATGATAATACTGCTTTGACTGCGCGTGTTGTTAAAAATCTGATCCAATAAAAAACGCTCTGTTTCATTATCTACAGCCGATAACACATTGTCTAAAATCAGTAATTTGCAGGGCGTATACATCGCCCGCGCCAAACATAGCCGCTGTTTCTGGCCGCCTGATAACATAATCCCCTTTTCACCGACCAGTGTTTGCTCTGCGAGTGGAAACTGGCGAACCTCGTCAAACATATCGCTTTGGTATAATACCTCGTCCATAGACAAAGTCTGATCACTTTCTGTCGCGCCAAAGCTTACGTTATACGCTATGGTATTCGAGAATAGAAACGGGTCTTGGGTGACTGTTCGCACCGCAGAGCGTAGGTCTTTACGTGATATCGAGGTGATATCAATCCCGTCAATCATAATTTGACCTGGGTCTACGTCTAAATAGCGGTTGATACAGTTAATTAATGTCGTTTTTCCACTACCCACTTTACCTAAAATCGCCACTTTTTCGCCAGGGGCAATATCAAGACTCACATCAGTTAAAGCTAGCTCGGAATCACTACTGTTATCTTTGACTGGATAAAGATAATTTAAGTTTTTAATACTAATCCCGGCACTGAATAAGGCAGTTCTACTTTCTGGTTCAAGGTCAGCATGATCTTCTGAGGGCGTATTAAGAATTCGGCCAATACTTCTCAAACTCACTATGCCCATTTGGAAGGTGGCAATAATTCGACCAAGACTAATAAAAGGCAATGACAACAACGCTGTATAGGCAAGAAATGCGGTCAAGTCACCAAGTGATATCTCTTGCCGAATCAGATAAACACCGCCCACCGCTAGCACTAAAATCTTTAGAAAAATTTCGGTGTACTGAAGCATCGGCATAAAAAATGTTTGAATCTGTAGCTGCTTCAAAGAGCAATCTAGTAGATTTTGATTGTCATCATTAAACTCCTGCATCGCCCACCGCTGAACATGATGACTTTTTATTACTTCAACACCATTCAAAAAATTAATAGTATTCGACGATAATTGCTGTAAATAAAGCATTCTGGTGCGCACCAACTTCCGAAAATACTTGATGGCATAAGTGACGATAAAAAAGGAAATGAGGATAGGTATCAGACAAAACAAGGTCAAACTTGGCGATATTTGCCACATTTTCATCGGCGTAAGTGACAGTGCAAACACAATATTAAAGGCCTGCATCATACCAACACCAGCCATTGCTCTAACGCCGCTGACATCATTATTGACGATCGATATCAAACCACCGGACTGATTGCGATCATAAAAATCTTTTTGTAATAGACTGAGCTTTGCAAATGAATCATTTTTTAACTCTCTCTCTACATCTCGACCGGGATTAAAAAAGCACATTCGAGAGAGAGTGCGAGTAGCGATCATGATCACGGCAAAACCAACTACAAGGTAAATATGAGAATAAAGCTCGCTCATATTGTCAGCGATTGCATCATTGAGCAGATCAATACTCAGGCCGATGTGCACCGGAATATTTACGGCCAACCAATTAGTGGCAAATATAGCCGCAATTCCCAGCAAATAGGAATACTTATGCCTTAAGGCGTATTGAAGAAATAAACGGAAATCACTCAAAGGAAATCTCATTGACTGGCATTAATGACGGCATTAACTAACAAATTTATGCTCTTGTTTGAAGGGCATTATACCTAATTGACTAGCAGTAATGATTCCGAGTTAACCAAACAGCTCCGATCACCCTCGAAAATTCACATTGCAATTTAAGCTTATAAAAATAGGCTCTTTCAGTTTGTTATCTTAGGTGTATCAGAGACAGCTTCATAGAGCTTACGTCCGGTTTATGCTTCTCATTCTTCGGCGATAGTGATTACTAGTGCAGCACCGTCAGCAATACTAACCTCAAGATAGCTAAAATCAATCTCGTCGAATTTTAGATGCTACAGAAGTCCTACAAGCCGCGTGTTAAAACCTCTAAATAGATAAGCTTTCATGGCTGAACTAAGGTATCAATATCGCGTGCATTGGGAATCAAAAACCGACTGCACACCCGTCAAACAATTAATAAGGTTCCAGGACAACAATCGCCCTAGCGCCACTGTCTTTAAGTTGATAAACCAACTCGCGCTTGGTGTCTAGCCGATTGGTATTTACCAGCACCAACGCAGTACCTATACCCGCAAAAGCTGCGACCGGATATTGGTTGCCGTTGGGTAACTGAATTGCGATTCGATCGCCCGAACTCAACTCGATATTGTTAAGTAAATAGGACGTAAAATTAGAACTATAGTAGTCGAGATTACGGTAGCTTAGGTCTTATCCAAGAGAAGAAAATGCTACCTGTTCAGCCTATTCGTCAGACGTTTTTAAGACGGGTCAATGGAGACTTTCAAATTAATTTATAATGATCTCATCAAGCTCTTTTTCTGCATCAGAAAATGCTGTGTCATTCATATCGGACACTTTTTCTTTGCATTGTAAAGCTGAACTATTTACCAGTGATCCGTTTATAACGATGCACGCTCATCTAACCGCTTACGAACCTCGTTATAACGTTGTTTTGTTAAAGGATAGCGGCTGTACATAAAGGCACCTAATAAGCTAAGTATAGCCACGCCTGGGCCTGCTGCCATGCCCAACCTAAACAACATCTCAGTAGTGACTTCGCCGGATTCAATCGTTCCAGTTATGCCCGCAAACTCGATCGCTAAGCCTCCGATAAAAGCGCCCAACCCAAAAGTTACTTTTTGAGTCAACATCAGCGCTGAATTTAACATCCCTTCTTGCCTCATCGACGATGCTAATTCCATTTCATCCGCCACATCTGGCAACATGGATCCACTAATCGTGAGGTGCGCTATATAAAAAGATTGATGTACAAACACAAACGCGCCAACGATCAACAACAATAGCGGGGAGCCATTCTCAGGTAGTAAGCCAAGGATATGAAGAATGAATGGAATCGGTCCAATAACCGCTATAATAAGAATCATCTTAACAATAGCGGCACGTTTGCCATAAGTCCTAGTCCATTTCATCGCTATCGACGATGCAGGAACAAGCGCGACTAAAACACACAGCATAAAAATACCTATCTGTTGACTGCTGAAGCCGTAGAAATAGGTATTAACATGAATCAGCATCGTATTGCCGATACCCATTGCTGAAATCATCACCAGATTAGACAACAGTAATACTCTGGCAGCGGGGTAACGCAATAGGCCAACTACGTCGGCGAATGCTAAATACCAAGGTCGAGACTGCTGCTGTAAGCTAATCGTTGGTAAATGAGGAATGCGCTTACGTGTACCAAATATGGACATCGTCATGCCGAGCAAGGCTAATACCGCCGCCGCTAGGCCCACGTTTTGATAGCCCGAGGCGACATCACCAGAGCTCATCGCCGTTGGTATAAAGTAAAACCAAGCACAAACTTGAATCACAATAGCCGCTAGGTAGGTACTCACAGTTCGGTATACAGCAATGCTAGTGCGTTCACTGTAATCGGTAGAAAGCTCAGCGCCTAAGGCCATGTGCGGCACCGAGAACAAGGTTAAAAAGGTTCTTACGATAACCGCCCAGACTAAGAACCAGCTGAATAACTCTAAGCTACTAAGGCCTACTGGCGGATTAAAAATTGCTATCAGCGCTAGACTAAAGGGCAATACCGCTACAATCATAAAAGGGTGACGTCGCCCCCATTTATTTTTGCCAAAATTATCGGATATCTGACCGATAATTGGATCAGTGATGCCGTCGGCTATCAGTGCTAACAAAGCAGCAAGTCCAGCTAGGCCGGGCGACAAACCTAAAATTTGCGTGTAGTAAAAAAATAAGAAAAACTGAAAACAAGTATCTTTCGCGGCCCAACCGGTTTGACCGATGCCATACGCTAGCTTGGTCGATTTAGAGAGTTTGTTCATATTTAACCTGCGGTCAGACCGCCATCGAGAGGCATATCTATACCTGTTATATAGGAAGCATCGGCGCTGGCGAGAAAGACGATACTCTTAGCCACCTCGCTAGTTGTAGCAAAACGCTGCATCGGAATTTGGCGAATCAAATATTGCTTGGCTTTTGTCACGTCGCTGAAGACGTCTCGTTCGACTGACTGTTGTACTAACTGATCACCCATGCCGTTTTCGATCATCCCTGGGTTAACAGAGTTAACTCGTATCGGTTGTTTGTTGGCGGCTAGCTCTAAGGCTAGAGATTTACTGAATAGCTGCACTCCGCCTTTGGTCATACTGTAGAGCACTTGCGAGGCGGTACCTACCAAGCCTGCAACCGAAGAGACATTAACAATCGCTCCGTGTTCCTCTTCTGAGAGCGATTCAAGCATCAGTGGAATCGATGTTTTACAACCCAAGAAAACGCCGCGTAAGTTGACGCTTACTTGATGATCAAAGTCAGAATCATCCGAATCTACAAGTCGCTTAAGCTGATGCACGCCGGCATTATTGACCAATACATGCAACTTACCTGAACGTTCCTTGATCACCTCCAGAACGTTCAACCACGACTCATTTTGCGACACATCATGAGCTACAAAAAAAGCACTTCCTCCACCGCGAAGAATATCGTTCACCACAGACTCACCGCACTCTTGATCGCGACCAGTAACACAAACAGTAGCGCCACGGGCGGCAAATTGCCTGGTAGCCTCTGCTCCGAGCCCTTTAGTAGAGCCGCTTACTAAAACGGTTTTTGCATCAAAACTGGGCATCTCTATCAGCCTTTTTTATTTATGTTTGGAACGCTTTCTAGCCATGTAACAACCGCATTAAAATCAGCTATCGGCATTAGTGGAGCAGCGCTCTGAAATCCACGCAGCCGGACAAGAAAGTTCATGCTGCCTTGCTGTCGGATATAGTCGAATGGTGCTAACCCTAGGCCAGTGCCTACGGTCCAGCACATATCAACCTCACTGATGGTCATGATTTCTCGTAGCACCAGCAAACAAGCACTGGCAGAAACCGTCACCATCAACAGCGAAAACAACATCTCTGTTTGTTGGTCAACGACTGCAAAACCTTTTGTCGCATATGCCGGAGCCGGATAATCATAAAATCCGCGACCCGATTTCATGCCCAATTTGCCGGCCGAAAAGAGACTGTCAAAGTAAGCAATAACGTTTGTCGCTAAAGCATCGTCAGGGTTTTTACTGTGTCGATTTCTCCAACTATCACAGACCATATCGAGGCCAAACAGATCCATCATGCCAAATGGCCCCATTGGCGCTTTAAGCTTATAGATCCATGCTCGATCGATCGACTCTACACTATGATCGCCAGCCAGAACTAATCCCAGAGACATTCCCAGCAACGGCCCCAACAAGGCGTTTAAACCATAACCCGGATACTCTTGCTTCATGACAAGCGGTACGCCACCCAAACTATCTACATAGCTAACCAGAGCTTCAATCGTGGCCCTTGAGGTTTCTGAACCGCCAACAATATCAACTAACGGCGATGCCAAATACGAGTGCATGGCGGCGAATCGGGAGCGATTAGTAATAGTCGACTCAATATCAGAGGGCAGTAACGTCGACGTGTTGGTAGTAATAATTATATTCTCGTCGCAGAGCTTATCGAGTTCACCGTGCACTAACTGTTTCACCGTCAGCGATTCTTGAATTGACTCACTGACTAGCACCGAACCGGCTAACGCCACGACTAAATCAAACTCCGTGGAAATACTATTTAAAGCACTAGCAATCTGGTCGTTGGAGAGACCACGATAAGGGGCAAGTTGCTCTGCAATAGCCGCTAGTGTAACGGGCACTCGCTTCAAACAGTCGGCATCGCGATCGTTAAGTACCGCTTTATAGCCCGCTAACGCCGCCACTAATGCGTTATAACAACCCATGGTGCCAGCACCGACGAAACATATTTTTTTATTATTGTTATAGCTCATGTTCTCTCACCGAGAAGGTTTTGTTATTTCAAAACACGTGCCGGTTTGTCTGGCAGTATCAAGTTGACGCTTGCCTTGGCGGTCATCGATGGCAACTTTGCCAAAACAGGTAGATCAGCAAGCGCATTAACAATGTGAAACTGGGTAGGGTTTTGCGCCCACGTTAAAGGTTGCCAATCAATATGACCCTCTCCCACCATGGCCTCATGATAAATTGTTTCTGACGGAAAAGTAGTCAATTCACTCACCGTATTTCCGAGCCCAGCTACGCCTGGAAAGTAACGCCAAGCCATTGGGTGATTGCCCGCTTTCTCGGCTGCAGCCGCCGCAGTTATTTCAGCCTCAGTTGGTGGCCGCAGATTATCTATGCTTAGATCAACAATTTTATTATCAAAATGATTGGCGCTGGAGCACCAGCGCTCTTCGTCTATAATAATGTCGTCTATATTGGCAAATATCTTCGGAATTCCTTGTAACTCACGACCAGTTAAGATCGGATCAGCGAGATTTTCCCACACCACAAGGGTATAGGTACCTAAGAGAGTTTCTTCTGCACCCTCGTACACTACCTGTGCATTAACAGCGATCAAGTTATAACCGTGCCCAGCTAGCCAATCGATTTTTCGATTTTGAGCGCAAACAACTGTAACCACAGGGTTATCAGCAACTCTAAACGGCGCCGGTATGTGGGCGCTAAGCTTGGTCGCGTCGGTGACATAACTAATCGCCATCATTGTCACATCATGGTACCAGCCACTCATTTCTGGGCCAGAGTATCTAGGCCCAAAGTGGGCTGGCATCATGTAACTATTTTTTTGCTCTAACTTAAACATGTTTGTATCCATCCAAATTTTGTACTAGTGCCCAAAAAGAGGTTTAAACTAATAATCAACATCACTAAACTTGTATTAGTGTTAAAATAAACTGGCTTATCTTGCTTGTCAACAATTATTGTCTGGCCTTTTTTACATTGTGTGCTAATTTAAGTGACCCGCTTGATGGAATTTATTATCATTCATTCTTGTTAAATAAAATCTTTGACTAAGTTTTCTATATAAAGACCCATGCCAACCTCACCCGCTACTACAAAACCACGAATACGACGCACCCAAGAGCGAGCAAGCGCTACACGCGCTAACTTAATTGCGGCTGGGCGATCACTATTTCCCCAGCGTGGCTTCGATGGGGTATCTTTAAGAGACATCGAAAAAAAAGCCGATGTTAAACGTGGGCTAGTTGCCTACCATTTTGAAGAAAAAGAGAATTTCTGGAAATTTGTAGCTGATGAAATATTCCAAGAAATGGCTGGCGAGTTTGAACAACGAATGGCTATTCTTCATGAGCTGCCGGAAGACGGACGGCTTAGTTTTCTAGTTCGTTTTCATGTTGGTTACCACGCACGTAACCCTGAATTAAGCAGGCTAATGAGCCAGGAAGCTATTCAAAATACATGGCGCATAGATTACTTGATCGAAACCTACATTCGCCCGTCATTAGCAAATTTAAAGTTACTGACATCAGCGACTTTAAATTTGACCGACGCCCAATTTATTCATTGGTACTACATAATGATAAGTGCCAGCTCAACTGTGTTTTCTTTCGCCCCTGAATGCCGACAGTTATTTGGTGTTGACCCGTGCGAAAACGAATTCGTTGAAGGGCATGCTAAAATGCTTATTGATATGTTATTCAAGCAAACAAAATAGACGGTTGCCTGCAGTCTAATGTTAGCTCTACAGGCAGCCGTTGACTAAAGTCAAACAATCACAATTTTCAACATCAGCTTTATTATTTCTGTTTTTCTTTCTTTTTAAATAACATCAATACATTCCTTGGCATCTGGCTGATATAGCTATAGCCGCTCTGCAGCGCCATATGGCCGTGCGCAATCACTGGGCCGGCATTATCGTGTGCTGGCACCCTCTATACTCGTTGCCGCACCAGAAAAGCCATAAAAGAAACTACACTCTGGCCACTTTACCGTATGTTTATTAGTTGTGGAGTTAAACGTGGCAGGGTCAAGTTGACACTCTCGCTTGGCATCGTGTCGCCATTTGACCTCACCACTGTCGATGTCAAGAGCCGCTAAGCCTGGCTTAGGCTCATATTTTCAACGCGTAATTGGCCAATTAGGATCGGCTAACGGCACAAATAGGCTATTACCGACTAAACTCATTCCCCAATGAATACCTCCTAGTGGAGTACCGTCAGACAGTTTGGTGTGCCAGATTAATCTACCTTTTTGCTGGTGCCCCTGGGAACAATACCCACACGATTGATCCATTCACCCAAAACTGGTAGAAAATCCGGTGCCAAGGCCGCGTCACCTTTCCACATAAGCTTTAGCCAAAACCATAAACCTGGCGATTGTTGATTAAAGGACTTTGCCCTCAGCAGCGAGTGGGTAGCACTTGGTATAATCGATACCTGCAGATTATCTCGGTGGCGAAAGAGTGTGAGTAGCTTTTCTTTAGTTTCATTGATATCGACGTTCAGATCCTGGTCTCCCAGTAAAATCAGCAACGGTTGTTGAATACCTTTGTAGTCGTCATAGGCATTGGCTTGGAAATTCTTCTCCACAAAGCCGTATCGCTGTTCGGACATCAAGTTTGGTGCGTCTATATTGTGTCTGCGATATTGTTGATAATCTTGGGTTTGTTTGAGCCTACGAATACCGTTGCGGTGTTGCTCATAGGCGAGATCAATTTCAGCAGGCGTTTTACCCTCGGATGTAAGTCGTATTTTACTTAGATACCAAGATTGGCTTATCCAGTCGATTGCAAAACCTATACCAACTACAAAGCCCACTTCGGGATTATTATTAGCCACCGCCGGCACTACCCAACCGGCCTGACTAAAACCCAAGAGCCCTATTTGATCGCCAGTGTAGTGGTATTTTTTTTGAATAAAATTGATGGCCGCTCGCACTTCAGATTGTCTGTCAACCATAGACTGATCTAACCATTGACCGGAAGACGAGCCCACTCCAGGTTTACTCCAACTAAATATGGCAAAACCTTGCTCACGCAGAAAATTCCATATTAAGGGGTAGTAACCAACGGCCTCATAGTCCAAAGGGCCATCACCATGAACAAACACTATAATACCCTTGTGGTCTGCTGGATGAGTCGGCAGCAAATGAACGGCCTCCAAACGATTCTCGCCATGTTGAAAAAACACCTCTTCCGCCACAGCAGAAAAACTGGAAAGCGCTAAGGCAAGGCACACTAGGGCAACAGACAAACTGCATCTTTTGGTTCTCATGATAAGACCTTATTCTCCCTTGTGTTGTTTGAACACAATATGGAAGGGGCCATCGTCATCAACACCAACTACCTGATAAAAATAGGGACTGTTATGATCACTAACCGCCAACCAAACTTCCATCGGCTGGCCTTTAGGGGCCTGCAATTTGTAGTGCGATGTCTCCACGGTTCCCCCTGCTGAACTTAGTTGAACGATTTTCTGTCCAAGATCCTCTATATCAAAGGCAGTGATAGCTAATTTCTCGCTGTCAAATAAGTTGAGCTGTGCAGGTAGGTTGTGTTGTTTACTTGACCAATAAAAGGGAAGGTTGGAAAAACTAGTGTCGTATGTGCTAGCAGGGAACCGAAGATTTTCTGGTTGAGAATCGTCATCGGAAAGGAACAACTGAGCAACACCTAACGCATTACCCAAACCGGGAATCATATTGCTGGCAAGTGCTAGAGCCGTACCAGCAAGCGCCTCCTCCTCTTTTTCTGTAACATTCTGTACTTGGGTATATGACGCCCAGAGTTCGTTGTCAGACAATTCAGCTTTTCGCCAATAGGCTTTCTTGCCGTTCAGGGTTTTTACATCCGCCTTCAGTAGTTCCCCCACAGGCGAGAAAGCCTCAATTTGAGTTGAGCGCGTGTTGATATCGCCCCACCTGCTTGTGATGTTAAACAGTGTGCTCTCGGTAATGACATAGGAGCCATCCGCCTGATCAATTACTTTTACGTTAATCTCGCCAACCTTCTCAGCGTTCGATAAAAGCTCGTAATGATAAGTATGGGTGTTAGTGGCTTGTGCCGCATTGACGCATGAAAGCGATGATAGTGTAGATAGTAGTATTGCGTAATATAATTTCATAAGGATATTTACCGGTAAAAAATGTAGTCTCTGACGGGCACTGTTGCCGTTTTTAAATAAGAAATGATTGCCTTTTTACTTGTCACCTAACAATTGCAAAACAGTTTTTTTGGCCATGAGGGCGGCATGTTTGTGTTTTAATTTCGGGTTTGTCGCAACGCGGCCTATGTAACCCTCGATCAATGCAAGTAACCACTCCGCGAGGTCAGCGGGGCTGTATCTCTTACTGATGGTTCCATTCTTGATACCTTTGGACACGGTGGCGTAAAAAGCATTGATTAGATGATCTGAATTAGCACGCGCCATCACTTGTACAGCAGGATTTTTTAGTGATTCTGCGTAGATTTCAGCTGCGATCGACGCTTCGTCGGCGTCTGTGAAAGCAATCGCGTCGTGGACTAGCTGCGCGACCGCGTTGTTCGGGTTATCCTGCGTCTGAAGCCGATCAACGAGATAGTCGATGTTAGTGCGTTCTTGAGCCACAAGACTAAGAACTATGTCGTCTTTGCTCGCGAAATAGTTATACGCTCCCCCTGAACTTATTCCTGAGGCTACCAAGATCTGTCGCATTGAAGTCGCGTGGAACCCGTGCTTCACGAAGCACGACTTTGCCGCATCAATGATCTGTTGTTGGCGAATTTGGTGGAGGGCTTCATCTTTTTTTCTGGGCACTGGCTATATTTCTCATATTATTTTATAATAGAACGACTGTTCGTTATATTAATTGTTCGCCCTACTTGTGTCAAGTGGTAGTGGGTCGACGTAAGGTTTTAAAATTATGGTTGAAAAAGAATTGATATGCGCTGAGCGCCACTTAGGTTTGGGCCTGTTGTTTCGTCATTTCCGTGGTCGAATCGCTATTACATGGCTCTTTGTCCTTGTGGAAAATACCTTGCTGGCCTTGCTCCCCTTGTTCCTCGGTAGAGCGATTGATGCCCTGCTTGAAGCTCAGACTGGCGCGCTCTGGGAAATCTCTATCGTTATGGGGGCGCTGCTCGTGGTTTCTTTGGTGCGGCGAATATATGACACCCGAGTTTACGGTACGATGCGTGTCTGGTTTGGGTCTGAATTAGTTAAGCGCAGTTCTGAACGGTCGGTATCCAAGATGAACGCTCGACTCGATATGGGTCGCGAAATGGTCGATTTCCTTGAATTGCATTTGCCGGAGCTCGTGACGGCGTCGGTTCAAATGGTCGTGAGCATTGCAATCTTGTGGCATTTTCACGTGAACTTGGGAGTGAGCGCATTTGCTGCCATCATCGTCTTGGTCGTCATCTACGGCCTTATGCATCGACGCTTTTACCGCCTTAATAGTCACCTGAATGCGCAAAAGGAGCGTCAGGTGACCGCTCTGGAAAGCCACCGGCCCACGTCTCTCGCTGGGCATCTTAAGCGCCTCCGGAAAAGTGAAGTTCATTTGTCGGATGCTGATGCAGTGCTCTACGGGTCGATTTTCGCAGCTATGTTCGCGTTTGTACTAACAAATCTGTGGTTCGCCTCAATGATCCCTTCAGTCACAGCTGGTGCAATCTTCGCAATTCTTAGTTATTCCTGGGAACTCGTTGAGTCAGGTACGACCTTGCCTGCAGTGCTGCAGCAATGGACACGCTTAAGTGAGATTCGAAACCGCATCAATGAGATACATGGCACAGCATGAGCGGCTCAATCAACTTGAACGACAAAAAAAAATCCGATCACAATCGATCGGACATTTGGAGAGATACATGATGACTACGTTTTCTGTAACCGGTCGATTTTCCTTCTTGCTTCTTGCGGCGTTGCTGCTATCAACGCAGGTCTTAGCGCAAGACAGCATTGAAGCTCAACGCTCTGCGCTCGCTGTAGAGGTCGATGTCGTTGAGCGAGGTTCGGTGACCGAAATCGTGTTTGCGGATGGCAATTCTCAAGCGGTACGTAAAGAGTTTCTTCGATTTGAAAATGCTGGCCGAGTTGCATTCCTCAAGAGTAACGACGACGGTGGTCCATTGCGCGAAGGCGATGTTGTAAAGAGTGGCGAACTACTTGCAGAACTTGACCGACAGATTGATGATGCCACCGTGAGAGCGGCTCGAGCCGAGATCGATACGGTGCGCGCTGCCCTAGCAAACGCGAAGACCGAGTACGAGCGGGCGAAACGGTTGCGCGACGGTGAGGCCATACAAATAAGCCGATTTGAGAATATAGAAACCTCGTATAAACAAGCGTTGGCTGAGGTGCGTGGTGCTGAAGCGCGGTCCGATCAGGTTCGAGCCGGCCTTCGCCAGCTGCAGATTCGTGCGCCGTTTGATGGATTAGTGGCATTTGTGAATGTTCGCGAAGGACAATATGTGTCGCCCGACCAATTCAGCGCCGACAGTGCCGCGAGCACTAGTCCGATCGTGATCATCGACCCTTCTAGATTTGAGACAATCGTCGAATTACCAGTAGTGTCTGGACGTCGAGTCGCAGTCAGCCAAACCGCTTACATTTTGGATGAAGGCACGCTCGCCCATGTTCAGGAGTATGGTTACGCCTCACTGAAAGACGTCGACAGTATCGATGACCTACTCATCTTGGGTCGGGTCGGTTCAGTAAGCCCGGCGATCGATCCGAGCTCTCGATCAGTGCGTGCACGCATCGTCACCGATGAAGAAGTCGACGGCTTAACGGATGGTGGCTACGTTACGGTTTGGATTGAGACTGATCGGCGAGACAATGCTGTTATGGCTCCGTTGGAATCGCTCATTTTCCGCGGCGAGAATGCTTACTCATTTGTCATCGACCCCAACACCAATCTTGTTGAGCGACGTGTTGTCTCCGTTGGCTTGACAGGACACGAAGGTATCGAAGTAACCAATGGTCTTGTCGAGGGTGATGTTGTTGTTACCAAGGGTCGTTATCGTCTGACTACAGGAATGCGTGTTCGCTCAAATACAGCGCTTGAGACGTCAGAGTGAGCAAGCAATCATTTAACTTTTACCAATTCTTCTTTGCCAAGACGACGTTTGCGCGACTGGCGCTTGTTGCTTTGGTATTTGGCGGATGGATCGCCTATTCAAGTTTGATCAAAGAAACGACACCCGACCTCGAGATCGGCGTCGGGATAGTGTTTACCGAATGGTCCGGTGGAGATCCGCAGTCGATTGAGCAGGAAGTGACCAACAAAATTGAGAAAGAATTAAAGAGTCTAAAAGGGTTAAAGCGAATTCAAAGTGGATCCTATGCGGGGCTATCACTCATCGCTGTGGAATTCCGTCCATCCGTGGCGCAAGCCGATGCGATGACAAGGCTTCGAGCAAAGGTTGCCGCAGCTGAAGGTGAGCTCCCCCGAAACGCCAAAAAACCCACTGTGGTCGAGGCTTCGGTTAGTGATGATCCTATATTTAGCATTCGTCTCTACGGGAACGTAGACCTACCGGTGATTACCAACCTTGCCGAAGATCTGCGTCGCAAGCTACAAAGGATTCCCGGTGTCAACAAAGTCCAGGTTTCTGGTGATCGGCGTGAAGTGGTCCAAGTGCGACTTATCGGTGCGCGCCTCGCCTCTTACGGTATCTCACCGAATGTTATCCGTGAGACGCTCAAGCAGGCGGGCATCGATCTGCCGTTGGGCGACTTCGACGGGGAGGAATTGGGCGCGGGGATGCGTTTCTTGGGCCGGTTTCGCGATATCGAGGACATTCGCGACATTCCAATGGCGACAACGGCTAATGGTCGAACGATTCTGCTTCGTGAACTAGCGGATGTGCAAAGAGGTCCAGGCAAGGAAACGAGCCGGACTTACTACGCACCTGCAGGCGAAGAGTTTCAGCAAGCGATCGATATCACGCTTACCAAGAGCCCAGGTTCGGATGCGATCAAAACAATCGGGCAGGTCAAAAAGATGTTCGAAAAACAGCAATCGACGGCCAAATGGCCTCCAGCGCTGGAAACAAAAATTGTATTCGATTCGTCCCAGTACATTATTCACGATCTTAAGTCGGTGTTTAACAACGGCTGGCAGGCAATGCTTGCGGTGTTTTTGATTCTAATGGTGAGTCTTACGTGGCGCGAAGCGCTGATCGCAGGTTTAGCGATCCCAATAACGTTTTTAGGCGCATTGATCATCGTGTTCCTGCTGGGTTACTCGCTGAACCAACTTGTCATTATCGGTATGGTGCTGGCTTTGGGGTTGTTGGTCGATGACTTCATTTTGATGATGGAGGGCATGCACGAAAACGTGTATGTACGTGGTAAAGGCTTTGTTGAATCGGCGATATCAACGATCAAGATGTACGCTGTGCCATCCCTGACCGGCAGTCTAACCACCATTCTCGCGATGGCCCCGTTGATGGCCATCGCGGGCATTGAAGGCAAGTTTATTCGGCAAATGCCTGTCGCCGCTATTGCGTGTTTAGTGATGAGTTATTTTGTGTCAGTGTTCCTTGCTGTCCCTCTGTCAAAGCACTTGCTATTCAAGGCTAAAGCGAAGAAAACTAAGGTCGACCATCTAACCGAGGTCTACAGCGGTAGACTCACCAGCCTCCTGCACAAGCACTTCGTGAGCTCGAAACAACGCGCGTTGACATGGGCCGGTATCGCGGTAGCGGTGTTTGTAGCCGCTAGCATTGCGTTTTCGTTCGTTCCGATCGAGCTAACACCCAAAAGCGACGGAAGGTCTCTCGGCATTACTGTTGAGTTGTCACCGGATGCATCCATGGATACCGCCCAACAATGTGCGGATGCTGTCGGCGAACGTTTGATCAACAAACCCTATATGGAAAGCGTGACAAAACACGTAGGCGAGAAAAGTCCTTTCTCGGTTGCTTCCACAACCGACCAATTGTCGCCGATGGAAGGCAACTATCTAGTCGGGTTCTCGACCGTGTTTGTTGAAAAAAGCGACCGTGAGAAATTGCTCTATAAATACATCCCGGAACTGCGCATCGATATTCAAAGTGTAATGGCGGCTTGTCCAGGGGCTGAGCTGTTCTTTGCACCGGAACTCGGTGGTGCATCCTCAGAAGACCCAATTCAACTCGAGATCATCGGTGATGACATGCTGTACTTACGTGAATTAGCGCAAGACGTCGCTCGCGTACTCAAAGCGACACCCGGCGCTTCTGACGTTCGTGACAACTACGGTGTGCCTAAAGTGGATCTTCGCGCGTATCCAAACCGTGAAGCCATTAACTTTTACAAACTGACTCCAGAGGACGTTGCTTCGCAACTACGAGCAATGATGACGAGCGATGAAGTCGGTAAATTCGTTCGCGGCGGTGTTGAGGAAGATTTGCCGATAATGATGGGTTACGCGTGGCCCAGCCGTCAGGGCGAAATGGGAGGACCGACGACACTAGAAGAGCTTAATCTCCTCAATGTTATTAATCAAGACGGCCGCGGTGTCCCACTTCAGTCCTTGGTTGACTTGCAGCTCGAAGAAGCCGCTTTGTCCGTACTGCATAAGGATGGCGAACGCACTATTATCGTGATGGCACAAACTGTGGGCCGGACAGCGGGAGAGGTGTTGGCCGACGCAATGCCCGAGCTTGAAAAAATCCAATCCACTTGGCCAGAGGGCTATCGGATTGAGGTTGCTGGTGAGGCCGAGGCAAGTGGTGAAGTATTCGGGTCAGCCGCTAAAATGCTAATGCTTGCGCTATTCTTAGTATTTGCGGTGCTCGTTTTGCAGTTTGATAGTTTCAAACAGCCGTTCATCATCATGTCGGCGATCCCGCTGGCACTGACAGGTACCTTCTTAGCGTTCTTGTTCATGGGCATACCGTTTTCATTCATGGCCATGGTTGGCGTGATTGCCCTCGTTGGGATCGTGGTGAACGACACTATCATCATGGTCGAAACCATGAACCAACATATAGCTAACGGCCTAAGTGTGCGCGAAGCGGCATCTCGCGGGGCAGCCGACCGTTTGCGGCCTATCGTGACGACTAGCGTTACGACCATTGTTGGGCTTGTACCGCTCGCGATCAGCCAAGAAATGTGGCTACCGTTATCGACTACGATCATTGGCGGACTAATCGTCGTGACGTTCTTGGCACTATTAATCGTGCCGTGTCTGTTCCTCTTGTTTACCACGGAGACCGTCAAAACAGAAGAGCAAGGCCAGCCAGCAGTAAACGTAGAAGGAGCCACCGCATGAGTACACGCTGTTCAATATTGATTGTTACGTTTAGCGCGCTCATTTTACAAGGGTGCGCTACACCGGTATTCGAGCCCAAGGATGCTCGAGACATAGTGGGTACGTTACCGCCGATCTGGTCGAGCGCAGCCGATAGCCATGCTATTGAGGCCGGATGGGTGTCGTCATTTGATGATGAGATTCTTTCCGATTTAGTGCTGGAGGCGCAACACCATAATCGTGAGCTGCAAGGCCTTGCGGCTGATGTCGAACAGGCCAACGCACTCACGCATCAAGCGGGTGCGGCACTCCTGCCATCGATTGGACTGAATGCCTCGGCGGCCCGTCAATCGGATCAAGGCTTCACCGAAGACGCCAAAACAAGCAACGTGCAAGCCAGCTGGGAGATCGACTTATGGGGTCGCCTTAGTTCAGAAACCATGGCGGCGAAGGAGGATGCACGAGCTGTCCAAGCTGATTACCGGTTCGCCCAGCATTCGCTGGCTGCGGCGGTTGCTCGCGCATACTTCGCCGCGATCGGTTCAGCGATTCAGACCGACATCGTTAAACGGTCTTTTGAAAGCCTTGAGCGTATCTATAAGGTGGTTCAACTTCAGGAGAGAGAGGGCGTCGCATCGGCACAAGACCTCGCGGTCACTCGGTCTGATTTGTTTGCGACACGCAGCCAGCTAGTCGAATCGAAAGGGGCGAAACGTGATGCCCTTAGGGCACTGGAGTTACTCCTTGGCCGTTACCCATCAGCGGAAATCGAATTGCGTAACACGCTGCCAACGCCTTCAGCCACACCTGGTGCGGGTCTGCCTTCTGAGATACTCGAACGACGGCCCGATATTATGGCTGCCGAGCGACGCATTGCTGCTGCATTTCAGCGTGTCAACGTTGCCAGAACGGCACACCTTCCGCGACTGTCGCTAACGACTTCGTTCGGTGGTGCAGCCAGTGAATTAAGTTCGCTACTTGACCGAGCCAATAGGGCTTGGTCTCTCGACGGCTCTCTACTAGCGCCGATATTTCAGAGTGGTGCACTCAAAGCGCAGGTGGCGCTAGCAAATGCCGAGCAACGATCGGCCATCGCTGCTTACGGGCAAGCGGCACTCAACGGGTTCAGCGAGGTGGAGTCGTCGCTCGACGCAGGGGCAACTTTGTTGCAACAGGTAAGTGATTTGTCCAGTGCCCTAGCAGCGGCCAGTGAAGCCTACCGAATAGCTAAGATTCGTTTTGACGAGGGCGATATGAATCTGTTTGATTTGCTATCGGTAGAGCAACGTTCTTTTGAACGCCGTGTCGAATTGAACAGCGTGCAACATGCGTTGCTTGAGCAGCGTGTCAATCTGTACCTAGCGCTCGGTGGTAGTTGGGGGTAATGGCGATACAACACGAGTACTTTTTTAAATTAGATGAATTCAAAAACTGCTATCCCATGCCGGAAAAGGGTCGTTTAATGTTTGCCAATGGATTCGACCTCGCAAGACTTCTTCTTCGCTTAATAAGCAATCATCTAGAGCTCGAGTAACTTCTTTTTTATTAAGGTTTTGACCAATAAATACCAACTCCTGACGCATGTCACCGAAGGGCTCAATCCATTTTTCGCTTATAGACGCAAGATCCTCTTCTTCTGTAGGCCAATTATCTTTATGAACTGACTTCCAGAACATTCCACCAAAACCATATCGAGCGATGCCACCAGCCTGATTCCATGTGCCCACAAATTCTGGGCGTGACGCTAACCAGAAGAACCCTTTCGAGCGAATCAGCTTGCCATACGGTTCCGTGTTGTGGAGAAATTGATGAAATTTTTCAGGGTTAAACGGGCGGCGCGCCTCATAAACAAAGCTACTGATTCCATATTCCTCGGTCTCAGGTATATGCTCACCGCGCATCTCCGCAAGCCAACCTGGCGCTTTTTCTGCCTTCTCAAAATCAAATAGACCTGTATTGAGCACAGCATTAATATCGACTTCGCCATGTTTAATTGGAATGATCTTAGCCGTGGTATTCAGAGTTTTAAGAATAGCGGTTAGACGTTCGACGTCACCCGCTTTGGCTAAGTCAGTCTTACTAAGCAGAATAACATCAGCGAATTCGACCTGATCTACGAGTAAATCAGCCACGCTGCGTTCATCTTCCTCACCCAGAGACTCTCCAGTGTCTTGTAAGTATTGTGCTTCTTCATAATCTTTTAGAAAGTTCACGGCATCCACAACAGTCACCATCGTGTCTAAGGTCGACACATCAGATAACGACACACCAGACTCATCGGCAAAGGTAAACGTTTCAGCCACGGGTAAGGGCTCAGAGATTCCTGTCGACTCGATAACTAGGTAGTCAAAACGATTCTCTTTAGCAAGTTTGTTTACTTCTAGCAATAAATCTTCGCGTAAGGTGCAGCATATGCAACCATTACTCATTTCTATTAGTTTCTCTTCGCTGCGGTTGAGCGTTACATCATTTTGAATCATTGATGAATCGATGTTGATTTCACTCATATCGTTGACAATTACGGCTACTTTTTTACCCTCCCTATTATTTAGTATGTGACTGAGCACTGTGGTTTTTCCCGCCCCTAGAAAGCCAGAAAGTACGGTAACGGGAAGTTTGTCTATATTTAGCATAATTTGTGTTTTAAGTTACTGCTGTATGTTGTGCGGTTAAAAAGGCTGCGATGTTCTCGCAGCCCTTCTAATTGCTCTGACCGTTTGAGTAATAATTGATCAGAAGTCCATACGAACTCCAACCTCCCAACGACGGCCTGGCGCAGGTGCAAAATCCTTAACAATGGAAGCATGATGACGCTGCTCGTCATCAGTTAGATTGCGGCCATGCAGGAACAGGCTAAGCTCATTACCCGCTATCGCAAATTTGCGTTGCACGAACAGACTCAAGTCTTCGTAGCTGTCGGTGGGCAGTTCGAAGCTTGCTATCCGATTTTGATTATTAACCTTTAGGTAATCAATGCTGGCCTGCCAAGAATCATGTGTCCACGACAGCCCAACGCTGCTACGTGATGCCGGAATCCGTGGAAGATTATTGTTGCCGTTTGAACTATTATCCAATTCACCGCGCACTACATCGAACAGAAAGTTAAAGTCTAAATCACCATCGCCAATCGTGGCTAAGTGAAACAGACCCTTGAGGTTCACCCCAGTAAAATTGGCATCGCCTTGCTGCCACCGAAACACCGGCAACTCATCCATTTCTTCATCTGTGACTATTTCATAGATGTAGTTTTGGAACTGCATTGTGTAAATACTGCTGTCCAGCTCCAGTCTTGCATTTACATAACTGGCGGAAAGAGTGAGAGCAACAACGTCTTCTTCATTTAGATTCGGGTCACCAATTTCAAAGGCATTGGTGGCAAGATGAGGTCCATTACTGTATAGCTCTTCAGCGGTAGGAGCTCGGCTCGAAAGGTCTACCATGCCAGATAAGGTTAACGATTCGTTCAGTGAGCCGACTAGGCCGACTGATGCGCTAAATGAATCGAAACTGAGATCAGGCAAGCCTTGTGTTGAGGGCGCGTGGTCAACCTGTTCATAACGGATTCCAGCTTCCAACTCAGCGTTACCTAATGCTCGTTGTCCAACCCAGAACAAACCGAGTGTTTCGGTGGCAACTGGCGGTACAAAGGCTTCCTCACCAACCGCGCTGAACTCTCGATCGCCCAGTTGAATGCCAAGAGCACCTTCAAAACCAGCTAAGGGTTCATGTCGAAGTTCTACGCGCCCCTCCCATGCCTCGTTGCTAAATCGGGTACCTATTTCACCGTTTGGCTCGAATTCATTATGCTCATAGTCGTTCACACCTAAGCGAAAATTAATGCTTTCGATGCCGTTGAAGGGGTTGTTAAGCTGAGCTTCGAAATCAAAACGTGTTTGCGATAAGTCGATCATACCTGGCTCTTCACTTTCTTCCTCGGCGCCTCCCTCTTCTTCATGTTCGTGCTCGCCCTCGTGCTCCTCCTCGTGTCCGTGACCACCGACAAGTCCGTAGTCTGCGTTGAGTGAGCTGACCGAGAAACCAGCAAAGCCATTGTCTCCGATAAAGCTAAGGCCTACCGCCCCGCCACGGCGCTCTGATCGACTGCCTTCTAGTACGCCATAGGCTTCTTCTTCCTCATCGTGTTCTTCACCTTCATGTTCTTCACCCTCTTCTTCGGCTTCTTCCGCGGCGATTTGAAACGCAGACTCAGCAAACCCAGGAATTTCAAAGTCATCAGCATCGCTTAAGAAACCATCAACATGTAACACTATATTGCTACCAACCGGCACATCGACGGTAAATGCGCCGTTGCTAGCATTGGCGTTATCAGCCGCTCGTAATTGTGCACGACCAGTAATACCTTCGATCATTTCACCATGGATTCTTGATGTCGATACATCGACCACACCGCCGATGGCTCCGCTACCGTATAGAAGTGTGCTAGAGCCCCGCAATACGGTTACTTGGTCTGCTATAAACGGCTCGACACCGACAGCGTGATCGCCCGAAGTAACGGAGACATCTAAGGTATCAATTCGATCGGCGGTGGTTTTAACCCGCGCACCTGCCAAGCC